>DASYZG010000075.1:0-58637 GCA_035946575.1 Terriglobia bacterium | reverse complement strand
ACAGGAGGTGAACAGAATCAGCGAGACGAGGGTCAAGGACGCGCCCAAGGCACTCGCGATGCAGAAAGTGACGGCCTGTCCTGCGTGAAAATATCTTCGGCCTGCGCGTTGCCAGCACTCCATTGGAGGCCTCGGCCGGGGGCTCTGAGCGCTTATTCTTGCCAACTTCAAGCTACCCCGCGGCTCGCGAAGACTCGGTGATGCAGGTCACTTTTAAACAGGGTGATAACGGTGAGGACAAAGAATCGATACCACTCGTCTCCGGGTCCCGTTTCAGGATTGGGCGCGTTGGATTTCGCCCCGGGGACCTGGCTTTACCCGAAATACTTCACCACCATCTGCTGCCAATACGGCCAGTCGTGACCCGTCCCGTTGCCCCAGACGTCCAGCCAGTGCGGAATCTGCTTCTGATCCATGATGTGCCCCAGGCGCTCATTGTCCCCGAGGCAACTGTCCCGCTCGCCGGTGGCCAGCACCATCTTGCAATGGGTTCCATAGCGGCTGAGATACCAGTTGTCATCCAGGTTGGGCAGAAAATCCGGGGGACAATTGAAGTAGCAATTGTCGTCGTAGTATCCGTCCAGAAACTGATGGACGTCGAAGGCGCCGCTCATGCTGACGGCGTGGGTGACCAGGTCGGGATGGCGCAGGGCGAGATTCATTACGTGGTAGCCGCCGAAACTGCACCCCGTGGTGGCGAGCTCGGCCGAAGGATTCTTGCTGCCAATGAAGGGAATCACCTCGTTCAGCAGGTACTGCTCGTATTGCATATGACGCCGCACGCGGTCGCGCGGATGAATCTGCTTGTTGTACCAGCTTTCCGCATCCACGCTGTCCACGCAGAAAGCCTGCAGGGCGCCGGATTCGTAGCGCCCCTCGATCGTTTTGATCATGTCGCGGTCTTCGTAATCGTAGAAGCGGCCCATCGAAGTCGGAAAGACAATCATGGGAACGCCCGCTTGGCCGAAAACCAGCAATTCCATGTCGCGCTGCAGGGCCGGACTGTACCACTTATGATATTCGCGGTTCATGGGTCCTCGTTTTCAATGTGGGGATGGCTAGGGGTACGCCCGGCCGCGTCTGTGCCCATAAGGGTCCGCTACGCGAGATCCTTGAGAGTGGCGCGAAGCTTCTCGATGCTGAAATCCGGGGACTGGCAGACGCTGACAACCCGGCGGTCCCGCTGAGCCAGCTGCGCCGCCACGCCTGGAATCGCTGGCGCGACCTGCCGGGGCACAGAAACCACGCCGTGGGCGTCGCCGTGCAGCAGATCGCCGGGGCGCACTTCCATGCCGCCTACCATGACCGGCGATCCGAAGTCGATGATACGGGCATAGGCGTGCGAGAGCGCCCGATTACCCGCGAACACCTGGAATCCCAGCTTGCGTATCGCGGAGACCTCACGCACCGCCCCGTTGGTGATGAAACCGATGCATCCGAGCGCCTTCAGCATGGCGGCGTGCACATCGCCGAGGAATGCGCCCACACCCGGCGGCTCATCGAGGTCCTCCATCACCACGATGCGCGGCTGCGGAATGTTGAGGACGCTGTTCCACCATTCCGTGCGGTCCGAGTAACTTCGACCGGACATGGGCCGCTCCCCCGCACGCATGCGGGCAGTGGCGGCGTAGCCCACAATCGGTGGGAGTTCATCGAACTGGCAGCGCACCTCCGAGCTCGCGAACCCGGTGTTGCGCGCGCGCAAGTCAAAGGTTTCGATCGCGTCTTCGACCGCGCAGGTTTCCAGGCGCTGCAGCGCCTCCAACTCTTCCCTGCTCAAGAACGGTTCCATGCTGAACGATGCCCTCCTGCGAGGAATCGCTGCCGCTCTCGTCGACTGGCAAGTATATACCGCGCGACCGCGATCCGTTCGTCAATCCGCGCGGCATCACCACTCGGCTCCTGCTTCCTGCAAACGGCTCTCAATTGTCTCGTGGCCCATTTTTCTTGCCCATGCCAGAGGCGTGGCCCACGGTTCGGCGTCCGGCTCATTGACCGGCGCGCCGCGCCCAATCAGAAAATTCGTGAGCTCCAAACGGCCCCAGCGGCAGGCCCAGCCGAGCGGCGTCGATCTGAGCAGATCATCCCGCAAATCGAGCCGCGCGCCATGATCGACGAGCATGGCGGCGAACCGCACTCGATCGGCCTCGTCCGGCACGCCGTGGCGCGCGGCGGTGAAGTGCAAAGCCGTTTGCCCCATGCGCGCCACGTTCGGATCAACGCCATACCGCATCAGCAATTCCAGACACCGCAAGAGGTCGTCAGCGGTAACCGGCGGGAGTGCCCCTCGATCATCGCCCAGGCTTCGAACCGGCTGGATGAGATACCAGTTCCAGCGCGGATCATTCGCCGGCCACTTGAGACGCGGCAGCGCCAGCTCGACGATGGCCGGGCAGCCGCCGTCACAGGCAGACCAGCACAAGTCCTGTACCACCTCTTCCCTGACGCCAGTGTCCAGCAGACGCCGGGCCGCGGCAACATCGTGCGCTTGGGCGATCAAGTGAGGTTCGGCCCTCGCCCCGCGTGCGATCAACAATTGCTTCATGGCCTCGTCGCCACGCTCGTACGCCCGGCTCAACGGCCACCCGGAAGCGTACAGGTTTGCATTCGGGTCGGCGCCACGGTCGAGCAGCAGCTCGGCGATGTCGCACCGGCCTGCCCAGGCCGCGTGCCACAACGGCGCGCCCCAGCTCAGCGTCGGCTCCTCGAGTTCCTGCAACATCGTGCGCTCGTCAACGTCCATGCCGAGGTCGAGGAGCAGCCGGATGACTTCCAGCTGCCCGTGCTTGACGGCCAGCGTAAGCAGGCCGCCCTCGGTCCAGCGGATTTCCTGACGCAGCAAGCCAGGATTGGCCTCCACCAGCTCGCGGATGCAGGAGATGTCACCGAGGGCGATGGCGGCCGGCAACGTCACTTCAGCGCCGCGGTCAAGCAGCAGTTTGGCAACGGTGGGAAAGCGCGCCGCGCGGCCGTTATAGGCATTCGCGGCAAGCGCGGCGCGATCAAGAGGCGTAAATCCACGCAGGTCCTTCTTGTGTACGCCGGCGCCGCGCGCCAGCAGCCAAGCGACCATCTCCTCGTTGGCCGCTTGAGCGGCGGCGTGGAGCAGTGTGCCGCCGGAACGATCGCAGGCATGAACCAGGCCAGTATCCGCTTCCAGCATTCGCACTGCCGTGACGTTATCGCCAGCCCGAACCGCTTCGTTGATGAGGTCCTGCGCCGGCGAGACGGTGACGTTCGGGCAGCTTGTCTGCTCGCGCCGGCGCTGCTCCTCCTCTTCAAGCACGGCGACAATCTCCAGGTAATCGCGGTCCTTTGCCAGAGCGAAGGCTGTAGTCGCGTCGCGATGGGGCCAGATGCCCTTGCGGGCGTCGGCGCCGGACTGCATCAGCAGGCGCACCATCGACGGGTCGCGGCGCAGCACGGCGTAATGCAATCCTCGATGCTCGTTGTTGCCTGCCGTGTCCATGTGCACCAACTCCGGACGCTGCCGCAGCAGGGCGCCGACGCGTCCGAGGTCGCCGGCCTGAACGGCTGCCATGAAGCGGCCGACAGTCACACCGTCGACGAACGCCTTGAGTTTGGGCCAGCTTGCAAAACCGTAGGTGCGGGCGATCACCCGTTGCGCGTCGCTGAGATGGAAATTCTCCGGTCCGGGCGGCTGAGCACCATGCTGAGTTCGCACCTCCGCGACGGTCTCCGGTTCCCCGGCGCGAAACGAGTTGAGCAATTCCTTGGCCTGCTTTTTCAACTGATTCAGATTGGGTTTCTCGGGAAGTGCGCGCGCGGCTATCGGCGAGTGTTGCTGGGACATGATGACCTCCTCGGGGCCTCGTCGGCCCGGCTTGCCCGATGTCCGCTGGTTCGGGCGAAAGGAAGATCACCATGAAGGTGTCTGGACTCCGTCTGTCGTCTCAGTGGGCTCAGCCCTTCCCGCGGACCGGCGGCGCCCGACGCGCACCATGCCATACTAGCACGAGGGGGAATTGACGAGCACCGGATCATGGAGGGGTGCTGGCGGTCGTGGTTTGAGCTTGAGGTTTCTGCGCAAGCTACGAGTTCTCGGTGGCCTCTGTATTAAGAGTCTTTACCTCACAGTGCCACGGAGGAAGTACGGGGGCACAGCGGCCCCGACATCGCGATGCCGCGATGACTGACACTTGCTTCAGGAATGGAGGCCGAATGCCCCAGGTGATGAAGAGTCCGAAGATCTATGACGCGGTGATCGTGGGATCTGGCGCCGGCGGAGGCATGGCTGCCTACGTTCTCACCAGGGCCGGCGCCAAGTGCCTGATGCTGGAAGCCGGTTCATGGTTCGACACCGCCAAAGACTCGAAGATGCTGATGTGGCCCTACGAGGCTCCGCATCGCGGACTCCCGACGCCGGACAAGCCGGCGGGCTACTTCGATCCGGGCTACGGCGGATGGCATCTGCGCGGCGAGCCGTATACCAATGCCGAGGGCAGCGACTGGCAGTGGTTCCGCACACGGGCGCTCGGCGGCAAGACCAACCACTGGGGGCGCATCTCGCTACGCATGGGTCCCTATGATTTCAAGCCCTACAGCCGCGATGGCAAAGGATTCGACTGGCCGATCACCTATGACGATCTGGCACCTTACTACGACAGGACGGAGGAATTGATCGGCGTCTTCGGATCGCACGAGGGCTTGGAAAACACGCCCGACGGCAGGTTCATGCCGCCGCCCAAGCCGCGCTGCTACGAACTGGTGGTCCAGAAGGCCTGCCGCAGGCTCGGCATTCCCTGTATTCCGTCGCGCCTTTCGATCATCACGCGGCCGATCAACGGGCGTCCCGCCTGCCACTACTGCGGCCAATGCGGACGCTCCTGCGCTACGGGTTCTAATTTCTCCTCACCCACGGTCCTGATTCCGCCCGCGCAGGCCACGGGGAATCTCGAGGTCCAGTGCGACGCCATGGCCCGCGAAGTCATGGTCGGGCCAGACGGCCTCGCGACCGGGGTCTCGTACATCGACAAGAAGACGCGCCAGGAAGTGCAGGTGCGCGCGAAGGTCGTGGTGCTGGCGGCGAGTTGCTGCGAGACCACGCGGATTCTGCTGAACTCCAAGAGCCACCTCTTTCCCAACGGGCTCGCCAATTCCAGCGGGCTCGTGGGCCGCTACCTGATGGACACCGTCGGCACCGACGGAACCATTGGATTTCTCCCGGTCCTTATGGATGAACCGCCTCACAACTGCGACGGCGTGGGTGGCATGCACCTCTACATGCCGTGGTGGAATTATCAGCAGCAACTCCGCCATGAGTTGCCCTTCGCGCGCGGCTACCACATCGAGTTCGGCGGCGGACGCCACATGCCCGGCATCGGAATCTTCAGCCACACCGAACGATTCCTCGACGGAGGCTACGGCGCGGAACTGAAGCGCGGCTGCCGCAAGATCTACGGCGCCACGGTCGGCTTCTCGAGCCGCGGGGAGATGATTCCGAACGAGCAGAGTTACTGCGAGATCGATCCCAATGTGGTCGATGAGTGGGGCATTCCGGTGCTCAAGTTCCATTTCAAGTTCAGCGAGGACGAAATCCTTCAGGCACGCCACGCCCGAGAAACGTTCCGCGAGATCATCGTGGCGGCGGGAGGCGAAGTGATCCGGACGGCGGACGCTGATACGAATTGGGGCATCTCCAGGGGCGGCGCCATCATCCACGAAGTCGGCACCACACGCCTCGGCGACAACCGGCGGACCTCCGTGCTGAATGCTTACTGTCAGGCTTGGGATTGCAAGAATCTTTTCGTGACCGACGCGGCGCCCTTCGTGAGCAACGCCGACAAAAACCCGACGCTGACGATATTGGCGCTGGCCTGGCGAACGTCAGAATACGCCGCGGACCAGATCAGAAAGCGCAACATCTGATCGTTTGTTTCCGCTCGGCGATCTCAAGCTCGATCCTGGCTTAAAACCTTGAGGGCCGTGCCCGCGAAAGGCGCTGGCGCACAGGATGCGGAGTCAAAGAGATGCCCGGAGCGCGCGCTGCCAATCCCTTCCCGGCTGCGACGTGAAGACGTAAAGGGGATAAAGCCGCCGGCAGATCTCCTCAACCTTGTGCGCAAAGGCGGAACTCGAGAGCTGACGGCTCTCCGGCGTGAAGACCTTGCGCACAACCCACGCCTGAAGTGTCAGCCAGTCATCATCTCGGCGCGGCAAACCGGCATGCTGTGCCCATTCGCCTTTTTCCTGGCGATGCCAGTAAGTCTCGAATCGCCCCTGGCGGACGATGCGCTCGAGGAGATCGTCGAATACCGCCCGATGCGTACGAAAGCGCGCCGGGAATACCGTCTGGAGGGTGCTCTTCTCGCCCCGGTGCCAGCTGTGATAATTCGCGAATCCCACCGTGAGAGCGTCGGCGGAAAGCCCGACGTAAAGCCAGCCGTCGGTCTGGTGCGAGCGCCGCGAGTCGAAAACGCGCAGGTAGTAATTCGATTTGTAGGGGCTCTTGTCTTTGCTGAAGCGGATATCGCGATTGATCCGGGAGAAGTTCGCATTCGTCTTGCCGGAAATCTCAAAGTGCGGATTGAGCTCGACGAGCGCCGGCTCCAGCGCCGCGAGCAGACCACGGAATGCGCCCGCGACGTGCGTCTCGTACACGTCGCGATGCTCGTCAAACCAGGGCTTGTTGTTGTTCCGGGCGAGGTCGTGAAAGAATCGGAAGGATTCCGCCTTGAATCCCGCAAACTGATTGGCGGCTTGACCGTTCATCGCATTCCTCATTTCCGCACTGGCTTTGACTCGACTCGCACGCGTGTTGATTCGAACCTTCGTGTTCTCTGTGCCACAAAAGCCTCACCCCCGAGAACACAGAGCTCCGTGAACTCCGTGTTAAAGCTTTTCACGCCGACAAGAGATAAAATCGCACCCTGGGCGAATCAGCCTAGGATTATAAGCCACGGAGGTGGACGCGTGAAGTACCGCAGATTCGGACGTACCGGCTGGAGCGTCAGCGAGATGGGCTATGGCATGTGGGGCATGGGCGGATGGACAGGCTCCGACGACGCGGAATCGATGGAGGCCCTGCAGCAGTCCGTCGATCTCGGCTGCAATTTCTTCGATACGGCGCGTGCCTACGGCGACGGTCACAGCGAATCGCTGCTCGGCCGGCTGATCCGCGACAACCAGGCCAACCGGGGCGGGAGCAGTAAGCGGCTGTATGTCGCGACCAAGGTGCCTCCCCAAAATCTGCAGTGGCCGAGCCGGCGCGAGTATAAGCTCGACGATTGCTTTCCGCCCGATTTCTTCGGGAAGAGCGTGGAGGCAAGCCTCAACGATCTCGGCATCGACACGCTTGACCTGATCCAGTTCCACACCTGGGAAGACTCCTGGATTGACGACCGGCGCTGGATCAGGAAAATCGAGGATCTGAAGGGCCGTGGTCTGATCCGCGCGGTCGGCATCAGCATCAACCGCTGGGAACCCTGGAACGGCGTCAGGGCCGTGCGCGAAGGCCTGGTGGACGCGGTCCAGGTGATCTACAACATCTTCGACCAGAGTCCCGAGGACGAACTTTTTCCGGCGTGCCGCGAGCACGACGTAGCAGTGATCGCGCGCGTTCCCTTCGACGAAGGCTCGTTAACCGGAACTCTGACGCGGCAGAGCCAATGGCCGAAGGGCGACTGGCGCAACATCTACTTCGTGCCTGAGAATTTGAACCCGACCATCGATCGCGTGGAGAAGTTGAAAGGGCTGGTACCCGAGGGCATGACTCTGCCGGAGATGGCGCTGCGCTTCATCCTGATGAATCCGGACGTCAGTACGATCATCCCGGGCATGCGGAAGCAGCGTAACGTAATCTCGAACATGGCTGCCAGCGATGCGCCTCCATTGCCCGAAGCTCTGTACTCTGAGTTGCGCAAGCATCGGTGGGATCGCAAGCCAGCGCCGTGGTCGGACTGAAAAGAGCGCGGCGCACCAGCACGCCTGGCCGATCCACCCCTGCGATGCGGGCCATGCGATGCGGGCGGTTGCGCTAGGCCGAAGGTGGGTGTATGTTAACCCTCGCGCGACGATAGAAGAATCGAATCCTGGCTTAGGTGTTCCTTGGGGGTCACATGACACATGGGATTATCTGGTGGATCGTCGTGGGTTTGATCGCGGGCTGGGCGGCCGGAAAAATCATGAAAGGCGGCGGATACGGCGTCATCGCCGACATTGTGCTCGGAATTCTCGGTGGCATCATCGGGGGATGGATCGTCGGCTTTTTCGGATTGGCCGGAGGAGGACTTATCTCGAGCATCCTGGTGGCGATATTGGGCGCAGTCATTCTGATCTGGATCACCAGGATCCTCAAGAAGGCCTGAGCGTAAGAAATAAATCGAGGACTGAAATTCTACGCCAGAGGGGGCTCTCATGCGTGACGGTGCGCGATATGAGAAATCGGTGTACCGCAAGACTCATCGGTCGTATGACGCTCTTCGGAAGCGGACGCTCAAGGCGAGAGGCAAGGGTGCCAGCTTCGGCAGCCCGGTCGCGCTCGTTTTGCTGGCTGTGCCGGTTCTCTTTGGGCCGGCGGCGCTCAGAGCTCAAAGGTGTTCCGGTAAGCCCGACGTGGGATGTACGAGTCCCGGTGCCGTGTGCAGCCCGGTTTTGAGTGGCGTCGGACCGTTCGGGCACTGCACGACGCCCGGTGGATTCCCGAAAGGGGAACTCGGATGCGACTGTGTCGGGGAACCAGCCGCACTCGACCTCAACGGAATCTGGACTGCTGATACCGGCGCTGTTTATTACGTGCGGCAGATCGGAAATGATGTGTGGTGGGCGGGATTTGATCCCGATCCCTTCAGCACGGTAGCGAGTAAGTCGAATTCGTTCCAACGCGGGCTGACTTCCGCCCAGGTATTTCACGGCACGCTATCGGGCGGCACGTTCGTCGGGGACTGGGCTGAAGTGCCCCGGCAAACCGGCTCGACGCTCGGTCAGGGAACACTCAACCTCGTTTTAACCCGAGACTCGGATGGATCGGTGGTTCAGTTCCAGACCCAAAGTCAGACGGGCGGTTTTGCTGCCAAGAGTTGGATCCGATCTTCCATACCGCCTCTGCCTTGCACGGACGGCGCCGGGAAACGCGACCCTTACTGCCTGTTCGCGAAAGTGCTGAAGAACCAGACGGAGAGCGTGTGGGGCAGCCATGAAAGCCTGCTCGATAATCTTAAGCCTTACAAGGACAATGCGGTCGTGTTTGGTATGGTTACGCAGCCCTACTCGCCCAGCCTGTCGAAGGGAAGCGGCCTCAGCTGTTCCGACTTCTTCACCTTCCACGATGGCGATGACGATTTCGACTTCGACATTGCCGCCGACCGCCAGAACCTCGACGCGCAGCCCGGGTTCTGGGCGAACGGCTGGATCAACAGCGCCAGCGACATTCAAGGCAAGCTCAACGCCTGGCAGAATGCGGTTCGTGGTGAAATCATCATGTTTGGCCGCCAGAATGCCAATTGCCAGCCGGGGGACCCCGTCTTTCTGCCCGGCTGGGCGGAGACCGGAGCGAACAGCACCCTGGCGAACGGCATTCCGATCAATGCCGGTTTCACACTTGGTTTGCCGGTCGTGGTTATTCCAGGCGACCCTTGGACCATGAGGACGGAGAGCCGCGTCCGTGTGACCGGCCCGCTCGTTCTCGATTGCGGGCACAGTTCCATCTTCCACCCGGGCAACCCTTGCTATGAAACGGACAACGACTCTGGCAATTTGGATACGAAAAATCTGGAGATACATCCGGTATATTCGTTCGACGTGCTTCAGGACTTCAACGGTCCGCGTCCGGCAAATCTTGATCTGACCGGCTCCTGGGCGGCGTCCGATGTGAGCACCTACTACGTGAGGCAGATTGGCAACACCGTCTGGTGGCTCGGATTGAGTTCCGATCAGGGCCTCACCTTCGCCAACGTGTTTCAGGGCGTTATTCAAGCAAACTCGGTCGCCGGAGGGCCCATTTCGGGCGCTCCGGGCGGCATCGTGGCGCGTGCGGCGAAGCCCGGGGGAGGGGCGGGGCCACCAAGTTGGTTCCCGGTGATCAGCGGCAGTTGGGCCAGTCTGCCGCTTGGCAGCACACAAGGCAATGGCAATCTTACCCTCGGCGGCACATTCTGCACGAATTTGAACGATAGTACCGTGCCCTGCGATCCAACCCAGCCAGCCACTGCTTGGAACCTGCTCGTGACACAAAATTCCGACAGTCCGCTGTTCGCGAACCCTCCCAACGATCGATTTCAGTGGCAGAAGCTTTTCGATCGCAACACGACCGCAAGTCCTCAGATCGTCGCTCCGGCCGACTTCAACCTGGGTACCGTGTCGAATGGTGCGGAAGCAACCGGGTCGATTCCGATCAGCAACATCGGCAGTGCCACCTTGATCATGCAGAGCATTTCCAGCAATGTTCTTGCTCTGCGATTCAGCCCGGCGACGCTGACGATTCCTCCCCAGTCGTCGGCGAGCATCTCCGTCACCTGGCTTGGCACAAACAGGTCCGGCACCACTCAGACGATCTACGCGGTCCTGGGACTTACAAGCAACGATCCGAGCACACCCCATGCGTCCGTAACGCTTCAACTGACCGTGCGCGGCGCGCCGGCAAACTAGACGCAAACTGGTACGTGATGCTCATCGGAACGGACGACGGCGCGGACGAAGTGCCGGTGAATCGGACTCCTGCAGTTGCCTGCAACGTTTCCGGGAAACTTAAAGGACGCGACGTTGACGCTATCCCCGCCAGTTGCCTAGAATCAACGCGGAAGTGCATGCGGGCCGGTGTTCGCCCAGGACTTCAAATCCTGTGGGTCTGCCTTCGGTGGACCGGTCGGTTCGACTCCGACACACTTCCGCCAGTTCGGTTTCCCGTTGTCGGTAACCGGTTGTCGCCGTCGAACGTACACCAGCCGGCTGCCGAAAACCGACTACTCACAACCGCTACACCAATTCCTGCTCAAGTTCCTTCTTCTTGTGCTTTTGAGGTTTCCGCTTTTCGTCCGGCTGCACCTGCGAGGGCGGCGGCGTGCCGACTCGGAGGCGCGCGAGGCGCTTCACTTCTTTGGCGGCGCTGAACGGTTTCAGTTTGCGGTTCTTGGCCATCGCGGGTCACAAGAGCTTCAGATCTAGCTCGTGACTATGCTATCATGACCATGAATGGAGGGGCTATGAAAACCATGGCAGCGGGCAAGTTCAAGGCACACTGCCTGGCCGTCATGGATCAGGTTCAGGCCAAGAGACAACCCGTGCTGATCACCAAGCGTGGCAAGCCTGTGGCGAAACTCGTCCCCGTAGACGACACAGACGACATTTTCGGCTTTATGCAGGGAAAGGGCAGAATTACTGGCGATATCATTGCGCCCGCGATTGAAGACTGGGGCTCTCTTGAATGATACTCCTTGATACGCACGTCCCGGTCTGGCTGGCGTTCGAACCGCTCAGAGTTTCAGTCCGTGCAAGGACTGCGATTGAGGGCGCGCGCGCGAAGGGTGAAGGGCTGGCGCTTTGCGATATCAGTTTGCTGGAGATTTCGACGCTCCACAGAAGGGGGCGCATTCAGCTCGACGCCGGCTTGCCGTCTTTCCTGCGCGAGATGGAAACCCGATTTACTATCCTTTCGATCACCAGTCGCGCCTGTGTGGCGGCGTGTGACCTCCCGGCAAGCTACCCCAAGGACCCCGCTGATCGCATCATCGCGGGCACGGCGCTCGCCGAGGGCCTGCCGTTGCTCACGGCAGACAGCGAGATCCGCCGCTCGAAAGCCGTCCACACCATCTGGTGAATTGGGTAGACCACCTTTACCGCTTCAGCGCGTGCATCAGTTGACGCGCCGCGATCAGGATCGGATCCCAGACGCTCGAGAAAGGCGGGGCGTAACTCAAATCAAGCTGAGAGACCTGCTCCGCGCTGAGTCGCGCGTGCAGGGCTGTGGCAAGCACGTCGATGCGCTTGGCCACGCCTTCCGGACCCACCATCTGCGCCCCGAGGAGTCGTCCCGTGGATCGATCCGCGAGGAGCTTCACCAGGATGTCCTTCCCGCCAAGGTATCGGGCACGCGCCGCAGAGCGGATGACCGCCTGGGCCGCGCGGAACCCCGCCTGAGCCGCCTCTTCTGAACTCAATCCCGTGCGCGCCACTTCCAGGCCGAAGACCTTTACAACCGCCGTGCCCACCATGCCGCCGAATCGCGCGCGTCCGCCGGCCGCGTTAGTGCCCGCCACGCGGCCCTGCTTGTTGGCAGTGGTGCCGAGAGGCACGTAGGCGCGCCGGCCGCTCACCAGGTGGAGGGCGTCCGCGCAGTCGCCCGCCGCGAACACGCCGGCGGCACTCGTCTCCTGGTATTCATTCACCGCGATGGCGCCGCCCGCACCGAGCGCGATCCCGGCATCGGCCGCGATCTTGACGCGCGGCCGGACGCCGGTCGCCAGAACCACGCAGTCCGCTTCAAAGCTCCCATTCTCCGAATGCACTCGACGCACAGCCCCACGCGCCAGGGCTGAGTTGCTGTGATGCGCGTCGCCGGCGAGCGCCACAACTTTTGTGCCGGTTACGACCTCGACGCCATTGCGCGCCAGTTCCTGCCGGATAACTTCGACAATTTCGGGATCGGCGGCTTCGAAGAGATTCGGCCCGCGCTCGAGCAGGGTCACGCTGCGTTCGGGAGTTTTGAGCGCCTCAGCCATTTCCAGCCCGATATAGCCGCCGCCGATGATCACGGTGTGGCGCACGGCGGCCGATTCGAGATACTTCTTCAGCGCCACTGTGCACTGCAGCGTGTTGACGTGGAACACCCCGCCGAGCGAGAGGCCTTCGATTTCCGCCGGCGCGGGTTCAGCGCCGGTCGCGATCACCAGCCGGTCGTAAGGAACCTCCTCGGGCGCGCTTCCGGGCTCGAGCACCGTCAGGCGATGCCGGCTGGTGGAGATCTCAATCACTTCCTGGTTCGTGAGCACCTCGATGTCACGCTCGGCGTGGAAGAACTCCGCGGAGTGAATGCGCAGGCGATCGGCGTCGGGCACCAGACCTTCGATGTAGTAGGGCAAACCGCAGTTCGAATAGGAGATGTCGGGGCCCTTCTCGTAGACCCGGATCTCCATCCAGCGATTCTGCCGCCGGGCTTCGCTCGCGGCGCTCAGTCCGGCTGCCACGCCGCCGATCACGATCATTCGCTCGCGCGCCATAGCTACGAAGGTGGTGTGGGGTTGGTCGAGGGCGGCGGCACCGCAGGTGTCGGCTGCGGCGGAGGAACCGGCGGTACGGTCGCCGGAATGGGCTGCATGCCGGGAATCGGAAGTGGAGGCGGCTGTTTGGCCTTTTCCTCTTCGGCGGCGCAAGAAATCAGCGGCTCCACGAGTTTGACAACGACGGCCTGGTACGGGTCCACCATGGCCGGCTGCTCCCAGATCGCCCGCACGTCGCCGGCGCGGCCGTAGGCTACGACCATATAGATGCCGGGCCGCACCTGGGGCAGCATGAAATAACCGTCCGCATCCGCGGTGGCGGTGGGCGGCGTCCGGCCCGCATTCGCGCTGGCTTCGGCGACCTTCATCAGCGCCCCTTGCATATCCGAAAGCCGTTTGAGGCAGGGGGCGTCCGGCTCCTTCTGGAGCAGTTCTAGCACCTGCTTGCCGGAAGCGGTGTCGATCACCACCACGCTGGCGCCGGGCACGGGCGCGCCCTCTTTACCCGCGGCCAGGACAACACGTCCCGCCATCTCGCCACTGCTATAAATCGACGTATCCTGCTTGGCGCTATGCACCTTGTGCTCGACTCGAATGCGATCCGAATTGCGGTCGCACGACAGGGTGAGGAATGCCGTGGACGCAAGGATCGGCAGCAGCAATTTTGAGATCGACGACTTCGTTATGCTCACAGCTTTCGTGATGTAGCGTTGGGAGCACACGAATATGATGACCTCTGTAGCGGCGGTCTATGACCGCCGACCGATATCTTGGAAAAGTCGGCGGTCCTAGACCGCCGCTACAGCAGGCAATCCTCGCTAGTTCAGGAAATAAGTCCGATACAGGGTATCCCGCTTGATCGGCCGGTAGCCGGCATCGCTGATCAGCCGCCGCAATGCTTCTTCGCTCGATTTGTTCCGGCAGCCGGCGGCGTAGACCACGTTCTCTTCGATCAGGATGCTGCCCACGTCGTTGGCGCCGAAGCGAAGTGCGATCTGGCACATCTTGTGGCCGGGCGTAAGCCAGCTGGCCTGCACGTTCTCGATGTTGTCCAGGTAGAGCCGCGACACGGCCAGCGTCTTCAGATACTCGACCGCGCTCACTTCTTCCTTGACGAATCGGCCGAGCGACGTGTTTTCGCGCTGGAAGAACCAGGGGATGAAGGCGGTAAACCCGCCGGTCTCTTCCTGCAGCCGCCGGACGCGCTCGAAATGCCTCACTCGATGCTCGATCTGTTCCCCGCATCCGAACATCATGGTTGCGGTCGTGCGCAGCCCGATGCCGTGCGCCTCGCGATGAACCTGCAGCCATTCCTCCGTGGTGCACTTCAGACGCGCAATACGGAATCGGACTTCGTCATCGAGGATTTCGGCGCCGGCGCCCGGAATCGAATCGAGTCCCGCAGCCTGTAACCGCAACAGCACCTCGCGCACGCTGAGGCCCTCGATCTCCGCGATATTGAGGACCTCGGGCGCGGACAGACAGTGCAGGTGCAGTCTCGGGTAGCGCCCCTTCAGGGTGGAGAGCAAGCCGGTGTAATAGTCGAGCTTCAGATCGGGGTGCAATCCACCTTGCATCAGAATTCCGGTGCCGCCGAGCGCCATCGTCTCATCGATCTTCCGGCAGATCGACTCCAGGGGCTGCACATAGCCCTCAGGCGAGCCTACCGGGCGATAGAACGCGCAGAAGGAGCAGTATTCGGTACAGACGTTCGTGTAATTGATATTGCGGTCGATCTGGTAGGTCACCACGTTGCCCGGATGCAAGCGCTGCCGGAGCGCGTCGGCTTCCATCCCGAGACCGATCAGGTCGTCGGAGCGGAGCATCTCGAGAGCTTGGGCGTTGGTCAGACTCATGTCAGGTATCAAACGTACGCCAACCGTCTCAGTTTGTGGTGCAGGCTCCCAGCCTGCATGTGGCGCGCGGCAGGCAAGATGCCTTCACCACAAAATCCTGCTACGGACCTGCGGCTCAGGCGAAATCCAGGTCCTTCAGATCCCGGATCGCCCCGATTTCGTGCGCCAGCCGGTGGAATAGGCGCAAGCCGGCAAGGTTCTCCTCATCCAGAGTATAGTCGATGTTCCCCGTCAGATAAATCTTCACCGCCTGCGCCGTCAGCCCGAGTCGCGGGGCCCACTCGGCGGCGATGTCGTCCACGTGCTCAAGGCCCGCGTTCCGCGAAGAGGCGAAATCGCGGCCGAGATCCGCAGGGTCAATCCCTGGACCCGGACGGAAAGCCCACACCGCAAACACGAAAGGAAGCCCGGTGAAACGGCGCCACTCCTCGCCAAGGTCGTAGATGCGGGCGTTCCCGTTGTAGAGGAGCGCCGGGTCCCCGATCAGCAGGGCTGCGTCGGATGAGCGCAGCATGGCTTCGGGATCAGGATTGGCTGGACGCGACACGACCTCGAGCTTATAGAACTTCTGCAACAGCACCTGTACCAGCGCCGCCGAGGTTCGCGAGGAGGTGTCGAGAGCCACGGTCCGCACCTGCTCGATGGGAACGCGCGCGAGCAGCAGCACGCTGCGGACGCGGTTCTTGGAAGCAATCGACATGCCCGGCAGCAACTTCAGGCCGTCGATGCGCTGGTATTCGATGGAGGGGATGATGCCGACCTCGGCGCGACCGGCACGAAGATCCTCAGCACAGCAGGCCGGCGTGGTGAAAGCCAGATCGAAGCGCCCGCAAAGCGGGCCATGCACCATGCCCCAGACGAGCGGCGCAGTATTCAGATACTGCACGACAGAGACGCAAGGTTTCATGAATTTTCGACCGTGACCGTCCGGCCGCAGTAGCCAGCCACTCGGGCTTGGTTTTCAACGGCGGGCGCGAGCGGAATTCCGCGAGGTCTTAATTTTACCATGATCGTACCGCGCAGGTGGGGGGCGGCCGGCGGCAGGACATCTTTGGTCCTACACTTCTCGTAAACTGCCAGAAACGCTGTAAACGTTCGGAACATCTTAAACCTTTGCTGCCCTGCCGCAAGAGTGGTTCACTCGTTGTTGATGGTGCAGTATGGCGCAGCGCCGGCCCTTGTGCCGCCTTTCGAGTCCTCTGCCAGTTGCCCGACCCCAAAGGCCGCCCCTGCGGCAAACCGCACTCGGGAAGCTCGACAAAAGGTGTCGAAATCGAGGAACGAACCCACCATGTGCTTTGAAATCAACCAATCGGTCTTGGCGCGGAGGCCCTAATTTGCGGAAATCCAGAGCCGAATTCGGAGCCAATCCACATCTCATCGGCCGTTGCGCTACCCAGCCCGCCGAAGGAGGAGGAATGCAAAAATGGGAATTCTGCCAAACGAAGCCGTCAGGTTATTGAAAACAAAGGGTCGCCCGTAGAAAGCCGTTAGCCCATTGAAAACAAGTGATTTAGTCGATTTAAACCATCATGGTGCTGATGTGCAATGACTTAGCTCGTTCTGAAGGGGTCGAAGAAGACACTCCCTACTGCAGAAAGCGGTTTTTACTTCATGAAAAGAGAGCAATCATGGCCATTTTTGAAAGCTCGATTCCACGTAGATCTGCTAGATTCTCGTTTCGAAGCTTGTTTTCAGTCACTTATCCTGAGAACTTGGAAAGCCACGCCGGCTGCTCTCGCCCTGTTTTTCAGTTCTGGCTATCGGGCAAGAGACTCCAGCTAAAATGTAAGTCCTGGCGGATGTGTTGCTCGTGCGTTTGTTGAGGAATCGGTGATATGGGTTCAGCGGTGCAGCCGGTCATGGAACCGAATCGCGAAGGCCGCGACCATGCGACCCTCATTCTGCTCGTCATAGCGACGGCCAAGCTTCTGATCCAGATGGCCGCAGCCGGCCGCTACGGCTACTTTCGGGACGAACTGTATTTCGTCGATCTCAGCCGGCACCTCGACTGGGGCTACCTCGACGCTCCTCCGCTCATCGCCGGCATTGCCGCCGCGGCGCGCACCACGCTCGGCACTTCGCTTCTCGGCCTGCGCTTTTTGCCGGCCTTGGCGGGAGCTGTGAAGGTGATTCTTGCCGGCCTGATCGCCCGCGAGCTCGGCGGGAAGCGATTCGCTCAGGCACTCGCGGCCGTCGCGGTGCTGGCCGCCCCGGCTTTCCTTGGCGCCGATCACCTCCTTACCATGAACGCTTTTGAGCCCGTGTTTTGGACCGGCTGCGCCTATTTTCTTATACGGGCGGTCAAGACGGCGAGCCGAAGCGCCTGGATCGGGTTCGGGATACTGGCAGGGCTCGGGCTGGAGAACAAATATTCAATGTTCTTCTTTCTGTCTGGAATTCTGCTGGGCCTGTTGCTCAGTTCCGGGCGGCGCCTGCTGTGGAATCGATGGCTGTGGGTCGCAGGCCTCATCACCCTGCTCATCTTCCTGCCCAATCTGATCTGGCAGATCCATCACGGGTTCATATCGTTGGCCTGGCTTCGTTATCATCGGGTGGACGGCCACAGTGTGCCCCTCACGCCCCTGGACTTCATCGCCGAAGAGATTGTCGAACTGCACCCGCTTGCCTGCCCCATCTGGATGGCCGGTCTTTGGTTCTACCTGGGCGCGAGGGAAGGGGAGCCGTACCGGACGCTGGGCTGGGCATATCTCGTCGTCCTCTCGATTCTGCTGCTGCTTCACGGCCGGGTCTACTACCTGTTTCCAGCTTATCCCATGCTGTTCGGAAGCGGCGCCGTCGTCATGGAAAGGGCGTTCCGCCGGCCTCGATGGATGTGGGCCAGACCCGTTTACGTGAGCCTTCTGCTCGTCGGGGCAACGTTCCTGGCGCCGTTCGCCCTGCCGGTGCTTCCGGTTAAGACGTATAAGCGCTACTCCGACGCGCTGAACATCGACCCGCCCGATATCGAGCAGAGAAAATTGGGGCCGCTGCCGCAGCTCTACGCCGACACCTTCGGCTGGCAAGAAATGACCGCCGCCGCGGCGCGCGCCTACCACAATTTGCCGCCCGGGCAAAGGGCCGCGACTGCCATCTTCGCCAACGATTACGGAGAGGCGGGCGCGATCGACTTGTTTGGGCCGAGGTTCGGCCTACCTCATGCGCTCTCGCCCCATCAGAACTATTTCTATTGGGGACCAGGCGACAATGCCGGTCAAAGCCTCCTCTTGCTGGGCCACAATCCGAGGCTCGAGAGCGAGTGTACGGAAGAGAAACAGGCCGGCCTGGTGTATAACGAATACTCGATGCCGTATGAGAACTTTCCCATAATTCTCTGCAAGGATCTCAAGCAGCCGCTCAAAGAGATCTGGCCTGACCTGAGGAATTGGGAATAGATCTCGCAAGCAGGCGGCAGCGATGGCGGTATCCTAAGTTTCGACGGCGGAGCGGGGCGACGCTCCACGTCGAACTCACGCACGCAGGGAGGTGGTTGTCCAGTGAACATTCGCGAAATTCCAACCCCGGCTTTGACGATCGACCTCAACGTGATGGAGCGCAACCTTGACCGCATGGCGGCGCGCTGCCGCGAGCTTGGCCTCGGCCTGCGGCCTCACATCAAGACCCACAAGACGCCCGAAGCCGCCCGCATGCAGATGGATCGCGGTGCCATGGGTCTGACGGTCGCCAAGGTCGGCGAGGCGGAAGTCATGGCAGGTGCCGGGTTTAACGATATGCTGCTGGCCTACCCCGTCTGGGGCGCTGAGAATCTGCGCCGTCTCGCGACACTCGCGAAGCAACGGTGCATCCTGCTTTCCCTCGACAATGAAGCCACCGCCCGCGAGCTTTCGCGCGCCATGACGGCGCAGGACGCGTCAATCGGCGTACTGGTGGAGTTCGACGCCGGACTCGGCAGGTGCGGGCTCGAGCCCGGACCGGGTTGCGTGAGTCTGGCCAGGACCATTCAAGGGCTGCCAGGATTGCGCTTCCGGGGACTCATGACCTATTTCGGGAGCGTCTGGGGCACCGAGGAGGATCGGCGTGCCGAAGCGGAGCGGGTGGCGGCGCGCGTTCAGCGGGCGCTCGCGGGCTTCGACGAAGCGCGTATGCCGGTGGAGATCGTCTCCGGCGGGTCAACTCCCTCGGCCCCGCTCGTAGGGGACATTCCGGGTATCACGGAGATTCGCCCCGGCACTTACATCTACAACGACCTCAATACTCACTACCAGGGCCTGTGCGGCCTCGACGATTGCGCCGCGCGCGTACTGACCACGGTCGTTTCGACGGCAGTCCCCGGCCGCGCCATTATCGACGCCGGATCGAAGACTTTCTCATCCGATCCCCTCGGGTCCGGGCCGAAGTCAGGCCACGGCCAGGTTGTCGAAGCGCCCGACGCCAGGCTGATCAAACTGAATGAAGAACACGGATACCTTGACATCAGCGGGTCCAGTCATCCCTTCCACGTGGGCGAAGTGCTCACGGTCATCCCGAACCACGTCTGCACCTGCGTCAACATGCACGACGAAGTCTTTCTGCACCGCGGCGGCGAGGCGGCGGGCTGCTGGAGGGTGGCGGCGAGAGGAAAGATACGATGAGGATTGCCGATTTTCGATTGCCGACTGCCGAGTGCCGATAGCTGGCGCCCGCGGGCCTTGTTCGTGCCGGAACAAGACGTCCAGATATGGACAGCGAACTGCCGTTCCCCTTCGCTAAACTCTTTCAAATCAATTTCTAACCTTGGAAGTTGGCATGCACTTTACCTGTTGCCGGCCTACGCCTAAACGGCCAGCCGGCAACCCGATATTCACCCGAATTGCCGGAGGCCAGCCCGATGTCCGTTCTATTTCAAGATCTTCGTTACGCCTTGCGCCAGCTATGGAACGCACCTGGGTTCGCCATTGCAGCTGTGCTCACGCTGGCGCTCGGGATCGGCGCCAACACCGCTGTCTTCAGCGTGGTAAATGCGGTGATGCTGAAGCCCTTGCCCTATGCGCAGCCAGACCGACTGATGACGGTGATGTCGATGTACACACGGGGCGCGCCGATTCCGAATCAGCTCTCGTATCCCGACTTTTTCGATTTTCGCGCGCAGAGTCATAGCTTTGAGCACCTGATTACGTCACGTGACACGAACCTGGTTCTCACTGGCGCCGGGCAACCGATCCAGCTGGATGGCGAGATGGTGACCTGGGATCTCTTCCCGGCACTCGGCGTTCGGCCCGAACTGGGCCGCGGATTCCTCCAGTCCGAAGAAGCGGCCGGCACGCACGTGGTCATTCTCAGCCATAAACTGTGGCAACAGCAATTTGGCGGTGATCGCGGGCTGGTCGGACGCAGCATCACGCTTGACCGCAAGCCCTACACGGTGGTGGGCGTGGCGTCACCGGGCTTCGTGTTTCCGGTGAACGAACCGAAGATCGAGCTGTGGACCACGATCGCCGACGACCGCGTGGCACCGCCGGGTGGTCAGCCCATCACGGAGCAGCGTGGCGCCCACTTGCTGGAGGCGCTAGGGCGGCTCAAACCCGGGGTCGCGATTGAGCAGGCCCGCGCCGATCTGAACGTCATCGCCGCCGCCCTCGCCAAGAAATATCCAGACAGCAACACCCACAGCGGCGCAGCCTTTGTCGGACCGGCGCTTGACAACCTTGTGGGCGACAGCCGGCAACCGCTGCTGATCCTGCTGGGCGCCGTGGCATTGGTGCTGCTGATTGCCTGCGCCAACATCGCGAATCTGCTGCTGGCCCGCACGGCGAATCGCGAGCACGAGATGGCGATTCGCGCGGCCATCGGCGCCAGCCGCGGCCGCGTAATCCGGCAACTGCTCACCGAAAGCCTGCTGCTGGCCCTGCTCGGAGGCGCAGCCGGAACCGTGCTTGCCGAATACTCCTTACGAGTGGTGCTGCCGCTCGGCGGTCAAAGCATCCCGCGCCTTGCCCAGGCCAGCATTGATGACCACGTGCTCGGCTTCTCGTTGCTGCTGGCGATCGCGACCAGCATTCTGTTCGGCCTTGCGCCTGCGCTGCAGGCGTCGAGAATCGATCTCGCGGGCTCATTGAAGGAGCAGATGCGCGGCAGCACCAGCCGGCACGATCGGGTGCGTGGCGCGCTGGTCATCGCACAGGTCACTCTCGGGCTGGTGCTTGTGACCAGCGCCGGGCTTCTGATGGCGAGCTTCCTGCACCTCGAGAACGGCGATCTCGGGTTCAAGCCCGACCATTTGCTGACGTACTGGTTCAGCCTGCCCGAGTCGCAGTACAAGGCGCCGCAACAGGTCGCGTTCTTCGACCAGTTGCTTGATCGCATGCGCGCGCTGCCCGGCGTCCAGTCAGCGGCAGGCGTCTGGCCGCTGCCGCTCGGCGGCGATAATGTCACCGTGTCGTTCAACATCGAAGAGCGTCCATCGGGTCCATCTGATCACCCCTCGGCACGTATGGCGGTCGCCACACCGGCTTACTTTCGAACGGCGGGAATTCCGCTCCTCAGGGGCCGGTACTTTACCAATCGCGACGACAAGTCAGCGGCGCGCGTCCTGATTGTGAACAAGGCGTTCGCCGATAAGTACTTTCCGGGTGAAGACGTGATCGGGAAGCGTATCACCCCCGGCGCGACCGATACCGGCGAGAAGGAGAGCCCGCACGAGATCGTGGGCATGGTGGGCAGCGCCAAGCTGTTCGCACTTGATGAACAGCCGAAACCGATCTACTACTTCCCGTACAAGCAACTCGAGTGGCAGCCGCCCGTCATGATGCTGCGCACCGCCGTGCCGCCACGCACGCTGGAATCTGCCGTGCGCGACCAGATGGCTCAACTCGATCCGCTGGTGCCGATATTCCAGGTCCGCACCATGGAGGAGCTCCTATCGACCCAGGTGGCCGAGCCGAGATTTCATTCGCTGCTGCTCGGCTGCTTCGCCGGAATCGCACTGCTGCTGACCATGGTCGGACTCTACGGGGTGATGACCTATTCGGTGACACGGCGCACGCGCGAGATCGGCGTCAGAGTCGCTCTGGGGGCGAGCCGTTCCTCCGTGCTCGGCATGGTTTTGAAGCAGGCCCTGCTGCTGGTCGCGATCGGACTGGCCCTGGGCTTGGTAGGCTCGGCGATCAGCGACCGCCTGCTGCGGAGCGAGCTTTATGGAGCGTCGCCGACGAATCCGGCGGTGTTCGCGCTCGCGGGCTTGCTCGTGGCCGTTACGGGACTGGTGGCCGCGTATCTGCCCGCTCGCCGCGCGGCAAGCGTCGATCCCATGGCGGCGTTGAGACATGAGTAGAGCAGCGCGCAGCGTGAAACCACACATCCTTGCCATCGATCACATCCAGATTGCCGCGCCGCAGGGCTGCGAGATTGCCGCCCGCCAGTTCTACGGCTTTGTTCTCGGCCTTGAGGAGATCGAAAAGCCGTTTAGGCTACAGGCGCGCGGCGGATGCTGGTTTCGCTGCGGCTCGCAACAGTTGCACGTTGGCGTAGAACGCGATTTCCGGCCGGCCCGTAAAGCGCATCCCGCATTCCGAGCCGCGGATATTGAGGCTTTACGAGAGCGGCTGCGATCCCAAGATGTCAAGATGACCGAGTACGAGGCCTTGCCCGGCGTGCGCCGATTCTACGCCGACGATCCGTGGGGGAATCGGCTGGAATTCGTGGAAGTCCCCGACCGCGCACGGTCTTAACCGAATACTGGTCGTGCGGCCGTCCCCTCTGCACCCTGCACCCCAAGAGTCGAACCGACTCTCAAGCGACAGCAGGTGCCCCACGGTCACGATTCCTGTTATACAGACCGATAACATTAGATCATTTCGGGCTGTTCTTCATTGAATGAGCCGGTGCGCCACTCGATGCGACCTTGTTAACTACTTATTTAATTCGTTAACTCGTAAGATTGACACAAATCGGCTACTTCGAGGATTATAAGTGTATGGGTGCTGGGGCGAACCCTATTAAGATACCCTCGGTTTCGCGGGCTTGCCAGCTTGTGGTCCGCCGGCAGGAAGGTCCCGCCGAGTTCCTGCGTTTCATCCAGGAAGGGCTGGAAGTTGGCCAGCAGGTAGTCGTTCTGGCCGGCGCCAATTGCCTGACCAACCTCGCGCGCGCCATCAATGCCAGCGGGCTGCAGTCACAGAACCTGTTGCGCGGTGGACGCCTGGTGTTTCTTACGGCACCGGAGTGTCTTGAGCAACTGAAGAAGCCGGAGGGGCCGGTCCACCGTGCTACGCTGCGCCGTCAGAGTCCGATGGTGCGTTGGGTGTCCGACTGGTCATGGGCTTACTTCCACGGCCGACCGACCGATGTGCAGCTGAACTATCAGAATCGCGTCCACGATCTGGTGCGTTCTCTCGAAGCTCTCTCGCTTTGCACGGTCCATTGTTCGGCCCTACAGCGTCGCTCTCTGCTGGCGGTTGTAGCCGATCATCGTCGCGCGGCCCGCGGGAACACCCTCACCCCTAGCAGCACGCAATTCCCCAACGCTGCCACGCCTCTATACCCGGTTAGCTGAAGACTACGGTCCGGACGAGTCGACGGTTAGTTGACGGTTCCGCGGACTGAGGTACTTCTTAGCTTCGCAAATCAGATCGACTGTAGTGGTTCCTGGCGCGGCCGGGGCGGCCGCGCTACGCCAGCAAACCCGTCACTCTCGCAGGGGCGCATCGCCATGCGCCCCTACGGTGGACCTTGATCACTGCACCAGAACGAACGGCATTACCGCCGGCACACCGTTCGAGTCCAGGATATCGAGCATGTAGTAGCCTGGAGGCGCGTAATTGCCCGACGACGGCGCTGTGGCGGTGATCTGCCCGTTGCCGATGCTGAAGGTCAGGTCCACGAAGCGTCCGTCGAAGCGCACGGTGTGGGTGCAACTCTCGACCTTGATCAAAGCGACGCGGGTGATGGTTGCCGCGTTCGGGGTGGTGATAGTGAACTGTTGCCCGTAGTTGAGCGTGGCAGGCGCACTCGTGATCGTGGGACGCGCGTCCCCGGTCTCGAGGTATGGCGGGCTGAAGATCTCGAGGCTTTTCGGGTTGCTTCCCCAGTCGGAACCCGCCGAGATGACGCGGCCGTCGGGCAGCAGCACCGCGGTGGAGTGATAAGTGCGCTGGACCTGCTGGCTGGCCCAGTCACCGGTCGTGCGCGAAGCCCAGGTGTTCGTCACCGGATTGAAATCGTCGGGGTAGTAGACCGGGTTCGAGTACTTGCCGCCCCCTTGGCCACCGCCCTCGGCCATGACCGTTCCGTCGGGGAGCAAGACCATTTCCGGATTCTCCCGGATGGCGTCCATGGCCTGCGGGCCACCTTGTGTTTCCGAAACGCAGCCGGCCGGATTGGCGCTGCCCAACGAGCCACAGCCGTCCACCCATGCCGGCGTCGGCTGCGAGAAGTCGATCCAGGAGATACTGTTCGTGGCGGAGCTGGCCTCGTCGCTCTCCTGCCGGCCTCCAACCGCAAGCACCCTCTCTAAACCCGGAAGCAGCACGTGACCACCATAGATGCGGGTCCAAAGACTTGGATTCGCCGGACTGGCGGACCAGGTATTCGTGGCCGGATTGAACATCTGATTCGACTGAACCATCCCGGCCATGAAGATGTTCCCCGTGGGCAGCAGAATCAGTTTCGGGTAGAAGTTCGCAGTATTGCTGATGTTGGCGGTATACGGCAGAGTGCTCCAGGTATTGTTCGTGGTGTTGTACTCCTCCATCTGCAGCACCAGGCGTGTCGCGTTGTAATTCTCGCCGGAAGCCACGATGATGTTGCCATTGGGCAGCTCGACGGCACTGGGATACCAACGCGCGTAGCTCATCGGCTTGGACTCCGTCCAAGTGTCTGAATATGGGATGTACTGCAAAGTGTTCGCAATGCCCGCGTCCGACCCGGCGCCATAACTATCGTTCAGACCGCCGAACGTCATAACGCGTCCGTTCGGAAGTTCAACGATACCGGCGCAGAAGACGTCGTAAGGAAAGGGAACATTTTTCTGCGTGAGCGTCTGTGCGATTGGATCATATAGGACGGCTATCGAACCTGTGTTGTTCCCGACCGTAAGATCGCTATACCACATCAGCACCTTGCCGGTATACATCAATGCCATATGAATCGCGACGGCTTTCATTGAGTGGGGCGCGGACCATTTCCCTATGTTGGCAGGCGTCGCAGGCTTTCTATTGGTCGGTATCGGCTTCGCAAATGTAGCGGCAGGAATGCTCCGCGTATGCCTGGGCAGCAGTCCCGCGGGTAGCAGGGCCAAGAAAATAGCGGCGGCCACGAGGGACAAGCGCCACCAACCCCTCCTGGACAGACTTCTCCCGTCGATCATTGTTCCTCCTCCAGGAACCTAAGAATACGAACCTCAACGGCAAATAGGCGTTCCACAGCGCGTATGACTCACGCCATTCCAACACAGCGCCCGAGTCGTCGTCAAGCTGCTTCACGACCGTATTTACTACTGAGATATTTCAGCACGGGATGGCTTAAAGAGTTTTTGGGCGGGGAACTTGGGCCGTAGTCGTGGGCCTCAGCAAAACGCGGTCCTGGGTACGATACGGAAGTCCCTTGAGGGCGGGCGATAATCTCGCGGCCGCGGGGAACGGTCAGGCGCCGGCCCACGGCTCGAGACCGCGGGCCGGATATACAAATCATGAAACACGCTGATCACTGCACCAGCACGAACGGCATTACCGCCGGCACACCGCTCGAGTTTAAAATATCGAGCATGTAGTAGCCCGGAGGCGCGTAATTACCTGAGGCCGGCGCTGTGGCGGTGATCTGCCCGTTGCCGATGCTGAAGCTCAAATCCACAAAACGCGCGTCGAAACGCACGGTATGAGTGCAACTCTCCACCTTGAGTAACGCCACGCGCGTAATGGTTGCCGCGTTTGGGGTGGTGATGGTGAACTGCTGCCCGTAATTCAGCGTGGAAGGCGCGCTCGTGATCGTGGGACGCGTGCCCCCGGTCTCGAGGTATGGCGGGCTGAAGATTTCGAGGCTCTTGGGATTGCTTCCCCAGTCCGAACCCGCCGAGATGACGCGGCCGTCCGGCAGGAGTACCGCCGTGGAGTGATAAGTCCGCTGGACCTGCTGGCCGGCCCAGGCGCCGGTCGTGCGCGAAGCCCACGTGTTGGTCACGGGATTGAAGTCGTCGGGGTAGTAAACCGGGTTCGAGTACTTGCCGCCGCCCTGGCCACCGCCTTCGGTCATGACTGTGCCGTCAGGAAGCAAAACAAGCTCGGGATTCTCCCGGATGGCATCCATGGCCTGGGGACCGCCCTGGCTTTCCGGAATGCACCCGGCCGGATTGGCGCTTCCTAACGAGCCGCAGCCATCCACCCATACCGGCGTCGGTTGCGAAAAGTCGATCCAGGAGATACTGTTCGTGGCTGATCCGGACTCAGCGCTCTCCTGCCGCCCTCCGACCGCAAGCACCCGCTCCAGGCCTGGAAGCAACACGTGACCGCCATAAATACGCGTCCAAACGCTTGGATTCGCAGGACTCGCGGACCAGGTATTCGTGGCCGGATTGAACATCTGGTTGGACTGGACCATGCCGGCCATGAAGATGTTTCCACTGGGCAGCAGGATCAGCTTCGGGTAGAAGTTCGCAGTATTGCTGATGTTGGCGGTATACGGCAGAGTGCTCCAAGTATTGTTCGTAGTGTTGTACTCCTCCATCTGCAGTACCAGGCGCGTCGCGTTGTAATTCTCGCCAGAAGCCACAATGACGTTGCCGTTCGGCAGCTCCACGGCGCTGGGATACCAGCGCTGATAACTCATAGGCTTGGACTCCGTCCACGTGTTGGAATACGGGATGTATTGCAGGGTCTGCGCAATGCCCGCATCCGACCCGGCGCCATAACTATCATTCAAACCGCCGAATGTCATAACGCGCCCGCTCGGAAGCTCAACGATACCGGCACAGAAGACGTCGTACGGGAAAGGAACGTTCTCCTGCGTGAACGTCTGTGCGATTGGATCATAGAGGACGGCTACCGAACCTGTGTTGGCCCCGACCGATAGATCGCTATACCACATCAGCACCTTGCCGGTGTACAGCAGCGCCATGTGAATCGCGATTGCGTTCATCGAATGGGGCGCAGTCCATTGTCCGATGTTGGCCGGCGTGGCAGGCTTCTTGTTGACCAGCATCGTCTTTGCGAACGCCGTGGCAGGGCTGCTCCGCGTGTGCCTGGGCAGCAGTCCTGCGGGTAACAGGGCCAGGAAAACAGCCGTCGCCACAACGGACAAGCGACGCCAACCCCTCTGGGACAGAATTCTCCCGTCGATCATTGATCCTCCTCTAAGGAACGTAAGAATGCGAACCACAACAGCAAGGCTTTCCACAGCGCGTAGGACTCACGCCATTGCAACACGCGGACTCGTTACTGTCAAGTTACCTGCCGATGTGATTACTATTCAGATACGGCCTGCTCTGATTCAGAGTGGAGGCTGGCTGTTGTCGGGCGGCTGGGGTTGGCCCGTGCCACCCGAATTGTCGGGGAGATTACTCGGAGGATTGTCCGGTGTCGGTGGTTCAGACGGCTGGCCGGGCGGGTAGAGATTCTGATTGCCTTGCTGGTTACCCGGCTGATTCCCCGGCTGGTTCCCGAAGCCGGTGGACCCACCAAACCCGCTGCTGCCCTGGCCGAAGCCGGTGTTCCCTTGTTGCCCGAACCCGCCGGAACTTCCAAACCCACCCTGCTGGTTCGTTCCCTGGCCTTGAACGCCGCCGGGCATCCCCGGCATACCACCAGTCGGAGCCGCGGACTGGACAGGTCCACCCACGCCGCCGGCCGAGAATCCAACGCCGAGGAACTCCCATTGGCTGTAGACTTTGTGCTTGTTCCAGGTACGGAGCGACTTCTGGTCACTGCAGCTTGCCACACCCGCCAGCCCCAGCCCTTGGGGCCCGTTGTTCAAAGCGAAGCTGGACGACGTGGACGACCCCGCCGAGTACAGGGATTCGGGGTTGAGCGGCTTCACGCCGGTGCCCTTGCAATCCGGAGACATCTTCGGTTTGCCGCTTGGGTCGCGTGGCCTGCCGGGCTCCTCGGAGAGGGCACCCGCAGCGCTTCCGGAGGTCGAACCCGGGGTGGTCGAGCTAACGGTCGAACTCGAGGACCCGCCAAATGAGCCTGACGAGCCGGAGGCGCCAAAACCGCCGCCCGTGGAGGACCCAAACCCACCGCCGAACCCGGATGACGCGGTCGAACTGCCGCCGAAGCCTGAGGCACCTCCCGCGGGCCAGTCAAATCCGCCCTGCGAGCCCCCGCCCATCCCGGCACTCGTGCCCCCGAAAGCGCTCGAGCCGCCGAACCCGCCTGAGCTTCCAACGCCGGATGACCCGCCGAAGCTTGACGATCCGCCAAAACCCGAGCTTCCGCCAAAGCCCGATTGTCCCCCGAAGCCGCTGGAACCGGTCGAGCTATTGGAATTACTGAAGCTGCCCAGTGCATTGGTGTTGCCCTGAGGATTGTTTATCTGCGGGGTCATGGTCCACGAGTCGATGAGCGCGCCATTACCCGCAACGTGAACGAAGCGCCACTTACCGCCCGGGGTCATGGGATCGGGCCAGGCCTTGCGTAAAAAGCTGAGGTTGTCGGTGTGGATCAGTTCTTTGAGGGAGTTCGGGTACCGGTTATAGCGCTGCTGAAACAGGTAAATGGCACGTGCATACTGGTTGCCGCGAAAGATCAGTTCCTCTTCGTGTTCCCGGCGAGCCTCTTGCTCAACGCTGGGCAAGACCAACAGCAGACCAATAGCCAGGACCGTCACGGCGATCATCATGACGATCAGCGCGAATCCGGCCGGACACTCATCCTGAACAGAGCCCCGCCGCAGGTCACTGGGGAAACGGAAGTTGAACCGTTTGGTGATAGCTCTCATCTTGGACTTCAACCATCGAGTCGGTGATCCGCAGTACCTTGAAATGCTGGCCAAATTCCTGCCCTTCGCGCACCGCGTAAGGTTCCTGATCTTCGGCGCAGGTTCCGGCAGCGCCGGTGGCGCCCGCTCCCGGGGCCGCGCCTCCGCCCGAAACGCACAGGTAGGCGACGCGCTGCCCGTTTGCCGCCTGCTGATACCCGATGGCCCTGAACGGGACCGGGGGCGGGGGCGGCGCCACCGGCGGCGGCGGGTTCTTGGCGATTTCCGCGGCGTGCTCCTGCGCCTGGATCTGCTCCGGAGTCGGTCCGTATTGGAACGGATTGCGCTCGAAATCGGGCAGCGGACGGCCGTTGAGCTGCGCCAATTCGTGCAGATTCAGAGTGGCTGCACTCGCGCCCGTCGCGGGCGGAGCCTGCGTTTCCGGCGGCGACGGGCGCGCAGCGCCGGACGCATGGGGCGCCAGCGAGGCGGAGGTGGTGCCGGGGCCGCCCGTAACATCGGCGATACTGAGCACCAGCCGGCCGAGGACCACGGCGCACACCAGCAGGAGGCCTATCGTGGCCCAGCGACGGACTCGCGGATCTTTGATCGTGTTAGCCATCAGGGCGTCACATACAGCTCTGCAAGCATTCTAAGCCCCAGCCCGCCATTGTCGCCAGGCTGGAGAATCACCCCTCGCACCAGCAGCAGGTCGTCCGTTGTCTCCAGTTCGTGCGCGAACTTCAGCAGGCCCTCGAACGGACCCTGCACGTTGGCTTGTATCCCCAGCCGTTCCAGCGGTTCCTTGGGATCGACGGTGAGGCGATAAGCGACGTGCTTAAGTTGGACGTTGGAATCGTCCGTAAGCTTGTGCACCAAGCCGGCGGCCCGTGAATAGCTGCGCTGGCGCGGGGGCACGTGGACCTTCAGGAACTGCTTCATCGCCTCCTCCGTGGAAGGCAGTGCGTTCAATTCATCCTGCGCCTGGCCGATGCGAGACTGGATGAACCGCACCTGCAGGCGAGCCTCCGCAAACCGCTGTTGCTGGTCCTTGACGCCGTCGGCCAGCGGATGCGCGACCACCAGATAAAACAGCAGATCCAGAGCCACCATGCCGAGGGCGCCGATCTCGAGCACGCGGTGAAGCGTTTTGCGTCTCAGTCTTGCCATAGTCAATTCGTCTTGGGCGGCGTCGAAGCCTGGCCCGATGAGGGGTGCCGCGAACCTGGGAGGACCGTGCCCGGATTTGGGCTTGACGGCTGCGCAGCCGGGTTCCGTACTGCCGGGGCGGCCGGCGGCGGCCCGACCGGCGCCCGGGCCGGCGTCCGGCCGGGCAGCAGAGGACCCTGGGATCCGGCGCTCTTCGTGCTCGCGGCGATGCCCAGTCCGGTCGCGGGCTTCGCGCCGGTGGTCACTTTGGGCGCAGGCGCATCCAGAACTTTTTCGCCGGCGGGCACGGCGGTTTTGCCTGAAAGCAGGGCGAGGTCTATGCGCCCGACGTAACGGGCGCTGCAAGTGATACTCACCGGCGCGCCAGCCTTGGCGCCGGCGCCGCTGTCCTGCTCTTCGAAACCCTGATTGGTGATGACGACGTCTCTGAAATCGGGCGAATTTTCCAGATTCGTCAGGAACGTCTCCACCGGTTCTTCGCTGGCTCCTTCGATCATAAAATGCACCAGCGGTTCGCCCGAAGCGTCGGGCATGCTCAGGCCGCTCAGGCGCGCCTGAGGCGGCAGCATGGCCGTGACCTTGTCCGTAAGCTCGTCAAAAGCGAGCCGGCGCTCGTCAATGAGCTGGTTGATGAATTGGACCTCGCGCAGCAGGGCACGATTATCGGGCTCATCGAGCTTGCGGTGCAGGGCTGCCTCGCGTACCAGCAAATCATTCTGCCGCGCCGCTTCCCGGTCGGCCGCTCCGCCGACGGCACGATATTCTCTCCAATTTGCTTGCACGCCCACAATCATGCGAAGCAAGAGGAGCCCGGCTACAGCAAGCACCGGCACCGACCACGCCACCAAATGACGCTGGCGGAAGCCCTGAGCTCGCGCGAGATTGACATTGACCTTCACGTTAAGTCGCCTATCAGGCTGCTGAAAAACACGGTTCGAGGAGCGTAGCGGCGAGTTTACCTCGCCATAAGTCCAACTCGCTCAATACACGCGTTGGCGGCCTGAAGCCGAGGCTACACGCTTTTCAGCGGCCTGCTAGCTGAAAAGTGACAAGCGAAAGTGACGAGTGACGAGCGCTTCACAAGCCGCCTTTCGCCGCAGATCTCAATTCATTCCGACTTGCCGCCTGACACCTAGCTCTAACCCCTATCGATTCGCCGCCAGACCCGCTATCGGCGCTCCATAGGTCCGAAACGCCGTTCGATCCGGACCGGCCAGCAAGGCCGCGACCTCCGCTGACGGCTCGAGCAAGACGACCTCGCGGCCGAGCGTGGACGCAAGGCGCCCGGCCCACTCCCCGGTAGCCGGCGGGCGGACCGAGAGGCGCAGGGGGCCGAGATGCACATCCAGCCGGTCCTCTGAGGATGCCAGCACGCGCGCCGCTTCGGCAGCAACCTGCCGGAACATCTCGTCGAGGTCGAGACCAGTCAGGTCACGCGTGCGCCAGAATCGCAGGCGCTCTCCCTGGGTCACGGCAAGCGTCGCCATGCCCGAGTAGACGTGCACGAGCAGATGGCCGGATTCCCCCTGCGCGGGCAGCAGAGGCAGCAGGGCCATGGTGGCCGGCAGGATCATGTACGCCGAGCGATTGATCGCGTCCAGGAGCCCTTCAAATTCCGCCACTACCGAGGATCGCGCGGCTACCGCGGCAATCTCCAGACCCCCGGCCGCCGGGCGCAGCGTCTGGTAACTGATGCGGGCCTCAACCGGCGGATAGGGGAGAGTCTCCCGCATGCGCCACCCGACCAGCGTCGCGGCCTCGCGCTTGCCCGAGGGAAGTTCCTCAAACGGGAACACGCCCACGCGCACGGCACCATCGGGCACCAGCAGGCCCGCGCGCGGCTGCCCGTTTCCCACCTTCGCCACAACCTCCTGGAAGGCCTTGACCACCGCGGACTCATTCAAGATTACCGGGCCGGCGGGCGAGGCCGCCACCGCGCCCGGCGCGAGCGGCTCCACAGCGAGCCGGCCCAGTTGCGAATGTCCGTTGCCGTTCGCCTTTCCTGCGAAACGAGCACCCAGCACGAAGTCAGGCTGAACCTCGAAGAGGGCGCCTGGCAGGTTGAACGCTGCCGTGCCCGTCCAGGCAACGCGATTCCAGATGTCTTTGAGTTGGTCTTTCCAATCCATCAGCTTTTCAGTTGCCAGCCCTCAGTCGTCCCCAGCCAATTAAAGTAAGGTTTTTAGAATCATATACCTAACGGCTTTCGACGTCCAAGTCCCTTCTTTTCAATGATCTGACGACTTCCCGACATGCTAAAAATTTAAGTAGTTTATTTTCAATGACCTAACGGCTTCGTTTGGCAGAATTCTATGCGACTCACTGCCATAATTCATCACTCGGATATTGACGTAAGCGTTCAGCCAGCTGCCTCCACGAACGTGACCTTGTTGATTTCCCGCAAAGTCGTGGCGCCCTCGCGGACTTTTTCGAGCGCCGATTCACGCAAGGTGACCATCCCCTCGCGGCGTGCCACCCGGCGGAGTTCGGAGGTGGGGCGCTTTTCCAGAATGAGTTCGCGAACGGAATCGCTGAGGGCCAGAATTTCGCCGATCGCGGTGCGCCCGCGGAACCCGGTGAAATTGCACTGGGGGCAGCCCGTACCCTCGTAGAAGACCACATCCCGCCAGGCGGAGGGCTCGAGTCCGGACTCCTCCACCTGTTCCTGCGACATTTCCGTGGGTTTTTTGCAGACCTCGCAAATCACGCGCACCAGCCGTTGCGCAAGGATACAGTTGAGCGCCGAGACAAAGTGGTACGGTTCCACGCCCATGTTGAGGAACCGGCTGAGGACGTCCAGGACATTGTTGGCGTGCACGGTGGTGAAGACCAGGTGCCCGGTGAGGGCCGACTGGATTGCGATTTGCGCGGTTTCGTTGTCGCGAATCTCGCCCACCATGATTTTGTCCGGGTCATGCCGCAGAATGGAGCGCAGCCCACGCGCGAAGGTCAGTCCTTTCTTCTCGTTCACGGGAATCTGGGTGATTCCGCGGATCTGGTACTCCACCGGGTCCTCGATGGTGACGATTTTGTCTTCGTCGCTCTTGATTTCGGAGAGCGCCGCGTAGAGGGTGGTGGTCTTGCCGCTGCCGGTCGGCCCGGTCACCAGAACCATGCCGTAAGGCTCACGAATGAAGCGGCGCAGGCGGCGCAACTCGCGCTCCGACAGGCCCAGCACGTCCAGGCGCAACTGGCGGAACTTCTCGCTCAACGACTCCTTGTCGAGAATACGCAGCACGGCGTCCTCGCCGTTGATCGAGGGCATAATCGAGACCCGGAAATCGATGGGGCGTCCTTTGTACCGCACCCGGAACCGGCCGTCCTGGGGGACACGGCGCTCGGCGATGTCCAACTCAGCCATCACCTTGATGCGCGTGATCAGGTTCGACTGAAACTCGAGCGCCAGCGGCCGCATGGCCTCCTGCAGCACGCCATCGATCCGGTTCTTCACCACCACCGCGTTGTCGTGACTCTCGATGTGAATGTCGCTGGCGCGCCGTTCCAGACCCGCGAAGATAATCGAATCGACCAGCCGCACCATGGGACTCGATTCGCGATCCTCCACCAGCGATTCCAGCGAGAGACCCTGCTCGGCGTTCTCGCGCTCGCGGATCACGTCCAGACCGAAATCCTCCGTGGCTTCGTCCAGCACGCGGCGGGAGGGTTCGGTATTCTTGAGCGCTTCGCGGACCTGGCTGACGGCCGCCACGTGAATCTTCAGCCGCCGCCCCAGCCGCGTCTCAAGTTCGTCGAGGCGTTCGAGGTTCCGGGGATCGCTTACGGCCACGGCGAGTTCGCCATTGTCGGACTGGATGGGCAGGAACTCGTAATGCACCATGAGATCGAGGGGAATCGAACCCAGGAGGTCCTTGTCGAGGATGATCTGCCGCAGATCGGCAAATGGGAAGCGATAGCGCTCCGCCAGCTGCCGGGCCTGCTCGAGTTCCTCTTCCAGATTCGCGGCGGGCGTGACCGCCACCGGTGCATCACTCACGGTACTTGCTCTCCAAAGTCTTCCCTATCCCGCTTCCTGAACGGCGGCGGTGAGGACACCGCCGCTACCGCGACCCTCAGCCTCCCACCTGGCCTGCCAGGGAGAACAAGGGCAGGTAGAAGGCAACCAGCACGAACGCGACCACGATGGCGATAATCGCGATCATTATGGGATCAACCAGCGAAACCAGCGTCCCGAGATCGACGTTCACGTCCTCTTCGAAGAACTCCGCCATACTCTCCAGCATGCCACTCAACGCGCCGGTACCTTCGCCGATTTCCATCATATCCAGGGCGACTTCCGGAAAGAATCCGCTCATCCGCAGGCTGGCGGTGAGCGACCGCCCCCCGGTCACTTCCTGTTGCGCCCCGGTGATCGCCTGCACCAGCAGCGGGCTGCTGACCGAATGGCGTGCCGTTTCGAGCGCCTGGACCACCGGCAGCCCTCCCTGGAGCAGGGTGCCGAAAGTCCGCGCGAACTCCGCCACGGAGAACTTGAGGAGCAGTTTTCCGACGATCGGCTGCCGGTATTTGAACCGGTCCCAGGCAAGTTTAACTTCAGCCGACTTCCGGAGTTGCCGCACGCCCAGCACAATCAGCACCGCAACGATCGCCAAAGCCCAGCCGTATCGCCTGAAGTTCACGGAGAAATTGATCACAAAGAGCGTAAGCGGCGGAAGCTTCACTCCCAGATCGGAATAGAGATCTGCAAAGCGCGGTACCACAAAGCCCACCACGAAGCTGATAAGCACGGCCAGAAAAACCAGCAGGAACGACGGATAGATCAGGGCGGCCAGGAATTTCTTGCGGAATCCCCGGCTCACCTTCTGATAGGCAACATACTGCGCCAGAACCTTATCCATGGCGCCGCTACGCTCACCGGCCCGGAGCGTGGCGCAGTAGATCTTGGGGAACTTGCCCGAGGCCTCAAAGGCTTCCGAGATCAGCACGCCCGATCGAACCCGGTCGCGCACGTCCTCGAGGGCCTCGCGCAGGGCGTCGCTGCGCGTCTGGCGCGCCAGCAGTTCGAGCGACCGGTGCAGGGGCAGACCCGACTTCGAAAGGGTCAGGAATTGCTGGTTGAAGATGACGAAATCGTCGGGCTTGATCTTCTTGCTGCGGCGGGCGCGCAGGCGCGCGTCCAAGCCACCCTTCGCCTGAAGCGAGAAGATGTAGTAGCCCTGCGAGGCCAGGCGCTGGCGGAGTTCACCTTCGGAGCCCGCCTCTTCGGTCTGGCTGAGGATGCGCCCCGTGGGGCTGCCGAGTTTGCAGACAAATTCCATAAGATCCAGCCCGGTGCCAGCTAGTTGTTTAGCCTGTTGTCCGTCGTCCGTCGTCAGTTGCTCGCACGCTGAGCCCTGGCCTGGTGATTCTCTTTTCAGGTACGAACCAAGATCTTCGACTCACGAACGACTGACAACGGACAACGGCCTGACCACCGACTACCACGTGTTGTACGCTGTCCCGTCCAGCGCCTTGTCCTCCGACCCGCTGTGGACGTCCACCAGACCCGTAGCGGTCTGATCCGGCGGGACCGGCACCTCTTGAACGTCGGGGACCCAGGTATCGGTGGAACCGGTCATCGGATCGGCGGGGATGGCGTGCATGTAGCCGCCATCAACAAGGTCCTGCAGCGACTGAGGCGGCTGCTCCTTGTCCACCGTATACTCGTCAATCACCTGGCGCATGGTGTGAAGGTCGTCGCGCAGCACCGCTTCTTTCGAACGCTGAATGGCCATGTGGTAGGCGGGGACCGTTATGGCCGCCAAGGTAATGATGAGCAGCATGACCACGGCCAGTTCCAGCAGCGTGAATGCAGAATCCCCCTTGTGTTTCTCGGCCCTCGCGCTCGGGGTTTTGCCCGCTTCTGTAAACATCACTCTACCAATCCGAATAGCGTGTCCCGTCGAGCGCGGTTCCGTTTGACTGCGAGTAGACGTCGAACACGTCCTCACCGCCCCACGATCTCGAGTCGGGGTCGTCCTGCATGGAACGTTTGCCCCAGTCCGGCCGGCCCGTCATCGGGTCGTTGGGGATGCGGCGCAGGAACTTGTATTTCGCCGAACTCGCGCCCTTGAGGGCGACTCCATTCACCAGCGTGTCGAGGTCGGGCGGATAGTTGAACGTGTTGGCCTCGGTGGGAATCATGCCGCGATCGGCAAAGTCCTTGTAGCGGTCGATGGCGCTGCGAATCTCGCGCAGGTCCCGGCGCAGCTCGATCTCACGCACGCGCTGGGCGTGTACCCGCATGAGCGGCAGGGCCGCGCCCGCCAGAATCAGCATGATTGCCATGCTGGCGATCAGCTCCATCAGCGTAAACGCCTCAGCCGCGAGCGTGCGCTCCACAGCTCCGGCGCAAGTCGGCGGCAGGGCTTCCGGCGTGGCCACAAAGACGAGCGCATTGTTTGCCGTTCTCATGGCTGGGGCAATCCCGGAACCGGAGCGAGGTTTGGACCCGCGGTGTCGGCTGAAACCACTGCGGCGCCGCTCGAGGGCACCTCGGGCAGCCGGATGACGTGCGGATCCAGCATGATCAGGACTTCGTTGTCGGTAATCTGGTGCCCCTGAGTGGAGAAGAAATACTTCAGCAGCGGCACGTCGCCCAAACCGGGGATGCCCGTGGCGGTGTTGGTCGTCTCCCGGTCAATCAAGCCGCCGAGGAGGCTGACCTCGCCTTCCTGAAGTTGAATATCGTGCTCCACGCTCCGCTGGCCGAAAATCGGCTCGCTCAATCCGCCAATCGACTCGCTGCCCGCATCGGTGAGAATCTCAATTTTCGCGTGCAGCGCGATTTCACCCGTGGCGGTGATATGCGGGGTGATCTCCATATTCACGCCGATGTCCTGATACTGGAACTGGGTGCTGCTCAGCAGGCCAAGACCGCCGGTCGTGCCGGTGGTGGCGCCGAAGGAGGGCAGAAAGCTGCCCGTTGCATACGGGATGCGGCTGCCGATCTTCAACTTGGCCACCAAACCGTCCGTGGCCCGAAGCTCCGGGTTCTGCAGGACCCGCGTGGTGGTGTCGCTCAGCATGGCGTTTGCCGTGGCGCTCGGGAGCACCAGGGCGAAATCATTGCTGCTGAAGGATTGGCCGAGTCCCAGGATGCCGGGTGTGCTGGTGGTGGTGCCGTTACCGGTGCTCGTCGAGGTCGTGATGTTGGGATTCGGCACCAGGGCCAGATTAGTGGCCGGGATAATTCCGAGCGTAGTCATGCGCTGGCGATTCGCTTCCAGAATGGTGACGTCGATCAGGACTTCGGCCTTGCCCAAATCGAGGTTGTGAATCACCCTCTCGGCCGCGGCTACCTTGTCCGGAGTATCGCGGATAATAATCGAATTGGAACTGGGATTGTCGATGATGCGCTGCAGGCCCAAAACCTGCCGAAGCGCCGTCGAGATTTGAGTGCGATCCTGAGGCGCGAGCGGATTCGACAAGTGGATGGTCTTGAGCACCTCATCCTGGTACTCGCGGCGATTGGTGGGTGTGTCCGGGACGATCAGAATCGTATTCGGGCTGACAACCTTCCAGAAAACGTGGGACTCGTAAGCGGCGGCCTGCAGGGCGTCAGCCAGTTTGACGTTGGTCAGATCCAGCGTTATTTGCCGGGGCTGAAAGTCATAGTTGAAGATAACGTTCAGATCGGCGAATTTTCCCAAGGCTTCAAAGACCTTGCGGCTCTCCGCCGAAAGGTGAAAGTGCGCGATCGGCTCGCTGGGCAGCGGCTTGAGCTGGATTCCCAGCGGGGTGGCAGGTTCTTCCGCCGGTTTCAGCGCCTCTTGCAACGCTTTTTCCCGCTCGGCCTTCTCGTTGGCCTGCTCCTTCACGAGTTTCGTCAGCTGCTGCTTGGCGGTCTCATTGCTTGGATCGACGCTGTAAGCCCGCTTAAACTCACCGAGCGCCTCTTCTTTCTTGCCTTCCGCCAGCAACCGTTCCCCTTGATTCAGGTGAAAATAACCTGCGCGGCTCCGGGCAAGCTTCTGCGCAATCAGATACTTGGAGTTATCAGGGGAATACTGAAGGGCTTTACTGTAGTCGATGACCGCCTGATCGTAGTCCCTGCGCATCTCGGCCTTTCGGCCGGCTCTATAAGCAACCGATTCGGGGCCGCAGGAGACGAGCGGCAACATGCAAAGCACACCAATGCCTCCCGCCAGCACCCTCCCTGTGAATGATTTCGATATCAAGCCGACACCCCTTTGCTGATTATCTGCCATCCTTCACCGCGAGCGCAAGCCACACTCGTCCCTCCAAACCAGCAGGCCTTCAAGGCGGTGCCCATCCTCGCCTCATGGCGGCGAACGCTTTGACAACTCGTCTTCCCGGGAAAAGGAGAGGGTTTCGTGGCTCTGCTCGGACGACGATTGCCCTTCTTGACTTCCTCTTAGACGCCAGAACCGTGGAAGGGTTTGCACGTCCCCGGCACACTCCCGAGCAGGAAAAGGCACATCGCCGGGGGCAACAACAGCCAGACATGTCAAGGAGGGGCGAATCCCACTGCTAACGGTTCGGAGGCATCCCCGGGTCGCCATCCGGGTCGTCGGACGGCGGGGGTTCGGGCGCAGGCTGCAGCTGAATCGTCCCCGGGGGCTGAACCCCGGGTTGGGGCTGACCGGCGCTGTTCTGAAGCAGCTCGGTGGCCATCGTTCGCACGCTCTGGTCCGGGTCGTTGCTCGCCTCCTGGATGATCGACTGCGCATCCGACCGCTGGGAAATTGCTTCAAGAACACTCAAGCGGGTGGCCGCGTCGCCGGCTTCGAACTGCTGGCGTAAGGCGTCCAGCGCATCCGAGCCGTTTTGACGCCCGAGCGCCTGAATGGCGTAGTCGCGCAAGGTGTTGTCCGGGTCGTTAAGCGCTTCCCGCAAAGCGCCGACGACCTGGTTTGGCTCGAGCGAGCTGTCCTGATCCATAAACTGCAAGGCGCGCAGCCGGGCGATACCATCGCCATTCGTCAGAACGTCCTGGAGGGCGTCAAACGCCTCTTTGGGGTCGAGTTTATTGATCTGGCTGAAACCCCGGTCCTGCTGTGCGGGGTCTGAGCTCATCAGCTCAGCCCGCAAGGAGTCCTTGGCCTCCTGGCTCAAGCCGTCCGCCGGCCCGCCAGGAGTCTGAGGCTGCCTGCTGCGCGCGGCACCCAGAGGCCCGCCCAGATCGATGTTGTCCGTTGAAGTCGCGCTCAGAATAATCACGCGCGCATCATGGATCTGCTCCGCCGAAGCCAGGCTGCCGATCACCGCATAGTTGGTGCCGCCCAGCAGTTCCTGCATCCCTTGCGCGACGCTGGCCTTCGAAAACTGCACTGAAACCATACCGCCGGCATCCTGCACGCCTCGGATCTCCAAACCCGTCCGCTGGCCCACCTCACGCAGCACCTGGGAAAGGGGCATGCGATCCGCGGTTACCGTCAGCTTGCCGTCAGCAAAATCGACCTTAAGCGACGGCTGAGAAGGCGGCGCGTTCGCGGGCGGTCCCTTGACTTCAACCGGAGCCGGCAACGGTTTGGCAGGCGCAGGCGGGACAGGCGGCTGCTGCATAGGCTCGTAGCGTTGGGTCACACCCAGCCGCTGCTGCATCGCCTGCGACTCGCGCATTCGCATCTGCCAGGGCCGCATCATCGGCGGAGGAGGACGAACACCGGGAGGGACGGTATTAACCGGGGGCTGTGGCTGCGCAGGAGGCGCATTCTGGCCCGGACATGGCGCCGCCATGACCGCCAGCAGGATCACCACAAGCCCAAGTCTTGGCGCACGAAACCCTTTTCCATTTGGAGACGCTTGGGGCAGTCTGTCGAAGGTGCGGTCAAACATAATTGCCACCGTCTGCCTCATTCTGACAGGGAACATCACCAGATTCAATAGACGGGGTCAGCCTGGTTTCGTTTGGCGGCTACGCGACGCAGGCCAGAATGGCCTCACTCGCCTGCACGGATCTCGCCTGCAACCAGCGGCTCCTCGCGGCCGTCGTCGTAGCGGACGCGGAGTGCGCCCGTCGGCTCCAGGCCTGCCGTGGTGGCCCTAAACTCACCCGCCAGCGTGTGAACCACCACCCGCTTGCCTCGTGCGTAGGTCGAGACCGCAGCCCAGCGGCTGATGATGGCCTCGCTCCCCTGCTGGATCAAGGCCTGGTAATGATGCTCAAGCTCCTTCAGCAATGCCGCAAGGACCTGGACGCGGGAGTGGATCTTGCCGGTCTCGAGGCGCAGCGAGGTAGCGATGGAACGTAAATCCTCGGGGATCTGGCGATGATTCACGTTGATTCCGATGCCGATTACCACGGCGTGCAGCCGGTCAACCTCAGCGCTCATCTCGGTGAGGATTCCGCACATCTTCTTGCCGTTCAGCAGAAGGTCATTGGGCCAGCGAATATCGGTGGCGACGCCGGCGGAACGCTCGACAGCCGCATGAGCGGCCAGCCCTGCCATCAATGTGATTACCGGCGCCGCGGCCGGAGCGAGCGGCGGCCGCAGCAGCACGGATACATAAATCCCACTCGATTTCTCGGAGTACCAGGCACGCCCGAATCGGCCCCGGCCCGCGGTCTGCTCTTCGGCGACCACGACGGTTCCGTGCTCCGCGCCCTCCGAAGCGAGTCGCAGGGCGATGGTATTGGTCGAGTCGGCACGGAAGTAGTGCACAATCCGATGACCGATGCTGCCTTCGCCCAACTCCGGCCGCACCAGGCTTGGCGTGAGCAGGTCCGGCAGGCGCTGGAGCTGATAACCCGTCGCCGGGTGGCCCTTGATGTCGACGCCGAGCGAACGCAGTTTCTCGATCCAATCCCAAACCGTGGCGCGCGTGACGCCGATCTCGGCGGCAATCTTCGGACCGGGTATTACGACCGTGGCATTCTCCGCCAGCAGGCGAATCAGCTTGTCGATGCGGCGATCGGTGGGCGCAGGGGTGGTCATTCGCAACATGCCGGCACGGCCGTGACACGGGCATCCTGACCGTGTTCGGAATTTGTCCTCTCAGGGCAGGGCCAAGGTCGCCGAGCTACGTGAGGCCGCATGGCCAGGATGGCCATGCTACGTAGCACGGCGTCCTGCCCGTGTCTTGGACCGGCGACAACGATTCTACAATGACTTCCTGCGTACGGAGGATATAATGCCCGCTCGGAGGTTGCGTTGCGACGATTCGTTCTTCCGCTGTTGACTCTGGCAGTGCTCGTGAGCCTTGGAGACAGAACGGCGGTTTCAGGACAGGCCGCCGGCGAACACATGAGTCCCGGCGCCGACCTCGTCCTGCTGCATGGCCACATCTGGACCGGGGAACCCTACGCCGGCCCAGGCGTGAAGCCGTCCGCCACGCGCTGGGCCGAGGCCCTGGCCGCGCTCAACGGACGGATCATCGCACTTGGCAGTGATAGCGACGTCCAGCCTTACGCCGGCCCCCACACCCGCGTGATCGACCTGGCGGGCCGCTTCGCCATGCCAGGCTTCATCGACGATCACGTTCATTTTGTGGATGGCAGTTTCCAATTGCTTCAGGTGGATCTGAAGCTGACGCGAAGCGAGTCCGAATTCGTGCGCCTGATCGCCGAGAAAGCGAAGTCGCTGCCGCACGGCCGCTGGATCCTGGGCGGCAACTGGGATGAGGAGGCCTGGCCGGACGCCAAACTGCCCACCCACGAGTTGATCGATCCCGTCACGCCGCACAATCCCGTCTTCATCAGCCGCTATGACGGTCACGCGGGCCTGGCGAATTCGCTGGCGATGAAGCTCGCCGGTGTGACGCGCAACACCCAGAACCCAGCCGGCGGCGTGATTGTTCGTGACGCCAGGGGCGAGCCCACGGGAGTCTTCAAGGACGAGGCCCAAGCCCTGATCGAACGGGTGATTCCTAACCCCACCCCCGGAGAATTTGAGGAAGCAATCAGGACCGGACTCGCCGAAGCACGCCGCGTAGGCGTGACCACGGTCGAAGATATGGCGCTGGGAGGCGAGACTCCCGACGGCAGCTTCGACTCCGAAATTCGCGAGCTGAGACGCGCCCAGATCGAGCGCTGGCTCACTTGCCGATTCTACGAGATCACGCCCATCGAGCAGTGGAAGCGCCTGGCGGACGCCGGCCTTTCCCACGGCATGGGCAGCGACTGGCTGCAGCTTGGGGCGGTCAAAGGTTTCGCCGACGGCTCGCTCGGTTCCCGCACGGCGTGGTTCTTCGATCCTTACACGGACGATCCTGACAACCGTGGACTGCCTCGCCCCATGATGTCTCCACCCTCGCGAATGGAAGCGGCGGTGCATGGCGCCACGGCTGCGGGCATCCAGACCGCTGTCCATGCCATAGGGGATCGGGCGATCTCGGAGATGCTCGACATCTATGCGAGCGAGGGCGGCGCTCATCCGCAAACGTATCGCTTCCGGATCGAGCACGCGCAACACATGCGCCCGGGTGATTTCAAGCGCTTCGGACAGCTGGGGATTATCGCCAGCATGCAGCCCTATCACGCGATTGACGACGGGCGCTGGGCCGAGAAGCGCATCGGACACGAACGCGCGCGCTACAGTTACGCCTGGCGGTCGATGCTCGACGCCGGGGCGCCTCTGGCCTTTGGCACCGATTGGCCGGTGGCGCCGCTCAATCCCCTGCTGGGCATCTACGCCGCGGTGACACGAGCTACGCTCGACGGCAAGCATCCCGAAGGATGGTTTCCGGAGCAGCGCCTGACACTCGATGAGGCCCTGCGCGCCTACACGCAGGGCAGCGCCTATGCCGCCTTCGCCGAGCGTGACAAGGGTACGCTCGCGCCCGGGAAGCTCGCGGATGTGATCGTGCTCTCCGACGACTTGTTCAAGATCGCGCCCGAGAAGATCCGCGACGTGAAGGTGACGACCACGATCGTGGGCGGCCGGGTGGTGTACGAGGCGGTGCCAGAATAGGCGAATGCGAGGTGCAAACCGCTATGATGAGGAAAAGGAACCGAGTCAATCATCACTTCCGGGCAACTGAAAACTGACGGCTGACAACTATGTCAAAGATGATGGACGAAATCCTGGAGCAACCGCGCGCGCTGGAGCGCACGTTCCGGGCCGAACTGAAACACGCTGAAAAGTTCAGCCGCTTCGCGCGCGGCAAATTCCGCCTGATCGTCCTGGTCGCTCGCGGCACGTCCGACAATGCCGCGATCTTCGGACGTTATTTTCTGGAACTGACCACAGGTATCCCCGTCTCGCTCGCCGCGCCCTCGCTGCACACGCTCTACCACGCCAGGATCGACTTGCGTGACGCGCTGGTGATAGGCATTTCGCAGTCGGGCGCCGGCACCGATATCAACCTGGTGCTGGAGTCAGCGCGGCGCAACGGTGCCTACACCGTCGCAATCACCAACGAAGCGAAATCGCCCATGGCCGGTATCGCGGACGATGTCTTTCTGGTGCGCGCCGGGCGACAGAAGTCCGTGGCCGCTACCAAGACCTACACCGGCCAGCTCATGGTCTTTTATTTGATTGCCTGCGCACTGGGCCGCCAGTGCAGGATATCGGAGTTGGGCGCGATTCCCGAACACGCGCACGCGGCGCTGGCCACGGCGGATCAGATTCGCGAACTGGTGGAGCGCTACCGGTACATGCGGCAGTGCGCAGTGGTCGCTCGCGGCTTAAACTACGCTAACGCTGTCGAGCTGGCGCTGAAGCTGATGGAGACGTGCTACGTCGTGGCTGAGCGATTCTCCTCGGCGGACTTTCTCCACGGTCCGATCGCCATGGTCGAACCGAGTTTTCCCCTGCTGGTGTTCATGCCTCCCGGACCAACGTTCGCCTCGCAGGCGCAACTCGTGCGGCGTCTCGGCGGACTCCATGCCGAAACGCTCGTGATCACGCACGAGCACGCCAGGGTGCCAACCGCCACGCGCGCCATCCGCGTGCCGGGATCGGTTCCGGAGATCTACACGCCCATTCCTTACATCGTTCCCGGCCAGATCTTCGCGGCGCTGCTCGCCGAAACCAAAGGGATTAATCCCGATCAGCCGCGGTCACTGCGGATTGTGACGAAGACGGTCTAAGCTCCTCTCCCCCGGGTGGACAATGTAGCGGCGACTTCACATCGCCGACTTCAGCATTCTCAATTCGCGGTGGCAGGATAAAGCCGCCGCTACGAGCGTGCCAATGGTCCACCTGTGTAGCGGACAGTATATTAGCGGTAGCCCGGGGCTCAATTCCTGTCACGATGTCATCAAGGCTGCTGCGACCCGAAAGCAACGACTGATATGAGTAGCGCTCTAACCCCGCGAAGTGCGAAGATCAGGTATACAGAACGAGCAAGGAGGTTTGCTATGGCGCCGGTAAGAGTCAGCTTCTACGGACACGTTCGGCAGTATCACAACTTGCAGAACGAAATCGATTCCGCAATCCACGAAGTTCTGGAAAGCGGAAGCTACGTGATGGGCCCCAAGCTCAAGCAGTTTGAAACGGAGCTGGCGGCCTACTGCAAGACCAAAGAGGCAGTGGGCGTGAACTCGGGCACCGACGCCCTGTGGCTGGTGTTCATGGCCTTGGGAATCGGGCCCGGCGACGAGGTCATCACGACCTCGAATACGTTTTTTGCCACCGCCGAGGCCATCTGGATTGCCGGAGCCACGGCGGTGTTCGTCGATTGTGATCCGAAGACTTGCAACATCGATGTGAAGCTGATCGAGCGGGCGATCACGCCGAAGACCAAGGCCATCGTCCCCGTGCACCTGTACGGCCAGCCCGCGGAAATGCGCGCCGTAGCGGAAATCGCCAGGAAACACAAGCTCTTCGTGATCGAGGACAATGCGCAGGCACTGGGCGCGCGCGGACCTGATTTCGCCCTGGGCGAACTCTCCGACGCCATGTGCACCAGTTTCATCATCCAGAAGAACCTGGGATGCTTCGGCGATGGCGGCGCGGTGGTCACCAACCGCGCTGATATCGCCGGCACCGTCCGCAAGCTGCGCAATCACGGCTCGATCAAGCGCTCCGTGCACAGCATGGGCTACAACAGCCGGCTGGACGATCTGCATGCGGCCGTGCTGAGCGTGAAGCTGAAGCAGCTCGACAAATGGAACGACCTGCGCCGTGGATTCGCCAGGCAGTACGATGAAGGCCTGAAGGGGACATCCCTGAAGCTCCCCACGGCACTGCCCGGCTACCGGCACGTCTATCATCTCTACGTGGTGGAAACCGAACAGCGCGACAATCTTCAGGCCTACCTGCTGGAGCGGGGCATCACCGCGCTCACTCACTATCCCATCGCCATCCATCAACAGGAAGGATTCCCTTGGGGCCACCAGGCTCGCATCGCGGGCTCGCTCAAGAACTCGGAAGCGTCGGCCGCCCGCGTGCTCTCCATGCCCATGTATCCGGAGTTGACGGGCGAAGAAGTCCAGGCAGTCATCGACGCGACGATCGCCTGGGACAAGGCACAACGGGCGAAGGGCGCGGCGGCGAGCTGACAAGACGGGGGTCGGGAGTCGGGAATTGGGCGCCGATGGCGCGGTCGCGGGAAGCGGTCCGACACCCGACACTCATTCTAATCTGGGGATCGCGTATGAGCTCAAAGCAGCAATACACCGTCGTCGTCGCCGGCATGGGTAAACGCGGGACGCACCATGCCGACGCTTTCCAGAAGAATGGACGCTTCAAATTGGTGGGTCTTTGTGACATCGATGCCGCGCGATTGGATGCAGCGGCCAAAAAGTTCGGCGTCAGCGAAACCAGCGCTGATGCCATTGGGCTCGCCAGAAAGACCCGCCCTGACGTTTTCTGCTTCTGCACGCTGCCCGATCTGCGCCTGCCCTTGATTCGCGCCGGAGTGGAAGCGGGCGCAAAACTTGTCGCGTACGAGAAACCCACCGCTCTTTCCACCAACGAGGCGCTGGAGATGATGAAACTCACGCGCGCGGCGGGCGTCAAGACCGTGGTCAGTCACCAGCACCGCTACGGCGATCATTATAAGAAGGTGAAGGAGATCGTCTCGAGCGGCGCCATCGGCCGTGTCCACACCGTTTACGGCACGGCGACCGGCTGGATGACGCACATGTTCACCCACCTGATCGACTACACGCGCTGGTACAACGACTACGCCGAGGCCGAATGGGTGATCGGGCAGGCGCACGGGAAATCGAAGTTCAGCGACAATCACCCGTCGCCGGACTACATCGCAGGCCTCGTTCAGTATTCGAACGGCGTGCGCGGTATCGTGGAGAGTGGCGAGGGCGCGCCCGATGTTCCCGAGGTCGATTATTGGTGGCGCAAGTGCCGCATCGGCGCGCAGGGTACGCAAGGCTTCGCCGAAGTGCTCACCGGCGGCGGCTGGCGCGCCCTTACCCGCGACGGCCTGATGTCGGGCCCCGGCTCCATGGATTACGAGCACGACATGGGTCCCTACGTCCAGGAAATGGTCGACTGGCTCGACGACGACACGAAGGTCCACCCGTGCAACGGCGAGAGCGCCTACAAGGATCTCGAGATCGCGATGGCGATCTGCCGCTCGGTCGTCCAACGGGGCAAAGTAAGGCTGCCCCTCGGCCCCGGCGAGCCGGAACTGGAAGCCCTGAAGAGAGCCCTGCCGGATTAGCCTTGCTGCGCATCCGCACTGCGGATGCCCTTTTCACCCCACAGTCGACACGGCGCGTGGGCCCGCGACCCGCTCGTCGCGGCCTTCTCCCGCTTCTTCCAGGATTACCCTGCCCGTGACCTCAAGAGGTTTCGGAGCGGGGCGAGTCTGCGCCGCCTCAGGCAGTTTCCCGACCAAGTCCGACATGCGGTCAGCTCCACCGAGCATAATTAGCGCCGTGATCAAAGTGTCGAGGGTGGCATTGGCCGGATAGCCCAGGCCGGAAAGCACCCGGAAACCGGGCAGCTCGATCAGCACTGCGGCGCAGAGCGGCGCCGCCGTTAGAAAGTAGATGAGCTGGCGTAGGCGCGCGCTTTGCGGGTCAGCGGCGAAGGCGGGATCCGAAATCGCCCGGGCGCGTTTGCCGCAGAATCCGATCAGGAAGAGCAGCCCCGCGACGATGCGGTCGATCGCGAAGGCTGCAATGATGAGCGCGGCCATCACATTCATGCCGTCCGGTTTCAGAGCGGTGTTCATGGCTTGGACCCCTCCACGGTGGATTGGGCGCCGGCAGGAGTCATCGCGGCCGGCGTGAGTGTAAACTTCACGACAATTTGAAGGTCGTCGTCGACGGGTTTCCCGTCAAGCTCCGTGGGCCTGTAGCGCCAGGCGGAAACCGCCCGGACGGCGGCTGCCGCCAGGGTCGGCTCGCCGCTCACGGCTTTGACGCTGCGCACGGACCCATCCCTGCCGATCACGGCTGAGAGGAGCACTAACCCCTGCGTTCCGGCCTTCGCTGCCGCTTCCGGATACACAGGTTCGGGATCGTAGATCGGGACGGCTTCCGCGACGGTCGCCCCCGGCGGATGCGTGTGCACCGGCAGGTCTGTCTGATCGTTGATCTGGGGTACCCTGCCCGCTACTTTGGGACGCGGCGTGGCGGTGCCCCGGAGTTCAGTCTTCAACGGTTGGCTGCCGAGGCTGGTCGGCACGCTTAAGAGACCGATCTGCTCTCCGACCTGCCCGGGCTCGAAGAGAAGGGTCAAGGCGCAAGATTGCCCCGCAAGCAGTTGAACATCCGCGCAGCCATCGTGGGCTATCTTGAAAGGAGTGGACTCGGAGTCGCTCAGCCAGGCAGCGCCCACCACAAGCGGCATCGTACCCGTCGAGGTTACGTCGAGGCCCAGGCTACGAGTCGCCGTTGATCCCACGCGCACCTGGTCGAAATCCAAAGTCTCCGGCAGGCTGGCGCTGATCTTGTCGGGCGGCGGCTCCGCGATGCCGGTGAGCACTACCTCAAGCGGCCGTGAGCCGTTGGTAGAGCCTACCAGGAGCAAAGCGCTGTGGGTACCCTGTCGGGTCGCCTCAAAGCTTAATCCAATAGAACAAGTCTCGCCTGCGCGCAGTCGCGCTGCGGAGCACCCGTCCTCCGTCACGGTGAAATCACGTGATTCCGGGTCGCTGAGCGTCACCGTGTGCACGTCAAAGGCCTGTGTTCCCCCGGTCACAAGCAACCTCGCCTGCCTGGTTGTCGCCGGCGCACCGACGGGCTGTGACCCAAAATCGAGCCGGGACGGCGTCAGGACTGGAACCGGAGAGATCTGGATCGGCCAAAGCCGCCCGTGGCCGGCTCCGCTCAACCAGTAGAGCCCCGCGGCCATCGCCGCCAGCCACACGCTTGCGCCGGGCTTGCGCGGTCTCTGCCTTGGCCGGTCCTCCTGGTCTGGATGGCCGGCTACCGGGCAGGTGAGCTGAAACCTTGCCTCTCTCATTGCAATGACCTCGCGGTCAGGAATGCACCACGCCACAGCCGGCCGAAGGCAAACCCTCGCCTTGGATGCACGTCCGTGGCTATACTCGTTCGCTGGGTAGTGACACGGGGGCTTGTTCCGTATCATGCGGTGGTGACGTCCTTCGGCAGTCCATATTTGTTCAACGACGAGCCGGACCCAGCGGCGTCCGACTACCATCCCGGTGCCGAGACTGCCGGGGTGAGGGCGCTGTTCGGCGGGATTCCGTTTGTGGGTAAGCTGCCGGTGCCAGTTGGTTTATTTCCGATCGGCTTCGGCCGACGCGTAACCGTGCAAGTGGCGGTACCCTCAAGTAGGGTCCAGAGCTGGAAACCAGAGGTCCCCTCTGTGCTCTCCCGTGAATCCTCCGGGATTTGTGTACTCAAAGCTTCTAAGACAGAGGTCACTTGAGGACTCACAAAGAGCACGGAGACCCGAAATCGGGACCAGTGGCTCGCCGACGAGTCGGACTACGACGAGCGAGTTTGGCCTGAAGTGAAGAAGTCCATCGAGGAGCACCGGCGTGGCAGGCGGACGCGGTTCGCGAAGTAGAGTGGTTGGCACAATCCTGACGAGCGTGTTGCTCGGGATCTGCAAAATCGCGGGCGCGCAAGCGACGACTGCTGCCCAGAGTGCAGTCCTCCCTTCCGAGGCTGACGTGAAACAGATCCTGGTTCACGCCGTCGACACGGAAAAGCGCACGGTCGGCATCGTTGTCGGCCTGATCGGTCCCCAGGGCTCGAGCGTGGTGAGTTACGGGCGCCTGGATCAGAAGCTGCGCGGCACGCCCGGACCCGATACGGTCTATGAGATCGGCTCCATCACCAAGGTCTTCACCTCCCTGCTGCTCGCGGACATGGTGAAGCGCAGCGAGGTGGCCCTCGACGACCCGGTCGCGAAGTATCTGCCGAAGTCAGTGAAGATGCCGAGCCGGAACGGCAAGCAGATCACCCTGGTGGATCTGGCCACGCACACGTCCGGCCTGCCGCGTCTTCCCTCGAATCTGAAGCCGGCAAATCCCGAAAATCCCTACGCCGATTACACGGTCGAGGACCTGTACGCTTTTCTTTCCAGTTACCAGCTCACCCGTGACCCAGGGTCGAAGTATGAGTATTCAAATCTCGGCGGCGGCCTGCTCGGGCATCTGCTGGCGCTGCGCGCAGGCAAGGACTACGAAGCGCTTCTGCGCGAGCGCGTGCTTGCTCCATTGCACATGGACAGCACAGGCATCCACCTGACTGCGGACGAACGAGCGCGGCTCGCCGCCGGCCACAGCGAATCTCTCGCGCCCGCTGCCAACTGGGACCTGCCGACGCTGGCCGGAGCCGGAGCTTTGCGCTCGACCGCGCATGACATGCTGCTGTTTCTCTCGGCGAATCTCGGATTCACCCACACGCCGCTCGCCGCCGCCATGGAATTCGAGCGTACGGCGGTGAGGCGTCCGACGGGTGTGCCCGACCTCGAGGTCGCGCTCGGCTGGCACATCCTGGAGCACAACGGCAACGAGATTGTATGGCACAACGGCGGCACCGGTGGGTATCGCAGCTGGATGGGACTGGATCTCAAGAAGCGTATCGGTGTGGTGGTGCTCTCGAACTCTGCGAACAGTGTGGACGATATCGGGCAGCACCTGGTCGACAGCAGCCTTCCTTTGGTGCCTTACCAAGCGCCCAAGGAGCGCACGGCCATCAGCGTCGATCCCAAAGTACTCGACGCCTACGTCGGACGTTACCAGCTCACGCCTCGGTTCATCATCACCGTCACCCGCAACCAGGGCTCGCTCTATGTCCAAGCTACCGGCCAGCCCAAGTTCGAGATCTTCGCGGAAGCCCCCACCGAGTTCTTCCTGAAAGTCGTGAACGCGCAGATCACGTTCGTGACCGGGCCGGACGGGCACGCCACGGAGATGATTCTCCACCAAGGCGGCGCAAACCAGCACTTGAAGAAGATCGAGTAAGCAAATTCTGCGGCTCCCCCGGGGCTGAGAATTTCAGAGCCCGGTCGATGATGCAGTTTGGCCGCGAGGGTCTGTGATCACGGACCTTGAGTTCTTTACAGATTCCTGAGGCCTATGAGCAGCCCTGCTGCAAACCGCACCCCTACCCCCGTCTGCCCTCGATGCGACCGATCCGATACGGAAGAAGGTGAAGCAAGAGGGAGCGGGCACGGTCCCCGCCCGCCGTCTGGTGGTTGACAGTCAGGCAAGGTAGGCGCATCATCGGGCGGTATCAGGCCAGGCTGGCTCTCACCCTGTCGCTATTTTTTTCGGCTTCACGGGCGTCGCCACAAGGCCTGATGCGCCCGCAGGGAGTCCCTGAGGTGTTTGCTGGGCTCGGCTACGGGCGAACCCGGAATCTTGCTCACGGCCAAGAAGCTGCGAAATTATCTCTCCGACTGCGGATTGGCACTGGTGTGGCGGGCGCCTGTAATTCTGAAAACGTCAGGGACAACGGGCAGCCAGCAGGCCCACCTTCAGGGCAGGCGGAGTAAGGGAGGAATCACGATATGGCAAAGACGCCGAACACCCCGAAGAGCCCAAAGAAGCCCAATCTTGTTCCTCTTCCCGGCAGTGAACGCCATCCGCGCGCCGGGGCCCGCCAGATCGGCACGCCGGACCCCAACGAACAGATCCGGGTCAGCATCCGGCTCCGCCCGCGGACGCCCTTTGGCACCCTAAACTCGAGCAATGCTCTCGGTGCGACCATGCCCAAAGACCGGCGGTACCTCACCCGCGAAGAATTCGCCGCCCGCTTCGGCGCCGATCCTGCCGACGTAGCCAAAGTCGAGGCCTTCGCACACCAGCACAACCTCACAGTTGTCGAGGCGAGCCTGCCGCGCCGCACGGTCGTGCTCTCAGGCACCATCGCCAACTTCAGCACGGCCTTCGGTGTGACTCTGGCGAAGTACGAGCACCCGGAGGGTACCTTCCGCGGGCGAACCGGACCCATTATGGTACCTGCCGATCTCGCAGGTGTCGTCCAGGGTGTCTTCGGGCTCGACGATCGCCGGCAGGCGCGGCCGCGCGGGCGCGGCTTCCGGCCGATCGATGAGGCTCGGCAGGCAGGGCAAGCCGGTTTTACCCCTCCCCAAGTGGCACAGCTCTATAATTTCCCAAGCGGGATCAATGGCGCGGGGGAGTGCATCGGTATCCTGGAGTTCGGGGGCGGCTATACCTCAGGCGACTTGAATACTTACTTCCAGCAACTCGGTCTCACCCCGCCTCAGATCACCGCCGTCTCGGTGGACGGAGTCTCGAACCAGCCACAGCCGGGCAGCAACAGCCCGGACGTCGAAGTCGACCTCGACATTGAAGTGGCGGGCGCGGTCGCGCCGGGTGCTCAGATTGTAGTCTACTTCGGCCCCTTTACCGAGCAGGGGTGGGTGGATGTGCTCAGTACGGCGGTCAACGATACGCTGCACAAGCCGTCGGTACTTTCGATCAGCTGGGGTTTCGCGGAGGGAAACGACATCTGGTCCCAGCAAGCCATTCAATCCGTGGACCAGTCGTTCCAGGCCGCCGCGGCCATGGGCATCACCATCTGCGTCGCTTCCGGAGACGATGGCTCGCGTGACCAGATCACCGATGGTCTGGCCCACGTGGACTTCCCGGCCTCAAGCGAGTACGTCCTCGGCTGCGGGGGCACGACCCTGCAGGGATCCGGCAGCCAGATCTCGAGTGAAGTGGTGTGGAACGACGGCGCCAACGGCGGCGCCACGGGCGGAGGCGTCAGCGACTATATCGGCCTGCCCTCATGGCAGCAGAGCGCCAAGGTGCCGCCTTCCGTCAACCCCGGCAGCCATGTCGGGCGCGGTGTGCCGGACGTGGCGGCGAACGCCGACCCGAACACCGGCTATCAGGTGCTCAGCGACGGAGTGCAAGGCGTGGTGGGCGGCACCAGCGCTGCGGCTCCGCTCTGGGCAGGCTTAACGGCGCTGATCAATCAGCAACTCGGCAAGCCAGTGGGTCTCCTGAACCCCCTGATTTATGGCAGCGGCATTTCTGGAGCAGGTTTTCACGACATCACCTCGGGTAGTAACGACATCACCGGCCAGATCGGCGGATATAATGCCGGGCCGGGCTGGGATGCCTGCACCGGCTGGGGCAGTCCGAACGGCAGCGCCCTCGCTGCCGCCCTGGGAGGATCGGGTAGCGCTTCCGGTTCGGGCTCCGCTGGCTGGGGCTCTGCCTCCGGTTCGGGAGCAAGTTCAGCCGGGCCGTCAGGAACCGGCCGCCCTGCCCCGAAGAAAAAGACAAAGCCACCAAAGCCCAGACCAGGAAAGGGAAAGAGGGGTGCCACAAGGTGATCAGGCGCGCTGCCCGTTTTCTCTTCGGCCGCTCCGCAGATTCGCGCGGCTTCCCGGTGTCACTGGCTCGGACGGCAAGGACTTCTAAGGCATATTTGACTGGACTATCGCCAGCGCTGATGGCGCTCTCGCTGACTCTAAGTGCAGCCGGGGTCTACGCCCAGCAGGCAACGCCTCTTCAGGCCGTCACCGATCAGGTCACTTACGACACGGGCGACGCGGTGAAGATCCGCGTGGTCTCTGCCGGCGCGGCGACTGGCGCCGAGCGGCGCGGACCGCTGCGAGTCGCCGCCTCAATCCGATATGAGGCAGCACCAGACGCGCCGCCGTCAAAGCCGGTCTGGCACGGCGCGATTTCCAGCGGCTCGACTGTCCCTACCGGCTACCTGACCTCGTGGCGAATCCCATTCAACGCAGCAACCGGCCGCTATGATGTCGACTTACAGATGGTGGACGTGTCATCAGACCGCGTACTCGCCAACCAAGTGCGGGCGGCAAGTTTTGCGGTTCATCACAAGGTAGTCCGCATCGATCGCATCGAGGTCAACAAAGAGATCTACACTTCGGGCGACCCCGTGAACGTTTCGCTGAGCATCCGGAATCTGAGCGCTCACCCCCTGAGCGGATTGCGCGTGGAGTTCTCCGACCGTTACTGGCCCTGGATCGCCGGACCTGCCGAGCAGGCCAAGGCCAGCATCGTGGTGCTGAATGCTTCGGCAACGGTGCCGGCGTCAGGCGTGTTCAGCGTCCGCAAGGAGGCGGCCGCCAGCGCGCCCGACGTGAAGCAAGCCACCACCCATCAGTACGGAGTGGTGGTCTGGGACCACGCGCGCAAGCGAGTGCTCGACATCGCGTTCAGCCGCCTGGTGTTTGTGAATCCGCCGGGATTCACCGGGCCGCGCCCTTATCCGGGACAATACGTCTATCCCAATCTCACGTCCGTGAACGTCACGAGCTATCGCCGGTTCTACCCTGCCGAGATGGACTCGGCCGCGATCTCGTTCGATCACGACCACACGATGTTCCGCCCTGCGGCGACGGCCGCAATCGAGTATCGGGTCAGTGACCCTGATCCGGAACCTTGGCAGGGCGTCCGCATCGAAGAGCGCCTGCTCAAGGGCGAGCAGGTCATTACGAAGAACGTAGCCAGGGACAACGTCAACCTCGAGCCCGCAGAACAGCCGCTGGCGATTCGGAGCGAGGTCACGCTGCCGGCGAAGCAGGGTCTTTATCGCCTGGAGGTACGCGTGGAGGACCGGTCTGACGAGGTCCTGGCGCGGAACAGTCTTGAATTAGCTGTCAATCCGCTGCCGGAATCGCTGCTCTTCTTCTGCGGGCATGAGGACGATGAGGGTGGGTGGTACGGCATGATCCGCGCTGCGGTCGAGAACCAGATCCCGATTCACTTCGTCTACTTCACGGGAGGCGATGCCGGGGCCTGCGATCGGTACTATGAACACAGTTGTGGCCCCGAGGAAGCCTTGAATTACGGCTACATCCGAATGCAGGAAACGCGAGCCGTACTCGGCCATCTGGGCGTGCCTGCCGAGTACATTCTGTTCATCGGTCTGCCGGACGGCGGCTCGGGAGAGATCTGGTACCACCATGTAAGCGCATCGGCGCCGTATCTCGCGCCATTGCTGGCGACCGATCACGTGCCTTACGAGGGAGCGGTCTTCCCGAATCTTACCTACGCGCGCGATTCGGTGGTTGAGGCCGCTGCCAAGCTCATCGAGCGCTTCAAGCCTGCGGTGATCGTGACGCCGCATCCACCCGCCGAGGGCCACATCGACCACATTGTGGATAACTATTTCGTCGTAAAGGCGCTGCACACACTCACGCGCCAGGGCGCGGAGGCCAAAGACATCAAAGTGCTGGTGGATCGCATCTATGTGCCGAAGGAGCATCCGGCCACGCCTTATCAGTACACCGAGAAGACCTTCGAGATTTCCGGCGAAGCGGCGGCGCTGGCGCAGGAGGCCGGCTGGTATTACCAGTCGCAGGGCGGCAATCATGCTGAGGGCCGACTCGCCGACTTCGACAAGCTCCGACGCGAACACAAGTACCGCGAAATGGTAGACTGGGATGAGTTCGAAGGCTGGAACGAGAAGGAGCCCGCGCCCGCCAAGCAGTCCCAGGGTCCGCCCGCGAACGGTCATTCATGAGTGAAGAGAGTGTGAAACTGCAGAGCGACGGGACCCTTGCCGCTACCCCTCCGCAAGCCGGAGCGGCGGCTCCAGGGTTTCCAGCGGAGGCTTTCGCCTGCCCGCATTGCGGGCAGATGCTGGGGCCGGGAGTGCGCGTGTGCGCCGCCTGCCGCGAAGTGATCGATCCGGCACAGATTCGGTTGCCGGTGCTGCAGCCGCACGCGCAAGGTGCAGGCGTCGCGCAGAGAGCGCCCGAGAGACCGCGCAACACGCCGTTTCCGTGGCCGATCTTCTTCGGAGTGCTGGTGGGGATGGTGCTACTGTCCGCGTTAGTCGAGAAGCGCTTCGGGATGACGGCGACCGTCTACGGCTTCGGCGTACTTCAACTGGTCACCTCGCTGTGGGTCGTGCTGGACGCGCACCGCAAAGGCATCCCTCAGCCCCTGCATTGGGGAGTGGGCTCCATGCTACTCTGGATCCTCGTGTTTCCGTGGTACCTCGCGCGCCGCCGCCAGCCGAAGACCGTGTGCCCGTTTGTGGAATCGGGAGCGCGGTCCCTTCTGCGGATCGTTCTTCTTTTCCTGCTGATCAACATCATCGGCATGATCTTCTTCGGCTCCATGCTCAATTCTCTGCCGAAGTGACCGCCCTAACCTGGCATCTCACTCAGGAGTTCAAGGGCTCGATGCGCTCGAGGCCATCAAGATAGGGACGCAGTGCTTCCGGCACAATCACCGAACCGTCAGCCTGCTGGTAATTCTCCAGAATCGCTAGCCACGTGCGGCCGATGGCCAGCCCGCTGCCGTTCAGGGTGTGCAGGAATTCACTCTTGCCCTGCTTGCCCCGCCGGAACCTGAGATTCGCGCGGCGCGCCTGGAAGGCTTCGAAGTTCGAGCAGGAGGAGATTTCCTTGTACTCCCCGCCGGATGGCAGCCAGACTTCCAGGTCATACGTTTTGGCGGAGCTGAAGCCGAGATCGCCCGTGCAGAGCGCCACGACGCGATAAGGCAGGTCGAGCCTTTGCAGGATGGTCTCGGCGTCCCGGGTCAGGGACTCCAGCTCGTCGTATGACTTCTCCGGAAGCGCGAACTTCACCAATTCCACCTTCTGAAACTGGTGTTGCCGGATGATGCCGCGCGTGTCTTTGCCGGCGGCGCCCGCCTCGCTGCGAAAGCACGCCGTCCAGGCACAGTGTTTGAGGGGCAAACTGTCGGCTTCGAGCACTTCATCGCGATAGAGATTCGTGACTGGCACCTCGGCTGTGGGGATCAGCCAGTAATCCGTGCCTTCCAGCTTGAACAGATCGCCGGCGAATCTCGGCAATTGGCCGGTACCGTAGAGGCTAGCGGAGTTGACCATGAACGGAGGGAGTATTTCCGTGTAGCCGTGCTCGCGCGTGTGCACATCGAGCATAAAGTTGGCCAGCGCGCGTTCGAGCTTCGCGCCCACGCCGCGGTAGACCGCGAAGCGCGCGCCGGTGATCTTGGCCGCGCGCTCAAAGTCGAGGACGCCGAGCGCCGGGCCGAGGTCCCAGTGAGCGTTGGGCTTGAAATCAAACTTGCGGTGCGTGCCCCAGCGCCGGACTTCCTGATTGTCCGCGGAGGTGCTGCCAACAGGGACGCTGGCGTGCGGGACGTTGGGGATGTTGCGCAGCATCTCGCGCAACTGCTCGTCGCTGGCCTTGGCCTGCTTATCGAGTTCGGTGATGCGATCGCCGAGCTGGCGGCTCTCGGCGATCTGCGCCGCCGCATCCTGCTTCTGCTTCTTAATCGCCGCGATCTCGTCGGTGACTTTGTTGCGACGCGCCTTCAGACCCTCGACTTCCACCAGCAGCTTGCGCCGCTCGCGGTCCACCGTTTCGAAGTCATCAAGCGCGCTCGGCGGAAGTCCGCGCTGGCCGAGTCGTTCTTTTACGAGCGCGAGATTGTCACGAACGAAGGCAAGTTCAAGCATAAAGAGTTCACACCGGGGTCATGGCTCAGTGAGGATCTTTCGGACGACGCTCTGAAGTCCGGGAAGTTTGTTTCGAACTACATCCCAAAGGATATCGACATCGACGCCGAAGTACTGGTGGATCAGAATGTCGCGCAAGCCCGCAATCCGCCGCCAGTCAGCCTCCGGAGTCCGCGCGCGCACCTCGTCCGGAATGCATTTGGCTGGCTCCCCGATAATTTCCAGATTGCGGACCACGGCATCCAGCGTTTTTCCATCCCGCGCAAAATCCTCCCGCGTGAGACCCGCTGTGTAGGAAGTGATCTTGCCGGTAGCTTCGAGGATGTCCTCCAAGTAAACCCTATAGTCCCGTGGCATGAACCGTCTCGCGAAGAATCTTGCCCCGAAGGCGAGGCTTGAGCGCTCCAGCCATAACTAAATCGACGCGCCGACCGAAAAGCCGCTCCAGAAAATCCCTAAGGTCCATGTAGGAGTCGAAAGACTTGCTCTCAAACTCCACCAGGAAGTCGAGGTCACTCTGCTCGGTGTCTTCGCCTCGGGCAACCGATCCGAATAAGCCAAGCCGACGAACGCCGAAGCGGCGAATCTCGTCGCCATTCGCCTGCAGCGCGCTTAAGATCGACTTACGACTCAGAGAACCGCTCATATCGAGTGGAGAGCCCTCCGCTTTCAACGATCGTCTTCTGGCAGTTCGTCCTCGATGGCGTCGGTCAAGCTTTGGAGCTTGGCCTTCAGCACTTCCGCCGCTACAGCGATTTCAGGTAAGAGATCAAGGCGCGCCGCGTGGTCTGGGGGCAGGCTGGTCACCTCCTTGCGTAGCCCTTCCAGCGGCTTGTCGTATTCGTACACTTGGCCCAGCGTCCATTCGGCGTTCGCCAGGGATGGACGACGTTCTGTCACCTTGGTAGCCACGATATCACCGCCTCCCGAGTCTTCGGGTCAGCTCTTCAATCTGCGTTTTCCATTCCTCGATCTCACTGCGCCAGGTGGCCTATCCGCTTCGTGTTGGCCTTCGACTTTGATCGCTCAATCTCGATCTTCTCCTCGTGCACAGCGATGACCCGCTCCAAGCCTGCGATCCGGCTCCTGATCTTCCTATTGCGCCCCATCCCTAACGGTATGTTAGCACCGAACTGCGAACAGCTATCCGGTCAGAACAGACCGAATGCCCGTTCACGCATTCCGTTGAATACAACCTCGTCAAAGGCGCCACCCGCGTAGACGTCAGATTGGGTCTTGCCCTTAGAAAAGCCCAACACGAGGATCTTGGGATTGCTGCCACCCCAGTGACCGGGATCATTCCTTGCTTGCCACTCGCCACCAGTGACAATGGCTTGCCCGACTGGGAAACATAGGCGACATGAGAGTTTTCCGTGTCTTGGAGATTCATCACTCATCGAGTGTCTCTCGCCGCCACCATCCTCAAAGCAAAATGGCCGCGATTCCTCGCGGCCATTATTAAAGCTCTTGACTTCTCGACTCTTGACTCTCGACTGTCCTTTGACACCTGAGTTGAGCAGCCACGCCGGCTGAGCGAGTCCGTCCCGAGCCTGTCTCGCGAAGCGAGACCTCGGAACCGGTTCTCTCTTAGAAAGGAGGTGATCCAGCCACAGGTTCTCCTACAGCTACCTTGTTACGACTTCACCCCAATCATGGTTCATACCTTGGGCGCTATCTTCCTTGCGGTTAGAATTACGACTTCTAGTACAAACCACTTTCGTGATGTGACGGGCGGTGTGTACAAGGCCCGGGAACGTATTCACCGCGTCGTTCTGATACGCGATTACTAGCGATTCCAGCTTCATGCAGGCGAGTTGCAGCCTGCAATCCGAACTGAGACCGGTTTTTTCCGATTGGCTCCCCTTCGCAGGTTGGCAACGGTTTGTACCG
>DASYZG010000074.1:0-19308 GCA_035946575.1 Terriglobia bacterium | reverse complement strand
CATGTCCGGCGGCTCGGCAGGCTGGGTATTCGCGTCCGCTCGCTGGACCTCGCCCAAACCCCGAAGGCATAGAGAACCATATTGCAGAATCAACGACATACACGAATTTTCGAAGGAATCAACAAAACTGGGGCTACATCGAAGTCAGGAAAGACCTCGTCTTTCGTCGAAATATGCCGGGGAATGGGTAGTGTTTCAACCCTGCATCACGCGCAACCGGCGAGCGCTCTCGCGCCGAGTGCCTGGTTGCCGACGTCCGGCAAAGCGACACGCGCAGGTTACTGGGGACAGGTCACTCGAGAATACTTTCGAGGATCAGCGGCGGCGCCGGGACGGGCTCGGGCGAGATGCGGATGGCGGCGCGCACGGCGGCGCGGACCTCGGCCAGGCGCGAGCGGTCGTTCGCGTAGATCCCGCAGATGCGCTCGCCGGTTTCCACCCGGTCGCCGACTTTCTTCTCGAAAACCATGCCCACCGCCGGATCGATCACCGTATCCAGGCGCTCGCGCCCGGCGCCCAGGCGCACCGCGGCCAGACCGATAGCCTCGGCTTCGAGCGCTGCGACGTAGCCGTCGTCCCAGGCTGCGATCGACTCTTCGTGCGCGGCGAGTGGCAGGCGCGCGTAATCCTCGATTACGTCGGCCTCTCCGCCCTGCCCGCGGACGATCTCGGCGAACTTGCGAAGCGCCGCGCCGCTCGCGATCGCCTGATCGAAGTGGGCCCGCGCCGCCTCGAGATCCGCCTCGACGCCGCCGAGCACGAACATGCGCGCCGTAAGCTCGCGCGACACTTCCATCAGGTCCGCCGAGCCGCGTCCCTTGAGCGCTTCCAGAATCTCGATCACCTCGAGCGCGTTGCCCACGGCGCAGCCGAGCGGCTGGTCCATGGCGGTCAGCAGCGCCTCCACGCGCTTGCCGCACGCCCTGCCGATCTCCACCAGGCGGCGGGCCAGCTCGCGGGCCTGTTCGCGCGTCTTCATGAAGGCGCCGGAGCCCACCTTGACGTCGAGCACCAGGGCGTCGATGCCCTCCGCGAGCTTCTTGCTCATAATCGAGGCGCTGATCAGCGGAATCGACTCTACCGTGCCGGTCACGTCGCGCAGGGCGTAGAGCTTGCGATCGGCGGGCGCGAGTTCGTCGGTCTGGCCGATCAGGCCGGCGCCGGTCGCGCGCACCGCCTCGTGGAATTCGTCGAGCGTCAGCCGGGTGCGGAATCCCGGAATCGACTCCAGCTTGTCGAGCGTGCCGCCGGTGTGCCCGAGTCCGCGTCCGGAGATCATGGGCACGGCGAGGCCCGCGGCCGCCGCGACGGGCGCGATGATCAGCGACGTCTTGTCGCCCACGCCGCCCGTCGAATGCTTGTCCACCTTGGTCGCCGGAATGTCCGAGAAGTCCATCACCTTGCCGGAGTGCAGAATGGCGTTGGTGAGATCGGCGGTTTCGGCGGCGTCGAGTCCCTGGAAGAAAATGGCCATGGCGAGCGCCGACGCCTGATAGTCCGGGATCGCGCCCCGGGTGTAGGCGTCGACGAAGGCCGCGATCTCCGCCGCGTCCAGGCGGCGTCCATCGCGCTTCTTGCGGATTGTGCTGACCGCGTCCATAAAGTGTCCGTGCTCGCTGCGAGTGGAAGGCGCTTAGCGCACCCGGAGCGCCAACCGCTGTCGCAGCCTATATTCTGCCGCAACACGGCCCTGTGATCAGGGCCTTGGAGGCATCTCCCTCCGGCGCTCGGGAGGCCAGGACTTTCGGTTCACGAAGGACCGGCACGAAATAGTATGGGGCCCATATATTGATAATTCAAACAAGAGCCACTGATGTAAGTCACAGACGGGACCTTACGATCGTGACCATGCTCCGACTAGAGATCGCATACCGCCATGGACAGGCTGCTGCAGCCGCCAAGCATGATCGTCATCGCTCTTATATTTGCCGCTGTGATCCTCTGGATCATCAAGCGCCGGCCGTTGGGCTAGGTGTCCCCGTTGTTCCTGCTCCGCCTCGTGTCCGACATCACTCAGCTAAAGGTGCGATTCAGATCAGCCGATATAGCTCTTGCGCGGCTTGAATCACCCGGCGCGCCCCCCCGGCGGAGACCGGCCATCAGACCGAGAGTTCAAATTCAGGGAGTTCCAAATGATTATCCGAGTTCCCAAGGCCAGGACCCTGTTCGGGGGCCTGCAGGCGGCCGCCTTGCTGGCGATCGCAGTCTTCCACCCCATTGCAAAAGCCCAAGAGCCGCCTGTAACCGATGACAGCTATGTCAGCTCGGCCGCGCCGAACGGCAGCTACGGCAGTTCGACTCTTCTGTATGTTTCGAACATCAATCGCATGTTTCTGAAGTTTGACCTTTCTGTTCTTCCTGCCGATACCAAGCCGGAGGAGGTGGGCAAGGCCAGCCTCGTCCTTTGGGTCCAGAACGTCTACCAGAGCGGCGCGATCGACGTAAGGCCCGTCCTCGGCCCCTGGAGCGAACGAACACTATCCTGGAACTTGTCCCCGGCGCTGGGGGCACCGATTGCTTCGGGATCACGGATAATCGGCGGCCACTCTTTTGTCGTCATTGATGTGACCACACTGGTACAGAGTTGGTTAGGCCGCACCGCCAACGATGGTCTGGCCGTTGTCTCCAATGCGCGGACTCCCGTGTCGGCTACTTTCATGAGCAAGGAAAGCCCGGTGTCGAGCCTTCCGGCCGCCTTGGAAATCAGTTTGACTGGGGCCGCTGGTCCGCAAGGACCTCAAGGCCCCGCAGGCCTCTCGGGTTCTGCGGGAGCGAGGGGCGCGACCGGGCCTGCCGGGCCTCGAGGAGCTGCAGGTCCCGCAGGCGCGGCGGGGCAGAGAGGGCTGACTGGAGCAACTGGAGCCACCGGGGCTCAGGGTCCGGCAGGCCCCGCAGGTGCGACCGGTCAGAGAGGTCCGGCTGGCGCGGCCGGAGCCACCGGGGCTCAGGGTCCGATGGGACTTACCGGTCCACAGGGACCCCAAGGTTCCGAGGGCGAGACCGGTTCGCAAGGTCCCCAGGGACCGCCCGTCAGCTTTGCGGGAAACTGGGCGGTGGGCACCACCTACGCTGTCGGTGACACGGTTTTCTACAACGGATCGAGCTACATCTCGCTCGCGGCCAGCAACGCAGGCAACGAGCCTGACACCAGTCCGACGCAATGGGCCATGCTGGCCCAGCAAGGCGCGACCGGTGAGCAGGGTCCGCAAGGTGAAACTGGCGAAACCGGAGCCACTGGAGCAATCGGCGCGACTGGCCCCCAAGGCGAGCGGGGACCCCAAGGCTTGACCGGCGAAACCGGCGCCACCGGAGCAACCGGAGCAACCGGAGCGCAAGGACCACAAGGCGACCGGGGACTGCAGGGTTTGACCGGCGCCACCGGGCTTCAAGGACCGGCGGGTGCCGTCAGCGACGTAACCGCGAGTGGAGGACTGGTACTGACGGGAAGTACGGTCGGTGTTGTGACGAGCGGCTGCTCAAGCGGCAACGTACTTACCTATACCTCGGGCGTCTGGAACTGCGCGGCGCCCAGCGGCGGACCCGGCACCATGTCGATGGACACGACGGTTCACGGAAATGGGTACGCAATTCCGGACAGCGACACATACACGTTCTATCTGATCAATAACAGTGGCTCGACTCCCACTATTACTCTGCCGCATGCGACCATCGCAGGGCGGACCTTCTACTTCGTCGGCACCTCCGGCTATTACTACGACATCGCGCTGGCAACACAGTCGGGCGACACGCTGGTCAACAATGGTTGCGGCGGTAGTTCCCTTTGGGGCGGGACGGGCCAGTTGGTCACGGACGGAAATCACAACTGGTACGTTCTGACCAACAACTGTTTCTTCTAGCCGCAGGCCTGGTCGCAGCGGTCGGATTGGCTGCTTGCACCGCGTCTCGATTTTGCCTCCAAGCGATATGACTCGAATCTCGGCCCACGGTGAGGATCCCTCACCGTGGGTTCATTTCATCGGCGCCCTGGCGACAGACGCCAGCGGCTGGAACCACAGGTCCAATGTCCAATCGCCGGCCACCAGGAAGATCGCGGCGCGCAGTTTCGAGTCACCAGAATCGATGGCGTTCCTCGGGATACGCACCCTGGCCTCGCCGGGGCCGTCGTGAAAGCTCGGCAGCATGGCGTTGACGGCGAGCCTGCCGTCGGGCGCCTGGTACTCCGGACGCGAACTACGCACGACGCGATTCCGGTCGAGCAGAATCGCGGCCACGCGCGCCTGGCGTCCGCCGACATTCCTCATTTCAAACTTCACATCCATCGTCAGCGCAGCGGCGTCGCCCGTCACCTTCACCGATCCGACCTTGCCGAATGGCGGCGGCGGACCGCCCGGCGACCGGCTCGCGTCCGGCCAGTTCTTGGCGAAAATGGCCAGCGGCACGGCTTCGTCACGCTCGTTCTGCTGTTCGCGATTCGACCAGATGGGGTGGCTGGCCAGAAACTCGGAGAATCGCGCGTCCTGGCCGATGGTGCTGAGCATGCGCCGGTCGAGCGCGATGGCGAAGTCGGGATGAAATCCGGCTTCGGCCATGAGCAGCAGCCCCAGGCGATCCGCTTCGTACTCCGCCGCGCGCTGCCCGCTGAGATGCAAAACGCCGCCGCGCGCCGGCGTCACGCGCAGATCACGCGCCGCCTGCGGATCGTCCGGATTGCCTCCGGCGGCGAAATAGGCGCGCCGCAGTTCCGCCTCGAATTGCTGCTGGCAGGATGGATCCAGCATCACGCTGTGTGCCATCTCGTGCGCGATTGCCGCCGCCCAAAGCCCCTCGTGATTGCCGAGTACCCATCCGAGCCCGCGCGTGACCGAGATAACGCCGCTACTCGAGTACGCGTTTACTCCCCAGCTTTGGAGAATCTGGACCTTCCACGGCAGCCGCGGCAGCGTGTGCCCGAGCGACGACGCCAGCAGGTCATCGAGGGCCTGGTTCGCCATCCGGTAGTCGCTCGACGGGTCCTCAGGCGGGACGTATCCCTCTTCATAGCCCCATTTGGCGGGATCGGGATGCCCCGTGTAGTTGAACTCGTCGGACCAGACGAGCTTCCAGCCGGGCAATTGCGGGGACTGGGCGTGACCGAGAGGCGCCAGGGCAACTGTCACCAAGAAGCTGGCCAGGAACTTGACCATTTCCGGCATTGGCCTCCGGCATCTCACGTGAACAGCATATCGCGAAGCGCACTTGGTGATCAGCACTTGCTGAAAAGCTCAAAGAGAAGAGCTCTGGCGCTGCTCCGCCCTGTCCCGTCACTCACCGGCAACCTGCCGTCATTGGCCGATTCACCCGCGACAGCCCGCGCGCGGGCCTCTATGCTGGGCTCGATGAGCGCGGAACGAGTCTTGAGCATGAGCGAGGGCGACATGGCTAAGGCAAACCGGGTGCAAACTTGGGTGCTGGGAGTGGCTTTGCTGGCCGGCGGGGAATTCAGTTATGCTCACTTGCGGCAGCTCGGCCTGTGGCCTCTGGAGCTCGCGGCCCGCTCGGCGTGGCGCCTGGTCAGCCTGCTGGCGGCGGCTGTATTGCCGGGCAATAATCTCTGGGCCGCGCCGCTCGGAACGATCCTGATCGTACTCCTGACCTGGGGAATTACCCTGTGGCGCGGCCAGCGTCGCGCGGCGGCCCGGGGTCCTGAGGGAAGACGTCATGAGTGAAGAACGGCGGGAAGGCGAAGGGCCGAAGGTGGTGGTGGGCCTCTCCCTCAGCACGAAGGACCGCCATTCCACGCTGATCGCCGGTCTCCTGATCATTGCCTTCGGGGTGCTGCTGCTGCTCGACCAGGAAGGCATCGTGCCCCTTTCCCACGTCCTGCGCTTCTGGCCCCTGATTCTGATCGTGCCTGGCCTGGTGAAGCTGCTTGGGGGCCGCACCACCGAAGAGCGCGTTTTCGGCGTGCTGCTGGTCCTCTTCGGATTGCTCTTTTTGTTCAGTGCCCTGGGCTTCCGTCACTTCGAATTCAGCCACATCTGGCCTCTGGTGATCATCGCGGCCGGGGCGTGGGTTCTGTACTCGCCTCCGCGTGTGGTGCACAAGCCGGTCGTGCTCTTCAAAGGCCTGGTGGGGAATCCGGCAGAAGGCGAGATCAATTCCGTCAACGTGATGGGCGGTGGGGAATCGCGGGTCACTTCGCGCAATTTCCGCGGTGGCAAGCTGGTGGCCATTTTCGGAGGATTCAAGCTCGACATGAGCGATGCGGAGATGGAAGGTGAGGAGGCGGTCATCGATCTTGTAGCCTTCTTCGGCGGCGGCGAGTTCATCATCCCGCGAACGTGGGAAGTTTCTGTGCGCGGCACCGGGCTGTTCGGCGGACACGGCGACGAGACCCGGCACCTTCCTCCGGAACCCGGAAAGCCCAGAAAGACGCTGATCATCCGGGGCTCATGGATTTTTGGCGGCTTCAACATCAAGAATTGACCAAGGGACATGCATCCGATCCTCGCCAGCGTGCGCAAGCTGGGACTCTACCTGCTGGGCTGGAGCCCGCTCGTCGTCCTGGTTGCCGACCAGCTCCGGAGCAGCGGCCTTCCTCTCCACGAGGCCGTGGCGCTGGGCATTCCGCTCTCACTGCTCTACGCCTTCATCTGCCTGTCGTCCTGGTGGCTGTGCCGAATCCTGCCTCTGCGCGCGCGGGGCCTGGAGCGGGCCCTCACCACCCAACTGGCCGCCGGCGTGGTGGCTGGCGCGTTGTGGATTCTCATCGCGCGCGGCTTGGCTGCCGGGCTCTCCGCTCTGCAACTGCTGTCCTCGCCGCGCGGCGTGCTGCTGCGGGCCGCCGGAAACCTCTTCGGGCTCGGCGTACTGCTTTACCTGCTGACGGTGGCCATGGACTACGTGCTGCTCGCCGTCGAAGCCTCGCGCCAGGCCGAAGCGCGCGAAGCCGAGGCGCAGATCCTGGCGCGCGAGGCGGAACTGCGCGCGCTCAAGGCGCAGATCAATCCGCATTTTCTCTTCAATAGCCTGCATTCGATTAGCGCCCTGACCACGATCGATCCGTCGCGGGCGCGCGAGATGTGCGTCCTGCTCGGCGATTTCCTGCGCTTCACACTCGGGCTCGGTGAAAAGGTCACCATCCCGCTCGCCGACGAGATCGAGCTGGTGGACCGCTACCTCAGGGTTGAGAAGGTGCGCTTCGGCGCGCGCCTCGAAATGCAGGAGGAGATCGATCCCAAAGCGCTCGAAGCCGTGGTGCCGCCCCTCCTGCTGCAGCCCATGGTTGAGAACGCCGTGGCGCACGGCATCTCCGGCCTGCCCGAAGGCGGCTGGATCCGGATGAAGGCGCGGCGGCAGCAGCACGAGGTGGAAATCCTGATCGAAAACAAGTTTGACGCGGACTCGCCGCCCTCCCGGCGCAATGGCGTGGGCCTCGATAACGTCCGTCGCCGGCTGGCTGCCTGCTACGGCGGGCGCGCGCAAATGACCGTGACCACTGAGGGCGACTGCTTCCGGGTCAGCCTGCTTCTGCCGTGCCAGAACAACGCCAAAGGGGATAATGGAAACCCAAGCTAGGTACCGGGCTGTGATTGTTGACGACGAGGAGCTGGCGCGGCAGGTGCTGAGCGAACTGCTGCGCGCTCACCCTGAAATCGAGGTCGTGGCCGAGTGCGCCAACGGCTTTGAAGCCGTCAAGGCACTCACGGAACTGAAGCCCGACCTGCTCTTCCTCGACGTCCAGATGCCCAAGCTCGACGGCTTCGAGGTGCTGGAACTCGCCGGGCCGGTGCCGGCCGTAATCTTCGTGACGGCTTACGACCAGTTTGCCCTGCGCGCCTTCGAAGCTCACGCGGTGGATTATCTGCTGAAGCCCTTCGGCGCCGGGCGGCTCAAGACCGCCGTCGAGCACGCGCGCCAACGCCTCGCGAAAGCACCGCCGCCGGGCGCCCAAAGCGGGCCCGAGCTTCGCGTGTACGAACTCGCCGCCGCCGCCCGCCCGCCCGAGCAGTATCTCGAACGCCTCGTGGTGCGGGACGGATCGAAAGTGATTCTGATCCCGGTGGGCAAGCTCGACTACGCCGAAGCCCAGGATGACTACGTGGCGCTGTGTACAGAAGGCAAGAAGCACCTGAAGCAGCAGACGATTTCCAGCCTCGAAAAGGTGCTCGACCCCAAGCGCTTCCTGCGCATCCATCGCTCCTATATCGTCAACCTCGAGCGAGTGTCGAGAATCGAGCCTTATGGCAAAGACACGCACGTCGTGGTGCTCCCGACCGGCGCCCAGCTTCCCGTCAGCCGGTCCGGTTACGCACGCCTGCGCGAGGTCCTGGGGACGTAGCGATCGGTCTTCGCGCCGCGTGTTGCACCCGCTCACGCGAGCCTCTTGGAGCTGTAGCGGGGACCTCCTCGCCCGCGATCAGCGCCCCCGGGGCAGGTACGGTACTCTTGAAACTCTGAGGTTTCAATGACCGTGGCCTATCGCCGGCGGCCGCGAGTGAGCGGGTTACAATGAGAAGGCCGGCCTGTTATTACGATGTCGATTGCCGCCGCCATTGCGTTCGTCGGGGCTCTCATCTTCCTCGCCCACCTGCTGGCGGCGATCTTTGAGCACACCCGTGTCCCGGACGTACTCGGCCTCATCGTGATCGGGCTGGTGGTGGGGCCCATGACTCACCTGGTCAGCCAGACGACCTTCGGCAAGGTGGGGCCGGTGTTCACCAGCGTCACGCTGGTCCTTTTGCTCTTCGAGGGCGGGGCTGATCTCGGAATCGAGACGCTGCAGGCATCCCTCAAGGAAACGCTGGCGGTCACGCTGTTGAGCTTCGCGCTTACCGTCATGCTCGTGGCCGGGGTCATGAGGTGGGCCGCGCATCTCGACCCGGTTTCGTCGCTGATGACCGGCGCGATCATCGGGGGGACGTCGCCCGCCGTGATCATTCCGCTGTCAAACCAGATCGGCATGGGCGACCGGGCCCGTACCGTCGTGTTTCTGGAATCCGCCGTCGGCGACGTGCTTTCGATTGTCATCGCCCTTGCGCTTCTGCAGACCCACCAGTTCGGAAACGTCAGCGTAAGCGCGGTGGCCGGCCGCATCCTCTTCTCGTTCTTCATCGCCATCGGGCTGGGTGTGGCCTCCGCGCTGGTCTGGTCGGCGCTGCTCGAACGCGTGCGGGCCATGGAGCATACACTGTTTACCACCGCAGCGTTTCTCTTCGTCGTCTACGGGGCCGTGGAAGCTCTGGGCGCCAGCGGCCCGATGGCGGCATTCGCCTTCGGCTTCACCATGGGCAACACGCACCTGTTCAAATGGCTGAAGCGTTACACGCCTGTCGAGCCCATCGGCATGAATTACCCGGAGAGAACCTTCCTTTCCGAGGTCGTTTTTCTGCTGAAGACCTTCTTCTTTGTTTACATCGGCCTCTCGATTGAGCTGCAGAATCGCTGGTGGATGTCGCTAGGATTGCTGGCCGTCGCTCTGGTCTTTGCTTTTCGGCCCATGGCCGCCAGGTTGACCCTCAATCGCGCCATCCCTCAGAAAGATGCCACGCGAATTGCGGCGCTGGCGCCCAAGGGCCTGGCGGCTGCGGTCCTGGCTTCCATCCCCTTGCAACGTGGTCTGATGGGCGGAGAACTGATCCAGAACGTGGTCTACGCCATCATTCTCTTCAGCATCGCCGTGACCGCCGTGCTGGTTTTTCTGCAGGACCGCACGCCGGTTGGGAGTTTGTACGCACTTCTCTTCAAGGGATTCAGAACCGGGGGCGAAGTTGAGACCCAAGCCCCACCCGTCACGTTTGAGGGTTCAAATCCCTGAATCCTATGCTCTCAAGCCGAGCCAACTGCCAGGATACTCCTCACTGCGGCTGATAGAAGTATCCGTCTCGCGCCCGGACTCTCAGGCGGGGTCTTTCGACGTCCACCTCGATGCGGTGGAAACCATTCCCAGTGAGATCGGTCGGTTTGTAAGCGATCTCATATTGGGAATGGATTTCGGAGGCGACGCGTTCAAGCTGATCCTCCAGCTTGGTGAGAGACCAGTGCGAGTAATAAGTCCCGCCTGTAAATTGCGCGTAGTAATCGAGCGGAGACTTGACGAGCTTGGAGCTGACGGCTCCGCTCGCGAGACCCAGGAGCGCCAGCGGGTCCGCCGAGCCACCCTGCACGGCACCCTGATTCGTTGAAGTGGGAACCTTGCCAGGAGGCGTGGGCAGGACGATCAAGTCGTTGACCGGATTCGGAGGGTGATCTTCGGGAGGAGGCTTTCGCAAATCTGCCTCGGCACGGCTGACGTGCATGCTGTAGATCGTCACCTCATCATTGCTGGCGCGGTAGATCACTTCGGCTTTGCTATTGTCGCTGCCGCGATCGGAGCCGTCGGAAAGAGCCACAATCAGACGACGCTCGCTGCGCGGGCGGCTTTCGAGCATTCGCATGGCCTGCATCAGGGCGTCGTTCAAACGGGTTTTCACGCCTGATGCGGCAACCTCGGCGAGCGTTGACTTGAGTTCATCAGGCTTGCTCGAGAAGTCTTGTAGTAGCGTAACCTTGTCGGAGAATCCGATCACGGCGACGCGGCCATCGGGCCCCACCAGAAGATCGGAGAAAATCGGAGCGAGGCCGCGCGCCTGATAGAGCAGGGGCCTCACGGAATCGTCGGCCTGCACCACAACCACCAGGGCAATGGGCTCCGACGAGATTTCGAAACGCTGAATCTGCTGCGGGACGCCATTGTCGTAAACTTTGAAAGCGCTCTCATCGAGATCGGAGACAAACTCGCCGTTGTGGTCGATCACGGTCACCGGAGTGGTCACCAGAATCGATTGAATTCTGATGTTGGGGGCGTGGGACAGCTTCTGCGGGTCCGTCGCCTGTACCGAGGCTTCGGATGGGGCGGTCTCATGTTGCGACTTCGGCTGGAACGTCGGCGGCGCGCCTTCAACACTCGATTGCGCGCAACTGGGCAACGTTGCCAGAGCTACAAGGGCGGCAACGGCGATAATGGCGGCGAAACGTGATCCGAGGCCGGGACTTCTTCGACGCATGGAGATTCCGGTCGGTCGACCCGGCCAATTTGATGAGCGGCGCAAATTGGAAGTTGCCGCAGCTCTTCCACCCCACTGCCGTGGGCTGAAGCCTGAACTGGCGCCGCTCAGGACTCAGCCGGGCAGGCGGAGCATCGTTCGCTGCGATTCGTTTCGGCTACTCCGCCAGGGTGGCCGATTTGATGGGTGAACCGTTCGATAGCGAGGAGTAGTTGTCATTGATAGTCGAGTTCCCATCAAAGAGAAGTGTGCTTGCCACAATGATGCCGTAGGCACTGCTCGAATTGTTTCCCTTGAACTCAAGCGCCGCGTCCGGAAAATAGAGGCCCCCAGTGAGATTCATCGAGTTGCCGCCCTGGAAGCTCGCGGCAGAACTGTCAGTACGATCCTGGAAGAACAGTATTCCGGAGTACGTACCGCTGGTGGGCGCACTCAACGTTACCGTGGTTCCGCCGGAGATGGAGAGGCTCGCTCCGCCCGTGAGGTAAAACATCACGTTGCTGCCGGTGATCGTGGAGGAGCCGCCGAAACTGAGTTGCCCGCCGTTGATGACGTACGTGCCGGAGGCAAAATTTACGTTGGCGTTGCCTCCGACGGAAATTCCGCCGCAGTAGACCCCCTGGGTGAGACTTGCGCTGCTGTTAAAATTCTGCGCCGAGCTGTAGGTGCACGTCCCCACCGGCGGCGCGCTCAGGTACGCCAACGGGTCCGATTGCGGCGGAGCACTTGTCGTTGGAGTTGGTGACAGCAGCCCGCTGCCGTTGTTCGTGTAGCTACCCGAAATTGCGATCGAGGTTGCAGAAAGTGAGCCCGATGCCCCGTCCATAAGGAGGGCTGGGCTCGCATTGGAATCGTCCACAACCCCGCACTGGGCTGTAAAGCTGACAGTTCCGTTGATGTGAATTGCATTGGTTGCATTCGGCGAGAGAGCGTAGACACAGTTGGTGCTGCTATTGTAGTGGCCGACGGCTCTGGCTGAGACCTGCTCGCTGTTAATGCCCAGCATCTTCATGAAGAACGTGGGCACGCTGTCGGTAACAATCACTTCCGCGTAATTCGACTGCCCGGCATAGGCTCCCTCCGTTGGCGGGGAGTTAACGGCGACGGTGACGTTGTTGGCGCCGTTGGTGAATCCGTTGGCAGCGGCATCCGCCAGTCCGGCCGACACGTAATCGCCGTAATTCAGTTCCGCCGCCGCTGTCAACGCCGCGGCGTCCGCTGCGGTCTGCATTCTTCTCTGCGTATAGCGTAGATAACCCATGTCAACAGCGAGGCCGGTGGCACCCATAAGGACCGACATCGCCAGGCAGGTTACGGCCAGAGCTTGGCCTGAGTTGCCCCTATTCATTTTTCCCCCTTCCAGCCCATGGGATCGACACGCGCCACGGCCGCGAATGCCAGCGCTGATCCCCTGCAATTGCCGGAGTGTCAATGGTAAGGTGCCGATCGGCGCCTGAAAAGTGCCAAACAACTACGTGTCGAGACTGGGTATACCGAGAGCAATGTTACACGCGGCCTCATCGACTCGCCACCGGACCGCATTAGAGTTAACGGCCAAGTAACCTGACTTCATCCGGGCCCATTGCGACCGAACCTTGACCGCGCCTTCGCATTTCACTCCTTCGCTCAGCTTGCTACACGCAGTGCCGATAACCCTGGCAGGCTGCTGAAAAACGTGTAGCGGCGGCTTTATAGAGGATTACAGAATGGAGTGACAGCGGTGCGCTGTAGCGCGCCTGTCCCAGGCGCGAACATCGCGGGCGGGGACGCCCGCGCTATAGCACGATCTGTCACCCTGATTTGTAATCGTCATTAGGCCGCTGCGCTAGGAGTCCGAAGCGGGCGCCGGCAAGCTGGGCGCGTCGACGAAAACACGGGCGGTCGGGCCGAGTCAGGCGCAAGCCGCCGGCAGAACACTGCTCAGCGCCGAATTGCACCTACGGAGGAGCCTCATGTCAAAACTGCGGCGCTATCTGATCTTTCTAGCACCGGTCAGCGTCTTTCTGCTCTCGGGCTGCAACGGCACGATCGAGATTGTCCCGAGTCCCGTTCCGAACAGCTATAGCGTGCTCGCCTTTTCTGATATTCATTTCAATCCGTTCTATGACCCATCGCTCTATTCGCGACTCGCGGCGGCTGATCCCGCCGAGTGGGCCGGCATTTTTCAAGCTTCGGCAATTACAGCGCCTTCGGGCTGGGGGACCGATACCAACTACCCCTTGTTCAAGCTGGCGCTTTCGGCCATCCAGCGGAACCGTGGAAATGCACGAGTCATTCTCTTTCCGGGGGACTTGATCGGGCACTACTTCTCAACCTACTTCTACAAGGAGTACTACCACACCGCGAGTCCGCCGAGCCCGCCGAGCCCCGAAGCGGTTGAGGCGATGGAGGCTTTTACCGATAAGACAGTTGCCTTTGTCACTTCCCAGATCAGGTCGGCTGCCGGGACCGCACCCGTAATATTCGCGGTCGGGAACAGCGACTCCTACACGGGGTATGGGCCAGACACTACTTTCCTTTCCCACAACTGGCAAACCCTTTACCTGCAGCTTCTCAACGGCGGGGCGAGCCAGCAGACATTCGTGAATACCTTCACCACCGGGGGTTATTACGCCGCGCAACCGCTCGGGTCGAACCTGCTCGTACTCGTACTCAACACCAACCCGTTTGCCCCGACGGTGCCCGGGGACAACAGCCCTGCGGTGAACGCGGAGCTTACCTGGCTTGATTCTGCACTCGCTTCCGCCCGGAGGGCCGGCCAGAAAGTATGGATCTTGATGCACGTTCCACCCGGCGCGGATACCGTAACCACCTCCAGGAATGCCGCTAAAGCCGGCACACCCAATCACCTTACCCGCAGCACTGCGGCCATGATGTGGGTGGCGGATTATCAGTCGAGCTTTTTGCAGGTCCTCGCGAAATACCCGGGTCTGGTCACCCTGCTTCTCGGCGCACACACTCACATGGACGAATATCGCATCCTGTCGGCGAACAATGTCCTGGAGCAACTGCCCGGCATAACCCCATGCTTTGGCGAGAATCCGGCCTTCAAAATCTTCACGATCGACGAGAACTCGTCTCTGCCCACAGATTATCAATCGCTGAATTACGACCTGGCTGCCATGCCTGTCCAGTTCAGTAACTTCTACAAGTTCTCGACTACCTACACCCTGCAGGGTGCTCTGCAATCGTCACTGGCCAGCCTCTATCCCGAGCTCGTGGCGAACGGCACGATGCGAGCCACTTACACGTATCAGTACAACTCGGGGAACGACTCTATAATCCCCGGCACCAAAGCCGGTTGGAATTCGATCAACAGGGTAAACTGGCCGATTTTTGCTTGCGGCGTGAGCAAGGTGGACGAACAGGATTTCGTCGACTGCGTGAATTCCTATCAATGAGAATTACAGATTAGCGTGACCGGCCATGCCGTAGAGTGGGCGTCCCCCGCTCGCGATAGGCGCGCCCCGGGGCAGACCCCGCTGCGGCGCGCCGGTATCACTCTGTTATCAATCCTCCACACATCACTCTCACGCGTGACCCCTGTTACGGCAAGCAGTTGTTAACGATGTAACAACGGTCTCAGTCAAAGGAAGCTGTGGGCGTCGCATGGTTTTGGACGCCCCGGTTCTTTTGCCATCCACACGTTTGCGCTTCAGGAATGCACGCCTTGCGGACCGTCCGCAAGCGGCGTGGATTTCCAGCGAGCACTGAACTCGGCGAGATAGGCCTCTTTCTCAGGGCAATTGTTCGGATGCGGGTTAAGAACTCGGCGGGTGGACATGATCGGCAAGGAGGCACCATGCGGTTGACACACCATCTCAGCGCCTTTGTGGTCGTGGTATCTCTTGTTCTTTGCGGCTGTGGCGGCAGCAGTAACAACCTACAGCCTCCTTCGAGGCTCAGCTATGCGACCCCCAGCGCGGTGTACATCGAAGGCACGGCGATCGCGGCCAACAATCCCACCAGCGGCGGCGGGGCCGTCACTTCATACAGCGTGAGTCCTGGACTCCCGGCGGGGATAAGCCTTGATGCCACTACGGGCGTGATCAGCGGGACTCCGACGGCGGTGTGCTCCGCCGCAATCTACACCGTGACGGCTTCCAATGCAGCCGGTACCACGCTGGCGCTTCTGAGCATCGCGGTTGCGGTCCCCGCGCCTGCGGGCCTACGCTACACCACCGGCGCGGCCGTGTACAGCGTAGGAAGCACGATCGCCGCGAACAACCCCACGATTGACGGCGGACCGGTGGCGCGATGGAATGTCACCCCGGACCTTCCGGCGGGCATCACAATGAATTACGCGACCGGGGTGATCAGCGGAACACCCACGGTGGTGAGCGCCGAGAGCAGCTACACCGTAACCGCTTCCAACTCGACCGGAAACTCCAGCGCGAGGCTGACCATTACCGTAAATGCCGCCGCCGCCGGCGTCCAATTCATCCCCAACATGAATCAATGGATCACCCCGCTGGCGCCGCAGGGTGCGCAGTTCACCTACCTGGACACCGGCATGATCGTGAATGGCGCAGACTGGCTGGCCGGACAAGCGGTGTCGACGGCGGTAAGCCCGGACGGGAAAACCCTGCTGGTGCTGACCAGCGGCTTCAACCGCGTCTCCGACGCCGACAACGTCCAAAACCCCGACGGCTCGTACTTTGACTGGCCGGACTCGCAAGAGTACGTCTTCATCTACGACATTTCGACGGGTCCGCCGGTCTTCAGGCAGGCGGTAACGATCCCGAATTCCTACAGCGGAATCGCCTTTGATCCTGTACAGCGCGTGGTGGCCGGTCAGACACGCAACAACGCTTTCTACGTGTCGAGCGGCCTCGGTGACTACCCCTACGGCGGACCCCCGTTCACAACGCCGGTCTACTCCGGTGCGGGCGGTGACAATGTTCACGTCTTTACTCTGAGCGCCGACGGAACGACCTGGGCGTCCGATGCGCAGCAACCCGAGCTCGCTCTGGACCACAATGCGGGCGTTGGCCTTGGAGTGCAGCCTTGCGCCGCCGGTGTGGCTGTCTCCAGTGACGGTCAAACACTGGTGGTGGTGAATTACTACAACGACTCCCTGACGGTGTTCAGTGGCGGTCTGGGCAACTGGGCCCGGCAGGGAGAGGTCGACCTGCGCCCCGGCAAAGACACCGTCTCGCCGCAACCCGGCGTGCCGGGCGGCGAGTACCCGTACTGGGCCGTGGTGGCAGGCAGCGGATCGAATGCAACAGCGTATGTGTCGAGCATTCGTGACCGCGAGATCGACGTGGTGAATCTGGCGGAGGTGGGAGGGACTGGCGCGGAGTGGCCGGTCACGGCCCGAATCCCCGTAAAGGGTCAACCCAACAAGATGACCCTGAATGCGGCCCAGACCCGCCTTTACGTTGCTGAAGATCAGTCGGACTCCGTAGCCGTCATCGATATCGGCTCCAAGGACGGTGCCAAGCAGAACACGATACTCGAAACCATCCCCATAACTGCGGCCATTACACCCGCCTCGCTCGCGCAATACAGGGGTGCGAACACCAATAGTGTGGCGCTTTCGCCGGATGAGGCGCAGCTCTACGTAACCAATGGCAACCTGAACTGCGTTGCCGTGGTAGCCTTGACCGGGTCGGATAACAACGACCGGGTCGCGGGTTTGATTCCGACGGGTTGGTATCCGAACTCCGTGAGCGTCAGCAATGACGGCCAATGGGTGTATGTGGCCAATGCGAAGTCGCCGACCGGTCCGAACCCCGATTATTGCTATAGTAACGGCCCGGCGGGCTACGCCAGTTGCCGCCCGTCGAACGAACATAATCCCCAGAGGACGAAAGCCGGCTTGCAGAGCTTCCCGACCGCGACCCTCTCCGCCCAACTGCCGGTTCTCACTGCCCAGGTTGCGGCCAACAACCGGTTCTCCGCCAGGGAGAGCGCCCGGGACGCCTTCGTGATGGCGGCGGTGCGCCGGGGCGTTCAGCACATCATCTTCGTCATCAAGGAAAACCGGACCTACGACGAGGTTCTGGGTGATCTGCGCGTGGGCAATGGCGACCCGAGCCTCACTCAGTTTGGACAGGCGATCACGCCGAATCTGCATAAACTGGTGCAAACGTTCGTCACTCTCGACAACCTCATGGCGACGAGCGAGGTCAGTTATGACGGCTGGTCGTGGACCACGGGGGCCCGTGCCACCGATGTGGTCGAACACCAGTACACCGTGCAGTATGCGAACCGCGGGGTCAGCCTGGATTTCAACGGCGCTAATCGCAACGTCAACGTCGCCATTCCGACTCTCGCCGGGCGCCTCGGCGCCGATCCCATCACGCCGAATGATCCGGACGTTCTGGCAGGGCAAGCCGACGTGGCGGCACCGGACGGACCGGACAACGAAGTGAATACCGGGCACTTGTGGGACGCAGCGCTGCGCGCCGGCGTCACGCTTCGGAACTACGGCTTTTTCCTTGACGTGACGTGCTACGGGATCACCTTGAGGGGAAATTCCACCACCACCCCTTGCGCCGGCAATAACGAGATCACCGACCCCGCAGCCGTCAACAAAGTCGTGGCGATCCCATCGAATGCCGCTCGCCCCGTTCACCGATCCCTACTACCACGGCTTTGACACTAACTTTCCCGATTATTATCGCTACACCGAGTTTGCGCGGGACTTTGACGCCAATTACGCGAGCGGCGGACTCCCGCAACTGACCCTCGTTGAACTGGGGCACGATCACACGGGAAGCTTTGCAACCGCCATCGACCACGTCAATACTCCGGACTACCAGGTGGCAGATAACGACTATGCCGTCGGCTTGTTGATTCAGAAGATCGCAGGCAGTCGATATGCGAACGATACGCTGATCTTCATCATCGAAGACGATTCCCAGGATGGCGCCGACCACGTTGATTCGCATCGCACCACGGCGTACGTGGCGGGCGCCTACGTGAAACAGGGGGCCCTCGTTCCCACACGGTACAACACCGTCGACTTCATCCGCACGATTGAAGAGGTCCTCGGCATCCCGCCCATGAATCTGAACGACGCGCTCGCCCAGCCGATGGCCGACGTCTTCAACACCACGCCCAGCAGCTGGAGTTTTACGGCTGCGCCCTCGGCGTATCTCTACGCGACGGACCTGAAGCCACTGCTCCCGCCGCAGGCGGGCTTGATGGTGCCCAAGCCGCGGCACGACGCGAGGTATTGGGCGCGGGTGACGAAAGGAATGGATTTCTCTGACGCCGATCGCATTGATGATGCGGCCTACAACCGCATCCTGTGGAAAGGGCTGATGGGCAACAGGCCGTATCCGGCCGGGCCCAACGGCAGGGACCTGCGCCAGAATCGCGGGCAGCTCCTGGCCACTTACGGCCGATCTATCGAACCGCCAGCAGCGAAGGGCGACGCGAAATGAAGGATGGAATCGAGGGCTACCCGCAATACCGCCCCGCTGGCAGGACGGCCTCGACGAAGCGCAGCATCGGCACGCGATCCTGGCGCGCGGCGCGTCGGTCCACGGCCTGTCCGCGCTGCGCCGCTTCCCAAACCAGTGGCTGGCGAGTGGCGGTGATCCGCATGAACCCCAAGGGCGGCCCATGGATGCCGGGGACTGCGAGACCGGCGGACTCGGCAATGTGAGCGAGGTCGTGAAGCGCGTGGATCAGGTGCGCCGGGAGGGCATGGGCGTCATCAGAATCAGCATGGCGCTGGTGGGCGAAGGCCATCCTCTGCTATCGCACTCACGGGTGGGGCGACATGCTCTTGTGGGAAGAATTCCCATGCCCTGCCGCTCCCAGACACTCACGGCCACCCTGGCACCCCGCCGCGCCAACGCCGTCAAATCAACCGAACCCCGAACAGAACGCACCAAGCCTCGCGTCGCGGTTCATCCCCTTGAAGCGCAGCCGTTACCAAGGAGGAATCATCCAGTCGGCAGGCGCTCGGTGCGGAAATCGAGAAGACGCGGTCCGACCGAGGCTGAAAGCCGCCCCAAGTCATTTGGGTTAACCAGCTCAGAATCAGTCAGTTACCCAGGAAATGGCTTGGGCCAACGCGGTCATTGGCACGGCGTTCCACTATGTCATATTTGCACAAAGCCGCTAAATCCATTGGATTCAGTCGCTATCGTCTCAAAAACGCAAAAAATCCATCGCGCCAAAGCCAGAATGTCACCTGGAATCAGTAAGATATGCCGAAAACGGGGGCTAGACCGAAAGCCAGAATGTCCTTTAGAAACCACATGACCGTCTGCGTCGGCCATCCCCGGAGATGAAAATGGGCGCGAGTATTGGGCCGGGGTGGGTAGAATCGAGGCGTGATGGGGAGGATGGCCGGTAATTT
>DASYZG010000073.1:0-77544 GCA_035946575.1 Terriglobia bacterium | reverse complement strand
GCGGTGCGGCTTTGAAAGGGTGAAAGAACCGTAGCGGCGGGTTCATCCCGCCATATCTCCAATGATCTCAGCGCGAAGATGGCGGGGTAAACCCGCCGCTACGATTTTCACCAGTGGCGGGATAAACCCGCCGCTACGATTCTCGCCATGGCGGGGTAAACCCGCCGCTACGATTCTCGCCACGGCGGGATAAACCCGCCGCTACGATTTTCACCAGTGGCGGGATAGACCCGCCGTTACGGTTTTTCGCCATGGCGGGATAAACCCGCCGCTACGATTCTCGCCATGGCGGGGTAAACCCGCCGCTACGGTTCTCGCCATGGCGGGATGATACGGGTTTTCACCATGGCGGGGTAAACCCGCCGCTACGATCTTTTCATGGAGGCCGGGCACGCCGAGTGCATGGCCCGGAACCCTAGCCCTGATCCCTAGCGCCTGATTTGACACCGGTTATCGCCACTCGTTATCCTTGTCTCGGCACACCTGCGGCGCATCTAATCATCGGGGTTTGAGCACGGCCTAAAGGGCGGGGAACTGGCAAGAATGACATCGAAACAGCTTTGGGATGGTTTGAAATCGTGGGGATGGGGCATGGCGCGCCTGGCGGCGCTGCCGCTGTTCCAGGGCCCCGAGGAAGTTCTTGTGGGCGGACAGGCGGTGCTCGAGGGCGTGATGATGCGCTCGCCGCACTCCTACGCGGTGGCGGTGCGGCGGCCGAACGGATCGATTGCCATCGGGCAGGATTATCTCGACCGGCCATCGGAGCGGCATCCGTGGCTGCGCTATCCGATTCTGCGGGGCCTCGGGACGCTCGGCCAGGCGATGGCGCTGGGGGTCAGAGCACTGAAGTATTCCGCCGAGTTCGCCATGGAGGATCCCGAAGCATCGGAGGCAACGCCCGAGAAGAAGAAGCCGGAGATGAATCGCTGGCTGCTGGCGTTGAACATCCTGCTCTCGCTCGCGTTCTTTGTCGCGCTTTACAAGCTGCTGCCGCTTTACATGGCGACCAAGCTGCAGACGCACTATCAGGTGGTGCAACACCTGGTGGTGTTCAACTTCGTCGATGGCATCATCCGTATCGCTCTCTTTCTCGGGTTCCTGGCGCTGCTGGCGCAGTCGAAGGAGATCAAGCGGGTGTTCGAGTATCACGGCGCCGAGCACAAAGTGGTCTGGGCGTACGAGAAGACCGGGCACATGGACGTGGAGACGGCGCGCGGCGCGACGCGGTTTCACCCGCGCTGCGGGACCAGTTTTCTGCTGGTGGTGATGGTGATTGCCATGTTCTTCTACATGCTGCTGCCGTTCCAGTCGTTCGCCGGCAAGCTGATCGGACGCCTGCTGCTGCTCCCGCTGATCGCCGGGGTCTCGTACGAGTTCATCCGCTTCGCAGCCAAGTCGCAGGGACGATTGTGGCGCTGGGCGTCGCAGCCGGGGCTGTGGCTGCAGCGGGTCACCACCCGCGAGCCCGACGACAGCCAGCTTGAGACGGCGGTCAGGTCGCTCGAGGCGGCCATGACGCTCGAAAAGGCGCGCGGCGGCGAGCTGGTGGTGGCGTAATCGCGCGCCCGGGACGAGCGATTCGCACGGCGGAGGTCACGGAGAGAACGGAGACGCCCTGAGTTGTTGCTCCGCGTTCTCCGTGCCCCCGGCGGTGGAATTCCCGCCTCGCGAATGGGATTTTAAGATCAGTACAAGTATGGGTCCAACTCATCGAATATGAATTTCCTCGACAAACTCGCTGAGATCGAAAAGAAGTACGACGAACTGACCGAGCAGCTCGGCGACCCCGCCGTGCTGGCGGATCCGGCGCTCTATCAGAAGACCGCCAAGGCGCACTCCGATCTTTCCGAGGTGGTGGAGAAGTATCGCGAGTTCAAGGGCATTGAGAAGTCGCTCGGAGAGACGCGGGCGCTGGTGGCGGAGTCAGGGTCGGATGCCGATATGAGGCAGATGGCCGAGGAGGAGCTTGCCGGCCTCGAGCAGCGGCGCGAAGGCGTGGAAGAGGAGATCAAGACGCTGCTGCTGCCTCACGATCCGAATGACGAGAAGAACGTGGTGCTCGAGATTCGCGCCGGGACGGGCGGCGACGAGGCGACCTTGTTCGCCGAGGAGCTTTTCCGCATGTACTCGCGATACGCGGAGGGACGGCGCTGGCGCGTGGAGGTGCTTTCGAGCAGCCTGTCGGCCGTGGGAGGCCTCAAGGAAGTGATCGCCCTGGTCGAGGGCAAGGGGGCGTTCAGCCAGCTCAAGTACGAAAGCGGCGTCCACCGCGTGCAGCGCGTGCCGGCCACCGAACAGCAGGGGCGCATCCACACCTCGGCGGTGAGCGTGGTGGTGCTGCCGGAGGCCGACGAGGTGGAGATCCAGATCGACCCCAAGGAAACCCGCATCGACACCTTCTGCTCCTCGGGCCCGGGCGGGCAGTCGGTGAACACCACTTATTCCGCGGTGCGCATCACCCACCTGCCCACGAACCTGGTGGTGTCGTGCCAGGACGAAAAGTCGCAGATCAAGAACCGCGCCAAGGCGCTGCGCGTGCTGCGCTCGCGCCTCTACGAAATGGAGATGCAGAAGCAGCAGCAGCAGCTCACCGCCGAGCGCCGCCAGATGATCGGCAGCGGCGACCGCAGCGAGAAGATCCGCACCTACAATTTCCCGCAGAACCGCGTGACCGATCACCGCATCGGACTGAGCCTGCATCAGCTCGATCGCGTGATGGACGGCAAGATCGAGGAGATGATCGAGGCGCTCACCGCCTATTTCCGCGCCGAACGGCTGAAGGCCGAAGGCGACAGCGCCGCCGCCTGAGGCGATCCATGGCCGAGGCCGCTAATCCCGTCAAGACCGCGATGACCTGGGAGCAGTTTCTCGCCGCCGGCGAAGAGCGGCAGCGATGGGAACTGGTCGAGGGTGCACAGTTGGAGTTCTATTCCAACCTGCGCCGCGAATGGATTGCCTTGGGCGCAGATACAGCTTTCACGATCGCGCCAGGCACCTGGCGCTGTCCTGACGCAGCGTTGGTACGCGCCGAGCGATTTCCCGGCCGGCAGCTTCCGGAGGGCCCGGCTGAGTTTCCTCCCGACGTAGCGTTCGAGGTGCTCTCGCCCGGCGACACGGCGAGGCGGATGCCCCGAAAGCGGCGTCAATACCAGGAGAGCGGCGTGATCCATGTCTGGATCGATTTCGCGAAGCGCACGGCTGAAGCAGCATATCCCGATCGTGGCTCGCATTACTTTGACGAGGGCAAGCCTCTGACGATCGACGGCGTCGACGGATTTGCGCTCGACCTGAAGGCCCTCTTCGAGGTGTAGCCCGGTGGCGCCTCGACTCGTTCCCACGGCCGCCCATCCGATAAACATTCGGCAAGCCCTGAGAATCGCCATTGCTGACCTGCAGGCCGCCGAGGTGCCGTCGGCGGAGCTGGCCGCCGAGTTGCTGCTCATGCACGTACTTGGCCGCGATCGCGCCTACCTTTACACCAATCCCGAGATCAACCTTGCCCCCGAGGCGGCGGAGCGCTACTTCACGCTGGTTGCCGAGCGCGCCACCGGCAAGCCGACGCAATACATCACCGGACGCCAGGAGTTCTGGGGGCTCGACTTCGAAGTGACGCCGGACGTCCTGATCCCGCGCCCGGAGACCGAGCATCTGGTCGAAACCGTGCTGGAGCTGGCGCGCGCCGACGATCGGGGAGGCGCCGGGTTGCGCATCGCCGATGCCGGTACGGGATCGGGCTGCGTCGCGCTGGCGCTGGCGTCAGAGCTGCCGCGCGCTTTCATTTATGGCATTGACATTTCATGGCCGGCGCTGCAGGTGGCCGGGCGCAACGCGCGCCGGCTCGGACTGGATGATCGCGTGGGTTTTGTGCAAGCGGACCTTCTCAGCCCGCTCACCGGCGTCAGTCTGGACTTTGTGGTCTCGAATCCGCCTTACGTGGGCGGCGACGAAGTGGACCGCGTGCAGCGGGAGGTGCGCGAGTGGGAGCCGCGCGTGGCCTGGGGAGGAACGGGCCGCGGCGATGAGATTTACGTACGACTGTTTGCGCAGGCCGCGAAGGCGCTCCGTCCGCAGGGGCAGGTTGTGGTGGAGGTCGGATACAGTCAGGCTGAGATCGTGACTGAATTGCTGGGCACGGGTTGGAGCGGAGTTGGCGTTCGTCCCGATCTCGCGGGAATTCCGCGGGTGGTTACGGGCCGGAAGAATCCTGAGTGATCAGTTCCCGGCGCTTCGCAGCCTGGCTCGGTGGCTCAAGAGGGGTGGAGTGAGATCGATGCCGCAGGCCGGAGGCGCAACGGTTCTGTTCACGGACAAAGAGCACTCCGAGGGGGCGATCCGCGAACTTGACGTCAGCGACATTTGTCGCTAAGCTGGACGACAGAATGGTTAACGAACTTCTAGCCGTGGTTGAAGAGCTGGGGGGTAAGCGGGTACTGGGCCGCGCGCTGGCGAGCGATCATGACATGCGTGAAGCGATCCGCGAAGGCTTCCCGCCTTCAGTGGTCGATCAGTTGATGCGAGCGTCCGGGCTGACTCTCAAGGAGCTCGCGGAAGCTCTTGACCTCTCGCCACGAAGTCTCCAGCGGCGGCGAGGTACCGGAAGACTGGCCCGGTTCGAATCTGACCGGCTCTATCGACTGGCCCGCATCGTGGCCCTCGCCAACGAGTCTCTCGGCGACCACGAACGCGCCCTGCGATGGCTTAAACATCCGAATCGTGCTCTGGGCGGGGTGGCGCCGGTATCGGCGGTGGACACCGAGCCGGGGGCGCGCCAGGTGGAAAACATCCTGGGTCGCATCGCTTATGGCGGAATAAGTTGAGTCGCGTTTACCGGGTGCTGCGCCGAGCCTATGCGCGGGCTCCATTTGACGGGGAAGGGGCCTATCGATACGGTGGGCGCTGGTCAAGCCCGGGAACCCGCCTCAGTTATGCCTCCGAACATCAAGCGCTGGCGATGCTCGAGTACTTCGTCCACCTCGACCGGGATGATTCCCCTTCTGATCTTGTCCTGGCAATCGCCGAGGTTCCTGAGGACGTCGCGCACGAAGAGATCGACCCCGGAGATCTGCCGGGAAACTGGCGCCAGGCTGCGGCGCCGCCGGCACTCGCCCGGTTCGGCGATGAGTTCGCCCGGCGGGGCGAGCATTGTTTGCTGCTGGTGCCTTCGGTGCTGAGTTCAAGTGAACAGAACTGCCTTATTAATCCGGCGCATTCCGACTACAAGAGAATCACTTTCCCTCGAGTGGAACGGCTGAGCTATGACCCAAGGATGTTCAGAACGGGACATCGTGCCCGTTCGTAATTGGTTTTCCCCGTCAGACGCGGCATTCGCATTCCGCCCCGTCGATGGTGAGCTTTGAGAGCCGACGTGGACAGGGTCAGGGAAAGCGAGCACTCGATGCCAGGCGGGCCCGCTCGACAGATTCTCCACGTTGACATGGACGCCTTCTACGTGTCGGTGGAGGAGCTGGAAAATCCGACGCTGTGCGGCAAGGCGGTGATCGTTGGGGCCGACCCGGGCGGACGCGGCGTGGTGGCGGCGGCGAGCTACGAAGCGCGCAAGTTCGGCGTGCACTCGGCGCAGCCGATCAGTAAAGCGAAGCAACTCTGCCCCCAGGCGATCTTTCTGCGAGGCAACTACGAGAAGTATCACCACTACAGCGAGGTCGTCTCCGGGATTTTCGACCAGTTCTCGCCGGAGGTGGAACGCGTTTCGATTGACGAGGCTTATCTCGACCTGACCGGGTCGGAGCGCCTGCAGGGTCCGGCGATCGTGGCGGGCGACCGGCTGATCCGCACCGTCAAGCAGAAAACCGGCCTGAACTGTTCGATCGGAGCCGCGACCTCGCACGTGGTGGCCAAGATCGCGTCCGACCAGGCCAAGCCGCACGGGCTGCTTTACGTCTTTCCGGGCTGCGAGCCCGGGTTCCTGGCCCCGCTGCCCGTACGCCGCATGCCGGGAATCGGTAAAGTGACCGAACTCGAACTCGCGTCGCTCGGCATCTGGACGATCGGTGATCTGCAGGCGCTCGGCGGCGATCGCCTGAGCCAGCGCTTCGGCAAGTACGGCGACTGGCTGTACTCGAAGTCGCTGGGCCGCGATATTGAGGCGTATGGCTACGGCGAGGAGACGAAACAGATCAGCCACGAAACGACGTTCGACCAGGACACCGACGACGGCGCCGAGCTGGAGCGCACGCTTTCGCTGCTAGCCCAGCGCGTAGGGCGCCGGCTGCGCGAGCACGGATTCTATGCGCGCACGGTCGGCGTGAAGATCCGGCTTGCGCCGTTCCGTACCTTCACGCGCGACGTGACCCTTGATGAGCCCACGCACCTCGATTCCGTGATTTTCCAGAGCGCACTTTCCCTTTTCGAGAAGACCTTCAGGCCGGGCCAGAAAGTGCGCCTGCTCGGCGTCCGGGCGTCGCATCTTGAACACGCGGGATTCCAGAAGAACCTGCTGGAGGCCCCGCGGCACGACCGCGAAGACCGCCTGGCGCGCGCCGCCGACCGCGTTCGTGATAGGTTCGGATTTGACGCGCTGCGCACGGCGCGATCGCTCGAGCCGGCGGCAAAGCCCCGGTCGCCGCGCAAGGGATAGGCCGCGAGGAGGCGCGTGATCGCGGGCAAGGAAGACCTCATGGCTGCTCAAAAATCAGTGAAGAAGTCCAAAAAAAGAGGCGCGGTCGTAAAGCGCGCGCGACGGTCGGGGGGTGCGGGCGCTGCTGACCGGTCGTTGCGCGATCACGTTCTGTATCTGCTTAGGGGCGGCGGCGCGCACCTGGACTTTGACAAGGCTATTGCCGATCTGCCCTCGGAGCAGCGGGGATTGAAAGCGGCCGGCCTGCCCTTCACGGCCTGGCGGCTGCTCGAACACATGCGCATCGCGCAATGGGACATTCTTGAGTTCAGCCGGGACGCGAAGCATACTTCGCCGGCCTGGCCGGAGGGCTACTGGCCGCCGTCGGACGCTCCGCAGTCCGCCGGGGAGTGGGACCGCAGCGTGGCGGCCTTCCAGAGCGACCGCAAGGCACTGGAACGTCTGGTGGACAATCCCAAAACGGATCTGCACGCGCGGATCCCTCACGGCGAGGGCCAGACGATTCTGCGCGAGGCTCTGCTTGTAGCCGACCACAACGCCTATCACCTCGGGCAGCTGGTTATCTTGCGGCGCCTTCTCGGTTCGTGGCACGATTGAGGCTGGCGATTCCCGTAACGGGCCCGGAGCCGCGCAGCGCCCGAACACTCGTCGGGCCTCGTTCGGCTGATGTCTTCTACCTGGAGGACTGATGCGTAAGGTGATTCGAACGGCCGCGGCGCCCCGTCCCCGCGGCGTCTACTCGCAGGCGGTCGTGTGCGATGGATTCGTGTTCGTGGCCGGTCAGGGGCCGATCAATCCTGCCACGAACGAAATGGAGCTCGGTGATATTCGTTCCCAGACGCGCCGCGTGTTGCAAAACATCGCGGCGATTCTGGAAGGCGCGGGCAGTTCGCTTCGGGAGGCCGTCCGCATGGGAGTGTTCCTCGCCGATCTCGATGATTTCCCCGCCATGAACGAGGTGTTCCGCGAATTCTTCCCCGAGGACCCTCCGGCGCGGACCACGATCGGTTGTACGCTGCCCCGCATCAAGGTTGAGATCGACTGCATCGCGCGCTTGCGCAAACGGTATGGCGCGAAGCGGCGCTGAGTCATTCGCCATCCTCCGGCTTGCCCGGCTCAGGTTCGTCGGCCAAGCCCATTTTGGAGAGCCGGTATCGCAGCGCATTTCGTGAGAGGCCGAGAAGCCGCGCCGCCTGGCTCTTGTTGCCGGCGGCGCGCCGCAGGGCCTCGCGAATGATCTCCTCTTCGAACTGGTCCAGGGTGGTGCCTTCCGGCGGAAAAGCGATGCCTGGGGCGGCGCTGGACTCCGCCGCCCCAGCGCGCGGCGGGGCGAGGTCGAGTTGGATGTCCGCGGCTTCAATGCGGCCGCCGGCGGAGAGCGCGGTGGCGCGCTCGATGATGTTTCGAAGTTCGCGAACATTCCCCGGCCAGTGAAAGTTGACGAGGATTCTGACGGCCTCGGGCGAAATGCCCGTGATGGCCTTGCCCGCTTCCGGGGCCTGCTGCCTGATGAAGTGCTCGACCAAAGCGGGAATATCCTCCTTGTGCTCGCGCAGCGCCGGGATGTTGATGGGAACAACATTCAGCCGGTAGTAGAGGTCTTCGCGGAAAGCGCCCTGCTCGAGGGCGGCGCGCAGATCGCGATTGGTGGCGGCCACCAGGCGGACGTCAACCTTCAAAGTTCGTGTACCGCCGAGGCGTTCGAACTCGCGCTCCTGAAGGACCCGAAGCAACTTCACCTGCGTGGCCGGGGGCACGTCGCCGATCTCGTCGAGAAAAAGCGTGCCTTTGTCAGCCAGTTCAAACTTGCCGGGCTTCGACGTGGCGGCGCCGGTGAAGGCGCCTTTTTCATAGCCGAAGAGTTCGCTCTCCAGCAGATTCTCGGGGATGGCGGTGGAGTTGATCTTGACGAACGGTCCCGCCGCGCGGCGGGAGTGCTCGTGGATGGCGCGGGCCACCAGGTCCTTGCCCACGCCGCTCTCGCCGCCCAGCAACACGGTTGAGGATGTGGGTGCCACGCGCGCCACCGTGGCCAGCACCTGCTGCATTTTCGGACTTTGGGCCACGATGTTCTTGAATTCGTAGCGCTCGCCCAGCGCCTCGCGCAGCGAGCGATTCTCCTCGCGGAGGCGATGAACGTCAAGCTCCTTGCGGACGATCAACTTCATTTCATCGAGGGAGAAGGGCTTGAGGACGTAATCGCTGGCGCCCGATTTCATCGCTTCCACGGCTGTGTTGACGGACCCGTAGGCTGTCATCACGATGACCGGCAAGTCGCCATTGGTGCGCTTGACAGCTTGCAGAAACTCAAGGCCACCCACGCCGGGCAGCTTCAGGTCGGTGATAACGAGGTCGACGGGCTCGCTGCGGAGGAGCTTCAGGCCGCTCTCGGCGTCACCCGTGGCCTGAGCTGTGTAACCCTCCTCGGTCAGTGTGAGGGTGAGCAGGCGCTGCATCTTCGGTTCGTCTTCAACAATCAGAATGGTCGCCATAGGAATCCAGTTTGCCGTCAGTCGGCCGGCAGAAAGATGCGAAAGCGGGCGCCCTGGCCCGGCTCGCTCGCCAGGCGTATCGACCCGCCGTGCTCATCGATGATCCTCGATACGATGGAAAGCCCGAGCCCCACACCCTCGCGCTTCGTGGTGAAGAACGGATTGAAGATCTGCTCGCGAAGTTCGGCCGGCACGCCCGGACCGGTATCCGCAAACTCAATTTCGACGCCCAGGCGGTCGCCCGGGTTGACCGGACGCGCGCTGACGCGCAACGTGCCGCCGCCCTGGCCCATGGCCTGGTAGGCATTCAGAGCCAGATTCGTGAACACCTGCTCGCACAACTCGGCATCGAGGAAAACAGCCGGCAGGCCGGGGTCATACTGCCGTTCGACCTCGACCTTGTCCTGCGCGCCGCCGTCGCGCACCGCTTTGAGCGACCGGTCGAGCAGAGGTGGAATTTCTTCGGGCCGCCGATGGAGCTGCAACGGCCGGGCGAAATCGAGAAAACGGCTGACAATGCTGTTCAAGCGATCAGCTTCGCTCGAGATATAGCCGGCGAGCTCGCCGGCCAGTTTGTCCGTGGAGGAGATCTTCTGCGTCAGCATCTCGGCCGAACCCTTGATCACGCCCAGAGGATTGCGGATCTCGTGCGCGACTCCGGCTGTGAGCTGGCCGAGGGCGGCCAGACGCTCGGAGCGCCGCACCTCGGCCTGGGCCTGCTGCAAACGCCGGTTGGTGTCAGCCAGTTCTTCCGCAAGCCGGCGGTAGCCTTCAGCCTGGCGCCGGTTCTCCGTGGCAAACTGGTTGACGATGATGGCGGCCAGAAACAGAAAAAGAATGCGCAATGCCAACTCGGTCTCGCCGGCCGGCGTCAGCTCAAATTCCTGCAACTCCGGGATCAGATAGGAACAATAAGCCGCGGAGGCGATGGCGGTCCACAGCAGCGTGCCACGCGCCTCAAACAACGTGGCTGCCGAAACGACCGGCACGTAATAAATCAGCCAATACGGGCTCGCGCTGGGCGTCGGCGTTCCGGTATGGCCGATCAGGATCGTCGCCAGCAGAATCTTGATCAGTACAATGTAGACGTTGCGCCGGGTGGCCGGGAGCGGGGCCAGCAGGCTGCGATCGAATATCTGAAAGAGTCCGATGGCCAACAGCGTCATTTGCTTGTGAATCTCGAGGCGGGGATTGAGGAATGCCAAAAAGCCGAGCAGGGCAAGCCAGACCAAGTCCATCCAGCGGAAGGCGGCATGTTCGCGAGTCGCCATATCCGACACGATAGCACTCTCTAGGCCCCTTGCGCGCAATGCCGGCTTCGCGTAACCTCGGATTCCTTGGCTGCGAAGCGTCCCAAACTCGGCCAGCATTTTCTGACCAGCGACAGTTACCGCCAGCGCATCGCTGCAGTGCTGCCCATTGAGCCGCAAGACCTGGCGATCGAAATCGGTCCGGGTGAGGGCGCGATGACGGCGCTGCTGGCAGAGCGCGCCGCGCACGTGGTTGCGATCGAGCTTGATGCCAGGCTGGCCGGGAAACTGGCGACGAAGTTGGCAGGCATTGGTGAGATCGAAATTACGATAGCGGACATTCTCGAGGTGGATGTCGGAGAGATCTGCCGGGCCTACAAGGTTCCAGCCGCTTATGTATTCGGAAATCTGCCTTACTACATCACATCACCCATCCTGGATCATCTGCTGGAGTTCCCTGAGCGAATTCGTGCCATGGCCTGCGTGGTCCAACTCGAGGTCGCGGAGCGCATCGCAGCCCGGCCGGGAGGGCGCGATTACGGATACCTCAGCGTCCTGGCGCAATTGCACTCAGTCCCACGGATTTGCTTCAGGATTCCTTCGGGGGCGTTTTCTCCGCCGCCGGCGGTGATCTCCGCGCTCGTCACTTTTGAAATGCTCAGGAATCCTGCGGTGCCGGATCATTCCCGACGGGTGTTTCTTGATTTTGTGAAGCACGGATTTGCGCAGAAGCGCAAAACTCTGGCGAACAACCTGGCATGGCGCTATGGAAGTGGTCGGGTGCACGACGAACTGCGGGCGCTCGGGATTCAACCCAATGTGCGTGCTGAAGAACTGAGCGTAGCGGAGCTGGCTCGATTGTTTAATAGACTTATCTAACCTGCTGAGATGATTTTCGCGCCGTGGCGGGGGGCCAAGTGGTCTGATTTGTAAATCCGTGCAGGAGACAAGCGATGGCTAAGGCATCCAACCGAAAACCGACCAGGAAGGGTTCGAGCGGGGATGAATCAGGCTTTTCTGAGCGCACGCCGGCATTTCTGTTTGACCTGGACGGTACGCTGGTCGACAGTGTGTACCAGCACGTGCTGGCTTGGCGGGAGGCTCTGGAACGCGGCGGGATCGAGCTCTCGGTATGGAGGATCCACCGGCGGATCGGCATGAGCGGCGGGCTATTCGTGAACGCGCTGCTGCGCGAGACGGGTCGCGCGATCAGCAAAAAGGAGGCCGAGCGACTGCAGGAGATGCACGCGCAGGCATTTCGCAAGCGTGTTAACGACGTCAGGCCGCTGCCGGGCGCGCTCGACCTGCTCCGCTATCTACACGATCGCGGCGTACCTTATGCCATTGCGACCAGCGGGCACCGCTCTGGGGCGCAGCGTCCACTGGAGCACCTGGAACTGCCTTCATCTGTCCCGGTGATCACGCGGGACGAGGTCGAGTACGCCAAGCCTGACCCGGATCTCTTCATCGCCGCCGCGCAGCGCTTGCACGTGCCGCTCGAGAATGCGGTGGTGGTCGGTGACAGTGTCTGGGACATGCTGGCCGCGCGCCGGGCGCACACTTTGGGCGTCGGCGTCCTGTCAGGCGGCTATGGCGAAGACGAACTCGATCGAGCCGGCGCCTATCGCGTCTATCAGGATCCCGCGGACCTGCTGCGGCATCTGGACGAACTGGGTGTGCGTTCCGAGATATAAGTCTTGGCACCTTCTCAGGTGGCCGAGTTCAAGGTATCATATGACCTTGCATTAGAACCCCATGCCCAAATCCGGTTCCACCACAACCAATCAGGATAAAAACTCGCGCATCCCGCAGGTTGTGATCGCCACCACTGCGATGCTGTCGTTTATCTCCTTCTGGAGGGCGGGTGCCGTGGTGTTGAACGACCTGGCGTCTTCGGCTTATTACGCCGGCGGCATTGCGGAGAAGGCGATCGGACCTTCGGCGCCCTGGTTCATCCTGGCGGTCATGCTCTTCGCCTACGCAGTCTGCCAGATGTACGTGGAGAGCTGCAGCATGTTCGTGCGCGGCGGCGTCTATCGCGTGGTGAAGGAGGCGATGGGCGGCACGCTGGCCAAGTTTTCGGTTTCCGCCCTGATGTTCGACTACATTCTGACGGGACCGATCAGCGGCGTCTCGGCAGGTCTTTACCTGGCGGGCTTCCTGAACGAACTGCTCCACTACGCCCGGATCGATGTCGTGCTTCCGGCGAACACTACGGCCGCGGTGTTTGCCGCCTGCGTGACGCTCTATTTCTGGTGGCAGAACACCAAGGGCATCGGAGAGTCGAGCGAAAAAGCCGTCCGCATTATGCAGTTCACCACCGTGATGGTCGTGGTGATGATCGGGTGGTGCGGTTACACCTTGTGGCTGCGAGGCATCCACCTGCCCCCCTTGCCCCGGCCTGCCAACCTGCACTTTTCTGTGGAGGCGGAGGGCTGGCTGTTGCACAGCCGCCTGCCGGAGATGATCGGATTGGTGGGCATTCTCGTGGCATTCGGCCACTCTGTGCTGGCCATGAGCGGTCTGGAGACGCTGGCACAGGTCTATCGCGAGATCGAATCGCCGAAGCTCCCCAACTTGAAGAAGACCGCATTCGTGGTTTTCGTTTACAGCATGCTGTTCACGTCATTGGTGTCGTTCTTCGCTTTTATGATCATCCCCGACCAGACGACGCGCCTCGGTTTCAGCGACAACCTGATCGGCGGCCTGGCCATGAACGTTGCGGGGCCCTTGGGCCTGCGCCTCGCATTTCACGCCCTGGTGGTTGTTGTGGGCGTCATGATCCTGGCGGGGGCGGTCAACACTGCCATCGTCGGATCCAATGGCGTGCTCAACCGCGTCTCGGAGGACGGAGTCCTGACGCCTTGGTTCCGGCATCCGCATCCGCGGTTTGGCACGTCGCACCGGATCATCAACCTAGTCGTGGCGTTGCAGCTTCTGACCATCATCCTGAGCCGCGGCAACGTGATTCTGCTCGGCGAAGCCTATGCCTTTGGTGTGATCTGGAGTTTTGCCATGAAGAGCCTGGCGGTGCTCGTGTTGCGGTACACCGAGCCCGGCCCCCGCCAGTTTCGCGTTCCCTTCAATCTCAAGCTGGACAGTCTTGAATTGCCGATCGGGCTGGCACTGATTACTCTCACGCTCTTCGCCACAGCGGTCATCAATCTGTTTACGAAGGAGGTTGCCACCGTCTCGGGCGTTGCTTTCACCCTGGTTTTCTTTGCGATCTTCACGAGCTCGGAACGAGTGGCGCACCGGCGCGGGTCGCCGCGCACGGAACTGGATGAGTTCCATCTGGACAGCCGAGAATCCATCGCGCCGGAGACGGTGGGCGTCAGGCCCGGCAACGTTCTGGTGCCAATCCGGGACTACAACACACTGTACAACCTCGACGACGTTTTGCGGCGCGTGGACGCGCACAAGCAGGATATTGTGGTGCTGCATGCCTACCAGGTGATGCGGGCAGGGTCCGGCGAACATCCACTGAGCGCCGAGCACCTCTTTGCCAGCACCGAGCAGCGGATGTTTACCAACGCGCTGAAAATTGCCGAGAGGAACGGCAAGAGTGTCAAGCTCGTGCTGGTGGCTGCGACCGAGGTTTGGGACGCTGTGCTGCGGTCGGCCCAGGCGCTTGCTTCTTCCGACATCGTGTTGGGCCTGTCGGCCAAGATGTCAGCTGCGGAGGAGGCGCGGCTGGCGGGACTCGCCTGGGAGCGCCTCTCCAGCCCGCGCCCGCCGCTGACCTTGGAAATCCGCTCTCCGGGAGGCGGCAAGGAGTACGTCTCCTACCTGGGTCCCCACGCGCCGCGCCTCACGCAGAAGGAGATCGATCTGCTTCACTCGATCTGGCTGGAGCTGAGCAATGAGGTCGGAGGTGACCTCCATCATCATGACATTGTGCACTTCGCCCTGCAGGACCTTCAGAAGGAGCTGGGGGAGGGCAAGAAGGCGGAAACGCTCGAAAGACTGCGGGCTCACCTGCGCGAAATTCAAACGCGGCGTTTGGAACGGCCGTAGCGACCGACTCTCGCAGCCGGCGATCCAGCGCGCTCCGTTCAGCGCGACGCCTGAGCCGTCTCCCGTTGATGCGCGGTCGAGCGGTTTCGAAAGAACTGCGTGAGCGTAACGCCGAGGCAGACCATCACCACGCCGGCAAAGACGAGCAGGTTGAGCTCCTCGTGCAGAAAGAAGCGGGCAAAAACCGTGGCGACGAGCGGTGTGAGCGAAGAGACTGCATAGACCCGGGCCACCTCGAGCAATCGTAGCGCGGTGAAGATGCAATAGATTGCGATCACGCCGGAAGCGAGTCCGCTGCCGATGAAATCAGCAAGGCTGCCCACGGGCAGCGCCGAGAGCGCTTGTCCGTGACCGGAGGCGAGCAGGCCGATCAGTCCTACTGCGACGCTGGAAACGAATTGCAGCGTGATGGCGGTGGACTGATGGGCTCCGCGCAACTGGCCGTCGCGCCAGAGGACGCCGGAGACACCGTAGGACACGGCGGCGAGCGCGCCCAGCGGAAGGGCCCAGTACCACGAAGGAGAAAGCGGCTGGCCGCGAAGCTGCCCGGCGATCAGCGACCCAAGGCCGAGGGCAATTACCGCCCAGCCGATCAGCAAGGATCCGCTGAGCCGCTCCCCGAGCATCGCCCAGGCGGCCAGCGTCCCCCAAATGACCCAGGTCTCGAGAATGGGAATGGTGAGAATTACGCCGCCGATGCGTATGGCAAAGTAATAAAGAAAGAGGCCGAGTGTTGAAAGCACACCCGCCCAGATGAAGGGCATAATGGCGCGCCGGCCAATGAATCGCATCGATCTGGGCTGAATTTCTCCCCAGGTACTGTGCTTCCACATGAGAACGAGACCCAAGGCAAGGCTGGGGAGTCCCCGCAGGAAGGGTCCGACGAGCGGATCGCCGCTCTCCACGGCGAGGCGGTCGAAGATGTTGGCGGACGACCAGCCGAGCACGGAGCCGAGGGCCCAGAGTTCGCCGCGGGTATGATGGTCTTTGGCCACGATGCTTCATCATCGCACGATCTCGGCAGGCGCGAAGGCGGTTTGATCGCATTTCCGGCGCCGGATGCACAGGAGGCTCTTGATGGATCGCGCTCATTTTTATCAGATCATGAACGGGGAAGGGACGTCTGATTATGAAACTTATTTGAACACGCCCAGGCTGCTCTCCTGTCAGAAGGATTTCAAGGATTTCTGCAATGCCGACGAACTGCAGTTCCAGATCGTACACCAGGTCGAGGAACTCTGGATGAAGCTGATGGGCTGTACGCTGCTCGACATCGACGATTATCTCCAGCAGGAAAACACCAATCGCGTGCTGACGCTGTTCAAGCGCGTTCACCTTGTGGAGCGGCTGATGACCGATCAACTGGCGCTGCTCGAGACCATGTCGCCCAAGGAGTATCAGGAGATCCGGCTGCAACTGGGCAACGGCAGCGGCCAGGAATCACCCGGATTCCGCACCTTGCTGAAGATGCCGCATCTGCTGTGGCAATCGTTCAAGCGCTGCTACCTTGATCGGCACGGACTCTCGGTGGAGAAGATCTACGCCTCGGAGTATGCGCACTCCGACGCTTACGTGATCGCCGAGGCCCTGGTGGAATTCGATGAGCAGTTCCAGAAGTTCCGCTTTCACCACATTCAATTGATCCATCGCTCCATCGGGCTCGGCGCCAAGTCGCTCAAAGGCCGGTCCGTGGACCTGTTGAATGAAGGGCTGCGCACCAAGTTTTTTCACGAGCTTTGGGATATTCGCAATCGCATGACAGACGAATGGGGTGGGCAGTACGGCGTGGTGCGCGACTCGATAACCGGCCACTGACAGGCCTGAGCCGGCGCGAGGTTGATGGTAGTTCACACCGCGTGTTATTCTCAGGTCGCGCCTCGATTATCAGGCCGAAGTGGCGGAACTGGCAGACGCAGCAGACTCAAAATCTGCCGCTGTTTAACAGCGTGGGGGTTCGACTCCCCCCTTCGGCACCAGCGAACCGCGCCGTCAGCGCTCCTGTGAAATCCTGAACGCTTCGCTTGCGGCATCCACCGTACGCTCGATGTCCTCGCGAGTGTGCGCTCCTGAAACCATTGCACATTCGAACTGGGAGGGCGGCCAGTAGAAGCCACGCTCGAGCAGCGCGCGGAAGAATCGGGCAAAACTGGCGGTGTCGGCGCGACGAGCTGCCGCGTAGTCCTCCACCGGCCCCGGACCGAAGAACGCGGTCAGCATCGAAGCCACGCGATTGACGGTCAATATCACTCCGGCGGCACGCGCACCGCGTGCCAGTCCGGATTCGAGCTGCGCGGATGTCTCTTCCAGATGCTCATAGAAGCGGGGCCGCGAGATGACCTCCAGGGTTTTGAGCCCGGCGGCCACGGCGAGCGGATTGCCCGAGAGCGTCCCAGCCTGATAGACGGGACCCGCAGGAGCTACAAGGTCCATCAGATCCGCCCTGCCTCCGTACGCGCCCACAGGCAGGCCGCCGCCGATGATCTTGCCGAGGGTCGTCATGTCGGCCTTGATTCCGTACAGCTCCTGGGCTCCTCCGCGTGCGATGCGGAATCCGGTGATGACCTCGTCAAAAATCAAAATCGTGTTGTGCTCGGCCGTGAACTGTCTCAGCGCCTGCAGAAACCCGGCGCGCGGCGGCACACAGCCCATGTTGCCGACGACGGGCTCGACGATGACCGCCGCGATTTGGCCCCGGTGCGCCTCGAAGGCCTGCTCGAGAGCGGAAAGGTCATTGAAAGGAATCGTAATTGTCAGCTCGGCCAGGCCGCGTGGCACCCCCGGGCTGTCCGGAAGCCCGAGCGTGGCCACACCGGAACCCGCCTTCACCAGAAGACCGTCGGCGTGGCCGTGATAGCACCCGTCAAACTTCAGAATCTTGTCGCGGCCCGTGGCGGCGCGGGCCACCCGCAGGGCTGACATGGTGGCTTCGGTGCCGGAACTCGTCAATCGGACGCGCTCGATGGAAGGAAAGGCTTCCGCAATCCGCTCGGCAAGCCTGACTTCGGCTTCGGTGCAGGCGCCGAAGCTGGTTCCGTCGCGCGCCACCCGGGTGATCTCTTCGATCACCTCCGGATGGGCGTGTCCGAGGATGAGCGGACCCCACGACATCACGTAATCGATGTAGCTCTGGCCGTCCGCGCTGACGATTCGCGATCCATCGCCGCGATCGATGAACACAGGATCACCACCGACGGCGCGGAAGGCGCGGACCGGCGAGTTCACCCCGCCGGGTATACGCGCGAGAGCTTGTTGGAAGAGTTGCTGGGATCTACTCATGGAGTCGGCCCACATGCTTAGTCCGGGGGCAACGAGGGGTCGGTCTTTAGTGTTCCCATGGGCCCGGATCCGCGGAACGAGTCGGAGGCCATCTCACCAAGCGCACGGACGAAGGTCCAGCAGACTCGCGGCGCAAGCGTCCGGTACGACTGCAATCCGTCAATCAGGTCCTGAAGCAGATGCCGGAAGGCGGTCGTGCGGCACGCCAGCTGGATCATTCGTGTGGTGCAAGGCTGGCCCAGGAAGTTCCCGAGATAAAAGCGATGTGTCAGCAGGGCGCCGAAGGCAAGGTGACTGCCGAAGTCGCCCCATACGCGATGCGGATAGGCTTCCGGGGCACGATCAGCCAGAGCCTCGGCCGCTAATTCCCCGGACCTCATGGCGAAATAAATTCCTTCGCCGGTGATCGGATCCGCGAGCCCCGCGGCGTCTCCAATCAATGACCAGCCAGCGCCGGCAAGTTTCATCTGCTTCCAACTCCGGCGGCCGAGGACCGGCAGCACGTGGCTAAAGACGGGGGCTCCCTTGCTGTCGTATCCATACCGATCCATGAAGCCCTGGAGCCGCTGCTTCAGGTCGGCCATGGATGACCGTCGTGCGCTGGCGGCGATGCCGACGGAGAGATGGTCGGGGCGGGGAAACGCCCAGGCGTAGCCTTCGAATCCGTCGAAAAACTGGACACGCAACAGGTCATCGGACCCTGGAACGTAGTAGCCGAAGGTCAGCAGCAGATCGTCGGGCCTGAACGGGGAGGCCAACTGGCTCCGCAGTGTGCTTCGGCCGCCGGCCGCGATGACGACGTGATCGCAGGCGTACCGGCCGCCTTGCCGCGTCCGCAGCTCCCAGCCATGCTCCGCTGATTGCAGGTCGATCACGCGATCCGCGACGATCTCGGCGCCGGCGTTGCGGGCGCGATCAAGCAACAGGCCGTTCAGCACCCGGCGCGAATAGATCGCCAGCGGCCGGCGCATGGTGAAGCGCGCGGCACCGCCGTTGCCCGCCACGAACTCGCAGTCCCGCGTCACGAAGTGCGGCTCGGCGGCATCGAGGAGAAACGGGTAACGGTCCAGAACCTTGTAAGGCAGGCCTCCGCCGCACGGTTTCTCCCAACCAAGCCGCTCTTCGTAGATTGAGACCTGGAGGCCGGGCCGGCTTCGCAGCAGCCGCTCTGCAGCAGTCGCCCCGGCAGGACCGCCTCCGATAATGGCTACGCTCTTCAGACGAATCACCTCGGAAGATTTCAGGATAGCACAGCGGTACCGCCGCCTTCCTGAGGCCGCAAGAGGACTGGCAAGATCGTCAGTATGTTATAGTCCACGTCTGATGGGAAAACTTGCCATCACTGGTGGACGTCCGGTCCGGCGCCAGCCGTTCCCGGCCTGGCCCGTCTACGACCGTCAGGACGCGCGAGCCTTGCAGCGGGTTTTGGAATCCCGCAACTGGGGCGGGTATCCGTTCCCCAACGATCGCGCCGATCGATTCGCCCGGAGCTTTGCGCGTTTTCAGGGTGCGAAATACGGTCTCGCTGTTGCCAATGGCACGGTGGCGATCGAGATTGCGCTCAAGGCCGCGGGAATCGCGCCCGGCCACGAGGTGATCGTTCCCGCATATACCTGGGAGGGAACCGTTGGCCCGATCTTGCTGCTGAACGCGGTGCCCGTCTTCGTGGATATCGATCCGGAGACGTACTGCATGGACCCGCGCGAAATTGAGGCGGCGATCACGCCGCGCACGCGCGCGCTGCTGCCAGTGCATCTCGGGATGTGCTTCGCCGACCTGGACGCGATCGGGCGCATCGCGCACAAGCACAAGCTCGCCGTGATCGAGGACTGCGCCCACGCGCACGGCGGACGCTGGCGCGGCAAGGGCGCCGGCGCATCAGGCGATCTCGGCTGCTTCAGCTTCCAATCCAGCAAGCTGATGACGTCCGGCGAAGGAGGCGCCGTCATCACGAGCAAGCTCGAGTGCTTCGAGCGAGCGCAGTCCTACACCAATTGCGGACGCGCCAGCGCCACCGACCGCTTCCGGCACCGCTTCATCGGGTTCAATTTCCGCCTGACAGAATTTCAGGCTGCCTTGCTCGAGGGCCAGCTTCGCCGGCTGCCCACCCAGGCCAGGGTACGGCGAGCCAACATGGAGCGATTCGAGCGCCGGATTAGCGCCATCGCAGGCCTCGCCACCCTCACGCGTGATCCGCGGATCACCGACATCGCCGCCTACCAGTACGTCTTCAAGTATTTGCCCGAGCATTTCGGGGGCGTGCCGCGGGCGGCCTTCCTGGGGGCGCTGGAGATGGAAGGGATTCCCTGCGACGGCTTGTTTTACGAGCCGGTCTACCGCAGCGCGCTCTTTCCGGTCGAGTCCACGGATTTTCCGGCTTTGAGTTGGGACCGCGAGCCGTTGGACTTCAAGTCCGTGCGCTGCCCGGTCAGCGAACGCGCCGCGTACGAAGAGGCGATCTGGCTGCCGCACCACATTTTCCTGGGAACTCGCGCCGATACCGACGATGTCGCCAACGCCGTCGAAAGAATCGTCGAGAACATCGGCGAGCTGCGCGGGCTGAAGCATCCGGCGATCGGGCGCAAAGCCATGAGCCGCGCCGAACGTCCTCGGGTGGAAAAGAGACAGTGGTAGATTGAAAGTCGAGAGCCGAAAGCCGAAAATTTGTATTCGGCAATACACCAGAATAGCGAAATCAGGGGCTGATTTCTCTGATCTCGATTACAATCGTCGATCACCAATCGCTCAATCACAAACTCCATGATTCTTCCCCTCACTCCCGTTCGATTCAAATCGCACGCCGCCCGGATTTTCGGCCGCAAGACAGGTGTGGTTTGCGGCGATCAACGCTTTACCTACGCGGAGTTCAACGAGCGTTGTGATCGCCTCTCCGCGGCGCTCACCAAGCTTGGCCTGCAGCGGGGCGATCGCGTGGCGTACCTGAGCTTCAATTGTCACCGCCTGCTCGAGGCTTACTACGGCGTGCCGCAGCTGGGAGGCATCCTGCTGCCCTTGAACATCCGGCTGTCGTGCGAAGAGCTGGCTTACATCTTGAATGACGCTGCGCCGCGGGTGCTGTGCTTCGATTCCGAATTCCTGCCGCTGGTTGAAGGACTGCGAGGACAAGTATCCTCGGTCGGGCATTACGTGGCGCTGCGCGGACAGGCGCCGGGCTGGGCGCATCCGAGGACCTATGACGAGCTGGTGGCCGCGGCCGAGCCGGGCGTGTATGACTATCGCCAGATCGACGAGAATGCCGTCGCCGAGCTGTTCTACACCAGCGGCACCACTTCGCATCCCAAGGGCGTGATGCTGACCCATCGCAACCTGTACCTGCACGCGTTGTACACGGCCGTGGCGCTGGCGGGCCGTGACGATGAAGTGCACCTCTACACGGTGCCCCTGTTCCACGTCAATAGTTGGGGCGCGCCACACATCGTGGCGCTCACGGGCGGGCGCCACGTCATGATCCAGAAGTTCGACGCCCGGTCGGTGCTCGAACTGGTGAGCCGCGAGCGGGTGACGCGATTGCAGGTGGTTCCGACGATGCTTGTTGCCATGCTCAATCATCCCGACTTCGCGAACTACGACCTCTCCAGCATCCGCGAGGTGATGATGGGCGGCGCGCCGACCAATACTGCGCTGGTTGCGGAAACCGAGCGCAAGCTCCCCGGATGCCGCGCCATGGGCGGGTATGGACTCACGGAGACCTCGCCCGTGCTGACCGTGGCGCGTATCAAGGACCATTTGAAGAACGATCCGCCGGACGTCCAACTGCGACGCAAGGCGACGGCGGGATGGGCGCAGGGTGCTTCCGAGGTTCGCGTGGTCGACCCTAATGGCCGCGACGTGAAGCCGGACGGGACCGAGGTCGGTGAAGTGATCGTGCGCAGCGACCTGGTGATGGCGGGATACTGGAAGCAGCCCGAAGAGACCGCGCGCGTGATCCGCGATGACTGGTTCTGGACGGGCGATCTGGCCACCATCGACGAAGAAGCCTACGTGCTGATTGTCGATCGCGTGAAAGACATGGTGCTGAGCGGCGGCGAGAACATTGCCACCGCGGAGATCGAGCGCGTGCTCTACCAGCATCCGGCCGTGCTGGAGTGTGCCGTCATTGCCGTGCCCGATGAGACCTGGGGTGAAGCGCCCAAAGCACTGATCGTGCTGCGGGCGGGGGCGCAGGCTGCCGGGCCCGAGATCCTGAACCACTGCAGTCAGCATCTTGCCAAGTTCAAGGTGCCGCGATCGGTGGAATTTTTGGCCGAATTGCCCAAGGGCGGCACGGGCAAGATCCTTAAACGCGTGCTGCGTGAGAAGTACTGGGCGGGCAGGGAACGGCGCGTTCACTGAGAGTGCCGATGAATGACGACCATGCCCGGCAGTGATTCGAGTTTGCAAGTCCTGCAAGACGCCTCGCTGAAGCCTTACACCACCTTCAAAATCGGCGGACCAGCGCGCTACCTCTGCACGGTCACGACGCCGGAGCAGGTTCGCCAGGCCACAGCACTCGCGCGCGCGCAGTCGCTCCCGATTTTCGTATTGGGTGGCGGCAGCAACATCCTCGTGAGTGACGCGGGGTTCCGCGGCTCGGTGATTCATCCGATGCGGACCGGCATCGAGATTGTCGAGGGTGAGGCCGGGCCCCAGGCAGGCAGCGCCGGCGTCCGGCTCCGCGTTGCCGCCGGCGAACCTTGGGACCGCACGGTCGCGTTTACGGTGGAGCGTGGCTGTTGGGGCGTCGAGAACCTCTCGCACATACCCGGACAGAGCGGAGCAGCGCTGGTGCAGAACATCGGCGCCTACGGCCAGCAGCTCGGCGACGTGTTCGAGCAGGCGGAAGTTTTGAGGATGTCCGATGGCGGGCTTCAGGGGTTGGCGGCCGCGGACTGTGGACTCAGCTACCGCCGCAGCATCTTCAACGGCACCCGGCGGGGCGAATTCCTGATTTGGAGTATCACTTTAAATCTCGGCACGAAGCCTCTGCCGCAGTTGAATTACCGTGACGTTAGGGCGTACTTCGCAGAGTGCGGAAAACGCGAGCCGAGCCAGCGCGAAATCCGCCAAGCGATCATCGAGATTCGCGATCGCAAATTTCCGTTTCCTCGCGAGGAACGCGGCGGCAACGCGGGCTCATTCTTCAAGAACCCCACGCTCGATCCGGCGGCGTGGCAGTCGCTCGCGACGCGCATCGAGGCGCGCTTCGGCGAGGCCGGGAAGACCAGGCTCGCGGATTTGCGGCGGCGGCTGAACATTGCACGGTCAGCACCAGCCGCGCCCATGAACGTCCCGGCGGCGTTCCTGATCGACCTCTGCGGGCTCAAAGGCTTCGAAACCGGACGCGCGCAAGTGAATCCTTCGCAGCCGCTCGTGATTCTGAACCAGGGTGGCGCCACCGCTGACGATGTTCTGCGCGTGGCGGGCCATGTGCGCACGACGGTCCGTCGTGAGACGGGCGTCGTCCTTGAACTCGAGCCGGAGCTGGTTGGTTTCACTCCCGAAGACCTGCGGCGATATCTTGACCTGTAGCGCAACGTTACCCGCTATTCCCCGACCCGCAGCCTCCCAATCCCGGCGCTACTGGGATTTCTGCATCGCGCTCAAGTAGGACTGGACGTTGTGCGCGTTGATCACCATCGTTCCGGTGTCCACGATGTCGGGCAGGGGCGAGACCGGCGCCGTGCGCCAATCCGGGAACTCATGGACCCGGTTGTGGTGGAGATCGTCAAGGAACTGCAGACCGAAGTAGCCCATGGTGTAGGGCTTCTGCGCGACCGTCGACGCCACCATTCCACGGTTGATGAGGTTGAGAGTCGCCGCATCCGCATCCATGGCGACGATCGGAGTCTTGCCGGCCATGCCCAGTTGATCGAGCGCGTTGGCCACCCCGGGCCCGCAGGTGGCTTCCAGGCAGATGATCCCCGCCGGATGCCCGCCGCGCCGGACCATATTTGCAACTTCACTCCCGGCGACGTCCGGCGACCCGGAGTCGTTCACCTCCGCCCCGATCGCCATTCCTGGATTTTCCTTGATGGCGTCGCGCACACCGCGAGCGCGCTCCTCCTGGTTGTTCTGACCGGCGATCTTCACCAGGACGATTCCCCCGTGGCCATAGAGGATGGCCGCCATCGTCTTGCCGCTCTCGTAGCCGGCGCGATAGTTGTCGGTCCCGAGGAACAGCAGCCGGCGCGATCCCGGCGAGTCGGAGTCGACACAGATCACCGGAATTCCGGCGGAAATCGCGGTGTTGATCGCATCTTTGAACAAATCGCCCTGGGCGGGCGAGACCATAATGCCGGCGGGCGCGCTGGAGACGGCATCCTGAAAGGCCTTCAGCTCATCGTTGGGAGTGTAGGAGCCGGGTCCGACAAAGTCTACCCTTGCGCCTTTGAGGGCTTTGGCGCTGTCCAGGAAGCCAGCCTTGGCGCTCTGCCAATAGGGAATGTTGATGTTCGCTGCCACGAACACGTAGCGCTCGTTGGCATGGGGCGTCTGTCCGCATGAAATCAGCAGTACGGGAAAACACAAACCAATGACCTGCAGAATCCTTGAGGCACGGCACATGATCTCACCTCCGCGGCCACTTTCTGTTTGGGCTGTTCTTCAGGTTTTATAGTACTCCTTAACGAGCTCTGCAATAGCGTGTTGAGCGTCACGTCTCAAAGTGATGGAGAAGATTGGTTCATTGAGTCATTGAGCCTCAGTCCCTCGTATTTCGTCTTCTTGTCTGCCAATGAATCAAGCGCAATGGCTTAATGATCCGGTGACTCAATAGCTAAATGGCTCAATGGTATAATTCCTGCTCGCGATGAAATCCACCCTGTCACCGTCCACCGGCGAAGTCCTGTTCAACCAGGCGTGTGAGGTGATTCCCGGCGGTGTCACGAGCGCCGCGCGCAAGATGACGCCGCCTATCGTCTTTCGCGCAGGCGAGGGCGCCTACCTCGTGGGCGTGGACGGCAAGCGATATCTCGATTATCACGCTGCTTTCGGACCCGTCCTGCTCGGCCACAACCATCCGGAGGTGAACCGGCGCGTGGCCGAGGCGCTGCGGTCGGCGCCGCTGCCCGGTGCCGGAGTTACGGAGCTTGAGATCGCAGTGGCGCAGAAGATCCACCGGCACGTGCCCTGCGCCGAGCGCGTGCAGCTTTGCGGAAGCGGCTCCGAAGCGGTGTTCAACGCGCTGCGCGTAGCGCGCGCCTTCACCGGCCGGCCGAAGATCCTCAAGTTCGATGGCTGCTATCACGGCACCTACGATTCGGTCCTGGCGAACACCCCGCAAGCGAGTGTGAGCGCTGAAAGGGACCCGCGAAGCCGAACGGGCAGACTGGCGCCGGGCTCAGCCGGGATTCTGCCTGAAACCCTCGCGCACACGCTCGTCTGCGCGTACAACAGCCTCGAAGAAGTGCAGCAGACGCTTGAGACGAACCGCAATCAGGTGGCGGCGATCATCGTCGAGCCGATCGCTCATAACATGGGCTCGGTTCTGCCGCGCCCCGGGTTCCTGGAAGGGCTGCGCGATCTGGCCGTGGCGCACGGCGCGCTGTTGATCTTCGACGAAGTGATCACCGGATTCCGTCACCACCTGGGCGGTTACCAGGCGCTGGGCGGCGTCCGTCCCGACCTGGCCACGTTCGGCAAGGCGATCGCCAACGGATTCCCCCTGGCGGCTATCGCGGGACGCGCCGACGTCATGGATCATTTCAACACCCGCGAGGGTGGCGACACTTGCTTCGCCGGCACCTATCACGGACATCCGGCGGCGCTCGCCGCGGCGCTCGCGACCATGGAAATCCTGGAGAACCAGCCGGTGCACGAGCGGATCTTCGCTCTTGGTGACCGCCTCCGTCGCGGCCTTTTTGAGATTCACCTGCGCCTCGGAACCGGGGCGACGGTCGCCGGATTCGGCTCGATTTTTGTGACTTACTTTACCTCGGCGCCGATCGGGAATTACGCCGACGCGCTGCGCAGCGACGCCGCGCGTTTCCTTCGCTACCGCCGCGCCATGATCGAACGCGGCGTGTTCCTGATTCCCTCCAACCTGAAGCGCGGGCACATCGGATTCAGCCACACCGGGCAGGACATTGATCGTACGCTGCAGATTGCCGAAGACGTTCTGAGGACGGCCTCCGACGCCGCACCCGCCAGCCCCGCTGGCGGACGTGCCCGCTGACCTCTGGTCCCCGATCCCTGGTCCGTGAGTCAGCAACCTCCGACATTTGAAAGGCGAAACACATTCGCCATGCCTTGGTGGGTTTGGCGGGGCATTTTTGAGGGGAGGGCGCGCCAGGCTGCTGTTCGCAGGCTCACGCTCGGTCGGTGACGCGGATCACGGTGATCGATCGGGTAATCTGAACATCCTTAATACAAAGGATTGGACCTAACAGGGTTGAGCCATGCCGGAATCGAAAACGGAGGCCCTGATGCCGATCTCCGCAACCTCTGCGGCGGCTGACTCCGCGGGGCGCTCGCTTTCGGCCGTGAGCGGCCAGGCATACCTGAGAGCAGGACAACTCCTCGGCAGATACCGCATTGAAGAGCTCATTGGCACGGGCGGTATGGGAGCCGTGTACCGCGCGCGCGATCTTCAACTCGATCGCCTGGTTGCCATTAAGCTGCTCAACAAACCGATCACGGAAGACTCGTCCCTGGGCGAACTTCTGCTTGAAGCGCGCACCATCTCCGCTCTGAATCACCCCAACATTTGCACGGTTTTCGAAGTCGGCGAGGAACAAGAGCACGGCTACATTTGCATGGAGTATGTCGAAGGGCGGACGCTGAAGTCACTGGTGCCCGCGGCGGGCCTGCCCCCGTCAATGGCAGCGCATTACGGGGCGCAGATCGCCGAAGCTCTGGAGTACGCCCACCAGCGGCGAGTGTTGCATTGCGACGTCAAGAGCAACAACATCGCGATAACCGCGGACGGACGCGTCAAGTTGCTCGACTTCGGCCTGGCCGAGCACCTTCAGCCGGATGAAGTATCCCGCCTCACAAGTTCACGCAACTCGCTCGCCGACCTCGGGCCGATCGCGGGAACCTTGCCGTATTTGGCGCCTGAGATACTGCACGGTAAGGGGGCCACACCGCGCTCTGATCTTTGGTCGCTCGGTGTGGTTCTTCACGAAATGTGCACCGGCAGGATGCCTTTCAGCGGACAGACGGCCTTCGAGCTCAGCATGGCGATTATGGAAGATACCAAGGTGGCGCTGCCCGCGAAGCTGCCGAAGCGGCTCCGCTCCGTAGTAGGACGTTGCCTGGAGAAGGATCCGGCACGCCGGTACGACAGCGCCGACAAGCTCGCCGCAGACCTTCGAAGTTGCGAGCCTCCGCCGGGCCCCGCGCCGGCGCCCTATCGACTGCTCCTCGCGGTGGCCACGGTGTTCGCCGCACTTCTGCTGATCGTCCTTTTGCTGCGAGGCCACAGCTCGCTTCGGAACCTGCCAACCGCGACCCCGGTCCACCGGACTTCGATCGCCGTTCTTACTCTAAGGAATTCCACGGGCAGGCCCGATGTCGCATGGCTCTCCACGGCGCTATCGGAGATGCTCACCTCGGAACTGGCAGCCGGGCCGCACTTGCGGGCCATCGCCGCCGAGAAGATCGCCCGCCTGAAGCTCGACGTGCCCGTCGGTGATTCGGACAGTCTGGCTCCGGATACGCTCCACAAAGTCCGCTCCAATCTCGGCAGCGACTACCTCATCCTGGGCTCGTTTACCGACTTGGGTCGCGAGAGCGGCGGCAATATCAGGCTCGATCTCCGGCTGGAGGATGCCAGGAAGGGCATTATTGTGGCAGCCTTCGGCGAGAACGGAACCGAGGCAGGACTATTCGACCTCGTTTCTCGCGCCGGCACGCGTCTGCGCCAGGCGCTTGCGGCGGGTCCCCTGCCGGAGTCTCAGGCGGCGGCCGTGAAGGCCGAACTGCCCTCCGATCCGGAGGTGGCGAAGCTTTATGCGGACGGATTGGCCAAGCTTTGGGCCTTCGATCCGACCGGGGCCCGGCCATTGCTGGAGAGCGCCGTGGCTCGCGATCCGCAATTCCCTCTGGCGCACTCGGCGCTCGCAGCTGCGCTGTCCGCGCTCGGCTACGATAGCAGGGCGCGTGAAGAAGCGAAGAGGGCCTACGACCTTTCCGCGAGTCTCGGTCAGGAGCAGCAATTGATCGTTGAAGGCCGGTATCGAGTGGTCTCCGGCCAATGGGAACGCGCTCAGGAAGTCTACCGCAGGCTTTTCACCCTCTTTCCGGACAACGCGGATTATGGCGAGAGCCTCGTGACCGCAGAGACGATGAACGGCCGGAGCGCTGATGTGGTCGCTACCCTGAGCGTTCTGCGCCAGCTGCCGCCGCCGGCTAACCTTGATCCACGCATCGACCTGGCGCAAGCTTATTGGGCCGAATCCGTTTCCGACTACAGGCTCGAAGAGCAGGCCGCCAGCCATGCTGTGAAACTCGCCGAGGCCATGGACTCGGCACTGCTCGCGGCGCGAGGGCGGCTGGCGCGAGCGACGGCATTGTGGAAGCTCGGTCAGCCGGAGCCTGCGCTTGCCGCCCTTCGTTCCGCGGAAAGCGCTTTTGCCTTGCGCGGGGATCGCGACGGGGAAGCCCAGGCCGCCTCGGAGGTTGCCCAAATCAAGCAGGGACAGGGTAATCTCGCCGAGGCGCGCCAGGGGTTCGAACGAGCGCTCGAGGCCTGGCAGGCTGCCGGCGACCGGCGCGGAGTGGCGGTGTCCCTGAACAACCTGGGCATTCTGCACTGGCAGCAGGGGGACGCCGAGCACGCCAAGAAACTCTACGGTCAGGCGCTGGCTGCTTATCGCGAGATTGGCGACGAATCCGGCGCTGCCGTAACGCTGGGCAATGCCGCCGGCCTCTTCTACAACGAGGGGCAGATCGCAAAGGCGCGCCAGATGTACGAAGAATCGGCCGCCAGATACGGTGAACTTGGTGACAAAAGCGGTCTGGCGGGCGCATTCACGAATATAGCGCTCGTGCTTGCGAATCAAGGGAATCTCCCGGCCGCGCGCAGCAAATACGAACAGGCCGCCGCCCTCGCTCGTGAGATCGGAACCAGGAGTCAACTTGCCCAGGCTCTGGAGGGCCTTGGCGACGTGGCTCGTGAGCAGGGAGCGCTTGATGACGCGGGGCGCTGGTATGCGCAGGCGCTCTCCATCCGGCGCGAACTTGGGGAGAAGGGATCCGTCGCCGAGACCAGCGTGGACCTTGCCTGGCGTGCCCTTGAGCAGGGGCGCCCCGCCGAAGCGCGTGCTCTGCTGATCCCTTCTCTCGAAGAGCTCAGAAAGGAGGGCGAACCGGATCTCGAGGCCTTTGGCGAGGCGGCGCTCGCACAGGCCTTCCTCAGCCAGGGGCGCCAGGATCAGGCAGTCGCGGCCTCGGCGCGTGCCCGCACCCTGGCACAGCGCGTACAAAACCGCGCTATTGGGCTGACGGTGGCAACGATTGGAGCCCGCGTGGAAGCTGCGTCGAATGAGCCTGCGCGCCTCACGGCGGCCCGGCAGACATTAGTTGCAGTCGAGAGTGAAGCCAGCCGGTTGGGGTTCGTCGATCGGGCACTCGAGGCGCGGCTGGCCTTGGCCGAGATCGATGCGCAACATAAGGATCCGCAGGCCGCGGCCCACCTCGCGGAAGTTGAGACCCAGGCACAACAGCTCGGATTTGGTCTGATCGCGCGCAAAGCGCGCCAAAGTGCTCAATAATTGACAACAGCGGGACCGGTCGTGCCGGATCGAGCGAGTCGGTTGTCGTCACGAGGTTTCCGGGTCGCCAGCGCGTGCCGAGGGCGTGTCTCTTGATTCGGCAAGTACGCCCTCGGTCAGTGGATACCTGCGTTGGCCGTTCAGGAGCGCGGACACGAAGCTGGTGGCATGCACGGAACCGTTTTCGGATTGAGTACTTTCTTTTTGCTGCTTGTCTGAACCACCGGCTTCGCCGCGCGTGGCGATGGTGCAGAAGGACGAGGAAAATTCTGGGCCAGTTGAGCAAAGCGAGTCTGCCCGGCAGACGTCATGACGGCCGGGGCCGCCGGCACGGAGCTGCCCGCTGTTGGCTGTAGGTTGCCCCGCAGGTACGTGTCTCGAGTAAAGTGATTGCCGGGAACCGAGGAGGCTGCAATGGTTAACATAACCATCAGCATCAATAACCCCGTGACAAGATGTCCTTGCGTTGGAAAAGTCCGCAGTTTTGTGCTCATTGTTTCCCTTCCCTGAGCGTTCTCAGGCTCAGACTGAGTTCTAAGCAATGCTATAACCTGTACACTATTTTCGATTGTGATACGACTCACACATGTATGTGACGGCCGGGGCGCGGTGACTTCGAGCGCGGTCACGGTTGGCGCCAACCTTGGCGATCGACCAGTCAAAGGCCGAGGTTTTGAAAACTCGCCCTGTTGAGGTTTGCAGAATTATTGAACGAGGCCGTCGCTGTAGCGCGCCTGTCCCAGGCGCGCCAGTCGCGGGCGGGACGCCCTCGTTACAGCCAGGCCCTGTCCAATAATCTGCGAAGCTCAATAAGCCCCATGAACAAGGGGCCAAACCGAAGTGGGGCCAACATCCTGCCCGAGAAGCGTAGAACCCGACCCGAGAGTTCACTGTTGACTGTCGACTGTTAACTGTAGGCAGTCGTATCGGACGAATCTCTCGCCCACAAATCGATGAGCGGGCGCGCAGTGGCGTCATTTGACGCTCGGAGCGCCCTTCGCGAATTCGTCAGCGCAGGCCATAAGGAAATAAGCAAGGAGCACTTCAGGACGGGGATTCCCAAATGTGCGGGAAGGAATCCGACAGGACAACCGTCAAAGCACAACCGCACTGCCAAGCGCCCCTCCTGACTTCGGCTAACCTTTTGCACACGAATACAGTCCAAATACGCGAGCGCGGGGTTATGATAACCATATTCGGGTAGCGCTGCCGGGAAGGGCACGGTGGCGGGAGGGGGACTGAATTAGCCTGGTCCACAATCGCGTAATCACAGAAGCGGAGCTCGAGCGTGAGGTTCGAGTCGCGCCACCGCCTCCTGAGCCTGAGCCTCCACAACTCCAACCCAACCACACTTCCAGGACCGTCATCCTGATCCTGGCCGTTGTTGTTCTCAGTGCCGCCGGCGCCCTGTTGCTGTGGCGCTCCCGCGTGGCTTCGCCCGCGAGCGCCACCGTCCGCACTGCCATCGTTGTCCGCAAAGACTTCGTCAGCACGCTGCGCTTTTCGGGGACGGTAGCGGCAGTGCAGTCGATCTCGATCGGCGCGCCCCGGATCGCCGGCAGCACCATCGAGCAGTTGACGATCACCAAACTGGCCCCGGCGGGCACCAAAGTCCACCAGGGCGACCTGCTGGTTGAGTTCGACGATCAGCCGCAGGTGAAGGCCTTTCTTGACAAGCAGGCGGAGTACAAGGACCTGCTGGACCAGATCGCCCATAAGCAGGCGGACGAGGCCGCGGCGCGGGCCAAAGATGAGGCCGAATTGCAGCAGGCCCAGGACGCTCTCGAGAAGGCCCGGCTCGATATGCAGAAGAACGAAATCCTCTCCCGCATCGATGCCGAGAAGAATCAGGAGGCGCTTGCCGAGGCGCAGGCCAATCTGAAACAGTTGCGCACCACGTTCGACCTGAAGCGGCGGGCCGCCCAGGCCGACATTCACGATCTCGAGATTCAGCGCGACCGCGCCCGGGAGATCATGACTCACGCCCAGGACAACCAGCAGCGGATGCGCGTGCTTTCGCCGATCGCGGGTACGGTGGTGCTCAACACCATCTGGAAGGGTGGCACGATGGGGCGCGTTGAGGAGGGCGATCAGGTCTATCCTTGGGCCACCTTCATGCAGGTTGTCGATCCTTCCGCGATGGAAGTGCGGATGAAAGTGAACCAGGAGGACGTGCTGGCACTCAACCCGTCCGAACGCGCCACCGTCCATCTCGACGCCTACCCTGACCTGTCATTTCCGGCGCACCTGACGGAACTGGCGCCCGTCGGTGAGACCAGCGAGTTCTCGGACAAGGTCAGGACCTTCACCGCGACCTGGCGCATCGAGGGTAGCGAACCGAGACTGACACCCGACCTTTCCGCCGCCGTGGACGTCGAGATCGCCCGCGTGCCCGGCGCCCTGGTCGTACCCCGCGACAGCGTCCTCGTGGACGCCGGTGGTACGGCCTACGCCTGGGTGAAGTCCGGCTTGGGTTTTGAGAAGCGCGCCATCCGGATCGGGGCGGAGAGCGATCTGGAAACAGTGGTCGTATCCGGCTTGAAACAGAATGACGTGGTGGCGCGAGGGAAGGCATAAGTCATTGAAACGTATCTTGAGTTATATCTCGAGATTGAAATTCGGTCAAAAACTGGTATCTGGAAAATTGAAAATGAAGGTAAGTCCCACGATGTTATTGAAAACAAAGGACCGGGGCTAGGGAGCGCGGGTAAGTCCCACGATGTTGCTGAAAACAAATAGACTTACTTCCTCTTGCCGCAAGTTGTTCCGGTAGTCCGGTCTCAATTTCAGCCATGGAGAGACTTCGATCCATCTGGCCGCGTCATCGCTGGCTGCTAACGAGCTTGGGAGCTCTGGTCCTCGCGAGTGGGGCCTTCGCGGCGGTTCGGCTGGCTGACTTCCGGCCGCCGGTACCCACGGCCGAGGTCCGGCGCGGTGAGTTTGTGGACTATCTCGAACTGCGCGGCCGGCTGAAGGCTCTCCGGTCAGTATCTGTAAATGCCCCGGCCAACGCCGAAGATCTGCAGATTTTGCACCTCGTTCACACCGGGGCCCGCGTGAAGAAAGGCGACGTGGTGGTGCAATTCGATACCACCAAGCTCCAGCAGGAACTCGCGCAGGACAAATCCGCGCTCAGGTCCGCCGAGGCCGACATCGGCCAGACAAAGGCGCAGGCGACCATTACTCAGGAGCAGGATCGCACCGACCTGCTGAAGGCCGGCTACGACGTCGAATCCGCCAAGCTGGATGCCAGCAAGGGTGAGATCGTCTCCAGGATCGAGGGCGAGGAGGCCAAGCTCGCGGTTACCGATGCCCAAAGCAAGCGCGACCAGGCCGACCAGAAGCTCAAATCGGATCAGAATAGCGCCGCCGCGGATCTCGAGGGCAAGAAGGAGAAGTACAACAAGGCTCTTTACGACGTCCATTTGGCGGAGCACCGCATCGCGGCGCTGACTCTGCGCTCTCCGCTCGATGGCGTCGTTACCGTGCTGACCAATTACCGGTCGGGGAATTTCTTCGGCGGCGGTCAGGAGTTCAAGGAAGGGGACCGGGCCTGGCCGGGCGCCGGCATCCTGGAAATTCCCGATCTCAAGACGCTGCGGCTCGACGTTCGCGTCGACGAAACCGATCGCGCCCGCATCGCACGAGGCCAAACAGCCTCGATCCACGTGGATGCCATTCCCGATCGCGACTTTAACGGGCATTTGGTGGAGATCAGCACGCTGGCGACAGTGGACTTCAGCAGCGGCTGGCCTTTTTCGAGGAACTTCGAGGTCGGGATCGCGCTCGCTCAGTTCGACGACAGGCTGCGGCCGGGCATCAATGCCACGGCTCGCGTGGCCGTGGATCGCCTTCCGAACGCCGTGCTGGTTCCGCCTGAGGCGGTGTTCCAGAAGGCGGGTGAGAGCGTCGCCTACGTGCTGCGCGGGTCGCATTTCGACGAGCGTCCCGTCGAGGTCGGGCGGCGCAGCGAAACTGCGCTGCTGATTTCCGAGGGCCTCAATCCCGGCGATCGCGTGGCGCTGAAGGATCCGACGGAGGCCAAGTGAGTGGCGAGTGGCCGGGAGAATTGAGTCATTGGCTCATGGAATCAATGGCTTAGGCTTTCTAGCCACTAGCCACTGACCACGAAGCCACCGTTTGACTGTCACTGACCCATGCGTCTTGGACGAACAGTCCGCTGGCTCATCATCGCCATGGTAATCGCGGCTGCGGTGGTCGCAGGGCGCGTCTCGCTGCGGAACGTGGCGGTGGCGAACCGGCCTCCCGAGGTTCCGGTGGCCGCAGTCCGTCGCGGCAACCTGGACCTGAACGCTTACGCGACCGGGGAACTGCGCGCCAAGCGCAGCGTGATGCTGGTCGCGCCGCCGATTGGCGGCGGAACGCTGCAGATCCTGCACTTGCTGTCTTCGGGCACGCACGTCAACGCCGGCGACGTGGTCATGGAATTTGATCCGAGCGAGCAGGAGTACAACCTGGCCCAGGCCCGCACCGACGTCGCCCAGGCCGAGCAGGAAATTACCAAGGCCAGGGACGACACCGATGTTCAAGCCGCGCAGGACCAGGTGGCGCTGCTCAAGGCGCGCTTCGATGTGCGCCAGGCCGAATTGGACGTCAGCCGCAACGAGCTGGTGAGTGCCATCGACGCCCGGAAGAATCTCCTTAAGCTGGACGAGGCCAAGCGGGTTCTGGCGCAGCTCGAGCAGGATGCGGAATCCCATGCCGCGTCAGGCCAGGCGACTCTCGCCGTGGCCGGCGAGAAGCGCCACAAGGCGCAGCTTGCCATCGAGGAAGCTCAGCGCAATATCGAAAGCATGAAAGTACGCTCGCCGCTGGCCGGGTTCATACGCGTGCGCGGGAACGAGCGCGCGTCGGGCGGATTTTTCTTCAGTGGGATGACCATTCCGGATTACCGCGACGGCGACCAGGTGTATCCCGGCAACATCATCGCCGAAGTGCTTGCCACCGGCGACATGGAACTTTCCGCCAAGATCACTGAGGCCGACCGGTCGAACCTGAAAACGGGTCAGCAAGTCACGGTGCGCGTGGACGCGCTGCCGGGCGTCGAATTGCACGCCGCGGTGCAGGGCGTGGCCGCAACCGCAACCAGCGAGGATTTCTGGTCGAATGACTCCGGGCAGAACTTCAATGCCACGTTCGAGCTTGTTCATGCCGACCCGCGGCTGCGCCCGGGGTTCACCGCGCGACTCACGATCCTGAGCGGCCAGCTCAAGGACGCGCTGCTGGTGCCGCGCCAGGCTGTGCTGCGCAAGGCGGGCAAGGCGATCGTCTACGTTAAGAGCGGAAACGGTTTCGTGGCGCACGATGTCCACGTGCGCGCGGTGAACGAAAGTCAGGCCGCCATCGATGGTCTGGCGGACGGCACGGTGGTGGCGCTGGTGAATCCTGAAGAGAAGGGCGCGTTGGGAAAGCCGGCGGCAGGCGCGCTCAGCCTGCCGGGAGGCGCGCGATGAGTTCAATGGCTGAGGCCGTCAACGCCGAGCGGCGCGCCTTCAGTCAATTGCTTCCCGACCTGCGGCTCGGTCTCGACAATCTGCTGGTCCGCAAGCTCCGCTCCTTGCTCACCATGCTGGGCATGATCTTCGGTGTGGCGGCGGTGCTGGCGATGCTTTCGATCGGCGCCGGCGCGCAGCAGAAGGTCCTGGCCTTCATCGAGCAACTCGGCGTCCGCAACCTTATTGTCGAGGCCAAGGAAACCACCGACGACCAGCAGCACCAGAAGATCCGGAAGCTGTCGCCCGGCCTGACGTTTCAGGACTTCCGCGTCATCCAGTCGAATGTCAGCGGCATCGCCGCCTCCACGCCGCGCAAGCACTTCGCGCCCTCGAAGATGATCCCGAAACCGCAGGGACAGATGCCCGAAGTCTTCGGCGTCGAGCCCGGTTATCGCCAGATCGCGGGACTGGCATTGACGCAAGGACGCTTCTTCGACTCCGGCGAGACGGCGCGCGGTGCCCCGGTCTGCGTGCTGGGAGAAGCCGCGAAAAACTCGTTGTTTGGCCCCGGCGACGTGATCGGGCGCTACGTGAAGGTGAACGAGCAGTGGTTCCACGTGGTAGGTGTGGTGGGACCGCAACTGACTGCAGGCTCCGACGCCTCGGGCCTGCCCAATGAAGACTTGAACAACCTGATTTACGTTCCGCTCAATGCCGCGATTTTTCGTCTTGAGGACAACTACTCGTCGATGCGCGACGAGATCGACGGCATCTACCTGCATCTCGATCCCGCGGCTGACAGCCTGGAAGCCGCCACGGTGGTGCGCGGAATTCTCAATACTTCCCATCATCATGCCGGCGACTTCAGCGTGATTGTACCCGCGGAACTACTTGCCGAGCAGCAGCGCACCGAGCGATTGTTCAGCGTGGTGATGGTGGCGATCGCTTCGATTTCGCTGCTCGTGGGCGGCATCGGCATCATGAACATCATGCTGGCCAGCATCCTTGAGCGAACGCGCGAGATCGGCGTGCGCCGCGCAGTGGGCGCGCGACGCGGCGATATCGTGCGCCAGTTTGTGCTCGAGGCGGTCATGATCTCCTTCGCGGGCGGCTTATTGGGTATCGGGTTCGGCTTCGGCATCTCGAGACTGATCGCCTGGCTCGCCGGTTGGTCGACGATTGTTACCGCGAGTTCGATCCTGCTGGCCTTTCTCGTCTCAGTTTCCGTGGGCCTGATCTTCGGGACGTATCCCGCGGTCAAGGCCGCTCGGCTCGATCCCGTCGAGGCGATCCGGTATGAGTAGAGCAGTGGCAAATGACAAGTGGCGAGTCGGGAAATTCGCAGACCGGAGTCAGAATCCGGGATTCAGAATTTAGAGTCGCAGCTCCGCGGTGCTGGCGGATCGGTTGTGGGAACTGGCAGGGCGGCGTGTGACTGCTGGCTTCCGCTTTCCAGGGGGTGTCACGTGTTTCACAACGCTTTCGGTCGACAACTGCGCCGATTCTGTTTGCTTGCAGCCGTCGCGTGCACCGCAATTCCCGGACACGCGGCGAGCGATTCCAGCCGGACTACGCGGATCGCCGCGCCCGGCACGCTGCCGCCGGCATCGGCATTGCGCGATCACGTGGTGGACGGCGAGCTGCGGCTCACGCTCGAAGACGCTATCCGGCTGACGCTGCTGAACAACACCGACGTCCATATCGCGCGCGCGCCCGTGGACCAGGCGCGTTACAGCGTGCTGGCAGCCTACCGCCCTTTCGATCCGGTCCTCACCGCCAGCGGCAGCGATCAACGGAGCATCGCGCAAGCGACCAATCTGCTGCAAGGCGTGGGCGTGACCCCTGTCACCAATCAGACGCTGAACACGCTCAACCAGGCCGGCACGGTCGCCTACAGCCAGACCTTTGAAACCGGCACCAACTTTCAGGTGAGCTTCAGCGGAACCAAAGGCGACACGAACAGCTCCTTCTACTTCATCAATCCCTTTCTCACCGCGGGGCTGAATCTGCAGGTCACCCAGCCGCTGATTCGCAATCGCGGATTCTTCCCCAACATGGCGCCGGTGCGGATCGCGCAGCGCGGCCTCCAATCGTCGCAAGCCACCTTCGAGGCGCAGATCAACACCCAGATTCAGCAGGCCGTCAACCAGTATTGGACCGTCGTGCTCGATCGCGAGAGCCTGCGCGTGGCCCAGGAATCGGTGAAGCAGGCCCAAGCCACCTATGATCACGACAAGCGCGCGCTCGAACTCGGCGCCCTGCCTCCGCTCGACATTTACCGTTCGGAATCCCAGGTGGCGCAGCGGCGGGTGAGCGCCATCCAGGCCGAGTACGTACTCAAGCAGGCCGAAGACGCCTTGCGGCAGGTGATCGGCGCCGACCTCGATCCCAACATCGCGGCCCTTGACCTTGACCTGGTTGAGGATCCCACGCCGCAGGAGCCGCTTTTTGGCATCGACGTAAGCACGGCCATGCTCGAAGCGCGTCAGCATCGGCCGGAGTTCGCCGGCCTGCGCGACCAGCTGGCGGCAGACGATATGAATATCCGCCTGGCGCATAATTCGCTCTTGCCTGACCTCGAGCTGCAGGGGATCTATTTTTCTTCGGGCATCGGCGGCATACAGTACAACACGCTGGTGACGCCGGCGGTGGTGATTCCGGGAGGTTTTGGGGACGCACTGTCCCAGCTATTCCACTTCAGTTATCCGACCTACAGCGTCGGGCTCACGTTGAACCTGCCGATTCGCAACCGCGGGGCGCGCGCCGCGCTCGGCCAGGCCGCGGTGACGAAGCGCAACGACCTTTACCAGATGCGCCGTGAAGAGCAGACCGTGGACCTGGACGTGAAGAACGCCGTGCACAGCCTGGAGCAGGCCAAGCTCTCGCTGTCGGCTGCGAAGATCGCGCGCGATCTGGCGCAGAAGACGGAAGAGTCGGAGCAGCGAAAGTACGAGCTGGGCTCGGGACAGATCTACCTGGTTCTCGAAGCGCAGACGGAACTGGCGCAGGCGGAGGTCGCGCTGGTGCAGGCGCAGGTTGGGTATCAGATGGCGCTCGCGGCGGTCGACCACGCCACGGGCACGCTGCTCGAGCGCCATCAGGTGCAGATTGAGAACGCGCTGCGCCAGCCGTAGCAGGCTACGAATTCCGGAAGTGCGGGCTCGATGGGCTGAGCAGCACGTTCAGGCGTCGTGGCAGCACCTCGATCTGGATCGGCAGGCAGCCGAGCGGCTCGCCGTCGACTTCCACCCACGTCGGCTGATCGGCGCGCGCTTTGAGGCTGCGCGCTTCGAGCCGGTGGACCTTCGGAAGGCGATAGACGTCGTCCGAATACAGCACGCGGATGTCGCGAAGGACTTCGAGCGGTTTCAGGTAATCGATCACGGTGACGTCGAGCACTCCGTCGTCGAGCAGCGCTCTCGGGCAGGGATGCATGCCTCCGCCGTGATAGCGCCCGTTGCCCACCGCGACGTTGCTGATGAAGAACGGCAGGAACTCACCGCTGCCGTCCAGTTCAATCTCCACGCGCCGCCCTCGATACTCCGCGACGGTCCGTAACGTCGCCCAGAGAAACCCGGCCTTTCCTCCCAGGGTCGCAAACGGATTGGCGGCGCGCGCTGCCGCCTCGCCGCCGATTCCGAAGCTCGCCAGATTCACAAAGTATCGCCGCACGGCTGAGCCGTCCCGGCCGGTGAGCATCGCCTTGCCGATGTCAATGGTGAGCGGCCGGCCTGCGGCCAGAATCTCGATGGCGCGATTGGCGTCTCTCGGAATACCAAGCGATCGCCGCATGTCGCCCCCCGTGCCGACCGGCAGTACTCCGAGCTGGACATCGGTGCGGAGAGGGTTGCCGTCGCGAAGAAATCCGTTGGCCACTTCGCTGATGGTGCCGTCGCCGCCCACGGCGACGATCAGGTCGAAGCCCGCTTCAATGAGCTCGCGCGCGATCTCCGTCGCGTGTCCGGAAGAATCCGTGACTCGCAAGGTGACTTCGCCCAGGCGCGCGCGCAGACGCCTGCCCAGTTGCGGCAAGAGGCGCGCCACGCGGCCCCGGGCGGCTTGCGGATTGGCGATGGCGGCGATTCTGCGATGCATGTGTCGCGCCCGCGGCGCGCTTCCGGAAGCGCCGGACGGACGCACAGTGTACCGCGTGGAAGCCCGGAATGCAGCCCGATTCCACATCAAAGGCCGGCCGGCCTTTCGTGATCTTGCCCCGCGGATGCGAATAGACTGACAATGGTTCTGTCGCGTGCTAGCGGGGCTGTCCTCGGCGCCGGATATTGATAATCGCGAGCTGTCCCAACGCGGCATTCAGGCAATTCGGCGGTGAGGACGTCGCCGCTGGAGCGTGATCTCCGATTCTCTTGAACCCTGCGGCAGGAGACAAGCATGCCATCACCCACGGCCGTGCAGGAACGATCGCTGATCTATCCCGAAGCGCTGCCTCCCGATCCGAAAGACGCCTTGAGCCTCGACGTGTGGGGATTCGCGGACACGCGTTTTGCGGTCAACGAGAACGGCAACGCGGTCCTGCTCGGTAATCGTTACGAGTTGAGCGGCGTGGAACTTCCGGCGCTGATTCCCTGGGTGCGGGACGTGCTCGGCATCAGCTTCGATCCGGGCGACATGGACCCGGGCCATTATCCGAGCTACATCGCCCCCGCGGTCGAGAATGCGGAATTCGAGGGCGAACTCCGGCAGTTCCTGAAGCCGGAACAGGCCACGGCGGGCGGCAAGCTGCGTCTGCGGCACGGCCACGGCCAGACGCAGGACGAAATGTTCGCCATCAAATTCGAGCGCCTGCCGCGCATCCCGGACCTGGTGGTCTATCCCGAATCTGACGAGCAGGTCTCGCGACTGGTAGCGGCGGCGAAGCGGTACGGCGTGGTTCTGATTCCCTTCGGCGGCGGCACCAATGTCACGGACGCTCTGCGTTGCGCCGAGAACGAGCGGCGGATGATCGTCTCGGTCGACATGGAGCGCATGAATCGCGTGCTGTGGATCGACGCCGCGAACCAGATGGCCTGCATTCAGGCCGGCGCCGTCGGACGCCATATCGCGGCGCAGCTCCAGAAGTACGGCTACACCATGGGCCACGAACCCGACAGCGTGGAGTTCTCCACCCTGGGCGGCTGGATCGCGACCAACGCCAGCGGCATGAAGAAGAACAAGTACGGCAACATCGAAGACCTGGTGCTCGATGTCACCGTGGTCACGGCCAACGGCAAGCTGGAGCGCGCCACCTGCTCGCCGCGCGAGTCCACGGGCTTCGATTTGCGCCGGTTGCTGTTTGGCTCCGAGGGCACCCTCGGCATCATCACCTCGGCGGTGATAAAGATCTTTCCGCTGCCCGAAGTGCAGTCGTACGGCTCGGTTCTGTTTCCGACTTTTCAGGACGGATTCGCCTTCGTGCGCGAGCTGGCGCGCGCGCCGGCGACGCCATCGAGCGTACGGCTGATCGACAACGCGCAGTTCAAATTCGGCATGGCGCTGAAACCCGCGAGCCACGGTCTCGGGACGTTGAAGAGCCGCGCGGAAAAGTTCTTCGTAACCAGACTGAAGGGATTCGACCCGGACAGGATGGTGGTTTGCACGATCGTGTTCGAGGGCTCGGCGCGCGAGGTGATGGACCAGGAACGGATGGTCTACCGGCTGGCCGCGCGGCACGGCGGAATGAAGGCGGGCGCGGAGAACGGGCGCCGCGGTTATCAGCTAACCTTCAGTATCGCCTACATCCGCGATTTTCTGATGAACTACTACATTCTTGCCGAATCCTTTGAGACGTCGGCGGCGTGGAGTGACGTTCTGCCGCTGATTGAGAACGTATCGAAGCGCCTGCGGAGCGAGTACAAGGCGCGGAATCTTCCCGGGAAAGTTTTCGTGACGGCGCGCGTGACGCAGCTTTATCAAACCGGCGCGGCCGTTTACTTCTACTTCGGATTCTACTTCAAGGGCGTCCCGCACCCTTCGCGCCTCTATCACGAACTGGAGAACATCGCCCGTGAAGAAATCCTGCGCAGCGGTGGGTCGCTCTCGCACCACCACGGCGTGGGCAAGATCCGCCAGGACTTCCTGCCCGCGGTGATGTCGCCGGCCGCGCTCGCCTGGAAGCGGGAGCTGAAGCGCAGCCTCGATCCGGCGAACATCTTCGGCGCAGCCAACCAGAGCTTGTGATCGCTGTGGTGCTGACGTTGGGCGCGGCCGCCTGTAACCACCCACGGGATGGCGCCCGCGGCTTCGGGCGGGCACAGGGCCCGCCCCTGCGGCGAATCCGGAATTGAAGCTGGTCCCGAATGACAACGAACGAAAGATGGGCGCTGATCACGGGAGCATCCTCGGGCATCGGCAAGGCACTCGCCTACGAGTTCGGCGCCGAGGACTACCATCTGTTTCTGACCGGGCGCAATGCCGAAGCTCTCGGGCAAGTCGCCGCCGATTGTGCCGCCAAATTCAGCGTCCTGACGAAAACGCATTCGGCCGATTTGGCGTGTGCCGGCGAGGTCGACGGCCTGGTCGGCGCTCTCCAGTCTGCGCGCTTGCCTTTCGGCGTCCTCGTGAACAACGCCGGCTTCGGCGTCAAGGGCGAATTTCTCACCACCGACCTCGAGAGCGAGCTTGCCATGGTGGGCGTGCAGCTCGACGCCATGATGAAACTCACCAAGGCCATCGTGCCCGGCATGGTGGCGCGCCGGCACGGCCACGTTCTCAACGTCGCTTCCGTTTATTCCTTCGCGCCCGTTCCCTACCAGACCGTCTACGGCGCCTGCAAGTCGTTCCTGTGGTCCTTTTCGGCGGCCCTGCGCGCCGAGCTCGCCGGCACGGGCGTTACGGTCACGGTGCTTTGTCCCGGCGTGACCCAGACCGAGTTTCGGGCGCGCGCCGGAATCCCCGAGCGCAACAGGAGCGCGGGCGTGACGCCGGAGGAAATCGCGCGCATCGCGGTCCGGCACACCCTGCGCGGCGATCTCATCGTCGTGCCCGGGCTCCCCAACAAGCTCTTCGTCTTCATGGCGCGCCATCTGCCCCTGTCGGTCTTTCATCACTTCATCACGCTGGTGAACAATCTTCGCGGCGTGAATCGGTGATTTGAAGAGTGACCAGTGGCGAGTGGCCAGAGCCTGCTATTGAGTGATGGCGTGATTGAGCCATGGCGGGAATGATCGGATGACCCAGTCGCACGATTACTCAATCGATCGATCACCCCATCGTTTAATCTCAGCACTCACCACTTGTCACTCGTCTCTTGTCACTCGTCACCCTCAATGAGCTTCCTCAGATTGGCGCGATGCCGCGCGAACAGGAACATGGTCATCAGCGCCGCGTATCCGGCATCCGCCTCACCGACGAAGATCACCATGAGAATCGTGAACACGATCCACGTCGTGAGTGACGCCGTCGCGCCGGCCTCGGGCCACTTCAATTTCGCCATCGTGACGCGGCTCCCAACAAAGTAGGCGAGCGCGATTACGGCCCAGGGCGGATAGAGCACCAGCATCACGCCGCCCGAAGTCGCCACGCCTTTGCCGCCGTTGAAGCGGAGCAGCGGCGAGAAGCAATGGCCGAGCACGGCTGCGAATCCACAGATCCACGCCCAGCCCACGGCGCTTGGCCAGGGATGAGCGACCGGCCAGATCCTGAGCACGAGCCAGACGGCGAAGCAGCCTTTGCCCATGTCGCCGATGAGCGCGATCACCGCGCGTCCTTTGCTCACGCGCAGCACGTTGTTGAATCCGGGATTGCCGGAGCCGACTTTGCGGATGTCAATGCCGGAACCCGCCATGGCAATGACGGCGAAAGGAATCGAGCCGATGGCGAAGCAGACGAGCAGGCGAAGGAGAAGGGGCATCGGAAGAGTTAAGAATCAAGCGTTAAGGTCGAGAACGAAACTCGAACCACTGCCAGCCCGCCGCGCTACCCGAAGATCGAGGACCGCCGGCCGAAGGGCGGCAGCCGGCTACCGGCACAATTCTGCAATGTCACTTCGCACGCGCTCCCGCAGTTCGATGATTTCGCGATCGGCGCAGGGACCCGGCTGGATGGCGCGTCCGATCTTGATCACGGCGCGATGATGCATGCCGCGGTGCCGCGGATCGAGCACATGCGACGTCCCCCGGACGCCCACGGGCACCAGCGGGTAGCCCGTGACTTGCGCGGCGTGGAACGCGTCCAGCCGGAAGCGGCTCAGGTGCGCCGGCTCGCCCGGGGCGCTATCCGAGAGCAGCAGCACGGACTCGCGCTCGCCGAGCGCCTGCTTGATGCGGTCGCGCAGCCGCCCGCCCGGAGGATAAGCCTCGCTCGCCACCGGCTGGACGACGAGATGCCGCAAGAGCCGCGAGACGCGCGGCGGCATGAAGCGCACATCGCCCGTGTCGGCCAGCAGAACCAGGCGCGGGAGCGCGGCGGCGAGGATCACGGAGTCGAGCGCTCCGGCGCGATTGGCCACCAGCACCACCGGACTCGGATTGGGCAGGACGGCGGCGAGTTCGAGCTTCACCGGCTGGCCGGTGAGGCCCAGAATGCCGCGGACCGCGGCGCGCGCCACCCGAGCGCGGCGATGCGCGCCCGGCAGACTGGACGCGAGCGCGCCGCCGGCCCAGGAAAGCGCAGCCCAGACGGCGGCGCTATAGCCGCGATAAAGCATAATGGCGGTCTTCAGGGTTCGGCGATACGTCCAGTTGCCGAGATTCGAGAGCGCGAGGTTCGCGATCTGCACCCATGCCGGTCGGTGGATGCCGCCGAGTTTGCCGGATTCGAAGAGGCGCCGCGTTTCGTGGCGGCGGATTTTGCCGCTTGATGTCTTGGGAATGGCCCCGGGAGGCGCCAGCACGATGCGGTCAGGCGGCACGCCGGCCGCGGCCACCTTGTGGATGATCTCGGTGCGGATGCGCTTGCGCTCCTGAGCGTGGGTCTCGCGCGTCTCGGCCACCACCACCACGCGTTCCGTCCCTGAACGCGGATCGCGGCTGCCGAAGGCGGCCACGCAGCCGCGCCGCACGCCCTTCACCTCGGCCGTGACGGCTTCGATCTCCTGGGGCACGATGTTGTGCCCGGCGCGGATGATCAGGTCCTTGGCGCGCCCGGTGACAAACAACTCCCCCTCGGCCCAGTAGCCAAGGTCGCCGGAATCCATCCAACCCTCCGCGTCGATGACGGCGCTCGATGCCTTGGGATTGCGATAATATCCCGGCGTCCGCGAGGCCCCGCGGAAAAGAATTCGGCCCTGGATGCGCTCGCCGACCACGTGGCCCTCCTCGTCCACGAGCTGCACCTCGTGGCCCGGCAGCGGCATGCCATTGGCGACAAACCTGAGCAGTCCGGGATCGGACCCGGCGCCGTTGCCGTTCGCGGCCTCGGCAGTGGAGGGCACCGCATGACCCTCTCGCGAGTAGGCGCGGCGCTCGATGGTGTCGATGCGCGGCGGGCGATCGATGGCGGGAAAGGTCAGAGCCACCGACGATTCGGCCAGGCCGTAACAGGGCACGTAAGCTTCGGGGCGGAACCCGTAAGGCGCGAAGCGCTGCGCGAATCGCGTCAGGGTGTCGGGCAGCACGGCTTCGCCGGCATTGATGGCGATACGCCAGCGGCTTAAATCGAGCCCGGCCAGCGCCTCCTCGCGAATCTTGCGGGCGCAAAGCTCGTAGGCGAAATTCGGGGCAGGGCAGAGCGATCCGCCGGAATCGTGCAGCGCCCACAGCCAGCGCTCCGGCCGCGCCAGAAAGTCGAGCGGCGAAAGCACGGTGATGGGCGCGCCAAAGTAGATGCTGAAGAGCCACGAGCCGATCAGGCCCATGTCGTGGTAGAGCGGCAGCCACGTCACCACAATGTCGTCGGGGCGGAACTTTACCGCCCAGCCGATGCCGCGCACGTTGGCGAGGACGTTCGCTTGCGTCAGTACCACGCCTTTCGGATCGCCGGTGGACCCGGAGGTGTACTGGATGAAGGCGATATCGGCGGCCTGGACGTCGCGCGAGCGCCGTCGCGTGCCGCTGTCGCGCCCGGCGCGTTCGAGTTCCGCCACCGAAGTCACGCCCAGCAGGCTGGGGAGGCTCAAACCCATCAGGTTCGAGACCGAGCGCGCGCGATCCCAGGTGATCAGGAAGCGCACTTCGGCGTTGTGGAGAATCTTCACCTGCCGCTTCACGTACTCTTCGATCTTGTCCGGGCGCGCGGGCGGATAAATGGGCACCGCAATGCCGCCGGCCAGCATCACCCCGAAAAACGAGTAAAAGAAATCCGCCGAGGTCGGCAGCATGATGGCCACAGTCTCATTCGGCTCGAGACCGCGCGCCTCCAGGCCGGCCGCGACCCGGAGCGAGGTTTCGAGGAGCTTGCCGTAGGTGATGTCCTGGCCGGAGTCGCCTTCGAGCAGGTGGATCTGGACGCGGTCGGGCTCCACTTCGGCGTGCCGCCACAGCACCTCGGTCCAGGTCTGGGCATCCTGGGGCGCCGCCGGTGCTTCGCGCTCCGGCTGCTCAATCCGATAGCGCTGCCGGTCGCCGGCGCTTGCCTGCCCGACCATCAGCGCCTTGACCCAGTCAGCGGGGGTTTCGGCGTTCTGCGCCAGCGTGTCGGGCAACTGCCGCCCGAAGCGTTTCTCGCAGCGCACCAGCAGTTCGACGCGTTCCAGGCTGCCGAGACCCAGCTCGCGCTCGAGCGTCGAGCTGAGCCTGGCGTTCCGCGCGGCCTGCTCCGATCCCAGCTCACGCAGGATCTCGCGGATGATGCCGAGAACCTGCTCCTCGACAGCGGCGCGATCGGCTTGTGTAGCGGTTGCCATCTGGCAGTTTGTCAACGCAGGGCTAAGGGATCATGGGTTGGGAGTTCGCGGTGACCGGTGGGCACCTTGGACTCGCTTGTTTTCCCGACACCTGCTGACACCTGAAGTCCTGGCAGGCAACCCCTGAACTAACCCTTCGCCTCAGCCCCGGCTCCTGACACCTGATCCCCGGTCTGACCCCCAGCGCCCGGTCCCCAACCCCAATTGCACTTGCCCGCGGCCAACAAGATGTGGCACTGACGGCAGTATGCCTTCTCGTAAGGCACGGGGTCAACTCAGGGAAGAGGGGCCAAGGGCCAGGGGCCGGGATTCTAAACTAAGAGCACCACCTGGCCTCCGGTCGTGCTCTAATTCTGTGTTGATGAGCTGCGCACCTTGGCCCCGCAGCGTGGGCAATACTCTTTACGCGGCCTGAATTTGCTGAGGTACTTGTCACACACTGGACAGCGATAAATCGCCAAGGTCATGGCGACCGCTGCCGTGAATATTCCGAACCCCGTAATGATCAATAAGAGAGAGACACCCGCCAAGTCTTCTTTGTGAGACGGTATTCGATCTGCTAGCCCCGAGGCTGCCAGACAGATGAGAATCCAAGCTCCTCCCAACGTGAACAGGTAATTGCAAATTCTGAAGCGCCAGCTAACTTCTCTCAAAGTGTCGGCTTCGGTCAATTGTCGCTTCGGCGTATTCTCCACGATACCCTCACGGCTTGGGATTCGCTCCCAAAAGTTCCCCAACCGTCCATATGCGTGCTGTAATCCCCGCTTCCATAACCGGGGTGACGCGGATCGTGCGATGCGTCCGACAGAAATTGTACCAGCCAAAGTGTAGCGCGAGAGCCCATTTCAGATTCTCCCGCTTCTTTGAAAAGGCATTCGTAAGGCGGGTCAGTCGCCGGATGTGCATTCGCATCGTCAAGTTTTGCCGCTCGACATGAGACGTGCAAATCCGCGCGGCGTCCGGCTGGCCCCAAACGGGCTTTGCGATAACCTCTACCACTCTGGCTGGCGAGTAGCGAGTTTCGTTTTCGGCTGGCGCGGCATAAACCTTGATCAACTGCGAGAAGTCTACCCGCGTTCCGAGACTCGTAAGGATGGCATCCACGTACGGCGAGAAGCCGTCTGTGGCGATCTGAAAGTGACCGTCAGTTGCCGCGTTCAGTTTCTCAATGAAGATCGCTGTATCGAGCGCCGAACGCCGTCCGAGATGCCATGTCAGAATCAGCTTGCTGTTCCGCTCGATTCCGACGAAGCAATAGGCGTCTCCGCGTTCAGGATCGCCGGTCACGTTCCGCTTTTCCTTGCAGTAGACGAATCCCCACATCTCGTCGCATTGAACGTCTTTGACTGGTACGTTGCGGATCGTCGCTTCCATCAGCCGCCCACAGCGCCGCCCCGCCAGTTCCAGTACCTTGAGGATCGTCACTTGATGCGCGCCGGTCAGCCGCTCGATGGAGCGAATCGAGCAACCCTCAACGAACAGCTTCACGATTTGCTCGACCGTCTCTGGCGCGGTGTACATGCCGCCCAGGTGTTCGTTGCGCGGCTCAGAGTAGGTCTTAAAACACTTGCAGCAGCGATACCTTTGCTGCCCCTTGAGGGTCTTCCAAAACTTGCGGCATTCCGTCCGGCAGTTGTGGCAAGTCATTTGGCCCTTGCTTTCTTCGGGCGTCAGAGCCAAAATGACAGCGGGTTACACAACCCTGTCCTTGGCTCATACCCGAGGACATTCCCCGTGAGCGGCGGCAACCGCTTGCGGGGAGAGTTTTTACTGCGGTGGACCTGGAGGGGTTCGGACCCTCTGTCCCCTTGCCTCCAGACGGCAGGGGCAGCACCACGCCAGGCCCACAAGAGAAAAAGGCCAGCACTCGTGATTCAGATCGCGCTTGCTGGCCTTTTGCTTTCTGCAACATGCGCTTATTATGCAAAATTGCATTTAGCTTGTCAAGCAAGAAATGTAATATTGCATTGCGGGAGAAAGTGCGGTAACATGCCGTTGTGGACGTTCAAAGCCTACCATTTGGATGGCGGCACATGCCCTATCCAGGACTGGTATGCCGCTCAGGAGCCGGCCGTACAAGCGGTCTTCGACGCGACGCTTACCACGCTTGCGGCGACCGAAGATTGGGAAGACAGAGACACCAAGGAGTTCAAAGTTCTAAAGAGAGAGCACGAGGGGTTAGGAGAGGTTCGATTCCAAATCGAAGGAAAGCCGAAACGCAGATTTCGTCCTGTTGGGATTTGGCCTCCGAGTACAGAGCATGAGTTCATTCTTTTGCTTGGCTGTGGGAAGGGCATCAGGGGCGTTTACGATCCCCCAAACGCTTTTGACTTGGCTCTCCGTTACAAACGAGACCTAGAGGCTGGAATAGGAGAGGCTCATGAATACCGCTGAGGATATTTGGGGCAAACTTGCGAAAAGCAAAAAGTACCGAGAGGAGTTCGCGCTCGCTTTACTTAAGCGTTCCGTTGCCTTTCAAATTAAGACACTGAGAAAGAAACATTGCGGTTCTCAAGCCGCGTTGGCAGAACGAGCGAGTCTCACTCAAGGTGTCGTATCAAGGGCTGAGGATCAAGACTACGGCAATTTGACATTCAACACCGTTGGAAGAATCGCCGGAGGTCTCGACATGGCGTTCATAGGCCGGTTCGTCTCATTTGGCGACTTGGCTCGTTTCTCTTCGGACCTTTCCGAGAAAGAATTTACGAGTATCCCGACGTTTGAAGAGGAAACTGAACGGCGTGCTTCTGGTGTTGCCTCAGCCGCTTCCACAATGACCGCTTATGCCGTTATCGACAGTGTGTTAGCGGCCTCGGACGCTGTTTCACAACAAATTGCGGGGTCGGATCACTCGCAATCAAAACCGTTGCAATCGGCTCCTATCGATATCGAGAACGGAAGGGCGATGATCAGAGCACTGTGTCAGACAGAACCAGGGTCACAGTCAGCACGATCAAACGTCATTCCCTGGCCGCTAGACAACCAAAGGAGGCAGGGACATGCAGCTATCGGCGGTAACACTCGCTAGGCTGTTCGCCTTCGTCGAGCCCATTGATCTTAATCCACGAGGGCGGGCTTACTACCCTCAATTAGTACAAGCCCTTGTTGAGCGATACGGGTTCTTGAAGTACCCCAAAACTGCCGAGGAATTCGATGAAACTAAGGGTGTGACTTTCGAAATGGGGCGGGCTGGAGATGTAACGATTGACAAGATTCAAATTTTCCCGCAAGGGATTGTTGTGGACACAGCCTCTTCAACATCTGATTCCGAGCAGGTTTTACATGAAGCGCTTATGTGGCTATCGGAAACGCACGGGCTGTCTTACGATCCCGCAATGATTTCGCGACGCGCCTACGTCAGCCAGTTAACATTCCACAGCGAGATCGACATGGGAAGCCTGAACGCAGCCCTGTCCGGCATCGCTGAGAGGATATCTGAGCGAGTCCCTCAGTTTTTTGGCCGAGAGGTCACCTATCAGGCAACGGCAGTCACAATCTCCTACGATGCGTTGACAGTGAAGCAGGCCCCTGCGATCTTCAATATCGAGCGACGGGTAGAAACTCCATTCGCTGAGAAGAAGTACTTCTCCACGGCCCCACTGCCAACAGACGAGCATATCGATATGCTTGAGGATTTCGAGAATGAACTTATGCGTAAATCGTGAAAGCAACGATTCGTCAGTCACTTACAGCCGCATCCAACTCTCTCCAACATCGCACCAACACAAAATTAGAGCATCACCTGGCCTCCCATCTGCTTGCTGCGCGCCACTCGCCATTGTTATACTTTTGTGTGGCATCGGGTTGACGTCTTTAGGTCGCGGCCCACTGCCATACCCCCCGGACGCGCCAGGCGCGTGCAAGCGTTAAAAACCTGAAGGCCGCATGCGGAATAGATTGTCGCGCCAATCAACGAGTCGCTCCGGCCGGATGCCGGAATCGGGCGTCGCTGACCGCGCCGGGCGGCCTCAGGAACTTCTTTTGGGGTACAACATGAGAGATGATCGGACAGAGAAACGAAACGTGAGATGCGGGCTATCCATCAGGGATAGAGGGCTTCGAATCGCTCTGCTGGGGGCGGGGCTCCTGCTGGGACTGAGCGGCATCGCCGCCGGCCAGTCGGAGTTTGCGCTGCAGCCGTCGCCGGCGTTGTCGTCCCTCGGCGTGCCGGCCGCTTTGAGCAGTCAGTTGGATCCTCGGGGCTCGCGAGTGTTGCGAACCGCCGGAACTGCCAGCAACCCGGTCTGCGACGTCTGGTGGGTGAAGTCCGTGCTTGTCAGGAAGCAGGCTGCGAAGCAGTCCCAGGTCCTGTACGGAGGTCTGGAGACCGGAGCCGTTGTGGGCCTGCTAAGGTTCGTGATGCTGGAGCCGGAGGACTCGCTCGATCAGAAGCTGAAGCCGGGATTCTACACCATGCGCTACGTCCAGGTGCCTCCCGGGAGCGATGAAGCGGAGAAGGCGGAGTACCGGGACTTTCTTTTGCTCACGCCGCTGGCCGCCGACCTCGACGTGACGAAGCCGCTGAGCTTCGAGGAGGCGTCCCGGATGAGCGCAAAGGCTGCCGGAACCGAGCATCCGGTGCTGATGAGCCTGGTGCCTGCCAACCCGGCTTACAAGGCGTTGCCCGCCGTGGTCGCCGATGACCTCGGAAACTGCGCCTTACAGGCAAAACTCCGGGACGGGAGCGGGTCCGAATACGTGCTTTCACTCCTGCTGCTGACGCCGCCGAAGGAAGAAGGCGGCTCGTAGGATGGGCTAGCCATGTTGACTGGCACACCGGCCACGGCGGGTGACGCACCGCACTGGCCACGACTTGTTGCGCGGCGCCTGACATCAGGCGGACCTGCTGTTTATGCGGGTACCGTGGCTCTCCGCCGGGAAAAACCGACCCCTCCCCCCCTGGAAAATTGCGCCTATCAAAGCCAATAAGTCTTCTGGCTTCAACAAAAGCGTGGGAAAAGTGAGAAAACTGGGACGGTTTCAAAGCCAATGAAAGCAACCCGAAAAATGAGGGTAAGACAATTAGAATGAATGTGATAGTCGCGAATGTCGCGAGGAAGAGCATCGTGGATCAAAGCCAACCGGGGGCCAGGCGGCTGGAGGGCAGGGGCTAGCAGCACGCCGCAAGCAAAATTCTGCCGACTGGAACCAACGAGTGGTACACTTGCCCGAGACGGAATGTGACAGGAGGTGTGGATGAGAGGCGAGAATCCGATCCGGCGCTTTGCCCGCGGAGACGATGGCATGAGCCGCCGCCAGATGGTCCAGCGTTTGCTCGGGACGGCCGGAGGCGGCGCTGCGCTGGTGACGCTCGGCCCGCTGGCGAACGCCGCGGAGGGGAAGCCCGCTGATCCGAACGCCGGCCGACAATCCGAGGCGCAGCAGTCCGGCGCTCCCGCCAACGCCCAATGGTCGCCGCAGTTCCTGGACGCTCATCAGAATGAGACGCTGACGGTGCTCGCTGAGCGCATCATCCCGGGATCGAGCCGCGCCGAGGTGAATCGCACCATCGACCTGCTCCTGACGGTGGAGACTCAGGCGGGCCAGCGCAAATTCCTCGAGTCGCTTTCCGCGTTCGAAGGTGAGGCACTCCGGCATCACAGCCAGCCCTTCGCCAGCCTCAGCGAGGAACAACAGATTGCCATTCTGAACAGCGCCTCAACCGGGGAATCGGGTCCGAAGGCCTCCGACGGTGATTGGGACCCTTGGAGCGGGTCGTCCTCTTCCGCAACTTCTGCCAGTGAATCCGCGCTGACGCTCCGCGATCATTTCGAGACGGTCAAGGAATGGGTCAGCCGCACCTACTACTCCTCCGAAGTCGGCCTGCGCGATCTCGGTTGGACGGGACGCGTGATGTGGGAGAGTTGGCCGAGCTGCAAGCATCCTGACGGACACGCGTGACGGGCGACTGAAGGCGGCTAAGCCGCCGTCACAAGGCCGGTCGCTGCCTGAGCCAGCAGCTTCATCAGTGCCAACGCCTCCCTGCGGAGCGCGCTCGGTCCCCGGCCCGGTCGGAGCCCGTCCCTTGAGCTGGCAAGCAACCCTCGCCTGTAGCTGTCGAGCACTGCAGGATGCATATCGTACTTCCGGCGGGCTGCAGGCCGGTTTCAGGGTTTCTTAGCGACGCTTCTGATCGCCGCCCCCCGCGTTGGGTCTGGCCGCAGTAGCCGATTGCGCCGCGCCGAGTTCTTCGAGCTCGAGCAGCGCCAGGCTGGTTCCCGCCCAGGTTCGGAAGTCCTTGGCCGTAAAACCCGTCGTAAGGTCGTATATCTTTACTATTGACGCTTGATACCAATTGGTATATAAGAGAGGCATCATCTGTAAACGCCCCGGATTTGCGTCGAGGTCCTCCCATGGGCTTGTCTCCGTCGACGTCCATCTTACCGAACGGTAAGCGTATCAGTGCGGCGAAACTGCGCGCGCAGCGCGCGAATGCCCGGCTTTCGACCGGTCCGCGCACGCGCGAGGGCAAGCGCCGATCGGCGCTGAATCATGTCGGCATCAAGTCCTCGAAGCTGGCGGGGTGGGGCGGATCGCAGAGCGAAGGTCAGCGGGCGTTTCTGCGCGTCTGGCACGACCTTTTGGCGGCGTTCTGGTTTGTGAAGCCGGAGGAGTGGCGGTGGAACCCCAGGCTCGGACTCAACCTGAAGGCGGCCGCCATGGTCTGGTCGCAGAAACTGCTGGCCGCGCGCCAGGGAAACTGGAGGGAGGCCCCGAACGAGAGCATTCACTCGTACCTGTCGCAGTTTATCTCCGAGTTCGAGTCGTGCAATCGGAAGTGCCATTGTTGGCTGGAGAAGGAGTTCGGGGCCGATGGCCGGCGGGACATCGTCAAGCTCCGGGAGGGGATCGAGGCGCGTCTGGGCTCGTTTCGCGAGCTGGCTGCGGCGCGGAAAAAGTGCGAAAGAGGACGCGAAAAAGCAGTGGGGTACAGGGTGTCGAACCCAACGCCTCAACCCATTGGTAATACTGAGCTTAACCCTTGATTTTCGCCCCTCGCGAGCGAGATTCCCGAACGACGAACCCAAACCCACAAGTCGCACGTGCTGAGGTGATTAGGGCCGAAATTGCGGGATTTTGGAGCAGGATTCCTGAGTGCTTTCTCTTGAGAACTTCTTGGGCCATTTTTGATTTGAGACGCGAGGGTGCCCCGACGAAAGGTCCACAGCTGCAGAGCGGCTACCAGGGCCGCACTACGTTTGAATCGGCAGTGGCGGTAGCAGCGGGTTTATCCCGCCATTTGTGGCGGCATGAAGCCGCCCCTACGGCCAAACGGACACACTACCCTGAAGCCAGGAGACTTGCAAGCAACCTGCAAGGGGGCTTTACCAATCGAAAGGGTCAGGGACTTATGAAGCGAATCCGCGCCGCGGGATGACGCTCAGGCCGATGCCCGAAGGGGATCCGGCCGGGGCGGGAATTGCCTGGACGCCGGTGATAGAATGAGTCGAGAGGGATTGATAAAGGGGCCCGATATGAAGACACGCCGTGTTTGGATTTCGCTGGCTCTGGCGCTTACGCTGGTGGCTTTGCCGCTCAGTGCCCGTTCTCAGAAGGACAATCCCGACGCCATCGGCACGCGCAAGGTGGCCCACCGGAGCATCATCTCCGAGCAAAAGGAAATCGCCATCGGTAAACAGTACTCGATGCAGGTCGACCAGCAATCGAAGCTGGTCACCGATCCGGTCATCAACGAGTACGTGAACCGCGTGGCGCAGAACGTGGCGCGCAATTCCGACCTGAAGGTGCCACTGACGGTGAAGGTGATCGACGATCCCTCCATCAACGCCTTCGCCTTGCCGGGCGGATTCCTTTACGTCAACAGCGGTACGCTGCAGGCCGCCGACGAAGAAAGCCAGCTTGCCGGCGTGGTGGCGCATGAGATCGCGCACGTGGCCGCGCGTCACTGGGCCTCGATGATGACCAAGCAGACGCTGATGCAATTTGCCATGATTCCGCTGATGTTCACGCCCATGTCGATTGGCGTCTACTACGGCATCTCGGCCGCCATGCAGGGTCTGCCCATCATCTTCCTCAAGTTCAGCCAGAACCAGGAGGCGGAAGCCGACTACCTGGGCCTGCAATACATGTACAAGGCCGGTTACGATCCGGAATCGTATGTGGCTTTCTTCGGCAAGGTCACGAATGTGGAACGTCACCAGCCAGGCAGCGTGCCCGAAGTGTTCATGGACCATCCGCCCACCCCCGATCGCGTCATCAAGTGCGAGGAAGAAATCAAGAAGATCCTGCCCGAGAAGCCGGAATACCTGGTCTCCACCTCGGAGTTCAACGACGTGAAGGCCAGGACGCGCACCGTGCTTCTGGCCCAGGCGCGCCAGAAGCCGGGCGGGCCCACGCTGGAGAAGAGGAAGGCCTCCGACAAGACGGCCGGTCAGCAGCCGCCGCCGGGCGATCAGGGCGGCGACACCCCGCCGGTGCTGAAGCGCCGCGACGGCCAGACGCCTTAGAGCTTCTGCGGTAAGCTATCTAACTGGGCTACTTAACAAGTATGTCAGTCTGGGAGTTTGTCTCCTGGATTGCCAGGCGGCGAAGCCACTTTCTGAGGCGTTGAAAGGCTAAACAACTGACATGCTGACGAGCGTGATTTCCGGCTGATCCTGATGGCGCGGTCCTGAGCTTAGCCCCTGGTCCCTAACCCCTGGTCTCTAGCCCCTATTCTCAGCCGCGCGGCGGGGCGGTAAAAACAACCCCGATTTTGCGCAGGGCTTCGTGGTAGTACTTGCGGTGGAGAATCTCCCATTCGCCGCTGCCTTCGGGAATGGTCCGCTTCTGCGAAGCGATCTGGTTGCGCACGCCCTCCTCCACCTTCTCCTCTTCGCGCATGAGGTCGTTGAGGACCTTCACCACTTCCTGGCGGATGGTGTTCGGCTCCTCGAAGATCTCGATCTCATCGAGCGCCATGATGGCGTCGATCACTTCGTGGGACAGCTTGATGATTTTTTCGTGAGTGAGTTTCATCGGAATCGGGCCGGGCTTAGAGCACGAGCTTGCGCTCGCGCACCAGCTGGCGTTTCACCTTTTTGAACATCTCCTCGTAGGACGCACCCGCCTGCTTCATCTCGGATTCGATCTGCTGCAGGCGCTCGCGCACTTCGTCGTTGATGCGGTCCTCGACGGCGAGTTCCTGGTTAAGCACCTGGGTCATCACTTCCTTGACGTAATCGGGCTGGTCGTACTGGATCAGGCCCGCCGCCGAGAGACGTTTCAGGATCTGCTGGGCCATGTAGGCCACATATTCGCGTGGAAATTGCATGGTAATCGTGAGCGGCTAGCTTGACGCTCGATAGAGCCCAGTCTATACTGGCTTACGTCTGAGGGTCAAGGCGCCGCGTGGCCAGAACTCGCCGGCCCGCGGAAGAATCCGAGCAGGGAAAGGGCGAGCCGGAACGGAAGGGCGGTTAGCTCAGCTGGTCAGAGCGTCTGCCTTACAAGCAGAAGGTCATCCGTTCGATCCGGATACCGCCCACCATGCCACCCGCGCCCTTGCCGAGCGCGGCGACCCGGACGGCACCACGCCTCACGAGGGGACGTAGTTCAGCTGGTTAGAACGCATGCCTGTCACGCATGAGGTCGCGGGTTCGAGCCCCGTCGTCCCCGCCAGCTTCCAGACAGTTTAACCATTGGTAAGTTGTTGAAACAAGAACGCAACCGCCCGCCTGTAACACAAAAATAACAATCACGTAGCCGCAACGTAACAGTGCGGCGCCCAGAATATCTCTTCGCCGGCACGTCCCGAGGTTCTCAGCGACGAAGACAGGCACTTCAACTTGAGGAGGGTTAGCATGCAAATACGCAGACCAGTCTGGGACGCCGCACTTGCTGTCCTGTTAGTTGCGGCGTGCGCAGGCTCGGCATTCTGTCAAAACGCACCGCGGCAAAACGCCGGGAGCGCTGATCATGCCAGCGCATCCGACGACGTCACCCAGCTGAAGCAGCAACTCGCGGCGCAGCAGAAGTTGCTGGAACAAATGCAGGCGACCATGCAACAGATGAAGGCGCGGCTGGATCGTGCCGAGCAGGCCTCGAAGGACTTGAAATCCTCGCCGATGACAGCGTCGAGCGCGCCGGCAGAGTCGGTTGCAGCCCCGTCGTCCGCGGCGCCGTCAACTGCCAGGCAGCCGGCCAGCCTCGGCCCCGCCAGTTTCGGCGAGGTGGCGAGCCTCACACCGGTGATCCCCAAGTCCAGCGCGGACTCGCAGCCGGCCATGCCGCTGATGTCGTCCGCCGATCCGCACATTCCTGCGTTCTTCAACAACGGCGCGTCGCAGGCCGACGAACAGGGAATGAGTCCACTCTCCGTCAAGATTGGTGGCGCGGAGTTCACGCCCGGCGGTTTCATGGATTTCACGGTTTTCGGCCGCTCAACGAACCTGGGCAGCGGCATCGGCTCGTCTTTCGGGAGCGCTCCCTATTCCAATACGTCGGCGGGGCAGCTGTCGGAAACACGCTTCACCATGCAGAACTCTCGTCTCAGCATGGATGTCAACGCCAGGTACGTGGGATTCGACTGGCACGGTCACGTCGAGGCGGACTTTCTCGGTTTCAGTGTGCCGAACCTTTACACCACCAGCAACTCCAATACGATGCGCTCGCGTTTGTACTGGATCGATGGACGCAAGGGCAAATTCGAGTTTCTGGGCGGCCAGTCGTGGAGCATGATGACCCCGAACCGGCAGGGGCTCTCTCCGAACCCATCCGATATCTTCTATTCGCAGGACATGGATACGAACTACCAATTGGGCCTGACTTGGTCGCGCCAGGCTCAGCTGCGCCTGATCTATCACCCCACCGACACGATCGCGGCCGGAATCTCGATTGAAGATGGCGACCAGTACTACGGAGGCGCCACGGTGCCCGGCTCTCTCGCGGCCCAGGGAGACAACGGCTCTGGCTCGATCACGAACTCAAACGCCGGCAACAATCCAGCAGCGCCCAGCGTGGCGCCCGACGTTGTCGCCAAGGTGGCGTTCGATCCCATGATCGGAAAGCTCCACGAACATGTGGAGTTCGCGGGAGTGATGACCCAGACGCGAATCTTCGATCCGACTGCCAAAGTGCGTAACGCGGCAACCGGCGGCGGGTTTTCAGCGAACTTCAACCTGGAAGTAGTGAAGAATCTGCACTTGATCCTCAACACCTTCTACAGCGACGGAGCCGGCCGCTACATCTTCGGGTTGGCGCCGAACTTTGTGGTGGACTACAACGCGGCGGGCATTTATCGTCCGTCGCTCGTGCACGCCGACTCCGGCATCGCCGGATTCGAGTACCAGATCAACAAGCAAACCATGTTGTACGGCTACTATGGCGCCATGTACGTTGGCCGCGACTACGGCGTCAATTGCTACGCCCAGGCGATACCGCCGGACAGCCCTCCGGGCACCACAGCCGCCTGCAACTTTAGCATGGTGACCAGCAGCCCGCAGTACGTCGGCTATGGGTATCCGGGTTCGTCCAGCAGCCAGAACCGGAGCATTCAGGAGCCCACGTTCGGAGTGATTCAAACCTTTTGGAAGAACCCGCATTATGGCGCACTGCAGTTGATCACCCAGTACTCGTACCTCACCCGCAATCCTTGGGTGGTGTCGGGTCCGAAGGACGCGCACTTGAGCATGGCGTACGTGGACTTGCGCTACGTTCTGCCGTAGCTTATGCCGACAGCGCTCCGCCGGAATAAGGTCCGGCTGCGTGGGATGTGCTGCGCAGCCGGGCGCTCTCTTTTTCAAGTACTTCGACGTGGCTGGCATTTTCGGGCATCCTGACGGTATAATCAGCCGTCATACAATCGTGGACCTAACACCAGCGAGGGAAGAGAATATGTCTGGGGGCCCGACGGCGAGGGCTCGGCGCAGGGCAGGTTGGAGGCTCTGGGTCGTGCTGTTGTCGGCTGCGCTGATCTCGCTGGCAACGTTGGCCAAGCACGGTTTCAGCATGCCTCGTGCCGGCGGTTCCCACTGGATATCTCGAACTTGCAAGATCCGGGAGAGCCGGCGCGTAAGCCCGGTTCGCAGCATCCCGGCGCGGGCCACCGTTGCTGCCTTCCCAGGCCGTCCCGGTCGCGCCAGCGTGCGGGTAAGCCGCCGGAGTGATCCGCCATTCCGGGTCGTCCATTTCTTCAGCAGTACCGCGCTTCGATCCCCTCCGTTTTCTCTCTAGCTGTTTTCCCGTTTCCAGAGCTCTGTTATCGGGCAACATCGCCTCCGTGCAAGTCAGGAAAAGGACTGGTATGGCCACTGAGCCTGTTCTGACCGAGGCGCAACTCAACGCGTTGCGGCGCCTCGACACCTGCATGGTCTCGAACGCAATTGAGACCTTCGGTGTCCGTTTGCGAAACACGGGTTTCGCAGACTCCAGCATTCGATGTGTCTTTGACGATCTTCCGCCGATGGTCGGCTACGCGGTAACGGCGAGGCTGCGCAGCGGCAGCCCGCCGATGCAGGGTGGAGACTACCATGATCGGACGGAATGGTGGCAATACGTGCTCCGGATTCCTCCGCCGCGGATTGTCGTGCTTCAGGATGTCGACAAGGAACCCGGGCTCGGAGCCTTCGCCGGTGACGTTCATGCAGCCATCATGCGGGCGCTGGGATGCGTGGGCTACGTGACCAATGGTGCCGTACGCGAGTTGCCCACGGTCCGCGGGATGGGCCTTCATTTATTTGCCGGAACGGTCGCCGTCTCTCACGCCTACGCCCACATCTTCGACTACGGTGCGCCGGTCGAGATTGGCGGCCTGGAACTCCAGCCTGGCGATCTGCTTCATGGCGACCGGCATGGGTTGCTGACGGTTCCGAAAGCAGTCGCGGCGGATGTCCCCCTGGCGGCGGAGAAACTGCGCAAGACAGAAGAGAAGATCATCGCATTCTGCGGCTCCGGCGAGTTCTCGCTGGAAAAGCTGCGCGACGTTCTGAAGGATGGAGTCTGAGTGACGCCTGAGTGGCCGTAGACCGCCAATACCGGGGCCGCGCGTAAGACTTGCTTGGGGCCGTGAGTTCGCCGACGGCCGTACGCCGCGTCGCGGCTTATGACTCGCACCAGGCCGGCCACAAGGTGGCTTAGCTACTCAGGTCGCTTTAAATCTCAAATCGCGTCTCAACGCGAGGAATGGTCCGGTATTGAGGGGGGTAGCAGTGCAAAGGAAAAGAATGAGAATACGCCGCTTGAGCGTCCCGCCCCGCAAAACAGCAATGCGAGGAGGAGCTCTGATCTTGATCGCCTCGATTGGCTTTTTGATTCCTTCGTGTTCGCGGCCGGCAGACAGCGCGCCGGATGCTGCCGCCAGCGCGCCCATCGCGCCCGTGGTCAAGGTCAGCCGCCAGAACCTGGCCAATGAAATCGAGGTTGCTTCGGAGTTCCGGCCGTACCAAGAGATCGATATCCACGCCAAGGAATCCGGGTACGTGAAGCAGCTCGACATCGATTGGGGAACGCATGTCAGGACTGGGCAATTGATGGCAGTTCTCGAAATTCCGGAGCTCGTGGAGCAAATCGACCATGACAAGGCGGCGGAACAGAGAAGCGAGCAGGACCTGGAACGGGCGAAGGAAGAACTGGCGCGGGACAAGGCGGCTTATCAGGTCGCTCATCTGACTTACACCCGTCTTAGTGGGGTCCAGAAGACGAATCCCGGCCTGGTTGCCCAGGAGGAAGTCGATGTGGCACTCGGCAAGGACGAGCAGTCAAACGCCCAGGTCTCTGCCAGCCTCGATGCGGTCGCCGCCGCCGATGAGGAGCTGGCGGCGTCAAAGGCCACGCTCCAGAAGGATCAGGCTCTCTTCTCCTATGCGCGCATCACGGCTCCGTTTGACGGCGTGGTGACGGAGCTGGATGCCTACACGGGTGCTCTGCTTCCGGCCGGCACGTCGAGCAGCGAAAACGGCCTCGCTTTGTGCCGCCTCTCCCAGAACGACCTCCTGCGCCTGGTGATTCCGGTACCCGAGACCGTGGTGCCGGATATTCGCATCGGGGAGCCGGTCGAAGTGCGGGTCTCCGCGCTTCACAAGAGATTTCAGGGCAAGGTGACCCTGACCTCAGATCAGATTGATCTGGAAACGCGCACCATGCACACCGAAGTGGAGGTGCCAAACCCGAATTACGTAATCGTGCCGGGCATGTACGCCTATGTGGAATTGCCTGTGGCGCAAGATAAGAGTGCGTTGAGCGTTCCTGTGCAGGCGATCACGCGCGAGGGGAACAAGGCTTTTGTATATCGCGTGAACCAGAACAACCAGATTGAACTCCAGCCGGTAGCGCTCGGGCTCGAGACGCGCAGCCGGATCCAGATTCTCTCCGGACTGGCCGAGGGCGATCAGGTGGTCGTGGGGAACACTAGTCAGCTACGGTCAGGCGAGATCGTCAGGCCGAAGCTGATCGAGTTGTCGGAATTGGAGGGAGCCAGCTAGTGTCGCGCTTTTCCATTCGCAATCCTTATTTTATCGTTGTTTTGTCCCTCTTCGTGGTCGTGATCGGTCTTACCAGCCTCCTACGCATGCCCGTGGACCTGTTTCCGCCGATCAATATTCCGGAAGTCGTGGTCGCGACCTTCTACAACGGCATGCCGCCCGAGGACATCGAGACCGAGATCACAGGCCGATTCGAGCGATTCTTTACCCTGGGCGCCGGCATTGATCACATGGAATCGCGCTCGCTGCCCGGCGCCAGCATCATCAAGATCTACTTCCAGCCGGGGACTAGCGCCGACGCCGATGTGGATGAGATCTCAAATCTCGCCATGGCCGACCTCCGCCGGCTGCCGCCCGGGACGCTTCCGCCCGTGGTGATGAAGTTCGACGCTTCCAGTCTGCCCGTCTGTCTGATCACTCTGCAAGGTCAGGGTCTGAGCGAGACCCAGCTCCGTGATCTCGGCCAATTCGAGGTCCGGAACCAGATCGCTACGGCGCCCGGAGCTTCGGTTCCGCCGCCTTTTGGCGGGAAATACCGGCAGGTCATGGTATACGTCGATCCCCTGAAGCTGCAATCGCACGGCCTCAGCGTGATGGACGTCGTCCGGGCCGTGAACCAGGCGAACCTCATCCTGCCGGCCGGCGATGCCAAGATCGGCCCCTTCGATTACAACATTTACACGAATAGCCAGATCGAAGACGTGGCAGACATCAACAACGTCCCGCTCAAAACCGTCGGTAATTCCTATGTCACCGTGGGAGACGTCGGGAACGCACGCGATGCTCAGACAATTCAGACCAACATCGTACGGGTAAACGGCCAAAAATCCGTCTATCTCCCCATCATGAAGCAGGGAGGGGATACCAATACCATTGCGGTGGTCGACAACGTCAAGAAGGTCGCATCACACCTGTTTGGCGTGCCCAAGCGCCTCGTGGCTAGCATCGTATTTGACCAGTCAGCATACGTGAAGAGGGCCATTGCCACGCTGATTCACGAAGGCGCCACCGGTCTCCTGCTGACCGGACTGATGGTCCTTTTGTTCCTGGGCAGCCTGCGCGGAACCGCTGCCGTCTTCCTTTCAATTCCGCTCTCCGCCCTTGCGGCTGTCATCGCGCTGTACTTCGGAGGCAGCACGATCAACAGCATGGTTCTGGCAGGCCTGGCGATCGTCTTTTCTCGCCTCATCGATAACTCGGTGATTGTCCTGGAGAATATCTTCCGCCACATGGAACTCGGCGAAACGCCGGAGGTGGCGGCCGAGAAAGGCGGCCAGGAAGTGAGTATGGCGGTGCTGGCGGCCACCATCGCCAGCGCCGTGGTCTTTTTCCCGGTCACGTTCCTCTATGGCGTGAGCAAATTCCTTTTCTCGGCTCTGGCTCTGGCCGTCGTGTTGGCCTTGTTCGCCTCGTACTTTATCGCCCTCACCGTCGTGCCGCTGTTTTGCGCAAAGCTCATCAAAGGCGTCCGGCACAGTACGCAGCCTGAGTTGGGCGCCGAAACGAGTTCAGCGGTAGAAGGGCAGGAGCGGCCCTCCCGGGGCGCCCGATTCAATGAAGCCTTCAATCATCGGTTCAGGCAGATGCTCGACTGGTACGAGAAGACGGTCGATCGGTCTTTGCTTCGACCCGGGTTCGTGGTCGTCGTGATTCTCGGAATCTTCGTCGGCAGTCTTTTCATTCTCCCGCTGCTGGGCGAGGCCTTCTTCCCGCGCAGCGACGCCGGCCAGTTTGTGATCAACGTCAAGGCGCCGACAGGAACGCGCATTGAGGAAACAGACCGTCTGGTGGCGAAGGTGGAAGGTATCGTCCGTCAGGTTGTGCAGCCGCACGATTTAAAACTGATCGTCTCCAACATCGGAGTCATCCCCGGGTTTTCATCGATCTATACCACAAACTCTGGACCGCACACGGCTACGGTCCAGGTGGCCCTGACTGACGATCATCGAATCGACAGCTACACCTATATGGACGGCGTCCGGAAGCGCATCGCGGCGGACCTGCCGGAGGTGAGCGCCTTCGTGCAGTCAGGCGGCCTGCAGGATGCCGTCTTGAACCAGGGCCTGCCCGCACCCATCGACTTACAAGTGACCGGCCAGAACCTCCAATCCACCTATCGTATCGCCACCGATCTGGCCAACGAGGTCCGCGGTTTGCCGGACGTAAGCCAGGTCTATATTCCGCAGGATATCGATTACCCGGCCTTGAGATTGCAAGTCGACCGCGTCCGGGCGGGAGAATTGGGCCTTACCCAGAAGGAGGTCGTGGATAACGTCATCACCGCGCTCACGTCTGATCAGATGATCGCACCGAGTTACTGGATCGATCCACACACCGGCAACGATTACTTCCTTACCGTTCAGTATCCGGAGCGCGATATCAACAGCGTCTTCTCACTGAAGGGGATTCCGCTGCGCGCACCGGCTTCCAAGGAACCGGCGTTTCTTGACGAGGTGGCCAAGGTTTCCCACCTCAGGGCGCCCAGCGAAGTAGATCATTATCAGATTCAGCGCATCGTTGATCTCTACGTGACCCCTACTTCCGAGGACCTGGGCCGTGTCGCCAGCGAGATCAACCGGGTCATGACCGGAACACATCTTCCCTCTGGCGTGGAACTCGAAATGCGCGGGATGGTCGAAGGCATGCGCCGCTCGTTCAGCAGCTTCGGCTTCGGCCTGATTCTGGCGCTGGCTCTGCTCTATCTCGTCTTGGTGGCGCAGTTCCGCTCCTTCTTGGATCCGGTCCTGATTCTGTTGGCTGTCCCCACTGGCATTACCGGAGTTCTGATCATCCTTTGGCTGACGGGAACGACGCTTAACGTGATGTCGCTCATGGGGCTTGTGATGATGGTGGGCATGGTGAGCTCGAATAGTATTCTGATCGTGGAATTTGCCCATCATCTGGAGGCGGAGATGTCAGTACGCGACGCCGTAGTAAACTCCTGCCGGATCCGTTTGCGGCCTATTCTGATGACTTCGCTTGCCACGATTTTCGGACTCATTCCCATGGCCTTGAAACTCGAGACAGGGAGCGAAGCTTACGCGTCGCTCGGCCGCACTATCATCGGCGGGCTCATCGTTTCCGTGGCGCTTACGGTATTCATCGTTCCGGCTGCGTATTTGTGCATTTATGGCAAGAGAGCTTCCACCCCAGCACCTGCGGCGCCCGAGCCTTGATTCAGTGGCTGGCGTTGAGCACGGGGCAAGCGAAGTAAGTTGTCCATGAGACGGTGTGGTTGGACTCTTCCGAGTACCAGCCGTATGCCGGAGGGGAATGGTACTCTTCATAACCAGGAAGGACTCGGATTCATGAGGAAATTGTTGATCTTCGCAACGTCAGCGCTGCTGGTCTCGTCCGCCCGCGCCGCCAGCCGGCCACCCAAGTCTCCTCCGCCCCCTCAGCAGACGCTGCCAACGCCAACGGCTTCGCTCTTGACGCTGAAGCAGGCCGAGGCCCTCGCACTGAAGAATCATCCGCAGGTCCTGGCGGCCCAGTACCAGGCCCAGGCCGGCAACGAAGCCGTGCGAGAGCAGCTTTCGGCCTATTACCCGACCGTGTTCGGAAGCGTGACCGGCTCGGTGGCCGACAACAATACGCGCATTGGCGCGGGTTTTCTGACGGATTCGCGTCTGTTCAATCGCTTCGGGCAGGGAATCACCGTCGATCAGCTCATCACCGACTCCGGACGCACGCCGAACCTGGTGGCCAGTTCGCGGCTGCGCTCGAAAGCCGCGCAGCAGAATGCGCAGGCCACGCGCTATGACGTCTTGTTAGCCGTCGATCAGGCGTTCTTTGAAGTACTTCGCGCCCAGGAGCTTCTGAAAGTGGCGCAGCAGACCGTCAATGAGCGTCAGGTGGTGGCCGATCAGGTCAGCGCGCTCGTAAAGAACAAGCTGAAATCTGACCTCGATCTCAGCTTCGCCCAGGTGAATCTCGCCCAGGCCAGGCTCCTGCTGATCACCACGCAGAACAACATCAGCAAGGCCTTCGCCCAGCTTAATCGCGCCCTCGGGTCCGATACACCGCAAACGTACGCCTTGCAGGAGGAACCGCCGCCGCCGGCGCCGCCGCTCACATCCGATCCGCTTGTAGCCGAAGCCATGGCGGACCGGCCTGAGTTGATTGCGCTGGGATTCGATCGCCAGGCTGCTTACAAGTTCCAGAAAGCGGAGCGCGACCTCTCATTCCCCACGGTCGAGGGCATGGGCGTGGCCGGCTTTATCCCGGAAATTGACCAGATAACGCTGCCGCGCGCGATTCCGGACCACTACGAGGGGGCGGCGATCAACGTTGACATTCCGATCTTCAACGGTCATCTGTTTGCCGCGCGCCGCGCTTCCGCCATGCTGAAAGCGCGCGCGGCCGACGAGGACCTGCGCAACGAGCAGGAACGCATCGCGCGCGATGTGCGGGACGCCTGGGCGGACTCGACCACCGCCTATCAGCAGATCGGCGTGTCGGATCAGCTGATGAATCAGGCCAAGCTGGCGCTGGCGTTGGCGCAGGGCCGTTACAATCTCGGCCTGAGCTCGATCGTCGAATTGAATCAGGCTCAGCTTAGTGAGACCGAGGCCGAAATTCAGGACGTGAATGCGAGATACGATTACCAGATCCAGAACGCGGCGCTCCAATACCAGATAGGTTCGTTGCGCTAAGTCAGACTGGCGCCGCAGGCGGCATTATTGAATTTGTGAGCTGGCGGCAGGAATAAGGTTTCCGCCAGAGTCGAGCAATCTCGGACAGCGTCTTCGATCGGGAGATCGGCCGATGCTGGTCCGATGCCAGGGTGGCCGCAAGCACCCTCCCCCCCTCGTGCCGTGCGGCCTCTGCGGCTTCGGTCAGAGCCTGCAACGGTCTGATCACCGCGAGGGCGCTGTCCGAGATTGCCCGGCGCGATTCGGCTTCATTGGATCGCCGCGCTTTTGATCTTCTTCGCCAGTTTCTCGATCTTGTCCGCTTTGTCCACCACGTCCAGTGAGAGCACGTTCTCGTTGGATTTGTTCAGCTCATCCTGCAAAGACTTGGCCAGCATCGCAAGTTCGCCCGCTTCCTGCTTCATCTTGGCGTAATTTGCCTTGAGTACCGCGCGCTGTTGTTTGGGCGTCAGTGGCGAAGGATTCTCCGGCTGCAGGGAAGGTGGCTGTGATTGCGGCTGCGGCGGGAAGCCGGGTCGCGTGCCGGCTTGGCTTGTGGCCGGATCGGCGCCCCACCGGGGACGAGGCTGGCAGGTCGCACTTGTACCCGATGCGAACAGAGCCAGGACAAGGAACCAGCCGCCGAGCAACGGGACGATCGGGCGGATAGGTATCGGATTTTGCAGCATCCTGTTCGAGGCCTCCATTTACCTCGCAGCCTTGCGAAGATCCTCCTGCGCGCTGATGCTTTGCGGGAAGGCCTTCTGGTATCGCTCGTAAATCTCTTGCAGCTTCGCGGTTTCGTTCTCCGACTCATAAATTGCAGCCAGCTCCTGGTAAGCCTGCTCGAGCAGCGGATCGAGCGCGATCGCCTTCTCGAAATACGCGATCGCCTTCTGATCGTCCTGCGCCGCCTTCCAGGCCAGCCCGGCGTGCAATTGATCGACTGCGGACTGAGGTTCGATTTGAATCGCCTGCTCGAAGGCCGCCGCGGCTTCCTTGCCGTGACTTGAGTCCAGTACGGCGGTGCCGAGACCGTTCAACAGTGCGGGATCGTTGGCGAAGTCGGACCAGCACTGCATCAGCAGTTCGAAACCCTGATTAACGAGCGGAAAGTTCTCGAGGCGATCGCCCACCTTGACGTCCGCCAAACCCAGGTTCCGCTGGGCGAGCGCGCCCGCCGGGCTATGCCAGGCGGCGAGGGTCAGGTTCGCCCGGGAGTCCTTCGCCGCCACTGCCGTAGATGAACCAGCCGGCGGACGCCTCGCAATCCGGTGATCCGTAAAGACGGTGTGCGCGCCGTCGGTAACGGGTCTCCGCGGCATGTGACATCCGACACAATCCTGGTCCGGCTTGGGATGCGTCTTCAGCAGCGCCAGGCCGTGGCAGGAAAGACACCGATCGCGGAAGTAAGCCTTGGGATCCTTCGGTTGCACATGAGGATCGTGGCAGGTGCCGCACCACAGCTTGCCCTGGCTCTTGCGCGCGCACATGCTCAGCGCGAGTTGCTGCGCCTGGCTGACCACCTTGAAGGCGCCGGGACGCGTGGGATCGAGCGAGTCGGCCTTAACGTAGACGGAATAAACATCTTCCAGTTTCTCGCCGGGAAGAAAATCGGCGACCTGCCCGCCCGGATTCGGCACCCGCTCTTCGCCCGCCAGGTGGCATTGCTCGCAGACGCTGTCGCGCTCTCGCTCGGGCAGGTTCGCCGGATTGATGATCGAGCCGGGCACCGGATTCTTCAGGTGTGCCCCGGAGGGGCCGTGACAGCGGTCGCACGTAATTCCGTACGCTTCGAGCGGCGGATCCTGAAACGTGTTGTAAGTGCTGGCGACCGGCCGCGCGCGTCCGGTGTGGCAGAAGAGACAGTCTTCGGTCACGGGCCGGTTGAAATCGGGCGCCTTCTGCTGCTCGTAACCCGGCGACATCCCCCAGCCGCGGCCAGGAAAGTAGCCGATGGGCGACTCGAACAGGTGCCCGCCGATATCGATCACATAAGCGTAGGCGTGCGTTCCCGATCCGATCGCGAAGGCGATGTCGTACTTGCCGCGAATGCCGTCGCGTTCAATGCTCTGGACCATTTGCCCGGTGGGCGCGCCCGGGCCACCGGTCACGTCGATGTTGAATTCAGTCTTCGAGAGCGCGTGGTAATACTTGCCCGAAGACGCGTCGGCGGCGGGTCCACTCGATCGGCCCATCTGCGTGGCCAGGAATCCGGCCGTCTCAGTGGGATGACATTTGGCGCAGGGCAGGTCGGCAGCGTGGGCGGCGCCGGGCAGGATAATTAGCGCCAGCAAAACAGTAAACAGCGGGCACTCGGCGATAGCCAGTTGGCGGTCGCCTGCTGACTGCCTCCTGAGTCCCTCCGGCTGCCTCCTGGTTTTCATTCGCATGAAAAGGCCATCGTAATGCACGCTGCGAAACCTTTCAACAAGACTGACACTCGGGTGCCGATGTCATTTGCGCTTCGAAATGCCACCGCTACCGAGGTTCGCGGCTCCTGCCCGCATTCGGTTCGAACGGGCGCAAGCGGTGAAGGTGAACCGTTGGGATGTCGATGTAGAACCGCTCATGATACCAGCATGCCCTCGCAAGATGGGGAAATGGAGAAAATCGAGACAAAGGGGATTCCTCATTTCTATCCCCGTTTACAATAAGTTATCCTGTCGGACACTCAGAATGCCTCTTTTCGGGTTAGACTGTCGCAGACGCTGCGGAGCATAACCGTGCAAACAGGCGCTTTTGGGACCAAGGCGGTCTGCCGGAGGGTAGCAACGATGATCCGAACTCTTGCGATTCTTGTGACAGGATCCATGTTGCTCGCATCATCTGCCACCGGGCAGGACGCCTTGCGACAGGTCCAGGTGATCCCGCTGCCCGGTGTCGAAGGGCGCATCGATCACATGGCAGTGGATGTGGCCGGCCGGAGATTGTTCGTTTCGGCGCTGGGAAACAACACCCTGGAAGTGCTCGATCTCGGGCAGGGAAGGCGGGTCAAAAGCATCAGCGGACTGCGCGAGCCGCAGGGCGTCTACTTTGTCCCCAAGCAGAACAAAATCTTCGTGGCGAACGGGGATGATGGCACTTGCAAGGTTTTCGACGGTACCTCGTTCAAGCTCGTGACTACCGTTCATTTCCCAAGCGACGCCGACAACGTTCGCTACGACGCCGCCCGGAACCAGATCTACGTTGGCTATGGAGACGGCGGATTGGGCGTGCTGGACGCGGCGACCGGCGCCAAAATCGCCGATATTCCGCTGAAAGCGCATCCGGAGTCATTCCGGCTGGAGGAGTCCGGGCCCAGGATTTTTGTCAACCTGCCGGACGCCAACCATACCATCGCGGTCGTGGACCGCGCTAAGCGCTCCGTGATCGACACCTGGACGCTCCACAGTTCGGCCAACTTTCCCATGGCGCTTGATGAGGCCGAGCAGCGCATTTTTGTGGTTACGCGTCGGCCGGCGCAACTCGTGGTGCTGGACTCGCACTCGGGCAAACAGATCGTGAGTTACGACTCCGTGGGCGACGCCGACGACGTGTTCTATGACGCGGCGCACAGGCGCGTTTACATCTCCGGAGGTGAGGGGTTCATCAGCGTCTTCTCTCAACGTTCTCCGGACGAGTACGATTCTGCCGGCCGAATCCCGACGGCCGCCGGCGCCCGCACATCACTATTCGTTCCCGAACTGAATCGCCTTTACCTCGCGGTGCCGCATCGCGGCAAACAAGGGGCCGGGATCCGGGTCTTTCAGCCGCGGCCGTAGTGCGAACTCGTTGCTACCCGCGCCACTGGCTTGAATTCGACTCCTGACAGCGACGCCACTTTCTCGACCTTCGCGGCCACGTGCCCGATGCCCAGGGCGCAATGATGCGTCGGGCCTTCCTGGCACCAGGCGTTGATGAAGGCTGCGGGGTCAAGCGAAAAGCGCACGCGGCTGTTGGTGTTCCCGATCTTCAGGCGTTCCCCCGCGATGGACTGGCCTTCGGCGGCGATCAGCTTCAGCCGGCCCTCGCGCGTCTGGGTCACTCCCAGAATTGTGACTGGACCCTGCCGCACGCTCGCTTCCACACTGACGCCGTAGCCACGCTTCCCGTGATAAACCTTGAGGCCGCGCAGGATCGGTCGTCCTTCGGCGATGGCCGGATGAAACGGCCCGTCGTGGCCCATCAGCAGAAACTTCTCGCGGAAGTCCATGGCGTAGATCTCGGTGAAGCTGCCGCCCGCCCCCAGCAGGTCCATGATCTTCATCGCCTGGCAGTTCTTCAGATCTCCTTCGCCGGAGCAGGGAACACCGCAAGCGGTCAGCAGGGAGCATCCCAGTGTCATCCCGGCGGCCAGTTGCTCGTAACGATTCCCCGCCAGGCCGCGGTAGTAGTAGGCGAGGCCATCAAGATTGAAGTCATCGACGAGCTTTTCGAGGCCGACGGTGACGCAACAGGCCCATTTCATCTCCTCGGCCGACGGCTTCCTGGCCAGCGGATCAGCGGGGCTCTCCTCACTGATATCGAACATTTCGCGCGCCGTCCGATCCATGTCCGCGATTTCGGCCTCGGTCGCGCGCGCGACGCGCTCGTCGAGATCGCACATCTCCAGGACCTCGATATGCGTCCCGAATTGCGCCTGATGCTGGGTGAAGTCGCTGTACATGTCAAGCATTCCGGGGTAGGTGTGACCGAGAAAGCCGATGCGGCTGCGGCGCAAATTGCGGACCACGGCGGCCGCGTCGCACCAGTCGTGGATTTCCTGCCACGCCGTCTCGAACGGCGCGCGTACGTCGGGCTCGGGATCGAGCATCCCCGTCGCCTGCCGGAAAGGAATCCCGGCGCGGGCGAAAGCGCCGGCGATTTCCGGCACGCAGCACGCGGAACAGTTCGCCAGCCACTCGGCCGTATCCGTGCGCGCGTAATTCAGAGCCGCTCGCGGCTGGAGATTCAGCACGACCACCGGAGCTTTGGCGCGCTCGACGACCGGCAGCACCTGCGACGAGGTCGAGTAGGTTCCGACGTAGCAGAAAAGGAGGTCGACGCCGGCCTGCAGGAAGGTGTCGCCGGCGCGCGCTGCCGCAGCGGCATCATCAACCAGACCGCCGCTGCTGACCGCGGCCCATTCGCCTATCCGCTGCTCTACGCGGCGCTGGTAGCCCTCCAGCCTTTCGCGCAGTCCCAGAAACTGCGGCCAGTAGGCTGCAAGTCCGACGCCGAAGACGCCGATAACGGGTTTCTGTTTTTGGCGCATCGTGGTGGAGTTTACCGTCGAGAGTTGAGAGCCGAGAGTTAAAAGTCAAAAGTTAAAAATCCAAGAGTTAAAAGTCAAGAGTCGAAGGTTGAAACCCGGCCGAGGGTGATAGCCGAAAGCTGAAAACAAAGGCACAAACTGACAACGGACAACTGACGACTGACAACTGTCACAACTGACAACTAAAAGGTGCCCCCTGATATTCCCTTTACCGAATCGCGAGACGCGCGATTCTGCCCTTCGGTCCCACGGCCCAGGTCGCGGAGCCCGAGATGCCGCCGATAGCGTTGAACGCGCTGGAGTCGAATTCAGCCCAGGTCTTGCCCCCGTCCGTCGAGAGATCGGAGCCTGAGGTTCCGGTTGTGATCCAGATCTTCTGATCGCCCGCGAAGGTTACGGCAGAGCGAAACCCGTGGGGACGGGCGCCGGCCGGTTCCACCCACGTCCGGCCTCCATCGGATGTCACAGCCACGTTGCGCTGATCCTCCTCCGGCTTGGAATAGTCGCCGCCGACGGCCACGCCGAGCTTGGAGTCGGCGAAGGCGAGCGAGAAGATGCCTGCGCTGGCGCTGTCATTCCGGAGCGGCGTGGCAGCCACAGACCAGGTACGGCCGGCATCGGCGGAGTGAAAAACGCGGGCGGCGCCGGGCCCGCCCGTCCCAAACCACGCCTCCCGACGGTCGCCGTCGCGCCGAAGTACGAGCGAAGAATTGCTGGCCGCAAACGCGCCCTCGCCTTTGAGCGCCGGCGGCGGACTCTGCCGCTGCCACCTGGCGCCGCCATCCTCGGTTGTCAGAATGACGAAGCGGCCGGCCACGGGATCGCCGAGCACCATGCCGTGCTTTCGATCCCAGAAGGCCAACGCGTCGAAGAAGCCGTCGGGATCGGGGTCAGACAATACTCGATCCCAGTGCGCGCCGCCGTCCGACGTTCGATAGACCTGCGACTGCGCTCCCGGCCCGGCGCTCATCAGGAACGCCGTCTGATCGTCAAAGGCCACGACGCCGCGAAAATCCAGCTTTGCCGCGCCGGGCACAGTAAGTGCACCCCATGTCGTGCCGCCATCCTTCGTGCGCAGGCAAGTCCCGCCCGACCCGCTTGCCCACACGACGCCGGCGCTAACCGCGCAGACTCCACGCAGTGATGCAACCGAACCGCTCGGCTGATTGAGCCAGGAAAATGCAGTGGCCGTCAGGGCAAGCCAAAGAACGGGATTCATGAGGGTTCAAGAATAGCTTTGCGGGAAGCGAAAAGCGAGGATTAGAAGTTGACCGTCGCCAGTATACGTCGCGTTTTTGGCCTCTTGGGAGCGAGGCACCATGTCCGCCATTGCTGACCCACTGGTGTTTCGACTCCTGCAGGCAGGACCCACGTGCTCCCAGGAGGCCTTAACGTGATGCCCTTCGACGACGTTGGAGCGCCTCATCAATCCGCTTGTTGCCTGTCGGCAGCGCGACCACCGACGGATCGGCGTCGGCGTCGAGCAGCGCCTCGATGAGCGGCAGGTAATCGACTCCCAAATCGTCATGCAGCGCGGACCAGACTGCCTGGTCGAGGACGGTGCCTCCGTAGACGTTCTTCACCTCAAGAGGGGCTTTGCCCTTCAGCAGAATCCTGGCCGCCTCTCGCTGCCCGCCGATAGCCGCCCAGTGCAAAGGCGTCTGACCGTGATCGTCGGCAACCTTCGGGTCGGCGCCATTCCCCAGCAGAAACTCGACCACGCGGGTGTGGCCGTATTCGCAGGCCCAGTTCAGTCCCGACTGCATCTGCTGTCGTGTGGAATTTCCTTTCAGAGTGCCTTCAGAGCCGAAGCAGGTCTTAACCGCGTCGAGCCGGCCGACTCCGGCCGCGCTCTCCAGATTGAGGCGCGCGCCGCGACGAGCGAGGAACTCGGCCGCCCGGCCCCGGCCGTTCGCCAGACACGCTCGGACGATTCCCCCGTTGCCCCCCGGGTCGACCGCCGCGCCGGCCGCGAGCAGCCTCTCCATCAGCGCCTCCTGCACCCCCGCCCGCACCGGATGCACGCTCGTTGCTACCAGGCTCAGGGTTGTGTCGCCGTCGTACATGTCAGCCACAGCATCGACCCCGGCGCCGGCCTCGAGCAGGACTTTCAGAACCTCGTCGGCATTCTTCGGGGTCTTCTGCCGATAGTCTTCGACGCCGTTGGCGCCGACGTAATGCAGCAACGTGGCGCGATGCGCCCGCGTGGAGCGCTCGCGAATCAATCCAGGGTTCTCGCGCAGCAGCCGGCGAAGCACGGCGACGTCACCGGCGGCGATCGCGTCCGCAGCCAGCTCGAATGCGGGCACCAGCGAGTCTGCGCGGCTCAGCGCCGCGATATGCTTGGCGAACTTCGGCCAGCTCTCGAATCCGTGCTCGCGCGCCAGGACCAGTTGCGCGTCGGCTAAAACAAGAATCGCCGGAGCCTGCGATTCGGACCGAGACTCCGATTCCGGGCGCCGGCTGAATCGAGGATGAAACCTGCGCACGCGGTGCACGGCTTCGGCATCCCCGGACTTCCAGAGCTTCACGAGGTCCTTGGCTTGCTTTTTGTATTGTTCCAGGCTGGGACGAGGCGGGAGGACCCTGACGTCAGTAATCATTACGACCTTCCTTTCATAACTGCGCCTGGAGTCCGCTGCATTCAGGCTGCAAGCCTGATCCAGGCTGAAAGAAGGTTCGTAACCTTCGCTCGCTTGCTTAAGGTGGGCACGGCCCTTTCCGCGGACTGGATGCGCCCTTCGCGCCAGCCGCTACTATGATCCCTCGACGCCGTGAAGTCAAACGGTGGGTCAGTGGTTGGCCACGCACTGCGACACCATTTCGCTCAGCGTGGCGTCGAATGCATTCGGGTCCTGCCAGACCCCTTCACCCTTGCAGGTGCCCGAATAGCAATTGACGTCGGGCGGGGAATTCTTGGGCACCACCTGCTGGATCAGGAACGAGCCCTCGCCGGTGGTTTCGCTCACCGGCGTGGTGACGCAGAAGAACCAGCTCATGGCGGTCTTGGGATAGACGTAATCGGCGCCCGCCGAGAAGACGGAATCCTGGGCCCAGCGCGCGATGTCAGCGGAGCTGGGGTTCGCCGTGCCGCAGGTGGTCGTGCCCTCCCACATGTTGACCTTGTTCGCATCCCCCTGACTGTAGGTGAATGGAGCGTCGGGAAGCAGGGAGCAGAGGTTCCGTGGCGGACCCTGGTAAAGCGGCGCGTCGCAGCCGTAGTCCATCCGCGACACGCCAGGCCCGGAGGCTATGACCACGTAGTCGAAGTCGCCCGCCAGGCCATAATCCGCAAGCGAGTAGCCCAAAGCCGCGCCGCCCCCGCTGATCCCCTGGCCGCAGAAGCCCTTCGATCTCGAGGAGTGGTGGACGGTTTGGAACGTAAAATTGAACACCGTGGCCGGGCGGCAGGCAGCGCTCCTGACTCCGGCGCCGTTCGCGGCCGCCCAGTCGCTGGCCCAGGCGATTTGCACCACGTTGAATCCGTCGCCAAGGTAGTCGTTGGGGAAACCACTGTTCAGGAAGGCTGTGCCCGGGCCGCCGGCGTGAAGGACGACGGTGCCAATTGACGCGCCGGTTGGCTTGGCGACGCCCAGCGTCGCATTCAAGTCAGGCAGCCCGGGGCAGGCGACTGTGATCTCCTCACACTTCGCCCGGTTCGCTGCCCCCACCGGACAGGAGGTCTGGCCGACCACCGTCACCGATCCGAGCGGCAGCGCGCCTGGGGTGCCGTCGGGGGGAACGGCCCGGTGGTTCGTTTGAGGCGGCTCACTTCCGAAAGCCAGCCCGGTAACCGCCAACAGAGCAAACCACTGCCATCGCCCGCACGATCTCATGCCTACTCTCCTCAGGACGCCTAAGAGGATACTGCCCGTGCCAGGGGTTTGCAACGGCCTCTGCCCCAATTGTCGGTCTTATTGTTGTTCGCAGATTACGTTCAAGGTATTAGCTCTAGCTGGAAAAGTGGGGCTAAGGACACCGCCGCATGCGGCCAGCTTACCCAATATTTATGCGACCTGATTAGGCTTTCGGACCTCAGCCGTTGACGATCAGACCCCGGGGGTGTGGCGGGGCGGTCCGAAATCCATGCGCAGTTCTCCGGGGAGGCCTGCCGCTTGACAGGGCGGCTCTCCTGTTTTATATATGTCGTATACGACGCGTCGTATACGACATATATTTCGAAGGGGCGGGATCTCGCAGGAGGAGGATTTATGATCTACGATGTACACCAGGGGATTGATTGGATCTGGGCCGGTATCGCGATCGTCTGGCTCCTGACGGCCCTGCGGCTCAAGCGGACCGTTCGGGCGCAATCGGCAGGGACCCGGGCGCAGGAGATTGCCGCGATGGTCGTGGCGGCGTGGCTGCTCTCTCACGAAGGCCCGCACCTGATGCCGCTCGATCGAAGAATCCTGCCTGGCGCCGAAGGCTGTGCGCTGGCGGGGCTGATGGCGACTGCTGCCGGAGCGCTGGTGGCGATTGTCGCCCGAATGTACCTCGGCGCGAACTGGAGCGGGCGGGCCACCATCAAGGAAGGGCACGAACTGATCCGCTGGGGACCCTATGCTTTGGTGCGGCACCCGATCTACAGCGGGCTCCTGCTGGCCGCCGCAGGCACTGCGATCGCCTCCGGCGAGATTCGCAGCCTGCTGGCGCTGCCCGCCTTGCTCGCCGCTTTCGGCCTGAAGATACGGGCCGAAGAACGACTGCTATCGGAAGCGATGGGCGAGTCGTATCTGGCCTACCGGCAGGCTGTGAGGAGCGCGATTATCCCTTTTGTTCTATAACCCAATGCCATGAGAAGAAGGCGAGCGCCGCGGCTGGAAGAAATGGCGGAGACGATCCAGCGTGACGTGCGCGAAATCCGCGAGAAGTTGCGTCGCCCTTTAATCGCCCGGGCCGAGCGGGCCCACCTGACGGGTCCGCAGGTTGAGGTGATGCGCACCGTCTTTCGTTCCGACGGCCTGAGCCTGAAGGAGATTTGCGGACGCGTGGGTCTCGCGCACAGCACGGTCTCGGGTATTGTGGATCGCCTGGAGGCTCGGGGCATGCTCGAGCGGCGGACCAGCAGCGCCGATGGCCGCGTAAGCCGCATTGGGGTGAGCCGGGAAGTCCGCGACTTTATGGCGCGGCGGGCGCCGGGACTGATCAGGCAGCCGTTGGCGCGAGCGCTTGCGCGCGCCACTCCGGCCGAGCGCCGGGCAATTCTGAGGGGGCTCGAAATCCTGCGGCGCGTCGCCGGGGTCGACGCGTCGCGGTGATTGTCTAAGTCGCGGCACCGGCCTTCGGGACCGGCGTCTCAAGACCTGCGTTTAAGGTACGGACAAACTGAAGAGAGTGCCGCAATAGCCGCCGCAGGCGTGGTACACATTTGCGCCTCCGCGGATGGTCGGTCCGTAGAAGCTTCCATTGCTGTGCTGGAGCAGGCCGGTGGGTACGGCGCCGTCCGTCTTGTCGAAGTCATGCAGCGTGGTCAAGGCGCCGGTGGAAGTGATTTGGAAAACTGTCCCGCAGCCATAGGCGAAGTTGGTGCAGGTCCCGCCCCCGGCCGTCGTTCCGTAGAAGTTTCCGTCGGCAGCCTGAATCAGTCCCGCGCCCGGATTGCCGCCGTCCGAGTAGCTGAAGCTGTGCAGAATGGTCAGTGTACCAGCCGGCGTCATGCTGAAGACGGTGCCGCAGGCCCCAAGGTAACAATTGGTGTTGGCGAGTCCGCCGGAGTAGGCCGTTCCGTAGAAGTTCCCGTCGCTGCCCTGAACCAGACCGGAGGGATCGCCGCCGTCCACCGAGTCGAAGCTGTGCAGTGTGGTCAGGGTGCCGCTTGTGGTGATTTTGAAGATGGTGCCGCAACCGCCGCTGCAGGCGCTGTTCGCGCCCGCTGAGGTTGTGCCGTACAGGTTCCCGTCGGTACCCTGGATCAGCGCTCCCGGCTCCTGGCCGTCCGCGCAGCCGCTTTGTGAACAAAAGTTGTACAGCGTCGTCAGCGTGCCGCCCGGGGTGATTTTGAAGAGCGTTCCGCAACCGTAATTGGTATTCCCATAGATACAGGTATTGGTGCCGCCTTGCTTGGTCGTCCCGTAGAAGTTGCCGTCGCTGGCCTGGACAAGGCCGAGCGGGTAGGCGCCGCTGGGGAGCTGGCCAAAGGTGTAGAGCGTCGTGAGGGTGCCGCTCGGGGTGATTTTGAACACCCATCCGTGGCCGTAGGTCCCGCCCCCAAAACTGGTCCCGTAGAAGTTGCCGTCCGTACCCAGAGTGAGCCCGGCGGCGAATGCGCCCCCACTGTGTAGGGTCGTGAACGTACCGCTGGTCGTGACCTTGAAGATCATCCCGTTTTGCTTGCCCGCGTACCCGTAAGTGGTCCCGTAAAGATTGCCGTCCGTGCCTTCGATCAGGGTCCCTTCGGGAACCCCGCCCGAGCCGAACAGATGCAGCGTGTTGAACGTCTGGGCAAGCAGGGAACCCGACCCGCTCAACCAGAGCGCCACCAGCATCAGACAGACTCCGGGAGTCCTGCTCCTGCCGGGCGACGCGGCCGATACCCTACGGCGGATCCCCGCAAGGCTATGTCTCCTTCCGCAAATCATAGCTATCCTCCGATGACGGCTTGGAATTGGACCGGAAGTCCGGGTCGCAGTGGCGGTCCGGGCCGGTCCCTGGCGTGCGCGCCGTCTGGCGCCTGGATATTGTTCCAGGTTAGGGCTGCGACGCAGCCGGGGTGTCACATATTCGTCAACAAATCGTCAAAAAACCAAAAGCCGGCCTGACCCAATTGTGCTGTACTTATGCGGGCGGCGAGCGGGCGCTCTACCAGCCGTGGCGACGGTCAAGACGACCTACCACCGGCGTTGCGTTCTTAATACTTGACTTTGGCAGGACTCGTGGTATACTAAATAGTAAGAGTGGCTCCGATGTCCACGCTTTTGAGCCTCGCCTCTCCCGTTTCCAGACCATCACTTGAGAGATCAGGTTATGGCCGGCGAAGCCACCCAAACCCATTGACCTTAACCCACCCAAAATCAGAGCTTCACGCGAGAAATGGCCCGCGTCAAAGCCACTTAAGCTATCGTCAATATTTTCAGCATCTTAGCCTCTCAAAAGGGGCCTATTTCAGCAAAAAGATAGTTGCGTGCGTGCAAGCCGTCCCGCCGGCACGCCCGTCGAGTCCAAAGGAGCGAAAAACAGGTCGGAACCAACCTGGTATGTGCCGTGTTTCAAACGAGATGCCCGTCCGATTCGGAGATCGCCACTGAGTTCCCCCAAATTAGGGAGTCGCTGTGGCCCAAGAGTCGTGGCGCCCGACGTCGTGGCGAACACAGACACCGCCGGCAGGCTGGTCGAGCCCGAGAAGCGTCGCGCCGTGCCCGCTCGCCGGCATCGCATTCCGCTACGCAATACTTGCCAAAGCCGGTAGACCCAGTGTGCTCAATCGTTGCTGCCGCGGAGGCGCCCAAAAGCGCAAAGAACATCCACCGCGCCAAAGCCGGAATGTCTCATGGAATCATGGAGTTACGCCAAAACTGGGGGCTAGACCGAAAGCCGGAATGTCCTTTAGAAACCACATGACCGTCTGCGTCGGCCATCCCCGGAGATGAAAATGGGCGCGAGTATTGGGCCGGGGTGGGTAGAATCGAGGCGTGATGGGGAGGATGGCCGGTAATTTGATTGGTGCGCGGTTGG
>DASYZG010000072.1:0-138041 GCA_035946575.1 Terriglobia bacterium | reverse complement strand
GCGGTGCGGCTTTGAAAGGGTGAAAGAACCGTAGCGGCGGGTTCATCCCGCCATATCTCCAATGATCTCAGCGCGAAGATGGCGGGGTAAACCCGCCGCTACGATTTTCACCAGTGGCGGGATAAACCCGCCGCTACGATTTTTCACCGAGACTGCGCCTTGGCGGGGAAGGGGTAGCTTTCTCCTGACCCGGCCGTGGCATTCGAAGGCGCCTCCGGCGCGTCGTAGTGCCCCTTGGGGCTGTGGGACAGAACATCAAAGGAGGGGGGTGCTCCGCTGTACCTGACCGGCATTGCCCTTTTGGTGGGTTCTGAGATCAATGCCATCCAGGAGGCTGGAGAAGGCCGAGAAGCCGGATGATCCCGGTGCCAGGCGAGTCGACAGTCAACAGTCGACAGTGGCCGGCACTCCTGTGCCGAGACACCTGCGGCGCATAGATTACAATATGAGTTTCTGCACTTCCGAACGAGCCCGTAATGAGAGCTTTCCCGAGTCGCTTATCGCTCATTCGCTTTTCCGCCGCCATTTTTCTTCTTGTTGCCTGGAACAACCTGATCGCTCAGGACACGCGCACGGCAACTGCCGGCGCCCCTCCGGTTCCCGTGATTCTGATCTCGATTGATACGCTTCGCGCCGACCATCTCAGTTGCTACGGCTATCGCAATCTCAAGACGCCTGCGATTGACGAGCTGGCCGCGAAGGGCACACTATTCTCTCAGGCAAGCTCGCAGATACCGGTCACGCTGCCCTCACACCTGTCGCTGTTCACCTCAACCTACCCTTTCGCAAACGGGATCGAGGAGAATGGCGAGCGCGTTCCTCCGGGCCTGACGACACTGGCGTCGGTCCTCGAATCGCACGGCTACGCGACGGCGGCTTTCATCGGGGGCTATTTTCTCGCCCGCGAGTTCGGACTCGACCAGGGGTTCGGTCTTTATGACAGTCCTTTCAGTGGCCATATGGAGGGCTCGGGCGCCGCCGCGGCGCTGAAGCGGCCCGCGGGCGAGGTGCTGGCGGACGCGCGCCAGTGGCTCGGGAGCCACAGCAGCCCTTCGGCAGCGCCCTTCTTCGTGTTCATTCATCTCTTCGATCTGCACCACCCCTACACGGAGCCCGAGAGCTTTCGCGCGCAGCATCCCGCGAGCGAGTACGACGCCGAGCTTGCCTACACGGACAGCAGGCTCGGTGAGTTCTGGCAATTCCTCAAGGATCGCGGCCTCTTCTCGCGCAGCCTGATCGTGCTCACGGCGGACCACGGGGAAAGCCTGGGGGATCACGGCGAGAGCACGCACGGATACTTCATCTACCAGAGCACCCTGCGCGTTCCGCTGATCATCCACTGGCCCGTTCAGGGTTCGGGGGCCGATCAGGGGACAGGGGTCAGGGATCAGGGGCCAGGGAGTGTGCCGGTCCCGCCCGTCCGGCGCTCTCGAGTCGATGAGCCTGCCGGGCTGATCGACGTTGTGCCGACCATTCTGCAATTCCTGGACCTCGCGCAGCCGCCATCCTTTCAGGGAAAGAGCCTGCTGGACCTGCTCGCGCCCGGCGCCTCCCCGGCGCCGCGCGAGGTGTACAGCGAGTCGCTCTACGCGCACGACAAGTTCGGCTGGGCGCCGCTGCGCTCTCTGCGGGCCGGCGACTTCAAGTACATCGACGCGCCCGAGCCCGAGCTTTATAGTCTGGCGAGCGATCCGGGCGAGCAGCACAACCTGATTTCCGATCACGCTGCCGTGGCCCGGGCACTGCGCACGCGGCTTCTCGATCTCCGGAAACGATTTGCCGGCGAGGGGGTGCCTGCCCCGGCGGAGATCAGCCCCGAGGCTCTGGCGAATCTGCACGCGCTGGGCTATCTCGGATTCAGCACCGCCTATGCCGGCAAGGACACGACCGGGCCCGATCCCAAGTCGCGACTGGCGGAGTACCGGCTCTATCTTCACGCCCTCGAACTCAGTCAGACGGGCCACGTGAGCGAGGCCGTCGCGATGTTTCGCGAAATTCTGGAAGAGGACAATCAGAATCTGCCCGCGCACGACGATCTGGCGGACTGCTACTTCCAGGTCCACCGGCTGTACGACGCGGCCGGCGAACTGCGCGCCGCCCTCGCGCTCGATCCTCACGACGTGCGTGCCGAAGAACTGCTGGGCAGCGTGTGGCTGGAGGCGGGAGACAAGCCACGGGCGCGCGCCGAGTTCGAGCGCCTGCTCAGGTTCGCCCCGCGCGACTACACGGCGCACCTCGGCCTCGGGCTCCTGGACGCCGACGCGGGGCACCTGGATGATGCGGCGCGCGATTTCCAGGCAGCGCTCGAAACGCGACCGGATTCGGCCGAGGCGCATGATCGTCTGGGGGAGACTTACGTCAAGAAGGGCGACTATGGCGCCGCAGTCCGCGAGTTCCGCAAGGCGCTCGAACTGTCCCCGGGACTGGCGTCAGCGCGGGCTTCGCTGCGGAGGCTTGGAACAAAGGAGTGATCGAGGAGGGTGTCCTGATTTCGAGGGCTCTGCGCCCCCGGTATTTTCTCCGTGGTCTCCGTGTTGAAGCTTTTAACACAGAGGTCACCGAGGACTAACGGAGGACACAGAGACCCCTCGCCGAATTGAGGACGGTCGTCAGACTCAGGCGGTCTTCGCCTTGGAGTTCTCGCCGCCGATGTAGCCCTCGCGCTCGAGATGCAGAAACACCTCGTGCGCGGCTTCTTCCGGCGTGACGTCGCTGGTGTCAATCACGACGTCGGCGTCGGTGGGCGACTCATAGGGATCGGAGACGCCGGTGAACTGCGGCAGAATTCCGGCGCGCGCCTTGGCATAGAGCCCTTTGCGGTCGCGGCCTTCGCAGGTGTCGAGCGGAGTGGCGAGGTGCACCAGGATGAATCCGCCGAGCGGCGCAATCATGCCGCGCACTTCCTTGCGGATGTTGTCGTAGGGCGCGATGGGCGCGCAGATCGCGATGCCGCCGTTCTTGGTGATCTCCGATGCCACGTAGCCGATGCGCCGGATGTTGATATCGCGATGCTCCTTGGAGAAGCCGAGCTCCGATGACAGGTTCTTGCGGACGATATCGCCGTCGAGCAGCGTCACCGGCCGGCCGCCCATCTCGAGGAATTTCGTGCGCAGCACATTGGCGATGGTCGACTTGCCCGAGCCCGAAAGCCCGGTGAAGAAAACGGTGAAGCCCTGGTCCTGCCGCGGCGGATAACTGCGCCGGAGCTCATGGGCCACCTCGGGATAAGTGAACCAGGAGGGAATCTCGCGGCCCTCGTTGAGGCGCTTGCGCAGTTCCGTGCCGGAAATATTCAGCACGCGCGCGTCCTTGGGGACTTCGTTTTCGGGCACGTAGCAGTCCTGGTCTTCAAGGTAAAGCATCATCTGGAACGGCACCATGGTCACGCCCAGTTCCTGCTCGTGCTTGCGCAGCAACTCCTGCGCTTCGTACGGACCGTAGAACGGCTTGCCGTCGGTATCCTTTCCCGGCCCGGCGTGGTCCCGGCCCACGATGAAATGACTGCAACCATGATTTTTGCGGATAATGGCGTGCCAGAGCGCTTCGCGCGGCCCGCCCATGCGCATGGCCAGGGGCAGCAGGGACAGCTTGGCGGTGTCGCGCGGATATTTCGGGAGCAATTGCTGGTAGCAGCGTACGCGGACGTAGTATTCCACGTCGCCGGGCTTGGTCATGCCAACCGAGGGGTTGATCAGCAGGTTCGCCTCGACCTGCTTGGCGGCGCGCAGCGTAAGCTCGACGTGCGCGCGATGCATCGGGTTGCGCGTCTGGAAAGCCACGATCCGGCGCCAGCCGAGCCGTACGAACTCGGCGCGCAACTCGGCCGGAGTCAGCCGCAGCGCGCGAAAATCGTAGTGCGCGGGAAGGTGGATGCCTTCAATGCGCCCGCCGATGTAGTACGGGTTCGCGCGGTTCATCACCTGGTCCGCACCGGGATGGGCCTTGCTGGTGGACTTGAAAACGGCCTCGGCTTCTGCGGCACGGTCCGGCTGCCAGACGTCTTCCACGTGCAGGGCGGCCAGCATCACGCCTTCGACATCGCGCAGCGCGACGGTGCTGCCGGGCTTCAGGGCCTTGGCGAATTCCTCTTTGACGTCCAGAGTGATCGGGATCGGCCAGAGGGCGCCGTCCGCCAATCGCATGTTATCGCGGACGCCCTCGTAGTCGGCGCGGGTCATGAATCCACGGAGCGGCGAGAATCCGCCGCTCAGCAGCAGTTCCGCGTCGCAAGTCTGGCGCGTGGTAAGGTCCCACGACGGCCAGTCGCGTGATTCAGCCTGAAGTTCGCGGGCGCGCTCGGGCGCCGCCATCACATTCACCAGCACACCGCCGTGCGGCGGATTCAAGTGGTCAGCCATAGCAGAGAACGCTCCTCCTGGGGTTTGGGATTCCGATGCCTCTCGCCGCCATCCACCGGCGATGCGCCCGGCGTGCTCGCGGGCCGCATCACGAAGCGGCGGGCGCTAACGCGCCGCCGCGCTGCCGAGGTGAGCTTCGAGCAGCAGGTCGATTTCCTGTCGCAGATTCGGGCCGCCCGCAATCAGTCCGGTCATGAGCGGCGAAGGATTATTGAACGCGGGAGGCCCGCCTTCCAGCCCTCTGACGAAACCGCCGGCGGCCAGCACCAGCGCCGTGCCCGCGGCCACGTCCCATTCGTTCTTGGGCACCAGGGTCCAGGTGGCATCGGCTTTTCCCGCCGCCACCAGGCCCAGCTTGTAGGCTACAGATCCGATATTCCTCACCGTGAAAGGCAGGCCCTCGAAACGCTTCCACTCGCCGCGCTTGGCCTCGCTGCGGCTGCCGAGCACCAGGGCGCCGTTCAGCGTCGCCCGCGGGCTGGGCTGCGCCGGTTCGCCATTGTAGGTCACACCGGTGACGCGCGACCCGACGATCTTCTCGGCGGTGGCCGGATTCAGAATACCGCCCGCGATCGCCTGCCCGCGCTCGACGAAGCCGACCGAAATACACCACTCGGGAATGCCCTGCACAAACTCGCGCGTGCCATCGAGGGGGTCAACCACCCAGACGCGCTCGCGCTCGAGGCGTCCGGGATCGTCCACGCTCTCCTCGGACAGCCACCCCTCGCCGTCGCGCACCAGAATCTCGCGCAGCACGCGATCGGAGGCGCGGTCGGCCGCGGTGACGGGGTCGTCGCCCGATTTGAACTGGGCTTGTGTTTTTCCGGGGATGAATTCGGATAGCGCTGCGGCGGCCGCATCCAGAGCCTCTTCGATGCGTCGCACAAGTTCAACTGCTGTCAAATCAGTCACGCAGCCACTCCTAACCGATCGCTGTTTTTTCACGCGCGTTGGGGAATCAGGAGGATTCCGGGGTCGCTCGCGAGGACAGAGCTTCAGGGCTCCAGCGGATTTAAAATTTTACCTCAGCGGAAGGTGGAGGGCAATACGCAGAGAGCTGTATTGACTTCTATGTAACACCTTTTGGTCGGCACCCATGGGTGCTCACAAGCGATTGATCACGCTGGCGAGATATCCGGCGCCGAAGCCGTTATCGATGTTGACCACGGCCACGTTGGGCGCGCAGCTGTTCATCATGCCGAGCAGCGCCGCCATGCCGCGGAAGCTGGCGCCGTAACCCACGCTGGTCGGCACCGCGATCACCGGGGCCGCCACCAATCCGCCGACCACACTCGGCAAAGCTCCTTCCATGCCGGCGGCAACGATGACCACGCGGGCGCGCTTCAGGGCCTTACTCTCGCCGAGGAGGCGGTGCAGGCCAGCCACGCCCACGTCATAGAGCGGCTGGACGCGATTCCCCATGATGTCGGCCGTCACCAGGGCCTCTTCGGCCGCCGGGATATCGGTAGTACCGGCGGTGATCACGAGAATCATCCCGCGCCCACGTACTTTCCGTTCGAGCCGGATGGAGATTGCGCCGGAGAGCGCGTGGAACTCCGCTTTCGGCGCCACTTTGCGGACACGCTCGTAGACGCCGGCATCCGTGCGTGTGACCAGCACATTGTGCCCGTGCCGCAGCATGCGCCGCACCAGATTCTCGATTTGCGCAGGAGTCTTGCCGCGGCCGAAGATCACCTCCGGCATGCCCTGGCGCAGCGGACGATGATGGTCGATGCGCGCATAGCCCAGATTCTCGTAGGGCATGTCACGCAGGCGTTCGAGCGCTTCGTCAACGCCCACTCGTCCGCGGCGGACCTGACCAAGCAGTTTCGCAATGGCTTCCCGGGTCACAGTTCCCTTCTCTCACGGGCGGATTACAGCCCGTTCGAGTATACCTTGAGCCTCTCTGATGATCGTGCAGGATTGCAGTGTTGGGCAGCGACTCGGAAGCCGGCCTAGGAGGCAATCGCGTCGCGGACAATCGCCGCCGGCAGTTCGCTTGCGGGCCGGAGGCGTGGATCCCGCGACGCCGCGGTCAGTTCCCACGCGCTCTTGTCGCGCAGAAGCTGTGAGACCAGGGCGTAGTGCATCGCATGGCCGGCGCGGTCGGCCACCACCCGCCCGATGAGCGGGTGGCCGAGCATCACCAGGTCGCCGATCAGGTCCAGGACCTTGTGCCGGCAGAATTCGTCCTGAAATCGCAGGCCCTCGGGATTGATGACCCCATCCTGCGAGAGCACGATAGCGTTCTCCAGCGACCCGCCCCGAATCAGGCCGTTCTTGCGTAACAGTTCCACCTCTTCCACAAAACCGAAGGTGCGCGCCGGAGCGATTTCGGCCTGATAGCCGGCAGAACCGAAAGAGAACGTGTATTCCTGATCCCCGATCAGCGGATGCGGAAAGAAGATGCGGTAATCGACGCTGAAGCCGTCGGCAGGATAGACCGCGATGCGCTTCTGCCCATCGATGACCTCGACCGGCTTGAGGATCCGCGCGTAACGGCGACGCGTGCGCTGGCGGCGCAGTCCAACGTGCGCGATGGCGCGGGCGAAAGGCAACGCGCTACCGTCCAGAATGGGGAGCTCGAGGTTGTCAATCTCTACGGTGACGTTGTCCACGCCGGCGCCGGCGAGCGCCGAGAGCAGATGCTCGGTTGTGGAGATCAGCACACCGCGTTTCATCACGCTGGTGGCGTAACTCAGACGGGCGACATGGCGCGCTTGCGCCTGAATTTCGAAGCCGTCGAGGTCCGTCCGGCGGAAGACGATTCCCTGGCGGGCGAGCGCCGGCTGAAGGGTCAGGTTGACCGGCACGCCGGTGTGCAGCCCGATGCCGCTAAGGGTGACTCGTGAGGCTATGGTGTGCTCGTAGTCCAATACTCCTCCTGGCCGAGGATACTGCGTGCAGGTTCAAGGCCATATACAAAACTTGGTATCAATTCTCTATCTTCAGAAGCTTAAGGCGCTTAGTAAATCCTCGCGTGATTGTGGTGTGTGGCAGGCAAGACACAGTCTGAGTCACAAATCGACCACCGGACGCCTCGGCTCTCGACGCATGAGGCGCCGTACTTTCCTCGTTTCCGGGCGGCGTGGGCTGTTACAATAACCCTCTGCCGTACGACCCGGAGCGCCGAGTGGCTCATCAGGAATCCCGCGAAAAGCTGATGCTGTTTGACGCCATGTCGTTGGTGTTCCGCGCCTTCTTCGCGCCCATGCAGATGACGCTGGTTTCGGCCTCCGGCGTGCCCACGAAGGCAGTCTACATTTTCGTGCGCACCCTGCGTAAGTTGCTGAAGGATCACCGGCCGGAGCACGTGGCAGTGGCGTTCGACCTGGCCGAGCCCACTTTCCGCGACAAGCTGTTCGAGACGTACAAGGCGAATCGGCCGGCCTTCCCGGAAGACCTGACCATTCAACTGCCCTACGTGCGCAGATTCTGCGCTGCGCTTGGCCTGCCGATCGTCGAACGCGAAGGCTTCGAAGCGGACGACATCATGGGCACGCTCGCCCGTGAGGGCGCAGCGCTCGGCCTGGACGTCTTCCTGGTAACCGGCGATGAGGACCTCTTCCAGCTGGTCGACGATCGAATCCGGGTATTGAAACCCTCCCGTGGCGCGGATCAGCCGGAGGTTCTGTGCGACGCCGCCAAGGTGGAAGAAATCCTGGGCGTAAAGCCTTCTCAAGTGGTGGACTGGCTGGCGTTGACCGGCGACTCGAGCGACAACATCCCCGGCGCGCGTCCCCTGCCCGGCAAGGAACCGCCACTCGCGCCGGGCGCCAAGAAGCGCAGCTACATCGGGCCCAAGGGGGCGACGGAGTTGATCCGGCAGTTCGGCACGCTTGACGCTGTGCTGGCGGGCAGGGAGCAGATCAAGCGCCAGAGCTATCAGGACGCCTTGCGCGACTTTCGCGCCGAAGCGCTGCTGAGCCGCGATCTGGCCACCATCCGCGCCGACGTCCAGCTCGACCTTCACGCCAGCGACCTGAGGACGCGCCCGGCCAGCACGCCCGACCTCGTCGCCTTGTGCCGTGAGCTCGGATTCGCCAGCATGCTCCGCGAATTCCTGGAGGAGGCTCCGGCTCCAGCCGCCGAAGCTGGGCCTGAATTTGAAGAACTGAGGACGCCGGAGGCTGCCGCCGATTGGTTAGGACATCTGACAGGCGGAGCACCGGTGGCGATCGCGCTCGGCGTCGAAGGCGATGAGGGATTTTCCGGGCGCCTGTCGTCGCTCGCCGTCAGCGACGGTACCCAGCGCGGTTTGTTCCCGCTCGATGCCGATTCGCGGCTGCCGGGCGCCTTGCGACCCCTGCTCGAGGATCCGTCCCGATCCCGCGCCGTTCACAACTCCAAACTGTTGCGGCTGCTCTTCGCCAAGTCCGGCGTCGCATTGGGCGAGGTCGAGCACGACACGCTGCTTTACGCCTACCTGCTCGAGCCGCTGGCAGCGAGCGACGATCTCCCTGACGTGGCTCTGCGGCGCTTCGGTCGCAAGCTCTCGGGGTCGCTCGCCGAGGCCGCGGAGGCGACGCGCGAACTGGCAGCGACGCTCGTGCCGGAGGTGGTTCGCGAAGAACTCAAGCCGCTCTACGACCAGATCGAATTGCCACTTTCCGCTGTGCTCGCCACAATGGAACAAGCCGGCGTGCGGATCGATCCGGTGATCCTCGGCCAGATGTCGCAGGAATTTGATGGCAAGCTGACCGAGTTGACCCGGGAAATCTACGACATGGCCGGCGGCGCATTCGAGATCGACTCGCCGCGCCAGCTCGGCGAAGTGCTGTTCGAAAGGCTCAAGCTGCCGGGCGGCAAGAAGCTGAAGAAGAGCGGCCAATACTCCACCGAGGCTTCGGTCCTCGAGTCGCTGGCGGAACGGCATGAGCTGCCGCGCCGGATACTCGACTACCGGACGCGCGCCAAGCTCAAGTCCACTTACATTGACGCGCTCCCGCGCTACATCGACCCCAGCACTGGCCGCCTGCACTCGAGCTTCAATCAGGCCGGATCGCGCACCGGGCGCCTGTCATCGTCGAACCCCAACCTGCAGAACATTCCCATCGGCGACGAGTTCGCGATGATGATCCGCTCGGCGTTCGTGTCGGATTCGGGCGCGGTGCTGATCTCCGCCGACTACTCCCAGATCGAGCTGAGAGTGCTGGCCCATCTCTCCGGCGATCCCGTGCTGATCGAGGCCTTCTCCCGCGACGAGGATATCCATGCGCGCACCGCGCAGGAGATCTTCGGCGTGGTTCCCGCACTGCAGTCGCACGATCACCGGCGCATGGCCAAGGCGATCAACTACGGGGTGATCTATGGCCTGAGCGCCTTTGGACTGGCGGAGCGCACGGGATCGAGCCGCGCCGAAGCTCAGCAGTATATCGATGCCTATTTCCGGCGTTACGCGAAGGTCAGGGAATACATCGAAGCATGTGTGGAACAGGCGCGCCGCACCGGCCGCGTGCGCACGCTGTTCGGCCGTCTGCGGCCCATGCCCGACATCAACAGCCGCGACGTACCGGCGCGTAATCGGGCGGAGCGCGAGGCCATGAACACGCCCCTGCAAGGCACGGCGGCCGATCTGCTGAAGCTCGCCATGGTCAAGGCGCAGGCCCGCCTCGAGCGCGATCACTTGCGCACACGCATGATTCTTACTGTCCATGACGAGCTCGTTTTTGAAGCGCCCGAGGACGAGTTGGAAGACGCCAAGAGCCTGGTGAGAGAAGAGATGGAAGGCGTATGGCCGATGAAGGTTCCGCTGCGCGTGGACCTCGGCGTGGGACGAAACTGGCGCGAGGCGAAATAGCTCGAAACGCGCCGGCGCTAGAATGGACTATGCTGGTTACCGGAGGGGGTACAAAGTTCGACGGAAACCTATTCCACTGTTTGGAGAGGAAATGCGACGACTCTTTCCGGCAATAATGATCATTCTGGCTTCAGAGTTCATGCTCACGGCGTGCCACAAGAATCGGCCGCCCATGACGCCGCTGCCCCAGCCACCCGAGGCCGCCGCGCCGGCGCCGCCCGGTCCCCCGGTCTGCAAGCTGACGGCAGAGCCCGCAGCGATCGATCAGGGCAAGTCGGTGACGCTGAGCTGGACTTCCGAAAACGCGACGGACGTGAACATCGACCCGGCGCTCGGCAAGCAGCTCACTCAGGGCTCGGCGACGGCCTCGCCCGGCGAGTCCACCACCTATGTCCTCACGGCGACCGGAACTGGTGGAAGCGCCACCTGCACCGCGCGCGTCACCGTGAATCCGGGCGCTCCGCCCAATCCAACCGTCTCCGAAGAGAACATCGAGGGCGCCGGCGCCGGTGCCGCAAGCTCCGCGGTTCAGGATATCTTCTTCGACTACGACTCCGCCGATCTGCGTCCTGACGCGGAACAGACCCTGAAGACGGACGCTACGTTCCTCAAGGGGCACCCCAACGCAAAGGTCGCGATCCAGGGCAACTGCGACCAGCGCGGAAGCGAGGAATACAACCTCGGACTCGGGCAGCGACGCGCCAACGCGGCCCGCGACTACCTGGCGAACCTGGGCGTGCCCGCCAGTGGCATGTCGACGGTCTCCTACGGCAAGGACAAGCCGGTGTGTACCGAGAATACCGAGGACTGCTGGCAGCGGAACCGTCGCGATCACTTGGCGCTCAATGGCGCGCCGTAAGGCGTGATTGCTGATCTGTTCACTCCGGTTCACCACCCCTTGTTCCCCTCCTCGATGAGGAGGGGAGACCTGGGCCCGAGTCCATCCCTCTGATTCAAGGTAGCTCCCCTCCTGGAACCCGGAGGGGCCGGGGGTGGTCAACACCAAGGCTCCCTCCTGGGACGAGGAGGGGCGGGGGTGGTCGATTATGATCCTTGACATGCCCGCTTCGCTTACTTGGGAAGCAGACCGTTCAGATTGGTGAGGATGTCGCGCTCCTCGGGCGAGAAGTGCTGCTCGGTGTCGGGGCTTGCCAGGAACTTCTCGCGTTCGGCGGGCTGCATGTCCCTCATTTGCAGGAAAGCATTCATCACCGCCTGGCGCCGGTCGGCCGGAAGCTGCTGGTAGCGGGGAAAGACCTGCCGCAGTTGATCGCGCTGCTCGGGGGGCAGGCTCTGCACGATCTTCTCGCGCTGCCGCATCATGTCGCGCTGCTCGGGCGTCAACTGATTCCAGCGGGCGAGGTTTTCCCGGATGCGCTGCTGCATCTCGGGCGGAAGGCGCTGGAAGACGGCGTTATTCTTGAGGACTTTTTCCTGCTCTTTGGGCGGCAGCTCACGCAGGTGCTCGACGAATCCCGGCTGATGGCCGTTCGGATTGAGCGGCGCGCGGCCGGGCGGCATCCGGCGCGGGCCCTCGCGCGCGGCCGGCGCTTCCCGGGGCCGGTTCCGGGGCTGGCGCTGCCACGCGGCGGAGGCCGGGCAGGCGGCGAGCAGCAGGCCGGATACTGAGGCTATGTATCTAGCCCACGGCCGTTTTCCGCGTCTGTTGGTTTCCTCAATCCGCAACCTTGCCGCTCCCTTTGGGCAATTCCGAGATGACGTCGAACCCCGCCAGCATGTCGTAATCTTCGAGCACGGAGAGGTTCTGATACATGTTGACTTCCTGCGCCCCGGTCTGGGGGGCGGCCGGAGGCTGACTCCCGGCAGGGGCCGGCGGCACGGCGACGTGAGCCGCAGCCGCGACCGGCGCCGAAGGAACGTTCACCCGCGAACGGTGCCGCAGAACCACCGTGCCGACCACCACCAGCAGGGATGCCAGCACCGGCACCGCCAGCCAGCGATGGAGGGCAGGCCCGAAAAACGCGCTCGCGCCCCGCGCCGCCCTCCCCGAAGCCGCTGCGGCGCGCACCCGGGCGTCAAACCAGGGCGAAGGCTCAACCTGCGGATTCCACTCCGAGAGCACGTCGTCCAGCCGCTGGTAGCCCGCGAACACCTTCCGGCACTCGGCGCAATTTTCCAGATGCGCCATCCTCGACGCCGCCTCGCGTTCGCCGGCCATTCCCTGAGCCAGTTCGAAAATCTGCTCGCGCTCCAGACAACGATTTTTCATACCAAGCCTCCCTCGAGCAACGGCTCCAGCCGGGCGCGAAGGCTCTCGTATGCCCGGAACAGGAGCGACTTCACCGCGCTCTCGGAAATCTTTAAGATGCTGGCGATCTGGCGGTAATCGACTTCCTGGTATTTGTGCAGGATGACCGCAGCCCGCTGCTTCTCGGGCAACGCCTCGATGGCCTGGCGAATGAGTCGCTGGCGGTCCGAGTCGGCCAGGCGCTCCTCGGCAGTCGGGCGACCGTCCGCGGCGCGGTCCAGAGGCGAAACGAACTCGTTTCCGGTCTGCAAAGCGGTTTCGAGCACCACGGGCTCGCTGCGCCGGTCGCGAATGGCATTCAACGCCAGGTTGGTTGCGATCCGGTAAAGCCAGGTGGTGAAGCGCGCCTCCGGCTGATATCGCTCCCGGGCCTGGTAGACGCGGAGGAACGCCTCCTGGGCGAGATCCTCCGCCAGCGCAGGGTCGCGGACCATGCGGACGAAATAGTTGAGCAGCGGACCGCGGTAACGATTCAGCAAGACCCCGAAGGAGTCCGCGTCCCCGCGGCTGACTCGCAGCATCAGCTCCAGGTCAGAATCGATGGCCATTATCGCCACACCGTATATAACACATCTCGCCAAAAATAGTTGCGGCGGCACGCCTCAAGCCGTAACGAGTGACAAGTGATCGGCGCCATTCGGCCATCGGGTTCGCCTCTGGTGTTCGCCGCTCGTTGCTGGGGCGAGCGAGCGCCGCAAATCGGCCAGGAGTGCCTGAACTCCCCGGCGTCCTCGCCAGGCAGCGCCAGCAGCGGGCGCAGACGCTCGGCGCGGCCCCATTTCCGTGCGTTGTTTCGTACGATGGACTTCCCGCGCATGGAGGTGGGTCCGGTGGACTTTTGAGCGTTGGCGCGATTGGCGTCGATGGCGGCCAACGTAGCTCTTTTTCGCATTAAAGACATGATTTTTCTCCTTTCAAAACATGCCTAAATCTCAGCCCATCAATAACCTGATGGCTTTCAAAGCTTAACTCATTTGTTTTCAAGTACCTGATGGCTTTCGGGCCCTATGGGAAATAGTAAGTCTAATCTTTTCAAATATCTGATGGCTTTGTTTGGCGCAAAAATCGATTCCTCTCATTCCCCTCTCCCGCGAAGCGGCCGGTGGAACGGCCAAGATAGTATTGTCCTCCCTAAATTTGGGACAATGGAGAAAAGTGAGAAAAGTGAGAAAATTGGGAAAATTTATTTTCGCAATAAATTCAATAGCTTAGCTGGTTTCTGTCCAACGAGGCTGGGCAATGTCGTGAAACCCGCGAAGAAGGCTTCACTACAGAGGACACAGAGAGATTCTGAGGTCACGCGTGCTATGTGCCCCTGTCCTCTGTGGCTTCTGTGCGCTCCGTGGTGAATTCTCCTCGCCAGCCTCCGGGCGGCGCCCCTGTGTCGCAGGCTGGGGCGCACGACTCCCGGAAGGTGTTAGTCTGGACTGCAAGATACCCTGACCGAGGGGGCAACATGTCCAAAACACGCCGTGATTTTCTGAAGACCGCTACCGCCGGTGTGGCAACGAGTTTCGCGGGCGTAGCAGCCGTAAGCGCGTCCCACGCCGACCCTGGCACGACAGCAGGCTCCGGACTTCCCCGCCGCGACGACGCGCCGCCCGGCACGATCGAGGTGCGCGTGACGGATGCCACGCGCAAATTCGCCGCCGTCGCACCGCTCAACTGGACAGCAGCGCCGGGGCCCCCATCATTCGCGCACGCTATCACCCTCGATCCCACCCAGACCTTCCAGGAGCACCTGGGCATCGGCGGAGCCTTCACGGACGCCGCCTGCTACACCTTCCACCGCCTCTCGGAACACTCACGAGCGGAGTTGTTCCACGAGATGTTCCACCCCGCGGAGATGGGCCTGAGCGCGGGACGGATTTGCATCGGGTCGAGCGACTACAGTACCGAGGTCTACAGCTATGACGAAGGGGCCCCGGACCCCGAACTCGGGCGCTTCTCGATCGAGCACGATCGCGCCTGGATTCTGCCTGTCTTGCGCCAGGCGCGCAGCGTGAATCCCGACCTGTGGCTGCTCGGGTCGCCCTGGAGTCCACCGGGCTGGATGAAGCCGAGCGGCTCGATGCTGGGCGGCTGCATGCATCCGAAATCGATGCCCGCCTACGCCAACTATTTCGTGAAGTTTCTTAAGGCTTACGAGGCGGAAGGCGTGCGCATCAACTCCGTCACCTCGCAGAACGAGGTCGATACGGAGCAGGACGGGCGCATGCCGGCCTGCGCCTGGCCGCAGGAGTATGAGATCAGCTTCGTGAGCGCGCATCTGGGTCCGGCGCTGAAGAAGAACAACCTCGACACGGCGATCTGGCTGCTCGACCACAACTACAACCTCTGGGGCCGCGTGGTCTGCAGCCTGGACGATCCCGGCGTGCGCGAGTTCTGCCATGCGGTCGCCTGGCACGGCTACGTGGGCACGCCGGAGATGATGGCCAAAGTCCAGGAAGCTTACCCAAACGTGGAGATGTTCTGGACCGAAGGCGGTCCGGACTATACCGCCAAAGACTACCTGACCGACTGGTGCAAGTGGGGCGAGACCTTCACCGGAGTGTTTCGCAACGGGTGCCGGTGCATGATCGGCTGGAACCTGGCGCTCGACGAGCACGGCAAGCCGAATATTGGCCCGTTCAGTTGCGGCGGCACCGTAACCATCCACTCGGGCACGGGCGAGATCACGCGCAGCGGACACTTCTGGGCCATGAACCACTTCGCGCGATCGATTCGCCGCGGCGCGCGCCACCTGCAGTCTGCCGGGGGTCCGCAAGGGGTGAGTCACGTGGCGTATCAGAATCCGGACGGAACCCGGGTGGTGGTCATGACGAATCCGGGTGAGGAGCGGACGGTCCGTTTGCAGCTTGGAGCGATGACGGGACCGATGACGCTGGGGGCGGGGTCGATTACAACAGCGGTGTGGCGGTGATTTGGCAGATTGCTGAACGACGTGTAGCGGCGGCTGTAGGCCGCCAAGCGCGTGTTGAGGGTGTCGGAGTTGTGGCGAGGTAAACTCGCCGCTACCCTCATCAAACGGCGTTCCGGCTACGCTACTGCCGGCCGCAGCCTGGCGGCCTCGCAGACGATGTTCGCCGAGCCGGACTCGAGTCCTGGCGACGACGCTCCCAGCACCAGGTCGCCCGGCTCTTTCGACGCCTGCACGATCGCCATAGCGAGCCCGTTGAACAGACGGCGCGTGCTGCCATGATCGGATTCGTGGCTGCTGGGGTCGCCGTTCCCGACGCCAATCAGCCGGCCGTTGCCGCTGACGCGGAAGGTGATCTCGTTGCTCGCGGTGGGCACGGCGCGGCCTTGATCGTCCTGAACTTCGACTGTGATCAGTGACACGTCTTCGCCGTCAGCCGCGATGTGCTGTCGGTCCGGCCTGAGCACGATACGCGCCGGAGCGCCGGTGGTGGTGTGCGTCACGGTCAGGACCTGGCGGCCGCCTTTGAATGCACGGGCCTCGATCGTCCCCGGCGCGTAGCTCACTTTCCACGAGACGTGTGAGAACCCCTGCACATCGCTCGCGCCGAGACTCCTGCCGTTCAACAGCAGCTCCACGCGATCCAGGTTTGTGTGCGCCCAGACGTCGATCTCTTCGCCTTCGCGCCCGGTCCAGGTCCAGTGGGGAAACAGGTGCAGCACCGGTTGCGTGGTCCACCAGGCCTGATAGTAGAAGTAGTTGTCCTTGGCAAAGCCGCAGGTGTCCATGATTCCGAAATGGGAGTTGATGCAAGGCCACTCGTAGGGGGTCGGCTCACCGCGATAATCGAAGCCCGTCCAGGCGAAGCCGCCCGCCACCCAGGGACGCCGGGCGTAGATCGACCACCAGGTTTCGGCGGTCGCGGCCCAGAGGGGGTAATTGACGTCATAGGCGCTCACATAGCCGCGCTGGTAATTGTTCCGGTAAATGCCGCGGGTGGAGACTGTGCTCGCGGTCTCGGTTCCCACGGTGGGCTTGCCGGGGAACCTGGAGTGAAAGCCATCGATAGCGCGATCGTGGTAGTTGAAGCCCTGCACGTCGACCACGGCGGAGATGCCGTGGCCCCAGCCGCCGTCCATGGCGGCGGTCACGGGCCGGGAAGGGTCGAGCCCGCGCGCCAGACGCTTCATGCTGGCAAGGATAAGCGCCCCGGTGCTGGTGCCCTGCTCCGGCTCTTCGTTGGCGAGCGACCAGATCACCACCGACGGATGATTGCGGTCGCGCCGGATCAGCCGCCCGAGCTGGCTCAGGCCCTCCGGCGCCGACGACATCATGCGCGTTTCATCCATCACCAGCATGCCCAGGCGGTCGCAGTCATCCAGGAGTTCGGGCGTGGGCGGATTGTGCGAGGTGCGGTAGGCGTTCGAGCCCATGGCCTTGAGGCGGCCGACGCGGTAGGACTGGATGCGGTCGGGCAGGGCCGTGCCCACGCCGGCATGATCCTGGTGGTTGCACGTTCCTTGAATCTTGACCGGCTTCCCGTTCAGGAAGAATCCCTTTTCGGCGTCAAAGCGGATGCTGCGGATTCCAAACGTGGTCTCGTAGTGATCGATGGCGGCGCCCTCGTTCTCGATGGTGGTTTCCAGGCGATAGAGGTGCGGATCTTCCAGGGACCACAGTGCCGGGTTCGCGACCGCGGCCTGCTGCTCGAATTGCCGGCTGGCTCCCGCTTGGACCGGTTCCACAGCCGATGTGGCCGTGCCCGCCACCTTTCCCCCGGCGTCGACGATATGCGAGATGACGCGGCAGGCCTTGTCGGCGTCGCTGTCGTTGCGTACTTCCGTGCTGATCGAGACTCTGGCGGCCGCGCCCCGCGCCCCCGGCTGCGAGCGCACGCAGGTGCCCCACTGCGGCACGTAGACCTGTCCGGTTTTCACGAGCCAGACGTGACGATAGATTCCCGCGCCCTCATAAAACCAACCATCGCCGAGCGTGGCATCCACGCGCAACACCAGGACGTTCTTCTCTCCGTAGCGGACGAAATCCGTCAAATCGAATCGGAAGGGAGCATAGCCGCTGAAGTTGCGGCCGAGATAGAAACCGTTGAACAGCACGATAGCGTCGCGATAGACGCCATCGAATTCCACCGAGATGCGCCGCCCCCGGTCGGAGGCCGGAATATCGAACTCGCGGCGGTACCAGCCGATGCTGGTCTCGGGAAACTCGCGGCCAAGCGGCTTATAGCCGCGCGACATGAGGTGCGGCTGATTCACAAAGGGCAGATCCACCGCCCAGTCGTGCGGCAGATTCAGCTGCTGCCATCCGGTGGCGTCGAAAGCGACCCTGGGAGGTCCGCCGAATTCGTTCTCGACTTGAGTTATCAGAGCCGGCGGCGGGCCGGGATGCCCGGGCGTGACCAGCATCGGCGGCACGCCGGAGGCGTCGGGCTTGGGACGGAACTCCGGCTCCTCGATCCGGCCGGGCGTGACCAGCCGGCCGGATTTCGAGAACACGCCGTCGTCGCCGACGCCGAATCCGAAGTCTTTGGCCGCATTGCAGGCGTCGCCGAGCCTGAACAGCCAATCGAAATCAAGCAGCAGCCTCTCGCGGGGCGATGCTTTTGCTCCTGGCGCTTGAGCCTCAGGGGGAGGCGCGTCCCGGACTTCCTGGCCGAAGGCGGCGGGCGGGATGGCTGAGGCGGCGACCGGCGCAACGACGGAGGCCACGCCGGAGCGGATGAAGTCGCGGCGAGTGCATTTTCTCATGGTGAGAGTAGTATACTGCGCGCCAATCACGCCGGCGGCGCGCTGTTTTGCTGAGAGCCATCAAGCCTGCGAATCGGGGGATACGGGGCCGGCCCATCTTGATCGCCTTGCCGGCGCGTGCTAGCGTACAGATGACGAGCGAGATCAGAGGCGCGACATGGACGACATCGTTTCCCTCATCAGCCGCAACGGCGTTTGGATCATGATCATCCTGGTCGTGGCCATTCCAAGCTGGCTCAAGTACCGGGAGCGCGAATTGCGCATTCATCAGGAGCTCCGCCAGCGCGAGATGGAACATCAGCAGAAGATGAAGGAACTTGAACTCGAGCTCGAGAAAAGCAAAGCGAAAGAAACCCCAGGCAGGGTCTGAACGCCGGGGGCGGGGGCAAGACTCTCTCTCAGCCGGCCAGGATTTTTCTCCCGCCGATTCGGTAACCCTCACAGCCACAGCCACTTGGCAACTACAGTGAATTCCCTATCCCTCTAAGTGTCCGATCGGATTGTTTCGGCTCTTAGCATTCTCGTAACCTGATTGCCGATGGAGGGGCAGTGGCGTTGCGCCGGGGCGCGATATTCTCGGCCGCGGGAAGGGGGTATCTCCAACAAAGGAGCGCTCATGAGCGCGAGAACAAGCAGGCTATCTCTCTTGGCGGCGGCAGTCGTTACACTCCTCATAACCGGGGCTGCCTTCGCAGGTTCGATCAAATTCAACTTCGGCGGTACCTCTTCCCAAGCCAGTTGGGGCGGAGTCGGCAGCGACATGACTGTACAGTCAAGCCAGGTACGCGTGGCCACGCCGGGAGATCCCTTCACGCTCCAGAATGCGACGATTTCTTTTACATCCGGCCCGGGTACCGGCGGAGCAGGCACCACCGCCAGCCCGTTCACCTTCGGCGCCAGCGCGACCGGCAGCATCACGATTACCGGCTGCCTGCAGGGACAGGGCAGCGGGTGCACGCCGGTGACGCTGTTCACCGGGCAGTTCCTGGGAGGGGAACAGGCCTTCTGGAGCAACGGCGAGGACCACTTTAAAGGTATGGATGTCAGCGGGACGCTCAACCCCGCCCTGGCATCGTTCCTCGGATTTCAATCGGATATGTTCACCGGCGAGTTGGGTGTAAACATCGTTTGTAGATCTATGGCTTCCGGCACCTGCATGCCCGGGTCTGCGCTCATGCTGGCGGGCGGCTCATTGCTACTCCAGGATCCATCCGCTCCTGCGGTGCCCGAACCGAGCACGCTTGTGCTTCTGGCATCGGGCCTGGCTGCCCTCTCGTTCGGCGTCAGGCTCCGCAGCACAGGCAAGAACTGACGCCACGCAAGTGACCGGGGCGTAGCCCGCGCACCAGTTCGGAGCGCAGGGATCCTGCCCGCCATGGTTGCAGCTGAAGGGGGCAGGATCCCCCAAGCGGGTTCAGCCGGGCTGTTGAGAGCCAGCGGGGAACCGCCGGGGATCATCGAAGCGGAATCACTCGTGGCGCAGCGCCACCATGGGATCAACCTTGGTGGCGCGCCGCGCCGGAATGTAGCTCGCGAGAAAGGCGACACCCGACAGCGCCAGCGCGATCGCCGCGAAGGTGGCGAGATCCGCAGGGCCGATTCCGTAAAGCAGGCTGGAGAGCAGTCGGGTGAGGGCGAAAGCGCCCGCGAGGCCAACGGCCACGCCGGCCAGGGCCAGCCGCATCCCGTTTCCGACCACCAGCCTCATGACGTCGCCGGCTCGCGCGCCCAGCGCCATCCGGATGCCGACCTCGTGTGTGCGCAGCGCGACCAGGTACGATATCACGCCGTAGAGTCCGCCCATCGCCAGCAGCAGCGCGATCGTTCCCAACACGCCGAACAGCAGGCCCGCGGCACGAGCGGGGAAGAGCGGCAGGAGCATGAGTTGCTGTAGCGTCTCCACGTCGTAGAGCGCGAGGTGGGGATCGAGTGCCTGCACCACGCGCCGCATGCCGTCGAGTACGGACGCGTTGTCGCCTGCCGTGCGCACGATCAGGTGCATGAGCGGCGCGTAGTTCTGCGCGTATGGATGATACATGAACGGTCGCGGATCTTCGCCGAGGGTACGGTATTTCCCGGTCTTTACGACCCCAAGCACTTCCAGCGTCTCGCGATCCTTGCCGCTACCCCGGGTGATTCGCCGGCCAACGGGATTCCGCCCCGGCCAGGCACGCCGCGCCATCGTGTCGTTGATGATCACGACCTTGGGCGCGCGCGCGTTGTCGGCAGCGCTGAAGTCGCGCCCCTCAAGCAACGGGATTCCCATAGTCCGGAAGTACCCGGGCGCAACAATGAGGCTGCCTGCCGTCAGCTCTGTACGGCCTCCGTGCACGTCGCCGGTCTTTGAGCCTTCAGCGACCACGCCCTCGACGCTTTCTGCGGTCCCGAGCGGCATCATGTCCGCCATGCTGACGGAGCGTACGCCGGGCAGCGCCGACACCCGGCCGAGCAGGTCTTGATAGAGCGCTGGCCCGCGCGTCTTGTCGTAGCCCAGCGTCTCAACGTCGAGCGAGGCCACAAGCCCATTGCGGGTGTCAAACCCGGGATCAATCGAGCGCGCATTCCCGAGGCTTCGAAGGCACAGGCCGGCGCCGATCAGGAGTACCAGGCAGACGGCGACCTGGGCGGTCACCAGGAAGCTCCGCAGCCGCGAGCGGCCTTGACCCGCGGCGGCAGTACCGTCTTTCAAGCGCGACGACACATCGAGTCGCGAGGCGCGTAACGCGGGCGCCAGGCCGAACACGACTCCGGCGAGCACGCCGGCCGCCAGGGTGAATCCCAGCACGCGCCAGTCGAGCGGCGCCTCAAATTCGACGGGGAGTCCGGGCGGTTTCAAACGAAGCAGCAAAGGCACGGCGATGGCCGCAAGCAGCAACCCGGCCGCGCCGCCGAGGCATCCGAGCAGCACGCTTTCGGTGAGTGGTTGCCGCAGCAGGCGCCAGCGTCCCGCGCCCAGCGCCGATCGCACTGCCATCTCCCGCGCCCGCGCCGACGACTGAGCGAGCAGCAGGTTGGCGGCATTGGCGCAGGCGATCAGCAGAACCAGGGCCACGACGGCCATCAGGGCCGCCGTGATGATGCTGAGGAATCCGCGAAAGGGTCCGGGAATCAGCGCCGCCCGGTAGGCTTGCGCCTCAAAGTTCTTCTCGGTGTCCGGATACGATTGCGCAAGTTGCCTCGAGAGCACAAGTAGATTGGCCCCGGCCTGCCGCCACGTGACGCCGGGCCGGAGGCGGCCGTAAACCTCCAGGAAGTTCTCGTTGCGGCTGGTGAGGTCGAGGCTGGGGCTGATCGTCGTCTGCATGCCCATGGGCATCCAGAGATCGGGCGCTATATCGGCCATGACATTATGAAAGAAACCGGGAACCACGCCGACGATGGCGCAGGTGCGCCCATTGAGCATCAGGGTTGTTCCGAGCGCTTCCTGATCTCCGCCGAGGCGCCGCGCGAAGGATTCTGATACCAGCGCCACGGCACGTCCGGCCGCGGCGTCGTCTTCCGGCAGAAATCCGCGACCGGCTTTCAGGGGCACGCCGACCACTGAGAAGTAATTCGCGGAGACTAAAATGCCCTGCAACGCTTCGCCCTGGCCGTTGCGGTTCCAGATCACGGTTGTGCCGTCTCCTGCAAGCGCCGCCACACCCGAGAACACCGAATTGTGATCGCGATAGTAAATGTAATCCGGGAAGCTGAGGGGATAGTACCCTTCCAGGAATCCGCTGGCTTTCTTGTTGTGCAGCCAGATGTCCGCCAGCCGGCCGGGCTCATGAACTGCAGGCGGCCGGAAGAGCAGGGCGTTGACCAAGCTGAAAATCGCGCTGTTCGCGCCGATGCCGAGCGCGAGCGACAGCACTACGACCGCCGTCGCGCCGGGGCGCTTCGCCAGCATCCGGAACGCATATCGCAAGTCCTGCGCAAGAAATCGCATGGAGCAGCCTCCGACCCCGGCAATCCGGCACCTTGGGGCGTCACCAGCGATAGATACGTTTCCGAGGGAGACTGGTTAACTGGGGCGTGCAGGCTGGTCCAGCGGAAAGCGGACCGCGGTGGCAAAGAGAGAGACAGCAGGCTTATTTCTGCTCGGGCTGAGCCGACCCGGTATTGGCAGGGCTCGGAGCCGGGGTAGACGGCGATCCGCTATTTTGAGTCAGCGGCGCGCCGGAGGCGGGCTCCGCCGCGGCAGGCGTTCCGGCGCCGGTGTTCTGGGCGGCCTCGGGATACTTCGGAGCGCTCACGTAACCGTGAACGCTGCTCCTGGAGATGTGATTGACGACAAGCTCCAGCGGCTGGCGGCTGTCCTCGGGGTAGATCAGCACCGGCTCGTACAGGTTCACGTGTTTCTTGTCCAGCTTGTAGTCGTCCACCAACAGGGTCACGTCGTAGAAGTCGTGCTTGGTATTTGTCTTCCGCAGCTCCATGCCGACCGGACCGACGTGCTGGAACGTCTTGGATTTGGTCAAGTCGAATTCGTGGTAGTCACGCTCACCCTTCTTCTCGAGGGCAACGAGTTCGTCGTGCGTCTTGGCGATCGACCCATTCAGGTCATCGCGCGTGGATTGCAGGTTGTCGCTGAGCTCCTGGCGCGTGTTCTGCAAGTCCTGTTGCGTGGACGTCAGTTGCTGTTGCTGGTCGGTGAGTTCTTTCTGCATTTTGGCCCAGCGCGGGTCTTCCACCACTCGCGGCCTGCGCCGGACGTGGGTTTTGCGGGTGGGCCGGGTTCGGGCGGCTGGAGCATTCTGCAGGCCTGCTGACTGGGTATCAGCCAGCTCAGCCGGCGCCTGCGGCGGCGCGGGCCGCGCGGCGATGGCGTCAACCTTTGCCCTCAGGGCCGACATGGCGTCCAGGGTTTGCTGCAGTTCGTTCATCGTCTGATCTTGCTTCGCCGCCAGGTTTCTCGCCTGCTTGCGCTCGCTGAACGTGTAGGCCAGGCTCACAATCACCGCGCAGGCGAGCAGCGCAATGACGGCGATCAGTGCGCTGTTTGGGCCCCGCGGCGCCGGAGCCGGTGAACTCTCGGGCTGCAGCACGCTGCTTTCGTCGAACCGCTCGTCGTTCTGGTCGTACATGGGCTGTTCTCCTGTCGCGAATCGCGCCTTTTACCTGAACTGCTGGATTCCGCGGGCCACGAGGCTCGCGCCCCGTGCGGACGTTCTGCCGGCCGTAACTCCGGTTGTGGGCAAGCTCAGTACCACTCGCGAAGATTTCCTAAGCCATTGCTGCATTGAGTGTTGCCGTGATCCTTGGGTTTCCGCTGCGGCTTTGGCGGGTAGAATTTCCAGCTTGGGAGGAAGAAAAGCTGTAGTTGAAGGGGCCGGCAACCTGCTCTCGCTACCGCCGGTCCGCAGGCTTGCTTTTCACCAGCTCGATGGTTCCCTTGCCGGCGTCGATCGTGCCGGTCATCTTGTCTCCATTCACCGTGACCTGGCACGTGTCGAAAGCTACCGTCCGCCCGGGCTGAGGGTGCGTCTTGATGGTGAGCTTGTTTCCCTTGAGAACCAGGGTGATGGGAATGGGATCGGCTGCGCTCGGGCCGAGCCACCCCGTCACCGAATGGCCACGCTGCTGGAAGGCTGCCTCGCCGGTGATACTGCCGTCGGGCGTGGTAATGGTCACACGCCAGTGTCCCGTGACATCAACCGCGCGGGCCGAAGCCGCCGACAGCGCCAGTAATAAGCCCAACAGTGCCCCCGCGATCCGTGGTCCCAATCGTTGCATCGTAATTTCCCCCTGCAACTGAATACGTGGCCTAAGGGAAAGGGTTAACTGTGGACTGCCGAGAACGGCCGAAAGCGTGGCGGGCGATTTCGATGCCATTTCCCGGGCTCAGCGTCCCTGGATCTGGCCGCACGCCGCTACTGTCGCACGAGAAAAGCTGACACACCGTCCGAATTGATGCTAACCTGATTCGCCGCTCAGCCACTCGATTCGCGAATCGAGCCTCGGGCGGACCGGCAATAACCGCATGATCAAGCTCGCAGAATCCACCGTGTGCTCCAGCGGCCGGCGCCCCGCATGAACTACGGGTTCGTCATTGACAATCGCAAGTGCATCGGATGCCACGCCTGCTCCGTCGCCTGCAAGACGGAGAATCACGTCCCGCTGGGCGTCAATCGGACCTGGGTGAAGTACGTGGAAAAGGGCCGGTTTCCGCAGGTCCGGCGCCATTTCCAGGTGACGCGCTGCAATCACTGCGCCGAGCCTCCCTGCGTCGAGATCTGCCCGGTCACGGCCATGTTTCAGCGTCCCGACGGCATCGTGGATTTCGACTCCGGGCGCTGCATCGGCTGTAAAGCCTGCATGCAGGCGTGTCCCTACGACGCAATCTATATCGATCCCGCCAGCCACACCGCCGCCAAGTGCAACTACTGCGCGCATCGCGTCGAGGTGGGCCTCCAGCCTGCCTGCGTGATCGTCTGCCCTGAGCAGGCCATCGTCGCCGGAGACCTCGACCGGCCCGGGAGTCCGATCGCGCAACTGGTCCGCGAGCACGACGTCGCAGTGCGCAGGCCGGAGGCGGGAACCGAGCCCAAGCTGTACTACGTCGACGGCGAGCCGGGCGCGCTCGTTCCCACCGCGGCGCGTCACGAAGCCTTCTACCTGTGGTCCGAGCGCAACGAAAAGCTCCATGGCGGCGGCGCTGCTTACCCGGCGGACAGCCCTTTCGCGCAGCCGGACGTGCTCGCCGCCTACGACGTTGGGCACGAGCGGCCCTGGGGCTGGCAGGTGCCGGCGTATCTTTGGCTGAAATCCATCGGCTCCGCTCCGCTCCTGCTGCCCGCCGTTGCCGTGGCGCTCGCCTGGATACCGTTCAGCCGCATCCGTGAGGAAATCATGGCGGTGGTGGCTCTGGTCTTTACGGCCGCCACCACCTTCATGTTAGTCGCCGACCTGACGCGCCCCGAGCGCTTCTACCGCGTTCTGCTCACTCCGCAGCGACGGTCGTGGCTGGCGCGCGGCGGGATCATTCTCATGGCGTACAGCGGGCTCGCCGGATTGTTCCTGCTGGCGCGCCTTGCGGACTGGTCGGCGGCCGCCACCCTGCTGCTCTGGACCAGTCTGGTGCTGGGACTGCTGGCTGCTCTCTACACCGCCTTTCTTTTTGCGCAGTGCAAGGGCCGCGATCTGTGGCAAACGCCGCTGCTCGGGCTGCATCTGATCGTGCAGGCCGTCATGGCAGGTGCCGCGGTTCTCGCCTGCCTGCCGGGTGCCGGGGGCGGCACGGAGCGGACGCGCGCACTCGCCGCCTGGGCCCTGCTGGTTTGCCTGGCCTTGCACCTGCTCATCGTGATCGAAGAGGTGCTGGTGCCGCACGGAACCATCAACTCGCGCTATGCGGCGCGCCTGATCACGCGCGGCCCGTATCGCGTGCTCTTCTGGCTGGGAGTCATCCTGATCGGCGTTCTCTCGCCGGGATTGCTGCTCGTTCTGGGAGCCTGGACGTTCATGGTGCCCGCGCTTGCCGGCCTGCTGGCGCTCGCGGGTTTGCTGGCGTTCGAATGGTGTTTTGTAATGGCAGCGCAGAAGGTGCCGAACAGTTGATCGACCTCTGGCCGCGGCCGGGCGTTCCCAGCGGGCCGTTTCTGGGTTAAGCTGCGGTTAGAGACATGGAGAGGAATGGCGCGCCTGGATCGTGCCGGATGCGGGCGGGCCATGGGGGGCAAGTTGGAGAACGCGCTCGGTTTAGCCATGACGGGCGGGGGCGCCCGGGGTGCGTATCAGGCTGGAGTCCTGAAACGCATCGGCGAGATTAAACGGATTCAGACGCACGGCAATCCTTTTCCCATTGTCGGTGGCGCTTCGGCGGGCGCGGTCAATGGCACGGCCGTAGCCGTGGGCAGTGACGATTTTGGCGTGGCCACCAGGGTCCTGGCCCAACTTTGGTCCGACATCAAGCCGGCGGACGTCTTTCGCTGCGACCTGGCGGCGCAGACCCGCAACTCCCTGACCTGGATACTCGACCTCTCCTTCGGAGGTTTTCTCGGAGGAGGTAATGCGCGCTCGCTCCTCGACGCCACGCCATTGCGACGCTACCTCGGCGAGCATCTCGACTGCGGCCGGATTCAGGAAAATATCCGGCAGGGCCATCTCTATGCCCTCGCGATCTCTGCCACCAATTACGGCTCGGGAAAAAGCTATCTCTTCATCCAGGGCGCCAAGGGACATCCGATGTGGCAGCGCAGCCGCCGCGTGACGCTGGCCACCAAGATCACCGTCGACCACGTGTGCGCCTCAGCCGCGATTCCCCTGGTCTTTCCACCGGTGCAGCTCAAGACCGCCCTCGGCACCGCCTTCTTCGGCGATGGCTGCATGCGGCTCTCCCAGCCCCTGAGCCCGCTGATCCGCCTGGGAGCCGGGCGCGTGTTCGCCATCGGCGTACGCTGCGAGAACCGGCGGGACAGGGAGGAATCGGATAATGGCAAGCCCCCTTCTCTCGCGGAAGTTGCGGGGCTTCTCTGCAACGTGATGTTCCTCGACCACCTGGCCACGGACATCGAGCACCTGGAACGATTGAATGAACTTCTGGAAACCGGGCAGCTCCGCAAATCCGGCAACGGCTCCCAAAAAATGCGGCCCTTGAGAACGTTTTACATCGCGCCCTCGGTAGACCTGTCCGACGTGGCCGCTGAGCATCGCACGGCCATGCCCTATCTCATCAGCTATTTCGTGAACAGCCTGGGCCGCGACGCCGATTCCTGCTCCGCCCTGATGAGCTATCTGCTGTTCACACCGGAATACACGAACGCCCTGATCGACATCGGTTACCATGACGCCGACCAGCGGATCGACGAGATTGAGGACTTTATCTATTCCTCGCGCAACTGAGACGATCAGCTGACCGAACCACGGCGACGAGCACGCGACAACGATCCCTCGCGACGCCAGAATCTCCGCCATTCGCATCGAATGTTCGTATAATCGACGGCCGGTGCGAGGCGCAGGGTTTTCGCGATTTGCCCCTGCTTGCCCGCCGCAGAGGAGAATCGCGTCAGCGGCAGGACTCGCACCAACCCTCCACCACACCGGCCCGAAGACACCTCGCCGCCCCCGAGGCGCATTCGGGACTCATGCAGACGCATTAAGGTGACTACAAAGTTATCTTCACACCTGGCTCCTTTCCGATGTACGTTATCGCTCGCCCGAAATACTCGACCTGGAAAGGTCGGGACGACATTTCACGCTGGAGGGGGATATGAAACGCAGCATTTTGGCGGTCAGTGTCACCAGTCTCCTGGCGCTGGTGCTGGCGAGTTGCAGCCAGGCGCCGCAGACTTCCGACACTCACGACGCCGACGTTCAGGCTATCAAGGACAACGAAGCCCAGTGGAACAAAGATTTCCAGGCAAAAGACGTCGACAAGTTGTTGGCGCATTATACTGACGACGCCGTCTTGATGAGTCCCGGAGCCCCGCCCTGGAACGGTAAGGACAGCATCCGCGCGGGCCTGAAGGAAATGGTTTCCGACAACGCTCTCTCCCTGAGCTTCACACCCGACCGGGTCGAGGTCGCAAAATCGGGCGACTTCGCTTACACCGAGGGCGGGTACACCATGAACATGACGGATCCGGCAACCCAAAAGCCGATCAGTGACAAAGGCAGTTACGTAACGGTTTACAGGAAGCAGGCCGACGGGTCCTGGAAGGCAGTTTCCGATATTGCTTCATCCGCAACCCCGCCCGGACCGCCGCCCTCGAAAGCGATGTAGACCATGCCGGGCTACCAGTGAAGCCTGTCGCGCGATACCAACGGAAGGTTCAGGATGGCTTTAGAGCCCGGATCAAACTGGACGGGGTACATGTGCCCGCCGAACCGCCGCCAAATCTTCAGCGTCGGTTCCACGGACTCGGGGTCAGAGACCCCGATCGTGATCAGCGCCTGGGCCACATTCGCAGTAAGCGGGACGTAAACGGTGCGGCCTTGGGCTTCGATCGGGATCTCCGCCGTGAGGACCGTATCGGGTGAGAGGGGCCGGCACCACGCCCCGCGCACGGCGGCGTCCAGACTCAAACAGTCCGCCGGCCTCCCGGCAAGGTGCCGCGTCGCGTTGTCCAGGGTCGGGCGGTCGACGGCGGCAATGACCATGTTAAAGTGGTCGGCGCTCGAAGCTGTCACCCACCATGAGAGCCGCCAAACGCGGGCCTCGGCGGGAAAGCGCAGGTCGAGAGGTGCCGGCGGCTCACCGCGGCCCCGCCCTGGAAACCAATGGAGCCTGGGTCGCCCGGCCCGAACCACGCGAACGCCATCGCTGCCCCGGGCCACCACCTTGTACCACCCGGTACGTTGCCCGACCGCTCTGCCGCCGGACGTCCGGATCAGCGTGGCATCCTCAAGCCGGAAGCCCGGCACAAGGTCCACGTATCCCGTAGTGAGCGATGGCCCGTAACGAAGCGACAGGACCGTCTTCGGCGGCATGGGCGCGGAGCTTGCCAGGGCGGCCAGCAGGCGGTCGGCGCCCTCCTGACTGAAACAGCCGCGCTCTTGCAGGCGGAAGACGTCAGTCCGAAACTCCTCGAGATGAGGCGCAAGCGCGAGGTTGGTCATCTTCCGGATGGCGTCGAGATTGGGAACCAAGCGGGCCTTCGATCCTCGCCATTCCAGCGCCAGTACCGGCGTTTTGATGGTGCAGTCTGCATCGACCGGGCCCCGGCGCACACGGACAGCGTCACGGCTGGAGGCAAGTTTGGGCGAGGGTGGCACCAGCAGAGGAGAAGTGGGACGGCCCTCGAGCCGAAATGCCGGGGTTCCGGGCTGAGCGCAGGCACCGGTAAGGATTACCCATGCCAGAGCAGCGGCAAGGCGCACAGTATGCCTGGGAAGGCTTGGTCTAACGGCACCCTCCAAAGATCCCTTCGCGAGATGGTCGGCGTCCGGCATGATACCCTTCACCGGCCGCTGAATCTCGTTTCGCGAGATCAACGCCGGGGCACCATCACTACTGACACCGGAAAAATCGTCTTTGAGCCGTGCATTCTGCCGATGACGTCACAACCGACCGCTCGATTCCCGTTGACAATCGCGCTGGCGCGGCACAAAAGAGTCCAACGGTGCGGATGTATTACTTATCGTGATATACATACATAGTATACATAAATAAGTCCTAAGAGCAGTCGAAATTGGAAAACTGCCAAACGAAGCCGTTAGGTTTATGAAAACAAATCACTTAACTTTTCGATAGTCGCCTCCTCCGCAAAGCCTCGGGGTGGCGCGGCCGCGTTGGTTCGCGGCCACCGCGCGGCTTCCACGCGGGGTGAACCTGCAGGGAGCGCGTCCCTGCTCGGACTAGAACGCCGGTTATAGTCTAAGATTGATACCCGACTATGAGTCAATTCCAGAACGGGAGTATGTACCTGGCACCTTGCCCGCCCGCGGAGCGCTGGGACGACTGGGTGGAGCTCGATTCCACCGCGTGGCCGCAGCGGGTGGAGCGCCATTACCAGCTTATTCCCACCATCTGCTTCAACTGCGAATCCGCCTGCGGACTGCTGGCCTACGTCAACAAGGAGACCGGGCAGATCGACAAGTTTGAGGGCAATCCCCGCCATCCCGCCAGCCGGGGACGCGTATGTGCCAAGGGTCCGGCGACCATCGACCAGATCCGCGATGCCGGCCGCATCCTGCATCCTCTGAAGCGCGTGGGACCGCGAGGCGGCGGCAAATGGGAGCAAGTGACCTGGGAGGAGGTGCTCAAGACCCTCGGCGCGCGCATCCGCAAAGCGATCGCGGAAGGACGCCGCCAAGAGGTGATGTACCACGTAGGCCGGCCGGGCCACGACTTCATCATGGACCGGCTGCTGCAGGCCTGGGGCATCGACGGGCACAATTCGCACACCAACGTCTGCTCGTCGGCGGCGCGCCTCGGATACCAGCTTTGGCATCATGCCGACCGTCCCTCGCCCGATCATGCCAACGCGCGCTTCATCCTGCTGCTTTCGGCGCACCTCGAATCGGGCCACTACTTCAATCCGCACGCGCAGCGCATCATCGAGGGCAAGATGGCCGGCGCGAAGATGGCGGTGATGGATCCGCGCCTGTCCAATACGGCCAGCATGGCCGATTACTGGCTGCCAACCTATCCCGGAACCGAGGCCGCAGCGCTGCTGGCCATGGCCAAAGTGATCCTCGACGAGAACCGGTTTGACGCGCAATTCTTGAAGAGCTGGACGAACTGGTCCGAACTCAAGGTCGACGGCTTTGACGACGCCGGACAGACGTTTGAAGCTGCGATCGAGGCCCTCAAGCTCCACTATGCCCGATACACGCCGGAATTTGCTGCGCGCGAGAGCGGGGTTCCGCCTGACGCCATCGTGACCATCGCCCGAGAAATCGCCGAGGCGGGCAGCCGCTTCGCCTCCCACATCTGGCGCGGCAGCGCGGCCGGAAACCTGGGCGGCTGGCAGACGGTGCGCGCCCTGGCGCTGTTGCATGTCCTCACCGGCTCGGTTGGCACCGAGGGCGGACACAATCTGGGTGTGTGGAATAAGTTCGTGCCGCAACCGTTCAGCGTCCCCCCACCGCAGAGGGGTTGGAACGAACTGCTGTTCCCGGCCGAGTGGCCGCTGGCCGCTTTTGAGATGTCGTTCCTGCTGCCGCACTTTCTCAAGGAAGGCCGCGGCCGCGTGGACACGTACTTCACACGCGTGCTGAATCCCGTATGGACCTTTCCCGACGGATTCTCCTGGATCGAGGTGCTGCGCGACGAAACGCTGATCGGCATGCACGCCGCCCTCACCCCGACGTGGAATGAGACCGCCCGGTACGCCGACTACGTGCTGCCCATGGGAGAAAGCCCGGAGCGCCACGACCTGATGAGCCAGGAGACGCATTCCGGCAGATGGATCGGATTCCGTCAGCCGGTCCTGCGCGTATTCCAGGAGAAACATGGCAAAAAGATCGACTACAGCTACGAGTGCAATCCCGGCCAGGTTTGGGAAGAAGACGAGTTCTGGATCAGCCTCTCCTGGGCGATCGACCCCGACGGCACGCTCGGCATCCGGCAGTGGTTCGAGTCGCCCTACCGGCCCGGCCAGAAGATCACCGTAGACGAATACTACGGCTGGATGTTTGAGAATTCGGTTCCCGGACTCCCCGAAGCGGCGAGAGCCGAAGGATTGACGCCCCTGGCCTACATGCGCAAGTACGGGGCCTTTGCGCTGGACGGCGACGCTCACCGGCGGAACGAGATGCCGGTGGCCGCGGCCGATCTGCAGGGCTCCGAACCCGGTTCGGGCGGTGTGTTGATGAAAGGCGGAAAACCTGTCGGCGTGATCGTCCAGGGTAAACCGGTCGTCGGCTACAACACGCCCTCGCGCAAGCTCGAGATCTTTTCGCAGACCATGGCAGATTGGAAATGGCCGGAATTTGCCCTGCCGGAATACTGCCGCAGCCACATCCACCGCTCTGCCCAACTGGCTTCTGACGGAAAGCCGCCGGAGGATTTCGATCCCGCCTACACGCCACCGGTCGAGTGGCCGCCGGAAGCGCGCGGGGAGATCTACACGCTCCTCCCCACATTCCGTCTGCCGGTGCTGATCCACACCCGCACCGGGAATGCCAAGTCGCTCTACGAAATCGCGCACAAGAATCCGCTCTGGATCAATCCGCGAGACGCCGAGAGGCTGGGCCGGATTCGCACCGGCGATCTGCTGAAGATCCACACCGAGATCGGATATTTCGTGCTGCACGCCTGGGTGACGGAAGGACTAGCCCCGGGCGTGGTGGCCTGCTCGCATCATCTGGGGCGCTGGCGCGCAAGCCAGGACGATCAACTGGAGCGTCTGTCAAGCGCTCGCGTCGATCTGAAGGAGATCGCCAGGGGCCGGTGGAAGATGCGTCATCTCACCGAGGTGGCTCCGTACGCGAGCCGCGACCGTGATACCGAACGGGTCTGGTGGAGCGACGCCGGCGTTCATCAGAACGTCGTTTTTCCCGTCCACCCCGACCCGATCAGCGGCATGCATTGCTGGCACCAGATGGTGCGCGTGGAGCGCGCCGCGGCAGACGACCGCTACGGCGACATCTTCGTGGACACCAACCGTGCCCACGCCGTGTATTTGAAGTGGAAGGCGCTCACCCGTCCGGCGCCCGGCCCGGGAAACCTGCGGCGTCCCTTGTGGCTGCCGCGTCCGGTGAGGCCCGCGGAATCCGCCTATTATTTCGGGACCTCGCTCTAGCGCGCGAGGATGTCGCAAGCGCGCGCCCGTCCCAGGCGCGCAAATCGCGGGAGGGACGCCCGCGCTACCGCGAGGGACTGGGCGTCGAGGCGGCGGGCGCGTTCGCGGGCTGCCCGCACATGCTTTTGGCCCGGGCGAATTCGGCGTCGCTGTAGTTTGGGCGCAGGACCACGAGCTTGATCCTGTCTTTTACAGCCAGGCTATTGAGTTCCTTCACCTGGCCCGGGCCGGTGAACTTCTCGCGCGGCAGGGTGGCATGGAACGTGGTGAGCACCTTGTATTCCGTGCGCGCGTAGATCACCCCCACAACCAGCAGTTTGCCTTTCACTGGCGTGTGCTTTTCGAGAATGGCACAGCCGGTGTTGCCTTGCGTCATGCCGCTCACCTGCGGCTGGTCGGAATCGTTCTTGTCCGGCCGCGCCTGAACCACACCCACGAGCAGGATAACCAAGGTTCCGATGAGAATTGCAGGAATTAGTCTCCGCATTGCTGGCACCTCCGCCCCGATGGGTTTGATGCCCGCTTTTGGATGGTTGAAGTCGCACTGTGAGAAGGAACTCGAGTTCCGGACCTGGAGCCCGGCGGCGCTGTGAATTCAGCGTGATGTCACGAATTGTGCGGCGACGCGTGCCGCGGCTGATAGAGCCATACGCCGCTGCCACCGGGAAGCTGGAAGGCCGTGAGCAGGCCCCAACCCAAATCCTTCACCGGCTCCGTGAACTTGACGCCTTTGCCCTCGAGCTCTTTCACGGTCGCTTCCACATCGTCGCACATGAAATAGAGCTGGTGGTGCCCCTTAAGAATCCGGGTATCAGGCACCTCCCCCTCGCCGGGACCGGTGGGATGAACGCCGAGCTCGGCCGGCGGCAGTGCGAATATCAGCCAGCCTTCGCCGGCATCAATGGAAGGAAAGCCGAGCACGTCACGGAAGAACGCCCGATCGGCATCGGCGTCCTTTGTGTAAATCACCACGTGAGCCGCATTGATCACAAATCACCTCAAACTGGGTCGATGTCGAGCGCTGGGTATTCTAACACGCGGATCCGAACGGTGCGTCAGTCGCCAGGGCCGGCAGGGCTGCACGTGATTTTGACGGCATGGCCTGTGATCGCCCGATGGGGCGGCGTCCTGCTGCCGCGCGAGTCAACCGTTTTGACCTCCAAGCGGGGCCGTCCCCATGCCGCCCCGGCTTGGGTCAGCAGGCCCCGTGCTTCATGTTCATCGCCACTCTCGGATCGGGGTGGTCCCGAACCTGAAGTTGGCGAGTTTCGGGGCCCGACAGGAAATTCTTCGAAGTCATGCCAGTTTTTGCCTCCCGTTTCCGCCTTAAAGGGTGAAGGGCAACCAGAGGGTTGACCCGAAAACGAACGAAATTCAGGAGGTTTGTTATGAAAACGATTCGCAGATTCACACTCGGCTCTTTGGTGTTGGCCCTGCTAGCCTCCTGCCTGGGCGCCGGAATGGCCAGGGCACAGGAGATGCAAGGGAAGTTCACCCTGCCCTTTGATGCGCGCTGGGGCCAGGCCACCCTGCCGGCAGGCGACTACTCCTTCACCGTTGACCAGTCGAAATCAGCCGCGCGCCTGGTTCTCTCGGGCGAGAACACCAGAGCCATCATCCGGGCGCAGGGTTACGATCCGAAGAGTTCGGATTCGAGTTCGCTGGTTCTGGCAACGGACCGCGGGATCAGCACGGTGCGCGAACTGAAGCTAGCTGATCTTGGAGTGGTCCTCTACTTCACGCCGAGCCGCCCGCATCAGACGGCTGCTCAGGAAAAGGAGATGGCGAACGTCATTCCGATCACTCCCAATTCGGGAAAGTGAGAGTGATGGGTAGCGCCGGGATCGCGTGACTCCGGCGGATTACCAAGACTCGACCCTAAGGGGGATGCCGAACGGCATCCCCCTTGTTCGGTTTGCAGGCCTGATTCCAATTGCGACAAAAGCGCCTGGGGAGTGAAGACAACCAACCGGCACTGTCCTGATCTCGGCGTAGGGGCCTCTGTGTCCTTTATGAGTCCTCTGTGGCCTCTGTGTTACAAGGCTTTCAACATAGACAGCATGGAGGAAGTGCAGAGGGTACGGAGGCTCCCACGTCGAGATCAGGACAGTGCCGGCGGGACTTTCGACTGTCAAGTATCGACTCGCAACGGTAAACTGAAGCAATGGATTTCAGAGTTCATTCGGATTATCAGCCGCGCGGCGACCAGGTGAACGCCATTTCTGAACTCGTGGATGGGGTGCGCGCCGGGCAGAAACACCAGGTGTTGCTCGGCGTCACCGGTTCGGGCAAGACGTTCACCATGGCGAAGGTCGCCGAGGCGGTAAACCGTCCCACGCTGGTGCTGGCGCACAACAAGACCCTTGCCGCGCAGCTTTATCACGAGTTCAAGAGCTTCTTTCCCGAAAACGCCGTGGAGTACTTCGTGAGCTACTACGACTACTACCAGCCCGAAGCCTATGTGCCCGCAAGCGACGTCTACATCGAGAAAGAGGCGACCACCAACGACGAGATCGACAAGCTGCGGCTTTCGGCCACGCGGTCGCTTTTCGAGCGTCGCGACTGCCTGATCGTGGCCAGCGTAAGCTGTATCTACGGCCTCGGGTCTCCCGAAGCCTATTACGGCATGCTGCTGTTCGTGGAGAAAGGACAGAAAATCTCCCGCAGCGACATTCTTCGCCGGCTGGTGGAGATCCAGTACGAGCGCAACGACTACGATTTCCGGCGCGGCGCCTTTCGCGTGCGCGGCGACGTGATTGAGATTTACCCGACGTACCAGGACAACGCCTTTCGCATCGAGATGTTCGGCGATGAAATCGAGTCGATCGCGGAGATCGACCCGCTGCTCGGCCAGGTGAAGCGTACCTTCCCGCGCCTGCCCATCTATCCGCGGACTCACTACGTGATGCCCGCCGACCGTCGCGAGTCCGCGATCCGGAAGATTCTGGAAGAGCTTGACTGGTGGCACGGCGAACTCGAGAAGCGGGGGAAGCTCGTGGAGGCGCAGCGCCTGGAGCAGCGCACCCGGTTTGACGTCGAGATGATGAAGGAGATGGGCTACTGCCACGGCATCGAGAATTACTCGCGCCACCTCTCGGGCCGCCTGCCCGGTGAGCCTCCGCCGACGCTGCTGGATTACCTGCCGCAGGACGCGCTGCTCTTCATCGATGAGAGCCACCAGACGGTGCCGCAGCTTCACGGCATGTATTTCGGCGATCGCTCGCGCAAGCAGATCCTGGTGGACTACGGATTCCGGCTGCCCTCGGCGCTCGACAATCGCCCGCTGAATTTCGAGGAGTTCGAGCATCGCGTGGACCAGGTGATTTACGTCTCGGCCACGCCAGGCCCGTACGAACTCACGCGCGCCGGCGGCGTGGTCGTGGAACAGATCATCCGGCCCACGGGTCTGATCGATCCCGAGATCGAGGTCCGGCCCACGCGTAACCAGGTGGACGATCTCCTGGGCGAGATTCGCGCGCGCGCCGAGCGCAATGAGCGCGCCCTCGTGACCACGCTGACCAAACGTATGGCCGAGGACCTGACCGGCTACTATTCCGAGCTGAACGTGCGCTGCCGCTACCTGCACTCCGAAGTGGAGACCTTGGAGAGGGTTAAGATCCTGCGCGATCTGCGGCGCGGCGAGTTCGACGTGTTGATCGGCATCAACCTGCTGCGCGAGGGGCTCGACCTGCCTGAGGTGTCGCTGGTGGCGGTGCTGGACGCGGACAAGGAGGGTTTCCTGCGCTCCGGCGGCTCGCTGATCCAGACGGTGGGGCGCGCCGCGCGCCACGTCCGCGGCCAGGCGATTCTCTACGCAGACACCATGACCGATTCCATGCGGCACGCCATCGGCGAGACCACCCGTCGGCGCGCCAAGCAGATGGAATACAACCAGGAGCATGGGATCACGCCGGAATCGATCGTGAAGCCGGTCGATATGGTCCTGGCCTCGATTGTGGAGGCGGATTACGTCACCGTGCCGATCGAGGAACCGGCAAGCGAGCCCTCGACGCCCGACGAGTTGCAGGCGCTGGTGGCCAATCTCGAAAAGCAGATGCGGGAGGCCGCCAAGCGATTCGAATTCGAGAGGGCGGCCGAGCTTCGCGACCGCGTCAAGGCGCTCAAGGAAAAAGACGTGGGACTGGCGCCCGCGTCGCCGGCGCCGTAGCCTTCTTCCGCGCGGTAGCGGCGGTGTCCGTACCGCCGAACAAATCTGCTCATTTAGGCGCGGCGGTGAGAACACCGGCACTACAGCGCGGCCGGCCATGTGCCATCAATTGATGGAAACGTAGACCTGTGTGGTGTGGCTGAGGCTGCCGCTGGCTCCAGTGACCGTGACGTAGCCACTTTCCGTTGTCCCGGATGAAGTCGCAGGGGTCGTGCCGGAGCTGCCGCCGCCGCAGCTCAGACCCGCTGCGAGAAAAACTGCCAGCGCGATACCCAACCAGATTCGTCGCGGCAGCGCGTGGCGCGTGAACGGAGCCGATTTCCGGATACAGAGCGCGGTAAAGCCCAGGAGAAGGACGCTGATCAATAGGGGCACCCCCGGGAACCGTCGAAAATTCACGAATTTTGGATCGCCCAAGGTCTTAGCACTCGACGAAGCGGTCACGGTCAACGTGGCCGTCGCTGGACCCGCAGATTGGGAAACACTGGCCGGTGACGAAACGGAGCAGGTCACGCCACCCAGAGACGAGGCCGGACTGCAGGTGAGGGCCACGTTACCTGAAAAGCCGTTATTGGGAAATAGAGTCAGCGTAGTAGCGCCCGAGGTGCCGGCGGTGATCGTGAGATTCTCAGGCGAAGGCGAGATCGCAAAATCGGCCGCGCTGCCTGTGACGGGGGCCACTGAAGGCCAGGCGGTAACCAGATTATAGGCATTCACCGAGCCGAGGCCGGTCGTCTGACTGTACCCGGTTCCGGCGGTGAAGCCGATCTGAGCGCCATTGGGACAGTCGGGTGTTCCGGCCTGGCAAGGCTCTTCGTTGTTACCACTCGTGATGTTGTGGAACGCACTCGCCGATTTGGTAAACAGAGGATAGAGAACCTCGTTGATGTTTCCCTGGCGCGAGCCTATTTTCTGCTCGAGCAGTGCCACGATGCCCGCAAACGGTGGAGTGGCGGCAGACGTTCCGCCCACGACGTCCAGAGTGCCGTCGGTTGCCCTAAAGCCATTGGTGCAGTCCGCGGTCGCGCTTTTGTCGGTATTGATGTAATCCGAAGAGCAAATCAGATAGGGATCCTCGTTCGGAGAAGCGGTGAGCGCCACGTCCGGCACATCGCGAGCGCCGTCATTGGGCACGCCGGCCCCGCTTTGCCACTTCGGCTTTGTGAAAAACATACTCGCGCCGCCGCCCGTGGCAGACAGTTCGCCGGCCGCGGCGGTGTCGTTCCAGACCATTTCTGGAATATAGGAGAGGGCAGAAGCCTGGGTCGCACTATTGTTCGCGCCGGACCAGTAAGTGTTGGCTCCGGTAGAGCTGTCTCCGCTGAACTCACTGCCCCCGACTGCGGTGACATTCGGCGAACTGGCGGTGAAGTCCACAGCCAGGCCCATGACGGCAGTCCTTGCTGGACTGGAAGGGTTGTTATTGTCGCAATCGGTGGCACCGTCGTCGCCCGCTGCCGCCAGGATCGTTATGCCCTCCGTGCTGGCCTGCTGGAGAACGGTCTGGTAGGTGCTGGCGTTCGCGGCACCGAAGTTGGGCTCACAACCGCCATAGGTCATGCTGACTATGGGAGCCACGTTGTTGTCGATGGCATAGGTAAGGGAATCCAAAGCGCCGTTGGTGGATCCGCCCGCGTTCACGTAAATCATATCCGCGTTGCTGGCTACGGCCCCGGCCCACTCCAGGTCAAGATCGGCTTCGGTGAGATCACCGGTGGTGGTTTGCGAGGTGTAGGACGGAATGGTCACCACGGTGGGATTGTTGGCCGGCAGACCGATGTTCTTGCGGAATTCGGTGATGTCGTTCATGGTGATGTCCGTCTGACCCATCACGGCAATCTTCTCCCCAGCCCCGGTGATCCCGGCGTTGTACAGGCTTTGAATGTCGTAAATGACGGCCAAATCACCGGGTACAACAAAATGGTTGCCGGTTTGACTGGATGTGTAGTCGGGCTTTGTTCCGGGGCGCACACTTCTGACTCTCACCTTCGGTCTCGGGCGGTAGTTGTTCAAACCCCGAATTCCCAGAACCACTGCAGCGAGAGCGCTCGGAACCGAAGGCTCCGCGCTGTTGGCATAGCGGGTCTCGCCGTGAACAAGATAAGTGTGAATCGAGGTGTGAAAAGCCGATTCAACTGCACCCGCAGTCCCGGAGAACGCCACCCAATTGCGGCCGCGCGCTGTCTGTTCAATGGTGAAACCGTGGCTTTGAAGCCAGGAGACCACTTTAGCGAGATCGCTCCCGGTCAACCCGTAGCGGCCGGCGTATTGCTCGGGCGTAAGCCACTTGTGATAATCCGGCGAAGAGGGGTTCTGCAACTCGAGCAGGTAGTTATTGAGGTCCGATTGTTGGCTGGGGCTGGGCCTGAACACCAGCGTAACATGGTTCAATCGGAATGACTCATCCACCAGGCCCTGATCATTGTCCGGTCGCGCCCATGGACTGACGTTCCCTCGGATCACCGACACAGAATTGTTGTCGATCGGGGCTAGGATGCGGTCGGCAGCCCCGGGTTGAGTGAATGATCGATATGCCGGGGCGAGCAGTAAAGCACACGACACGATGCCAGCAGGCAGAATTGTACTTTTGAAGTTCATGCCTCTACCTATGTATAAGCGGCTGTTTGTACGTCGCCGTCACTGGGCCGCGCGCAAGATACGATGCGCGAAACCATGGGCTAAGATGCCATCAAGCGGGCCAGACACACCGGTCAAGATCGATGCCTGCAGTCCTGCCCATAACGATTTGTTACCAGCCCGGGTCGAAGTTTCGCGCCAATCCGAAGAGCGCCAAGCGGCCCGATCCTGAACTTCAAGAGATGGCGGAAAAGAGTTCCAAGATAGTTCGAGGTGTGCGAGAGAAAGCCCATCAAGGCCGGAAAAGAACAAGATTACGAACGGGCGAGAGAGAGCACTCTCGCATCCGGCGGGTCAGAGCATGGCCTGGATGTCACCAGTGGGCCGCTGGGTGTTCGAGCGAAACATACCCACCCCAAAGGTTTCCCGGCAGAACAGCCAGCCCTCGAGCTCACTCGGATGAAGGCGCTACGCCATGGCTACGTGATGGCCAGGTCGACGGTCGTGCTCTCCTGCACAGTATTGTTCGAATTCAGCGTGCCTGTAATGGTGATGATGTAGTTCCCCGTGGGAGTCGGGGCAGTTGCATAGACGCCACGGCAGGCCCCGAGGAACATGAGGCTCAGGAGCATCAGTGCAAGCATCACCGGCCAGCCCGCCAAGCGGCGGGGAAGGGCTGCGCCCGGCCACAGCCGTCGCATGGCCAAAAGCGCCAGCAGCAGGCTGAGGCAAACGGCCGCAATCAAGCCCGGAAGCGGCGTGAACCGCGGCCCACGCCCTCCGGGCCACCATCTCCATAGCGACGCAGACTGTGTCGTGCTGATCGTGAGCGCCACCGATGCTGGAGACTTCCCGTTGGGTGTGACCGATGCGTTGGCGAAGTTGCATGTCGACCCGGAGGGCAAGCCGCTGCAACTGAGGTTCACCTGCTGATTGAACCCAAAAAGGGGTGTGACCAGAATGGTGTAGTTTGCCGGCGCCCCCGCCACCACTGTGTTCAAGGCCGGGGTCCCCGATAGCGAGAAGCTTTCAAGCAGCACGGTGAGATTCACCGTAGCCGTCTGCGATCCGCTGGTGCCCGTGACGGTAAAGTTGAACGGGTTGGGAGTTGAAGCGGAGAGGCCGCTGATGGTAAGCGTGCTGCTCTGGCCGGCGAAGATCGTAGTCGGGCTGAAGCTGCAACTCACGCTGGTGGCACACGACAGGCTGATGTTGCCTGTAAAACCGTTGACCGCGCTCGCGCTGACGGTAAAAGTTGTCGAAGATGAACCAACAATCGTGGCCACAGTGGAACTGCTCGAGGCAAGCGAGAACAATGCGAGTCCGGTACCGGAAAGAGACACACCTTGCGGACTGCCGGTGGCATTGTCGCTGATGGTCAACGTACCTGTCCTGCTGCCGCTGGCAGCCGGGGCGAACTCCACCGACACCGAACAGCTTTGCCCGACGCTAAGAGCATTGAACACTGCGGCACAGGTGTTGGTTTGCTTGAAATCACCGGTGACGGTGATCCCAGTGATGTCCAGGGTGGATGTGCCCGTGTTGGTAATTGTCACAGTCTGCGGCTGGGAGACCGACGAGACCTGTGTGTTGGGGAAGGTCAAGCTCGTCGGGGCGACCGTTACCGCCGATGCCTGGGTTACGCCTGTACCGGTGACGGTCAAAGTATGAGGGCTGTTGGCCGCATTATCGGTGATGGTGAACTGGTCCGTGACGGCCCCGGTCGATTGGGGGGTAAAGGTCACGTTGATCGTGCAACTGCCGCCCGCCGGGGCCACAGTCCCCACGCAATTATTCGAGTCAGTAAAATCGCTGCTGGGCGCCTCAACTGCACTAATGGTGAGCGGCGCGGTTCCGAGGTTGAAGACCGTAACGGTCTGGACCGTACTGGCGACGCTCACCGCCTCGTTGCCGAAGTCGACCTTGGCAGGCGACAACACGATGGCCGGCGAATTGCCTGAGCCGATTTCAGTGACAAAGGCGTTTCCTGCCACCCCGGCAAGGTCGGTCTGATAATCTCCGGCAACCGCCGGGAAATTGCTGGAAGAAGTGCTTCCCGTGACGTAGAGATTACCGGAACTGTCCACCGCGATGCCCTGACCGAAGTCCGCTCCGCTCCCGCCCAGGAAGCTGGAGAGGAGAGCCTGGGTGCCCGTCGGATTCAACTGCGTCACGAAAGCGTCAGAGCAAGGGCTGCCTCCACAGGAACCACCGCCGCTCAGGCCCAGGATCGACTGGAATGGGCTCACCGTCGGGAAGTCGCTCGAGCTCGTGAAGCCGACTACGGCAGCATCACCCTTGGAATCCACCGCAACCCCGTTTGCCTGGTCCACGCCGCTGCCACCGATCAGGGTCGAGTAGGAAACCGATGTCCCGCCGGAGTTGAATTTGAAAGCGAAGGCATCTCCGTTGCCGGCGTATTTGGAATTGGGCTGAAAGACGCCTGTAGTGGTCGGAAAGTCCGACGACTGGGTGTTACCGACCACGTAGATGTTCGCCGAACCGTCCAGCGCAAGGCCGAAGGCGCGATCCTGCTGGCTGCCTCCGTAATAAGTGGAGAAAAGCAAGGCGCCACCTGTTGGGTTTACCTCGGAAACGAAGGCGTCGGCATTGCCGGCGTTTGTGCCCTGGATCGGATTCATCACCGGAAAATCCGTCGAGAACGTGTACCCCGCCACATAGGCGTTGCCCGCGCTGTCGACGGCGATTCCCTGGCCGGTATCCGCCTGGGTGCCACCCAGGTAGGTCGAATACAGCAGGGCAGTCCCGGAGAAGTTGACCTCGGTCACGAAGGCGTCAGACGATCCCATCAGCGTGGGCTGGTATGGAGTGGTTCCCGTGGGTATGGGGAAATCGGGCGACTGGGTGGAGCCGGTCACATACGCGTTGCCCGACGCGTCGACCGCGATCGCCTGGCCGGAATCGGCGCCGCTCCCCCCCAGGTAGGAAGAATAAGTTAGAGCGTTGCCGGTGCTGGGCAACTCGGCAACAAACGCGTCGCCGCTACCAGCATAGGACGCCTGAAAGGGAGTCACGGTTGTGGTCGAATTGGCGGAAGACTTCGGTGCGATGGGGAAATTGGACGAGTTCGTCTGACCGGTGACAAAGACATCGCCCTTCGAATCCGCCGCGACGGCTGAGGCGGTGTCAGATCCCGAGCCTCCAAGGTAAGTCGAGTACAATAGCGCCGTGCCGCCGGGGTTCAGCTTGGTAACGAATGCATCGCCGTTGCCGCCGCTGCTGCTTTGGATCGCGCTCAGGATCGGGAAATTGGTGGAACTGGTGACGCCGGCAACGTAGGTGTTGCCGGCGCTATCGACACCCACGCCGTAACCAACATCGCCGCCGCTCCCTCCGAGGTAGGTGGAATACGTCAGCACCGGGTCAATGGTCAGTGTCCGGTCGCGCCGGTATTTCCCGAGCCGAAAGCCGATCTCCCCACCGCGCAACACGTAGCTCACCTTCACACTGCGCCGGCTCATCCCGCTTCCCTGGTATGCCTCCGGTCGCTTCAGCATCACCTGACCGCTTGCTGTCTCTAGGACCAGATTTCCCGCCTCGCTGATCTTGAGCGACTTTGCTCCTTCAATCTCGACACGTAACTGGCCCGGATCCACATCGGGCTCCAGCAGAAAATCGTATTCCAGTTGTCCCTGGTGCCCGTAATAAACCAGGTCCACTCCCGGATAAACTCCTCGGTATCTCACCTGCGCGTAATTGGGAATATCCGTGCGCCATCTCGCCGGGTCGTTCCCAATGAAGTAGTTGCTTTTACCCGGTAGCTCGCCCACACCCTGAACATGAGCCATCACCCGGGCTCCGCGGAGCCTCAGCCTTAAAACCGCCCCCGCCGGAGAGTCCCCAACAACTGAGGGTTGCGACGGATCCAGAGCCAGCACGGCTTCATTTCCGGTCAGGAAAATGCCATAGCCCTGCCCGTGCGACAAATACCGGACCTGGGGGTCTGTCTGACCCTGGTTTGGCTCAAAGCTCAGCGGCAGTCTGGCGTACTCGGAGACGATCTGGGAGGTGCGCGCGCCGGCTGGTGCGGGGGGAGCTGCGCCCGGACCCGCCGCGTGTGCCGACCCCAATGATAGCAGCGACAAGAATAAGCATACTGAACTGCGCATAGATTCAACCAACCTTGAAAATGAAGATGGCCTCGCGGCTCTTCAGCCGGCTTAAGGCCCCGACTTCCTAATCAACTGTTCAACACGCGACCAGCCAGATTCTTACCCCGGCCCTACGCTCAAAGTTATCGTCGCGCTTCGGACGACCGTGCTATTCGTGCCGAGCGTGCCCGTGATTAATATCATGTAGGTGCCGGTAGGCGTTCCCACAGTGGGTGGAGGCGCAATCACGTTATAGCCGTAGTTATAACAGCTCACCGCAGTACCAAGTACCAGAAGCAACGCGCCAGCCAGAGCGCTCAAACGCAACCGGCAGGGCAGGGTTCGCTTCTTCGCGACCAGAGCAGCTCCGGCCGCGAGCATCCCCACGAGGATCACCCACGGGCGCCCCGAGGCCGGCGGCACCGCAGGCGGGCGGTGGCCGACCGATCCGCTGGACGATTGCTGGGTCTCAGTCGCCACCGTGAGAGTCGCTGAATTTGGCGAGAGCCCGTTCAGGACCAACCCGGAACTCGGAGACCACGAACAGGTCATGCCGGCAGGCAAAGTGCCTTGACAGCCCAACAGCACAACCTCATTAAAGCCATTGGTGGGCGCCGCCGTAATCGCAAAGGTGGCGGACTGTCCTGCATTGAGGGAACTCAGCGTGGGGGTAGCGGTAATTGAGAAGTCCTGCAGGAAAATTTTCAACGGAATGGCGGCCGTGTTTCCGTTGCTCGTTCCGGTCACCGTGAAGTTCAGAGGATTAGCGGTTGCCGCCGAAAGTCCGCTGACGGTCACTGTGGTGCTCTGCCCGGGCGTGATGGAACTCGGATTGAAGGAGCACGCCGCGCCACCGGAACAGGTGAACGTTATGTTTCCGGTAAAGCTGGGGGCGGCTGAGGCGGAAACGGTGAAAGTCGTCGAAGTAGCGCCTATTACAATAGTGCTGAAGGATTTACGTGCGGCAAGCGTGAACACCCCGCCACCAGCTCCCGACACCGTGGCCGACTGAGGGCTGCCCGCGCCGTTGTCCGTGACGGAGAGTGATCCCGTTGCTGAGCCGGTCTTCGTCGGCGTAAACGTGACACTAACCGTACAGCTTGCGCCAGGATTCAGAATAGCCGGCACTGTGCCGCAGTTGTTTGTCTCATTAAAACTGCCGCTCACCGCGATGTTGCTGATGGTGATGGCGGACAAGCTTGAGTTCACCACCTGGACATTCTGGGGCGGACTCGTAGTATTGAGCGCCTGGACGGGAAAGACCAGAGTCTTGGGAGTCAGGGTCAGAGTGCCGGCACCTCCCGTCACTCCCGTACCCGTCACAGCCACGTGGTGAGGGCTACCCGCGGCACTATCGGTAATCGTGATCTCGTCCGTCGTCGAGCCCGCAGCCGCAGGCGTGAACGTTACATTGATCGTGCAACTCCCGCCGCCCGCCGGCACCGTCGTCCCACAATTGTCCGTAACCGAATAATCGCCGCTTCCCGTGATACTGGTAATCGACAACGGAGTGCTTCCGGCATTGATCAGGGTAATGGGCTGGGCCGCACTGGCGACGTTAAGGGTCTGATTGCCAAAGTTGAGGCTCTGGGGACTCAAGGCCACAGCCGGCGAGTCACTCGCCTCCACCTTGGTGACGAAAGCGTTTCCGGAAGTTGCGATTCCGGCATAAGCACCCTGCAGCGCGCCTACAATCGCCGGAAAATTCGACGATGCCGTACTCCCTGCTACGTAAGGATCGCCGGCTGGATCCACAGCAACGGCCTGCGCGAAGTCCGCCTCGGTGCCACCCAGGTACGTGGAATACACCGGCATTCCCGAGGGGTTAAGGTCGACGACAAATGCGTCCGAACAAAGACTGGCTGCACCCGTTGCGCTGCTGCAGTTCGACGCACCGGAGAGCCCCAAGACCCGCTGGGAAGGATCGGACAGGGGGAAGTCGCTCGACTGTGTACCTCCGACGACGAAGGCATTACCAGCGGAATTCACCGCAACGGCGTTCGCCTGGTCCGCGCCGGTGCCCCCGATGAACGTGGAATAGACGATGACCGCGCCCCCTGCCCCGAACTTGGTCAGGAAGCCGTCGCCCGCGCCGCCGTATTGGGCCTGAAAGACGTTGGGTGTGGTCGGGAAATTGTTCGATTGCGTGCTTCCCGAAACATAGATATTACCCGACGCATCCAGGACAAGAGCATACCCGGCGTCGTTTTGACTGCCCCCAAGATAGGTTGAGAACACGAGCGCGGAACCCGAAGCATTCAATTCCGTTAAGAAAGCATCAGAGCCGCCGCCGGATTGACTCTGCAAGGCGCTCGACACCGGGAAATCACTGGAGGACGTACTTCCGGTAATATAGGCGTTTCCACCGGCATCAATCGCAATCGCCTGGCCAGAGTTGTTGCCGGACCCACCGAGATACGTCGAATACACCAGGGCGGACGCCGTCGTATCGACTTCAGCCACGAAGGCAGCGGCGTTGCACGTCTCAACCATGTTCACCGTCGTGCAGCCGTCGTTCCCCTGTTGCAGCGGATTGACGATGGGAAAGTCAAAGGATTGTGTGGAGCCCGTCACATAGGCATTTCCCGACGAGCTTAACGCAATCCCCTGACCGAAATCCGCGGCGCTTCCTCCGAGATAAGCCGCATAGACGAGCTTGGAACCGGTTGGAGCAATCTCGGCCACGAAGGCGTCTGTACTGCCGCCATACGTCGATTGAAAAACGCCGGGCGTGACCGGGAAATTCGCCGATGAGGTGTTGCCGGTGATGTAAGCGTCGCCCGAGCTGTCGATCGCGATGGCCGCAGCGGCATCTGCGTTCGACCCGCCCACGAAGGTCGAGTAGATGAGGCCGGAGCCCGAGGCATTGAGCTTGGCGACGAACGCGTTCGTCACCCCGGCCAGAGTCGGCTGCGAAGCTGCCTTAACCGGGAAGTTTACTGACCCCGTAACTCCTGCCACGTACGCCTCGCCACTGCTGTCCACGGCGATCCCATAAGCAATATCGCCCCCGCTGCCGCCCAGATAGCTTGAGTAAACCAGCGCCGGGTCGATCGTCAGCGCCTGATCGCGCCGGTATTTTCCGACCTCGAACCCGATCTCGCCGGCCCGCCGTACGTAATTCACCCTCACGCTGCGCCGGGCCGTCCCGCTTCCCTGGTATGCTTCCGGCCGCCTCAGCACCACTCGGCCGCCGGCCGTTTCCAGAACCAGATCGCCCGCCTTGCTGATCTCGATCGACTTTGCTCCTTCGATCCCGAGCCGCAACTGACGGCCATCCGCACCCGGCCTTAGCACGAAGTCGTATTCCAGTTGCCCCCGGTTCCCGTAGTACACCAAGTCCACTCCCGGATAGATCCCGCTGTACTTGACCTGCGCATAGTTCGGAATGTCCGTGCGCCATTTTGCCGGATCGTTTCCGATGAAGTAGTTGCTTTTGCCGGGCAGTTCATCTAGTCCCTGGACCGAAGACGAGGTCCGCGCGCCGAGCAGCCGCATCTTCAGTATCGTCTCAAAGGAAGACTGCGCTCGGACAGGCGGCGACGAACTTGCCGCTCTCAGGGAGAGCACCGCTTCATCCCCGGTCAGGAAAAGGCTGTAACTTTGTCCGTGTGCCAGAAACCGGACCTGTGGATCTGACTGCCCCTGGTTCGGCTCGAAGCTCAACGGCAGCGAGCCGTAGGAAGCGCTTGCAGCCGCCAGAGTTGCCGCTTTCCGGCCGGCGGGCGCTGGCGTGGCACTAAAGGCGACACCTAGAAAAGCCGCGGTTACCGGCAGCCATGACCACGCCATCATGCGTTGCGCAAATCTCATTAATAATTCAGTCTTTGCGGCCAAGGGAACGCCACCAGAAAGTCAGCACTCGTCAAATTGACCCTAGCGCCGCCGGAACAAGGTCTTAACCCACTGGCTGGCGTCGAAGTTAAACATCGCGGTATAAATGTCCATGTCATAGTGGACGCTGCGCGTATAGGCCAGCTGAATATTCAGATTAGGCAGCGGCTTCATATCCACCCACCCCGACCAACCGTTGTCGCGCGTAAGGGCAGACGTACCCTTGGTTTCGAAACTGCTGTCCCAGTAGCGATCATGGCGGCCATCACCCGCCAGACTCGAATACGGAAATACCAGTCGGCTGAACATCTTTTGCGGACCACCGCCGCCTTGCACGTACGCGGAAGCCCCAACATTCACACCTCTCACAAACCGGTTGTTGACCTTGTACTCAAACCCCGCTTCTAGATCTCCCAGAATGCCGAGGCTTTGGTACATCCGGGCCTCCTCAAAGGGTCTGGGCATGATGAAGCGATTGATGGCTCCGTTCGAGACTTCTACGTTCAGAAAAGGCGATATGGACCCGATCTGCTCGTCCAGGTGATTGAATAAATCCACCCCGAAACGGCCCGTGCTGAAGATCTTGTCTTCGTTCGCCACCGGTCCGGTACCCGTCAGCACGGAGGTGTAGTTCACGTTGTGATAAACGCCCGTGTACTTCGCGTCGAGGTACGGCTCACCCAACAATGCCGACCAGTAATAGTCGTGAGTCTTGACCGGGGAGAAGGGATTACGGCTGAAGATCACCGGCACCCCTATGTCCACGGATAGGTGCTCCGAAAGGCCATAACCCAAATCGGCATCGAACATGAGCACGGTCCCGACCAGGTTGGCACCGCCTTGGGCCTCGACAAAGCCAGTAAACCCTGTCGGCGGAGCATTGGCCGGCGTGGACTGCGTCACCGCTGCCGAGGAAGAAGGCTGGGCGGCCTGTGCCGAAGGCTGGGCGGTCTGGGATGTCTGCGCAGGCTCCGCCTGAGCCATCGCGACGCTCGAAAGTGTGAAGAAAGCCAGCAGAGCCGCGGCCAGCCTGACTCCCGGGTCGCGCCAGTGCTTGAGGGCCGGGGAGCTTGTGGAAAACTTCCGGCAAAATGCGCCAAGGCGCCCCGGTGTGACGCTTGACCGGCCTGGCGAGGTCGGCCGGGCGTTGTGGTGTGAACCAACAGCGAGCTCTTGCCTATGCCGGCACCGAACCATATGGGTTCCTGTTCTACTCCCTCTCCGTATGTAATGGAACGATCACGGGCGATCGCTTATGGGTGAGACAAAGTCACCCGAGGCGGCGCCGCGATCTCGCCGCAGAATAGCTAATCTGTATCCAGGTCACCGTCGCGGCTTTCTGGGCAAGTCCGAGTGGAAGGCCTTCATGCGCCGCACTTTCGGCCTACTCCCATGCCAGGCTCGTTCAAGAGAACGCCGCCGAGCTTTTCAAAGTAATGGACCCGGCTTCCAAAGTCAAGCCAGTTGCTCCTTTTCACCTGCGTCCTGTCGCCACTTCCCCAACCTTGGCACGCGCAGAACCGAAGGCAACCCGCCGGCGACCCTGACCGGTACCCACAAAATTCCGCCGAGGCATCTGCTGGTCGCCGCAATTCCCCGCCCTCTCACTCTGGCACCGCCCCACGTCTCCGTCACGGCTTCTGATCAGTATGGGCACATTCAAGAAGCAAACGCCAGGATTCAATCTACCGCTGCCCCGGGCGCCTATACATGATGAGCGCGCGTGGCAGTTGGTTGCCCGCAGCCGGAAGGCAATCCCAACTGAATCCGACTCCCAGACGTTGGTGGGCCCACCAGGACTCGAACCTGGGACCAACGGATTATGAGTCCGCTGCTCTAACCGACTGAGCTATGGGCCCGGCACAAGTTACCGACGGAGCGCCTGAGCGAGTGTACCACGAAGCCGCGAAGCGTTGAGGGCAGCCGCGCAGCACCCGGACACTCTCAGGCTTGGATTATGGGAGGCAGGTCGCGCAGGTGATTGAGGGCGGTGTTTAAGCCTTCGCTGAGCAGGCCGACCAGCCGGAACGTGAAGTCGCTGTGAGTCGCCATGAAATCCAGAAAGTCTCCCCGGCTGATGACACCCAAATCGGAAAGCTCCAGCGTGCGGGCACTGGCCTGGTAAGGTTCCCCGGCGATGATGGCGGACAGCCCGAGGATCTCTCCGGCAACCGACGTCGCACATGCCTCGAGGCCTTCTTCCCAGTTGGAATTTGACAGAGCCACGCTCCCCCGATGAATCACGAATAGCGCAAAGGCGGGTTCATCTCTCTTGAACAGCACGGTATCGCTGGCATAGAACAACCGCTTCTCGATATCAGCGAAATCTCCGGCCGCCGAAGCCGGCAATCCTCTGAAGAGGTCTTCCCGGGATACGTGCACGGGCTCGCTCATGGTAGCAGACATTTCCTCACCGCTCCTCACCGCGCTTTCCGGCCGGAATTCCAGGCCGGTACCGCGGATCCGCGGCACCCTGTCGCCCCGGAGTACGAGGACACTTGTAATTTAAGCGACGTTACACTGGCCCGCTGTGATTATCGTCACGCGTGCGAGTGCCCGCCATCGCTGATCGAATGAGACTTGGAATAGGGAGTTTTAGCGGCTTGCTGAGAAACTCGGCCGACCGGTCATTTTTCGCGAGGCGAAGAATGACAGCGTTGGAGCATTTTTCAACATCCTGTTAAATTCACTTGGAAAGAAGCACACCGGCCCTCCGAGGCGTTTCCCGAGCCGTCGCATCGCCTGGCAGAGCCGGTGAGTAAGAAGGTCGGAAGGCTATGCGCCGGCGAAGCTTTGCAACCCCGCGCGGTCCTGGATCACCAGCATCGACCCGTTCCGCACGAGGAGATGCCTGTCTCTGAATTCTCCGAGCGTCCGCGTGACCGTCTCGCGAGATGCGCCGATCATCTGACCGATCTCTTCGTGGGTCATTGTCATCCGCACCCGGATACCTTGCTTCGTCTCTTGGCCCTTGGCCGACGTCTCCAGCAGGAATTTGGCGAGCTTCTCGGTAGCGGAATGGCTGAGGCCGAGCGAGCGGATCTGATCGCAGGCCGTCTGGTAGTCACCGCTGAGTTGCTGCGCGGCGTGAATGGAGGCTTCGGAATTCTGGGCGAGAAAGCGCAGGAAATCGTCGCGCCTGACGAAGTTCACCTGGCAGGGTTCCATGGTCTCAGCCGTCGCCTGGTAGGGCTTACCGGAGACCACCGCGTGCAATCCCAGCACTTCGCCCGGCTTCACCATTCTCAGGATCATGGTCTTGCCATCGCTCGACGTCATGGTCAGCTTCACCTTTCCGCGGCACAGAACATAGATGCCTCGCGGCCCCTCGCCCTCGACGAAAAGGACGGCGCCTCCCGGGTAGCCGCTGGTGAACTTGACCGCGTCGAAAGCCTTTAGGGCCGCCTTATTGAGGTTGCAGAAGAAACCCTCTCCGCGAAGAGGACATGTATCGCAATTTCCGCTTAACTCCATTCCGTATGGTGATTGCATCTCACTCTCCCCCTTTGGCGTGTCCGCCTGAATTCCGGGATTCCTGCTTGATCCGGTCGATAGTGAACTGCATCAGCGGACCACCTTGAAGCTCAGCGCCCTGCCGGACCATCTCCCCGAGCAACTGCCGCCCGTCCCGGCCCACGAAGGTGACTTCCGCCAAATCGATTATTGGGTGCGGTCCTTTCGCCTTGATGTCGCTCCACACCCGTTCGAGTTCCTCGACCCAGGGTCCGCTGAGCTTGCCGTGAAGCTTAAGCCTGGCTGGCGCGGACTCCTGATCCCAAGTGATCTTCAACATTCGAAAATAAGCTTTCGGTCGAAACGTAGCTTGCGGGTGAAGCAAAGTACCCGCTGAGCATGGCGCTGCGAACCACGCGCGCCATTTCCTGATCGCTGAACGGAGGGGCCACGTAACCGGCCGCTCCCGCCTCCGAAATCCTCAGGCTGAGCCGGAAATCGTCCTGGTTCGAGACAACGATGACCGGTACCGGCCGGCAGGCTGTGCTCGCGGATCCGAGCACGTCCTCCCAAGTGCCGTCCGGAAGCTCTGTCGCCGTCAACACCAGCACCGGCGGGGTCTTTGAGCAGAGTGCACTCGCAGCCTGTCCGCAATCTCGCACCCTGAGCGTGTCCACCCCCAGCCGGATCAGTAAGTTCCTTACTTGGTGCATCGGCTGCTCTTGACTGTGAACCAACAGAGCCGGGGTCCTGTCTTCTACGTCACTTGCTTTTCGTCGCGCCATTGCCGAACCCCACAGGTGCATGTTCTCGTCCGATTTCCTGGAACGTAGGCCCCTCTTGCCCCGGCGCTGCTGCTCCCTCCCTCGCACCTGGCACTCTGCGTTCCGCCAGACATAGGGCAGCGGAGCTGCCAAACGCGAAGCGTCTCGCTAGCGAGCTGATTTAAAGTGGTTTATCCCCGTAAACGGCAATGTGACAGCGGTGACACAGGGTTAGTGACGACGGTTACATATCGTCAGTTGACGAAATACCGTCAGAAGTCGTGGCGGGTGATGCCGAGCTTGCGCATCTTCGAATTCAAGGTGGTTCGCTTCAACCCCAGTCGCGCTGCCGCACCGTCCGGTCCGGAGATCACTCCCTCGGTTTCGCGAAGGACTCTCAGGATGTGCTCGCGCTCGGTGGCCTCAAGCGACGACGAAGCCGTTTCCGGCGGGGTTTCGGGTTCCTCCTGCTGAGACGGTACCAACTCAGAAATCGGCACGCGCAGCACGGGTCCGCTCGAAAGAATCACGGCTCTCTCCAAGAGGTTCTCGAGCTCCCGGACGTTTCCCGGCCAGCTCCAGCGCTCCAGCGTCCGCATCGTGTCCTGCGGAATGGTCTCGATCACCTTGTTCATGCGTCGCGCGTGCTTCGAGACAAAGTGATGGACAAGGATGGGAATATCGTCGGTTCGCATCCGCAGTGGCGGCACCTCGATTGGGAAAACCTTGAGCCGGTAAAACAGGTCGCTGCGGAATTCGCGGGTCTGGACCATGGCGGCCAGATCGCGATTCGTGGCCGCGATCAGCCGGACGTCCACGGGGATCGTCCGCGTGCTGCCCAGCCGCTCGAATTCCTTCTCCTGCAGGGCGCGGAGCAGCTTGGGCTGGAGTTCCAGCGGGATATCTCCCACCTCGTCCAGGAACAGCGTGCCGCGATGCGCCAGCTCCAGCCGCCCGATCTTTTGCGTGATGGCGCCGGTAAAGGCGCCCTTTTCATGTCCGAAAAGTTCGCTTTCGAGCAACCCGCTCGGAATCGCGGCGCAATTCAACTTCACAAAGGTACGATCGCGGCGGCCGCTCAGCGAGTGAATGGCGCGCGCAACCAACTCTTTTCCGGTGCCGGTTTCGCCCAAAACCAAAACCGTGGCGTCCGTCGGCGCCACCGTCTCGACCTGCTTTAGAACTCGCCTGAGGGCGTGGCTCTCTCCAACGATCTCCTCGAAATTGTACTCCGTGCGCAGCTCTTCTTCGAGGTAGGCCTTCTCTTCCTCCAAACGTTCACGGGCCTCGATAACCTGGCGATAGGTCTCGGCATTGTCGATGGCAATGGCGATCTGGCTGGCCACATGGCTCAGCAGCCGGACGTCCTTCTCAGTGAATGCCCCTTCGGCGATTTTGCCGACCATCAGTGTCCCGAGCGGACGCCCTCGGTTGATCAACGGAACCCAGCACCCCGAGTTCACACTGAGATCGGTCAGGCGCTTGATGTCGCCGGCAGCAAACCCCTCCGCCTCCTGCCGGACATGATTAAGCACCAGGGGCTCGCGCGAGGTGAAGGCTTGGCCGGCGGGCGATCCGCTCAACGAGATTGGCGTGCCGTCCGGCGGCAGCTTGCGGCCGCCCGGGGCTTCAAGTACGTGTATGTGCAACTGGCCGGTCGAAGAATCGAAAAGGGCCAGGCCGGAGTAATCGAAGGAGGCCACCTGGCGAATGCTGGCGGCGATCGCCGCCAGCAGCCGGCCGATTTCGAGGTTCGTGACCAGCGTGTTGGTCACCTGGAGCAGCAGAGCTTCCTCGGCCTGCTTGCGCTCGGTGAAGTCCCGCGTGACCTTGGAAAATCCGCTCACCCTTCCATCAGAATCGTGCAGGGCGCTGATGACCACGTTGGCCCAGAAGCGTGAACCGTCCTGGCGCAGGCGCCATCCCTCGTCCTCAAAGCGCCCGGCGGCTGCCGCCACTCTTAGTTCGTAATCGGGCTTGCCGCGATCGAGGTCCTCTTGCGGGTAGAATTTCGAAAAGTGCTGTCCGATGATTTCCTCGGCTTTGTAGCCCACGATCCGTTCCGCGCCCGGATTCCATGAGGTCACGCGGCCCTCGGCATCCAGGGTGACGATGGCATAGTCCTTGACGCTCTCCACCAGGGACCGCAGACGTTCTTCATTTCGCCGCAAGGCCTCCTGCGCTTGCTTACGTTCCGTGATGTCGTTGTTGATCTCGAGGATCGCCGCGGAGCGTCCCTCGGGGTCGCGCTGCAGTACCTGGCGGCTGGCTACCGTGATCCGCCTGCCGTACCGGGTCGTATGCACCAACTCGCCTTCCCAGTAGCCTTGATTGTGCAGCCGCCCTTCGATCTCCTCAAGGGTGTCCGGAAACTGGGTCTGAAGAAAGCTGTGGGTCACCTTTCCCAGGGCCTCTTCCCGGCTCCAGCCATACCGGACTTCAGCCCCATGATTCCAGAACGTAATGCGGCTCTCGAGATCGCGGACAATAATCGCGTCGTGAGCGACCTCGAGCAGGGCCGCCTGCTCGCGGCTGATGGCTGCCTGCCGGTCCCGCTCCACCTCCAGCTGCTTTCGCACGCTGATATCCCGGATGACGGCAAGCACCAGGGCCGCCGGCCCTAAGCGCAGCGTATTCAACATGATGTCCACGGGGAATTCAGAGCCGTCCTTGCGCCGGCCGAAGAGCTCGAGACCTGCGCCCATCGGCCTCAGGCGGGGTTCCGTGAAATAGTCTCTCAGGTGGACAGCATGCGCGGCCCGGAATCGCTCCGGCACCAGCAGGGCTATGTTCTGGCCCAAAACCTCGCTACGGCGATAGCCGAAAATTCTCTCGAATTGCCCGTTGACTTCGACAATCTGCCCCTGCGGGCCGGTCGCCACCAGCGCGTCCGGCGACAACTCAAACAGTTCCTGGAAGAGTTTTGGATCAGGCGTCGACACCTCAGCCTGGTGCTGCACGGCGCCTGCAGGTCTGCCGGGATCAAGCTCGCGGGAAGGCACGTTCTCACCTTTACGTCCCCGCAGTATAGCAATGGGCCCGGCGCTGGCACAATCATTACTAATTATAAATATAACAGCGGCATCTAAAGAGTTACGGGCTGCAAGGCCTGTGGGCCGGTCCCGGGGAGCCCGGGCATTTGAAGGGGATAACTTCACTTTGAAAATGGAACGGCTGCACCGGTTCCGACCCAGGGTCAAGCCTCGCAGCGATAGGAATTCGGACAAGTCAATCAGGCCGGGTTTGGGTTGCCGCCTGCCTTGCGCAGCGTACCAGGCCAACAACCAGGGTCACCCCGCACGCCAGCATCGTTAAGTGAAAGGCATATTCGATGTACACGAGCCGATGCATGTCGAGGCCGATGTGCATGTGCAGATTATCGTGAAACCACCAATTCCCCATAAACCAGATCAGGGTACCAAACAGCAATTTGTTCAGCCATCCCGCCCCCAGACGCAAATCGCGCATCATCGGCCATCCGAATATGGCGAATGCCACGGCAAAGCCGAACGCCAGTGCCTCGACAGCCGCAAGTACGATGTAGGCCGGCAAAAGATTCGCCGGCGGCGTGGGAACGTCAGGCGCCATCGGCCAAATCTTTGGTCCCGTAATGAATGCCGCCGCGCCGAGCACGACGGTCAGCACCAACATCTGCCATAGCTTGCTCATAAGTAATTCCCCCTTGGCCTTTACCAACGATGTCTATGGCATTGCTTTCTTCGGCGCAGCACTCGGCTTGGGCGCAGGCGCCTCATCCGGCTTCCAGAAAGCGTCCTCTCTAATCCAATCCGGAGAAACATAGCTCATGTGCGGATTGAACGCAAACAGTTGGTGCTCCGAGAATTCCATAACGGAGGCCTCAAGCTCGGCGAGCCTGCTCATGCTGCTTTCGCCCACGGCCGCGAAGAATCTCGGGTTATCGGTGCTGAAGGTGTTGATCGACTTCGGCGAGCGACTTGCGAGCGGTGAGAACAATGAACCTGTTCCCGTTGCCTCCGTAGACCTGCTGGTACCTGCGCCCAGTGGGCCTCGGGCACGGCCTTTTCGTAAACGTCTCTGACCATCTTTACCAGCTCCCTCCACTCCTGGTGGTGTCCCGCCCCTGCGCGGCAGCAATACCACAACCCAGGGCCACGGACAGAGCCGCCACAAATCGAGTGAGTCTGTTCACGCTGCTCCCCATTTTTGAGTTGTGACCTGCGGCCGGGGTAGTTCAACAATGCGCTGACTCGGAGTCTAAAGCGAGCGCAATCCGGTCTTGGGATAAGAGCGGCCCACCGCGCCAAGGCCGGCATTGGATTTATCCGGTTACAAAGCTAAATCATTGAATTTAATCGTGAAATAAAGTTTCCCAATTTTCTCACTTTTCTCACTTTTCTCCATTGTCCCATTTTTAGGTGCCACCATAAGACCATGGCTGAACGCTGCCGGAAGCTGATCTTGGAAGCCAGGTGTGATTGTGAATCGCAAGAAAGGCGAAAAAAAAGATCCTAAAAATTCCGGGGATCAAAGCCAACAAGTCCAATGGAATCAGCAAAACGGTGAGAAAAATGAGAAAATTGGGACGGTTTCAAAGCCAAACAGAGCCAAACGCGATTTCGGACATTACTCCATTAGATTGAAGGATTTGAAGCGTATCGACCCCAAAAGAGCCATGGCCGTTCAAAGCCAAACAAAAGCCAAGGGAACCGGCTTCTCCGCCGGCCTGCAGATTTCGCAACCGTCAGCCCGTGCTTTTCATGCCGAAGGCGATTCCGCCCACCGTAACCTGCAGGGCGCGCAGCAGCTCGGGACGAGGCTTGCGCGCCTGCCGCCACTCCGCGAGAAACCGGATTTGCAGCAGGTTGAGCGGGTCGACGTACGGATTGCGCAACCGGATGGATTCCGCCAGCACCGGCTGCCGCGCCAGCAGGTGCGCGCGCTCGGCCACGAGCAGCACCATGCGGCGGCTGCGGTGGTATTCCTCCTCGACGCGCTTGAAGATCGCTTCGCCGAGACTCGCCGGACGCACCAGTTGCGCGTAGCGCGCCGCGATGAACAGGTCGGTCTTGGCGAGCGACACTTCCGCGTTGTCGAGCAGCACCGAGAAGAACGGCCAGTGCTTGTACATCTCGCGCAGCCGGCCGAGCGACTTCGGGCCGTTCTCCTGGCTGTAGCGCTCGAGCGCGTAGCCGAGTCCGTACCACGAGGGCAGAAAGTGGCGCGACTGAGTCCAGGCGAACACCCAGGGGATCGCGCGCAGGTCGCACAGATCGCGTCCGGTCAACCGCCGCGCCGGGCGCGATCCGAGCGGCAGGTGCTCGATCAAATCGATGGGCGTTGCTTGATAAAAGTACTGCGGAAACTCCGGCGTCTCGTACACCAGGTCGCGATAGAAAGCGCGGCTGTGCCGCGCCAGGTCGGAAGCGCACGCCTGCCAGCGCCCGAGGCGCGATGGCCGGATTCGCGCGCGGTGAAACAGATTGGCGCCGATCACCGAAGCGATGAGCTGTTCAAGATTGCGCTCGGCGATCACCGGATTCGCGTACTTGAGCGAGATCACCTCGCCTTGCTCGGTGATCCGCATGCGGCCGCCGGGCGCGGAATGCGGCTGCGCCTGCACCGCTCGATACGAAACGCCGCCGCCGCGATCGATGCTGCCACCTTTGCCATGGAAGAATCCAAGAGCCACCCCGTGCGCCGCCGCGACCCGCGTGAGGCCGTCCTGGGCGCCGTAAAGGGCCCAATTCGCCGCCAGATAACCGGCGTCTTTCACGGAGTCCGAATAGCCGAGCATCACTTCCTGGAAGTTGCCGCGCGACTCGATCAGGCTGCGATAGAGCGGATCCTTGAACAGGTCCTCGAGAAACCGCGGGCACCGGTCCAGATCGTCGTAGGTTTCGAACAACGGAATGAAATCGACGGAAGATCGCAGACGCCCGTCGTCGCACGCAACGAGGCCGGCCGCGTGCGCCAGCAGAATCGCGTTCCAGACGTCCGCGGCGCCGCTCGTCATGCTCAGGATGAAACGGTGCGCAGCCTGCTCGCTGTGGCGCTGTTGAATCCGGCCGAGCGCGGCGAGTTCCCCGAGTACTCCGCTTCCGGTTTCGCCGCTCGGCAAGCGCGATTCGTGCAAGATCCGCTGGATGGCGTGGACTCGCTGCTCATCGGGCTCGAGCGGCCGGTTTGCCCCTTCCAAAATCCGGTCGGCAGCCGCGCGGACTGCCCCGCAATGCTGCCGGAAATCCAACCCGACGCCGTGAAATCCGAACACCTCCGCCGCCACGCGCAACCGGCGCGGTCCCAGGTTCGCCACTCGCGCGCCGCCCAGTTCGAGCACCGCGTTCTCAACCCGGCGCGCATCGTCCACGAACTCGTGAGCGCCGGCATAAGCTCCATCGCCGCCTTTCGCCGTCCGCTCGAGGCGCGCGAGCATCACGCGCAGCTTGTGGCGCAGCAGCTCACGCGGCTGGTCCGCCCATCGCACGCCCTGAAGCGCGGGCAGCTGCTCGAAGTCCCGTTCGAGCGACCGGCGCAGCACCTCGAGCTGCCGGCGCTCATCGCAAGGGAACGAAAGCAGGCTCAGCAATCGCTCTGTAGAGCGCCGGTAGTAAGCAAGGACGCTCTGCCGCACTTCCTCGACGGCGTGGAGGCTGAAATCCGGCGTTACATTCGGATTGCCGTCGCGGTCGCCGCCCACCCAGGACCCGAAGCGGATCAGCGGTGGCGGCTCCGGCACGCGGAATTTCGCCCGGCGCAACTCGTCCTGCAGCCGCTCGCTCAGATTGCCGGCAAGATCGTAGATCGTCTTCTCCAGGTAAACCAGCTCGCTTTCCACCTCGACTTCGGGCGTCACCGGCCGCTCGCGCACTTCTTCGGTCAGCCACAGCGCCTCGATCCACGGGTCGAGGGCTTCGGGCGCCGCACCCGGTTCGGCGGGAATCTGGTCGAGGACGCCGGCGATCGACCAGAGATGGTTCATCACGCTGCGCCGCTTGGCCTCGGTCGGATGCGCCGTCAGCACGGGCTCGACGCGCATGGAGTTGAGCAGGCTCGCGAGCGCCGCTGCCGGCACACGCGCCTGCCGCAAGGCCGCGAAGGTCGAGCGCAGGGACATGGGCGCGCCGCGGTCGTGGCGATCGTAGTCGCGAAGGCGCCGGATGCGCTGCCGCTCCTCGCACAGGTTGACCAGATGGAAGAACAGGCTGAAGGCGTGCGCCACGTCGCGCGCCTCGTCGGGCCGCAGTTTCGAGACGGCGCGGCGGCTGGCCTCGATCAGCTCCGGCTCGGAATGCTGGCGAATCCGCTTCGAAAGCTGGCGCAACTCTTCGATGGCGGCGAATACCCGCGCGCCGCTCTGCTCGCGTACCACCGCGCCGAGTCGTGTGGTGAGAAGGCGAATTTCCTTTCGCAGGGACTCGTCCATGGTTGGCCGGGCTCAGCAAGCGCTCGGGGCCGCTCTCCGGCAGCTTCTCTCGCTCAACCGCAATTCACTACTCTTCTATCATCCACCGTCGAACGCGAGAAAGTTCAAAAAACAGCTTATCGGAAGGATAAAAAACATTCACTTCGGTTGCAGCCCTGGAAGCCGCACAATAACTCTGCTTCGGTGGATCCGTAAGATGGGTCAGGCTTCCCCCCTTTCACAACTCGGACTCTATCGCCGCGAAGAGCACGACGCCTGCGGCGTTGGCTTCGTGGCGCAACTCGGCGCGCCCCCCTCTCACCGCGTGGTTGAGCAGGCGCTTGAGTGTCTCGCCAACCTGACGCATCGCGGCGGCGTGGATGCCGACGCGGCCAGCGGCGATGGGGCGGGCCTGATGGTCCAGCTTCCCCACAACTTTTTCGTCCGGGAAGCGGCGCGACTCAATTTCTACGACGTCTCGAACTCGCGGCTTGCCGTGGGTGCGCTTTTCCTGCCCCAGGACCACGAAGCGCGCGCCGAAGCCATGCGGGTTGTCGAGCGGGTGGTGGCACACTTCCGCCTGCGACTCGTCGGCTGGCGCCGCGTTCCGGTTGACGAGAGCGCCCTGGGGCCGCAGGCTCGCGACACCATGCCGGAGATCCGCCACCTGCTGATCTCGGGCGCGCCCAGCCACGATCGGGAATTTGAGCAGGAGCTATACCTTGTCCGCAAGGAAATCGAGCGCCGTCTGCTCGACAATGCGGGCCGCGATGAGGCTACCGCGCTGGCGGCGCGCACCTACATCGCGTCGCTTTCGTGCCGCAATATTGTTTACAAGGGTCTGCTCTCGCCGCCGCAACTGGGCGCGTTCTATTCCGACCTGCGTCATCCGGACTTCACCACTTCCGCGGCGCTCTTTCATCAGCGCTACAGCACCAACACCATGCCCAGCTGGGAACTGGCCCAGCCGTTCCGGCTGGTGGCGCACAACGGCGAGATCAACACGCTGCTGGGCAACCGCAACTGGATGCGGGCGCGCGAACCGGTGCTGGCGCACCCGGTCTGGGGACGCCAGGTGGAAAGTCTGAAGCCGGTGATTCGGCCCGGCGGCAGCGACTCCGCCAGCTTCGACAACGTCCTCGAGGTCCTCACCCGCTCCGGCCGCAGCGTCCAGCACGCATTGCTGATGATGATCCCCGAGGCGTGGGAGAGTTCCGTGGAGACGCCCGCCGACGTCAAGGCATTCCACCATTACCATTCCTGCCTGATGGAGCCTTGGGATGGTCCGGCAGCCATGGCCTTTCTCGACGGGCCTGTGGTGGGCGCGGCGCTCGATCGCATCGGGTTGCGTCCGGCGCGGTACACAATCACGCACGACGGCCTGGTGGTGCTGGGCTCGGAAGCCGGAATTCTGCCCATCGAACCCGGGCGAGTGAAGGAGAAAGGCCGGCTTGGGCCCGGCCAGATCCTGGTGGTCGATCTCAAGCACCAGAAGATCCTAAAGAGCGATCAAGTCAAGCGCCAGGTCTCGCGGGGGCGGCACTATCGCCGGTGGATTCTGCAGAACATGTCTTTTGCGCCGCGCATGTCCGCGTCTGACACGGCGCTGGCGCGGGACGCAGCCCCGGAACCCGGCGGACCGGCTGCCGCTTCAACCATGGACGAACTGACGGCGCGGCAGCGCGCCGCGGGCTACACAAAGGAAGATGTCGAACTGCTGATCCGGCCCATGGCGGCGGAGAAGAAGGAAGGCATCGGATCAATGGGCGATGACGCGCCCCTGGCACCGCTTTCGCATCACCCGCGTCCGCTCTACCACTATTTCCGGCAAATGTTCGCCCAGGTCACGAATCCGCCGATCGATCCGCTGCGCGAATCGCTGGTGATGTCGCTCGGGCTTTACCTCGGCCCGCGTCACTCGGTGCTGGTGGAAACCCCGGACCACGCCCGCATGATCCGCCTCGAATCGCCGTTCCTTTTCAACGAAGAGTTGGAGCGGCTGCGGCAACTCGGATCGGGCTACTTCAAGCCCGTGAAGGTCTCAACGCTCTTCGACTTCAACCCCGGGATGAGCGATGACGCGGGCGTCGAGAGCATGACGCGCGCGCTTGATCGGGTGGTGCGCGAGTGCTGCGCGGCCGTGGAGGCAAGCAGCTCAATTTTGATCCTGAGCGATAGCGGTCTCGACCGCGAACACGCGGCCGTTCCCATGCTTCTCGCGACCGCAGCCGTGGTCGAGGGCTTGATGCGCGCGAACGCCGGCAACAAGGCGGACCTGGTGCTCGAAACCGCCGAAGCCTGGGAACCGCATCAGTTCGCGTGCCTGATCGGCTATGGCGCTGGAGCCATCAATCCCTACCTCGCGCTCGAAACCGTGGCCGGCGAGGCGCGCCAGAGCGAGCTTGGCGAGATCAGCGCGGCGCAGGCGCTTGAGAATTATCGCGCGACCGTCGAGTCAGGCCTGAAGAAGATCATGTCGAAGATGGGTATTTCGACCCTGGCCAGTTATCTCGGGGGAAAGTTCTTCGAGATTATCGGACTCGACCCCAGCGTCGTGAACCGGTTCTTTCCCGAGACACGGTCGCTTGTCGGCGGCCGCAACTATACGGATATTGCCCGCGACGTTCTGGAGCGGCACCGCGGCGCGTTTCAAGCGTCGGACGGCAAGCTCGAGTTCTCCGGGTTCTATCGCTTCCGCAAAGGGCTGGAACGGCACGCTTACAGCGCCGACGTCATTCGCCATCTGCAAAAGGCCGCCAGGGAGAACAATCCTGCCGCTTATCGCGCCCTGGCGGACGAACTTGAGAACCGCGAGCCGCTGAGCATCCGCGATCTGTTGCGCTTCAAGCCTCAGAGGCCGGTCCCACTCAACGAGGTTCAGCCCGCCGCCGGGATTCTCCGCCGCTTCTCAACCCAGGCCATGTCGCTCGGCTCGCTGAGCCCCGAGACGCAGCGCACTCTGGCGGTCGCCATGAACCGCATCGGAGGGAAATCCAACACCGGTGAAGGCGGCGAGGATCCGGACGTCTACCTCGAACTGGTGAACGGTGAGTCGGCCGCGCACAAGATCAAGCAGGTCGCTTCCGGCCGCTTCGGCGTAACGCCGGAGTACCTGGTGCGCGCCGAGGAACTCGAAATCAAGATGGCGCAGGGCTCGAAACCCGGTGAGGGTGGCCAGTTGCCGGCACACAAAGTGACGCCGCTGATCGCGCGCGTGCGGCGCGCCGTGACCGGCATCGCCCTGATCTCGCCGCCGCCGCATCACGATATCTACTCCATCGAAGACCTGGCACAGCTCATCTACGACCTGCGCGAGATCAATCCGCGGGCGCGTATCGGCGTGAAGCTCGTCTCGCAGGCCGGCGTGGGCACCGTGGCCTGCGGCGTGGCCAAAGCGAATGCCAACGTGGTGCTGATCAGCGGCCACGACGGAGGCACAGGAGCGTCACCGCTAGGCTCGATCAAGAGCACAGGCTCGCCCTGGGAAATGGGCCTGGCCGAAGCTCATCAGGCCCTGGTCGCCAACGGCATGCGCGGTCGCGTCCGGCTGCGGGTCGATGGCGGGCTCAAGACCGGGCGTGACGTGGTGATCGCCGCCATGCTGGGCGCGCAGGAATTCGGCTTTGGCACGGCAGCCCTCGTGGCCCTCGCCTGCGTGATGGCGCGGCAATGTCATCTCAATACCTGTCCCGTTGGCGTGGCGACGCAGCGCGAGGATCTGCGGTTGCGGTTTCCGAACGAGCCGGAACGGCTGGTCCACTACTTCGAGCACGTGGCGCAACACGTCCGTGAGACGCTGGCCAGCCTCGGATTCCGGTCGCTCGAGGAAGCCGTCGGACGCACCGACTTGCTCGAGGTCAGCACCTGGTCGCCGGGTCCGGGCGAAGGCAGTATCGACCTGGCGCCGCTCGTTGCCCGGTTGAGTCCAAGCGCCGCCGAAGGACAATCGGGCGGCGAACCGGCCGCTGCTTTGACGCCTGCGGCTCCCCGGCCGGGCCAGGTCGATCCCCTGGCGATCGAGCTCGCTGCCGATGTCCGTAAGGCGCTCGCTTGTCACGAAACGGTGCGTAAGCAATACGCCATCACGAACACCAATCGCACCATCGGGGCGCGCGCCGCCGGTGAAATCGCGCTGATCCACGGGAACGAGGGCCTGCGCGAAGGATCGGCAGAGTTCCGCTTCACGGGCAGCGCCGGCCAGAGCTTTGGCGCCTTTCTCGTTCCGGGACTGCGCTTGGTCCTCGAAGGCGAGGCCAATGATTACGTGGGCAAAGGTATGGGCGGCGGGGAAATCGTAATTCGGCCGCCGGGCGGCAGCAATTTCGAGTGGAGCGGCAGTACGATTCTGGGGAATGCCGTCCTCTACGGCGCCACCGGCGGACGCCTGTTTGCCGCCGGCCGCGCCGGCGAGCGCTTTGCGGTACGGAACAGCGGCGCCGTTGCCGTCGTCGAGGGCGTGGGCGATCACGGTTGCGAGTACATGACCGGCGGCGTGGTGGTCGTGCTCGGCGAGACCGGGAGGAATTTCGGCGCCGGCATGACCAATGGCCTGGCGTACGTCTACGATCGCGCCAACCGCTTCGAGCGGCGCTACAACCCGGAACTGCTCGCCTTGCAGCGCGTCAGCGAACCTGAAGACTCGTACTTCCTGCGCCAGCTGGTCTTCTTTCATCTCGAAGAGACCGGCAGCAGCACCGCTCGCGAAATTCTCGATGCCTGGTCCGGGCAACTGCCGTACTTCTGGAAGGTGCACCCGCGCTCGCGCGAACAAAAGGCGCCCAAGATCAGGCGGGCGGCGCTTTCGCGCGGTGCCGCAGTTGCCTAGCCTATTTATATTGGCTACTATCGAGACCCGGACCAAGAAGGCGCCGAGGGGGAATGCCCACCCGGAAAGGGCGGGCTCGGCCCTCGGCGGTTCCGCCGCGCCGGACATTCACGGCAGCTTGCGAAGCAGGCGCGGCGTCAACCACCAGATGAGCTGTCCGGGCGGACGCAGCGGAAACCCGTCGAACTCGATCAAGCAACAGCCGCCCTTCTTGAAACCGAAGCGGGCCTGCCGCGCGGCGCCCGTCAGGCGAGCCGCGAGCGCGCTCAGGTCGGGCTCGTGGCCCACCAGCAGCACGCGCTTGTGCTCCGGATGCCGCGCCAGGAAGGCGACCAGATCTTCAGGCGTCGCGCCCGGCTGCAGTGCCTCACAACGATCGAGCGGCGGCGCCGGCGTGATCGCCTCCGCTACGATCTTCGCGGTCTCCATCGCGCGTACATAGGGGCTTGAGAGAATCAAAGCGGGCGCGAAGCCGGTCTTGAGCAGGCCGGCCGCGATTTTCTGCATCCTCTCTTTGCCTTCGGGAGTAAGCGGCCGCCGCGAGTCTTCCTGGCCTGTCGACCGGTCGGCCGCCAGGCCGTGGCGCATGATGCAGATCTCGTACGTGTTGTCTTCAGCTTCAGGCATGAGCACCTCCGGGCGGCGCTGCCTCCGGCGTCCATCCCTCTTTCCACAGCGCCTCAAATTCCCCGGTGAATGCCGCGGCCGCTGATGGGCTGCGCAGCAGCACCAGATTCTCGTAGTTCCCTTGCTCCGATTCCGTGGTCCAGTTGTAGCTTCCCATCGCGACCGTCCGGCCGTCAATCACGGCGAACTTGTGGTGCATCTTGGAACCGGTTCCCTTGCGCCCGCCGAGCAGCCGGAAGTCGATCGAATGCTTTCGCAGCGCGGCTTGCGCGGCGCGATTCTCCTCGTAATGGTCGTTGAAGTTCAGGCAGAGGCGGATGGATACGCCCCTTTGGCGCGCCTTCGCCAAAGCCGCCACCAGCCGCGCGTTTGCCAGGCGGTAGAGCGCCGCCACAACCGAAACCGTTGCCGAGGAGATCAAAATCTCCAAAGCCTGGGCGCCGGATTGCGACCGCGTGAAGAGCACTTCGACGGGTTTCATGTCGCGATCCAAAACTCCGCCGGCGTGGCGATCACGGCAGAGGACCATCAATGCCCCGAAAGCAGACGGTCCAAGGCGCGATGCACGTCCTTGGCGTCTTCGACGTCTTTGTCGGAGGGCAGCATGTCCAGGTACTTCTGATAGGCATCCAGAGCCTTCTGTTTCTGGCGCGTCTTCTCGTAGGCCTTGCCGAGACCCAGGTAGGCCGGGGCGTAGTCCGCACGCGTCTGGATGGCCTCCTTGAAGCGGCTGATGGCGGCCTTGTAGTTGTGCCGCTTTAGATAAAAATTACCGATCTCCACGGATTTCGCCGGCCCGGGCGGAGTGTAAACGAAGCCGCCATCCAGATCCGGGGAAGGCTTGGGCGGTGGTGGAGTGCGCGACGACTGCGCCCGCAGGGTAAGGGCGCTGATCGCAAGAAGCAGCAAGCCGGGCAGGACGTGATTCATCCCAAGACGCCGCATCAAGCCCAGTTTACGAGTCACCGGACCATACAGCAAGAGGTTCAGCCATGGTCGATACGCCGATCCTGCCCATGCTGACGCTCGTAAATTGCGCGCACGCGCTCCACCGTGTCGATCTCACTCACCGGCTTATCAGGACGCAACCGCACAATGCGTGGAAAGCGCAAAGCGAATCCGCTCTCGTGACGGCTGGAGCGCTGCACGTTGTTGAACGCCACCTCGAGCACCACGGTCGGTTCCACGCGCAGGCGAAAGCCCTCGTCCGCGAGGGTGTGCTGGAGGAAGTGGCCGGTCAACTCCCGGATCTCAGCATCGGTCAGCCCCGAATACGCTTTCCCCACCGTGACCAGCCGGTCTCCAGCGCGCACTGAGAATGTGTAGTCCGAAAGCACAGCGTGACGCCGGCCGTGTCCATATTCCACCGCCGTCACCACCACGTCGAGCGTGGCCAGCGGACGCTTGAGCTTCAGCCAGTAGCGGCCGCGGCGCCCGGGAACATAGGGCGAATCGGCGGACTTCGCCATCACCCCTTCGTGTCCGCGTCCCAGCGCCGCCTGGAAAGCTGCTTCCCATTCCGCTTCACTCGCGGCCCGCCCGGGTGCGGAAAGCTGCAGAGCCGTGCTGCCTGGCACTCGGGAGACCGGAGCAAGCAGAGCTTCGAGACGCGCCCGCCGCGCCGTCCACGGTTCATCGAAGATCAATTCGCCGTTCTGCCAGAGAAGGTCGAACACCATCAGGCTCGCAGGAAGCTCCAGGGGCAGGAACAACTCCGCGTGTTTGCGGCCCAGGCGCCGCTGAAATTCGGTGAACGCGATCGGACGTCCGTTGCGCCAGCCGACGATCTCGCCGTCGAGAATGAATTCCCCGGACAAGGCGCGCAAAGGCCCTTCGAGCTCCGGGAATTCCACGATCTCGTCCAGCGTGCGCGAGAAAAGCTTCACCCTTCCCGGGCTCTTGTGGACCTGCGCCCGGATGCCGTCGTACTTGTCCTCGGCTACTCCGCCCTGCGGGAAGGCGCTGGTCAGCTCCTGAACCGTCTCTGCGGCGCTCGCCAGCATGAATCCGACGGGGTGAAACAACTGCAGACTGGCCTCGGCCAGCCGCCCTGTGGCCGCCAGGCGCAGCGTCTTACCGATGTCGCCGGTGAGCATGTTCGCGCGCTGGAGCTCCGCCAGCGGACGATCGTAGGCGCGGGCCAGCGCTTCCTCAACCAGGCCCTCGACGAGTCCGATGCGCAGCTCGCCAGTGAGAATCTTCACGAAGTACTTGGCTTCGAGCGGCGTGATGCGCCGCAGCACCTCAATCAGCAGTTCCAGCTTTTGACCGGGACCGCGCCGCGCCGCCAGATCGCGCAGGGCATTCTGCGCTTCGGCCAGGGTGAACGGGCGAGTGCCGGGCCTGTCCGCAAGCAGTTCGCCCGCCGCGCCGCCGAGGTCGCCGTAGCGCCGATAGGCCGCTTCCATTTCCCCAGCGCTCGCGCCCGACACGGCGGCGAGAGCCTGCCAGATCAGGCTGCCGCCCACTTGCGTGACATCTTCGGCAAAGCGCGGGAACGCGCGACCGGTGAAGAAGAGAGCGGCGTGCGCCGCGTCATCGAGATCCAGCGACAGCAGGTAAGCGGCGACCAGCCTCGTCTTCTCCAGCTTTCGGGAAGTTGCCGCGATGCTTTCGCAGGTCTGGGCGAATCGGAGCATAATCCGGGGTCAGGAAAGCCGCGGTGCGGGCAGCCTGGCTGTCGGCGGCGCTCACACCAGACGCGTGCCGTCCTCATCGACCGGGTTCTGCAAGAGGTCGCCGAGTGCGGCACGGAAAGCCTGATAGAGCACGTCCCACAAGCGACGCGTCTGCGGCGGTCCTTCGTATCGCGCTTCGCTCGCCGCCGCCTTCACATTCTCCGCCTCAGCGAAGAAGGTCTCCGCCGTCGCCCAGCGCACCAGGATGTCGGGCTGACGCGGCAGGCGGCGCTCGAAGTCCAGCTTGCCGCGGCGAATCGTCACCGCCCATTCGAGATTCCAGTCCTCGATCGACCACACGCTGGTCAGATCGGCCTCGCGAATCTGCTGCTTCACGTGGCGGCTGCGGCCCGCGAGCACAATGGCGCGCTGGATAAGCCGCTGAGCCGCTCGCTTGGAGAGCCCGCCGGGAGACGATTCGAATTCGGAGGCGTGAGTCATGACCGCCGTCAGTTGTTAGTCGTCGGTTGCCGGTTGTTCCTCAGCGCGTGACGCTTGCTGATCGCGAGGCCATCAGCCGACGCCAGGTCTCCTTGATAGCGAGACGGCCCGCGCCTGCCGCACGGCGGCCGGCAGAAGATCGGCTGGCGGGGCGAGTTCGTCGACGAGACCTGCGGTCAGCGCCTGTGCCGCTGGAATGCGCTCGCCCGTGACGAGCATCTGCAAAGCAGTGCTTCTTCCCGCGCGACGCGGAAGCCGCCAAGTGCCGCCCCAACCGGTCACCAGGCCGAGCGTGGCGCCCGGCGATCCGAAGCTCGAATCGTAGGCGGCAACGCGCCCGTGGCAGGCGAGCGCCAGATCGAGCCCGCCGCCCAGGCATAATCCGCGAATCGCCGCCACGACCGGGAGCGGAGATCGCGCGATGTCCCGGAATACAGTTTGCCCGAAGCGTGCGAACTCAAAAGCGTCGACGCCATTCAGTTCCGTGACCTCTTCGAGCCTGGCGCCGACGGCGAACGAGCGCGAATTGGATGCAATCACGATGCCGCGAAACGCCTCAGAGGAGCGCACCACGCGCATTTGGTCGCGCAGTTCGCGCAACACGTCGCGACTCAGACGCGGATATTCTGGCTGCTCGGAAAAGGAAAGAATCGCGATGGAATCGCTGCTTGAAAGCTCCACGAGCCTGGCAGGTATTTCTGGTCAGATCGCCGCCGGCCGAAGCTTCATTGCCCGACAGCTACCGGCTGGTGCGCATATTGAAGTGCAACGGCGACGTAGGGTCCGGTCTCGTCGCTCTCGAGTCTAAAATGTAAAACCCTCCAAGGGCCCGACCCTTGCATCTCAAATTGCAACTTCCGCTTCTCCTGAAACTGCTTGTACCACGAGTAGCCCACCAGCCGTCCACCGTCGACCGGGACCCAATCGCCCGTCGACAGCTTGCGGTATAGTTTTCCCACGAACTCGTTGGCTGAATATTCACGGATGATCTCGACGGCGAATTCAACATATCCGGGAGGCGGTTCAATCACGTGCTTATTGAGAAAATTGCCGTATACAACCCTCTTGCTCATAACCTTGGCTCCTGAATCTCAACCCAACCTGTGATTTCATCCTTCTTCTTGCGGTACTCCTCCAAGACCCTTCGGACTGTGCCCTTTACTTCGAAGCGCCTCCACTCGCCGTAGTACACGTCCTTCACATCAGAGAACTGCTGGTCGATGTCCAGTTTCACGGGTGCGATCTTCAGGTCAAGGGAATCGCTGAGGAAGCTCGTTAAGTCAACCCTCGCATTCTCCGCCTTCAACAGGATAACAGGCTTCCCAAGACCGTGCATGATACCGTACTCAAAGACAACGTTTGGCCTGAGCCCATCCAAAACCACAATCCCAAAGCTGCTTTCCTTGATGAGCGTTGTGATCTGATCTCTTTGGCTCGCCCCACTTTGCAGGGCCGACGGCGTCCGCACTACGTTGAAGTGTGGGCTCATGACGATCTCGATGCACTCAATCAACGCCTCGACATGTGGCTCGCGGGTCGAGTAGGAAACAAAGCAGAATGGGGTCTTGACCGGTCGCTTCGGCATGGGCTATCGTGACACCCTCTCTTGGACGCGGCGACGGATAAACCCCGCAATGTCCTGCGTGGACGCGCCGGGTTGGAAGACCTCAGCGACGCCTTGAGCCTTGAGGCCGGGAATATCTTCCTCCGGAATGATGCCGCCCACGACCACCAGCACGTCGGTCATGCCCTCGGCACGCAGCAGTTCGCAGATGCGCGGCACGATGGTGTTGTGCGCGCCGGAAAGGATCGAGATGCCGATGGCGTCGACGTCCTCCTGTACGGCGGCGCGCGCGATCTGCTCCGGCGTCTGCCGCAGCCCGGTGTAGATCACTTCCATTCCGGCATCGCGCAGGGCGCGGGCGACGATTTTGGCGCCACGATCATGGCCGTCGAGACCAGGCTTGGCAACGAGCACTCGAATTCGCTTGTCCATTGGAAAACCAGTTGTCAGTTCTTAGTCCCCGGTTCGGGGCCGCCGGCAACAATTTTGGCTTCCCCTCATCCGAACGCCGGCTCCTCGTACGTCCCGAACACGCCCCGCAGCACGTCGCACATCTCTCCCACGGTCGCGTAGGCGCGCACGCACTCGAGAAGGTACGGCATCAGATTCTTGTCCGTGCCGGCGGCGCTGCCCAGGGCTTCGAGCGTCGATTGCACGCGCGCGTTGTCGCGCGTCTGGCGCAGCCCGGCGAGTTTTTCGTTCTGGCGATGGGCGACCTCCTCGTCGATCACCAGAATGTCGATGGGACGCTTCTCATCGGTCACGAAATCGTTCACGCCCACGATGATCTTCTCCTTGCGCTCGAGTTGCTGCTGGTAGGCGTAGGCCGCCTCGTGGATTTCGCGCTGCGGGAATCCCTTCTCCACCGCCGCCACCATGCCGCCGAGCGCGTCGATGCGTTCGATGTAGTCCCAGCAGGCGCGTTCGGTATCGAGCGTGAGCTTCTCCACGAAGTAGGAGCCGGCGAGCGGATCGACCGTGTGGGGCACGCCGCTCTCGTGGGCGATCACCTGCTGGGTGCGCAGCGCCAGCGTGACCGCCGACTCGGTGGGCAGCGCCCAGGCTTCGTCGAGCGAATTGGTGTGCAGGCTCTGCGTGCCGCCAAGCACGCCGGCCAGCGCCTGGATGGTGGTCCGGATCACATTGTTGTAAGGCTGCTGCGCCGTCAGCGAGCAGCCTGCCGTCTGGGTGTGGAACCGGCAGAGCCAGGAGCGCGGATTCCTGGCGCCGTAGCGCTCGCGCATCACCCGCGCCCAGACCTTGCGCGCGGCGCGATACTTGGCGATCTCTTCAAAAAGGTCGTTGTGGGCGTTGAAGAAGAAGCTGAGACGCGGCGCGAACTCGTCCACGTCCATGCCGGCGCGGATCACCCACTCCACGTATTCCATGCCGTCGCGCAGCGTAAACGCCAGTTCCTGCACCGCCGTCGATCCCGCTTCGCGGATGTGATAGCCGGAGATCGAAATCGGATTCCAGCGCGGCACCTCGCGCGCTCCGAAGGTGATGGTATCCACCACCAGCCGCATGGAAGGCCCGGGCGGGAAGATGTATTCCTTCTGCGCGATGTATTCCTTCAGGATGTCGTTCTGCGTGGTGCCGGAAATCTTCTTCCAATCGGCGCCGTTCTTCTCCGCGACGGCCAGATACATGGCCCAGATGATGGCCGCGGGCGAATTGATGGTCATGGAGGTGGTAACCTGCTCGAGCGGCAGGCCGCGCAGCAGCACCTCCATGTCCGCCAGCGACGAGATGGCCACGCCGCACTTGCCAACCTCGCCCTCGGCCAGCAGGTGATCGCTGTCGTAGCCCATGAGCGTCGGCAAGTCGAAGGCGATGGAAAGCCCGGTCTGGCCCTGCTGCAGCAGGTAGTGGAGCCGGGCGTTGGTGTCCTCGGGCGAGCCGAAGCCGGAGAACTGGCGCATGGTCCAGAGCTTGCCGCGATACAGAGTGCGGTGAATGCCGCGCGTGAAAGGATAGTCGCCCGGATCGCCGAGGTCGCGCTGGTAGTCGAAGTCCGCGAGATCGTCCGCCGTGTACAGGCGCTCGATGGGCACGCCGGAGAGCGTGGTGAATTCGCCCGGCGCTGCGGCCGGTTCCCTGCCCGGGCTGTCTTGCGGACGAGGCCTGGCGGCGGCGCGCCGCTCCCCGGAAGTCTCAGCAGCGCCCGGGATTACCGCTACGTTGTCTTTGTTCATTACGGTTCAATTGCAGCGTATCGCCGCGGAAAAGTCAACGAAGGCTGGACTCCCGCGGGCGCGGGCCTGACGCGCGTTTGCTGTAGCGGCGCTCGATGAGCGCCGGCCTCTCAGCGCAGCTTCAGGAGAACGGGCGCTCATAGAGCGCCGCTACAGCAGACGTCGTCACCGTGTTCCGCCATCCTCACTAAGAAGCGCGCTTCAAGCGCGGATCTGGCCCGTCCCGATCACCTGGTACTTGACGGACGTGAGTTCCTGGAGGGCGAAGGGCCCGCGGCAGTGCAGCTTCTGGGTGCTGATGCCCATCTCGGCGCCGAAGCCGAATTCGCCGCCGTCCGTGAAGCGGGTGGAGGCGTTCCAGTAGACCGCGGCGGAATCGACGCGCGCCAGAAACGCGCGCGCGCGCTCCTCGTTGCGGGTGATGATGGCCTCCGAGTGCGACGTCGAGTGGCGGCTGATGTGCCCGATGGCGGCGTCGAGATCGTCCACCACGGCGACCGCCATGATCAGGGCGTTGTATTCGGTGAACCAGTCCTCGGGCTCGGCCGCGCGCACGTCGAGACCGGAGGCGAGGCGCCGCGTCTGCTCGTCGCCGCGGACTTCCACGCCCGCTTCCTGCAGCTTGCGGACGATGCGCGGCAGGTAGGCGGCCGCGATGCCGCGATGGACGAGCAACTTCTCCGCCGCGTTGCAAACCGACGGGCGCTGCACCTTGGCGTTGATCACCACGCGATCCGCAAGATCCAGGTCGGCCTCGTCGTCCACGTAGACGTGGCAATTTCCGGCGCCGGTCTCGATCACCGGGACGCGCGCCGTGTCCACCACGCGGTTGATCAGGTCGGCGCCGCCGCGCGGCACGATCACGTCCACCAGACCGCGCGCCCGCAGCAGCTCATCGACCGAATCCCGCGAGGTCGAATCGAGCAGCTCGACTGCGCCCTCGGGAAGACCCGGCGTGCGGCTGAGAAGATCGACCAGGCACTCGTTGGTGCGGGCGGCCTCGCGCCCGCCGCGCAGCACCACGGCATTGCCGGCCTTGAACGCGAGCACGATTGCGTCCACGGTGACGTTGGGACGCGACTCGTAGATCACGCCGACCACGCCCAGCGGCACGCGAATCCTCCGGATCTCGAGGCCGTTCGGACGCGTCCATTGCTCAAGCACCTGGCCGACCGGATCGGGCAGGCCGATCACGGCCTGGATCGCATCCCCCAGGTCACCCAGGCGCTTCGGATTCAGCAGCAGCCGGTCGCGGCTCGAGGCGCGCAGGTCACGCGCCGCAAGATCCGCGTGATTCGCTTCCATAATCCGCCCGCCGTTGTCCCGGATGGCGGCGGCCATGGCGCGCAGGATCGAGTTCTTCTCCTCCGATGAAAGCCGCGCCACCTGCGGCGCAGCCTGCCGCGCCCGCGCCAGCTTCTCCGCGGTGGTCAGCGAAGCGGCGGCGGCCGGCGTTGTCAGCGTGCTCATTCCTTCACCTTGAGCGGCGGGAAGTAGGTGCCGACCCTGCGCTCCAGCACCAGAGGGATCACGCCGGGCTCCGTGCCATTGGCGATGCCCACGTGGATTCCCGAGGCGGTCGCGCGCAGCGCCGCCCGCAGCTTCGACCGCATCCCGCCGCGCCCGAGCGCGCTTTTGGCGCCGCAACTCGCCTCGAGTTCCGGCGTGACGCGCTTGATCACGCGCAGCAATTGGGGCTTGCCGTGGCCGTTGCTGTGGTAGAACCCGTCGACGTTGGTGAGCAGGACCAGCCAGTCGGCCTGCACCGCGGCCGCCACCAGCGCGCTCAACTCGTCGTTGTCGCCGAAGGCGCCTTCGAGTTCCCGCACGGAGACGCTGTCGTTCTCGTTGACGATGGGCAGCACTTTCATGCCGAGCAGCCGATCGAGGGTGCTGCACAGGTTGCGATAGCGCACGCTCGAAGAGAAATCGTCGCTCGAAAGCAGCAGCTGCGCCACGAGTTTCTTGCCGAAGAACAGGCGCTCGTAGGTGTGCATCAACTGGCTCTGGCCCACCGCCGCCGAGGCCTGCATCAGGTCGAGCTTGCGCAGCTTGCTGTTGATGCCGAGCGACGTCATGCCGCAGGCGATGGCGCCCGAACTGACCAGCACGTACTCATGCTGGGTCAAGTCGAACTGGTCCACCAGCGACCGCATCCAGGCCGCGTCCAGACGCCCGCCGGGCGCGATCAGGCCGGTTCCGATCTTCACCACTACTCGCATCGATACACCTTACGCGCGTCGCCTTCCCGGGGCCTCGCACCGGGTTCGCGAAGCGCGGCAGCAGTTTGGCAAATAAGTAACGAGACTAGCGCAGATGCCCGCGAAATGTACAGCCGTCCGCGCGCATCTAGCATTGTTAGGCAACGGCGCCTCAGATAACCAGGCGAACGAACTATAATGGTTCGGCGTCGCCATGGGTTTGCGACAATCGCCGGCCGCGCCGCACCGTTACGGCGCCGGCGCTTAGGGGAGGAGGCCCGATGTCCGTCTACGACAAGCTCAAGGAGCTGAAGATCTTGCTGCCAAAGCCGGCCACACCGGCAGCGGCCTACGTTTCCTTCGTGCGCACCGGCAACCTGGTCTTTATCTCGGGCCATATCGCCAAGAAAGAGGGCAAGCCGTGGCGCGGACAACTCGGCGCCGGGATGTCGACCGAGGAGGGCAGGCAGGCGGCACGGTCGATCGCCATCGACCTGATGGGCACGCTGCAGGCGGCCGCCGGCGATCTCAACCAGGTGCGGCGCATCGTCAAGCTCGTGGCGCTGGTGAACAGCGACGCGGGTTTCACCGAGCAGCACCTGGTGGCGAACGGCGCCTCGGAACTGCTGGGCGAGGTGTTCGGGACCATCGGAACGCACGCGCGCAGCGCCTTCGGCGTGGCGCAGATTCCGCTTGGCGCCTGCGTGGAGATCGAATTGATCGCGGAGGTCGCGTGAGCGCGCGTTCATATCGCTACCGCGTGGTGGACGTCTTCACTCTGAATGCTTTTGAGGGCAATCCGCTGGCGGTCTTCCCCGATGCCGCGGGGATCGGGGAGGCCACGATGCAGCGCATCGCCCGGGAACTCAACCTCTCGGAGACCACGTTTGTGCTGCCGCCGGCGCGCCCCGACTGCGACGCGCGCGTGCGAATCTTCACGCCGAATTTCGAGATGGCATTCGCCGGACATCCTACCGTCGGGACCAGCTTCGTGCTGCTCGACGAAGGCATCGTGCCGCGAGGCAGCGCTCGTTTCACGCTCGAAGAGAAGGTCGGCCCGGTGCCGATTCGCGTCGACCCGCCCTCGCCCGCGACAAGCAACCGTCCGATGATCTGGTTGCGCACGCCGCCGATTCGTCCCGGCCCGACGTTCGAGGGCGCGGCTTGCTCGCGGCTCGTGGGCCTTGATCGAGCCGACGTGCTGGAAGTCACGCCCCAGATCTTCAGCGCCGGCAATCCCACGGTGTTCATTCCGGTGCGCGGCAAAGCGGCCGTCGATCGCGCCAGCGTGCCCGATCTGCGCACCCTGGCCGAGTTCAAGGCCGGATTTCCCGAGCCGCTCTGCGTCTTCGTCTTCGCGCCCACGCCCGAAGGCGCGTATTCCCGCATGTTCGCGCCCGAGCACGGTGTGTTTGAAGATCCCGCCACGGGAAGCGCCACAGGTCCGCTGGCCGCGTTCATGATGCAGAACAAGCTCGTCTCGAGCGCGGCGGGCACACGCTTCGTCAGCGAGCAAGGGACAAAGATGGGCCGACGCAGCTTGCTGCACGTCCATGTCCGGGGCCCGAACGGCGCCGATGGCATCGACGTCGGCGGGCACGTCACGCCCGTGATCGAGGCGACGCTGCGCGCCGGGCCGTCGGAGATGCCGGGGCAGGTTTAAGACCGGCCCGTGCGGGACACCGTACTGCCCGTGCGGGACACCGTACGGGACCCCGCGAGGAGCGCGATGATTCGGAGCGTATCGATGAGGCGGATTACCGCGGTGCTGGCGGCAGCGGTGCTGACCGGCATGGCTCAGGCGCAAAGCGGAGCGCGACCCAAGGTCGGAGTGCAGAATCGCACCTTCACCGTGGATGAGTACGACTGGCGCGGCGCGGCCACGCACGCCCTCACCACCGTGATCTGGTATCCGGCGGACGCCGCCGCGGTTGAGAAACCGCAGTGGATCGGTCCGCCGCAGAGTCCACTGTTCAGCGCCGGCAAGGCCGCGCCGGAGGCGCCGCCGGCCAAGGCGCCGGCCAAGTTCCCGCTGATCGTGCTCTCGCACGGCACGGGCGGATCCGCGCTCAGCATCGCCTGGATCGGCACCGCGCTCGCCGCCCACGGCTACATCGCGGCCGCGGTGAATCATCCCGGCAACAACGCCACGGAAGCCTACACGGCGCCGGGCTTCTCCGAATGGTGGGAACGCGCGCGCGACCTGAGCGTGGTGATCGACCGGATGCTCTCCGATTCCACTTTCGGCGACCGCATCGACCGGCACCGCATCGGCGCCGAGGGATTCTCGCTCGGCGGCTACACCATGATCGAGATCGCGGGCGGCATCACCGACGTGGACGGCTTTCTGGCCTTCTGCAAGTCGCCGCGCGCCGACGCGATCTGCAAGAGCCCGCCGGAGTTTCCCGATCTCATCGCGCAGTTCAGCAGGCTCCATGACACCGATCCCGCGTTCCAGGCCGCGCTCCGCCAGGCGGGCGATTCCTACCGCGATCCGCGCGTAAGAGCCGCCTTCGCCCTGGCCCCGGCGCTCGGCCCGGCATTCACATCCGCAAGCCTCGAGAAGATCGCGATTCCCGTGGAGATCGTGGCCGGCGCGAGCGATCAGAACGTGCCCCTGGCCTCGAGCGCGCGCTACTTCGCCGCGCATATTCCCGGCGCGAAGCTCGTTATCCTGCCCGGCGGTGTGGCGCACTACAACTTCCTCGATTCCTGCGCCGACGCGGGCCGCAAGCGCCTGCCTTTGCTTTGCACCGACGCGCCCGGCGTGAATCGCGACGCCGTGCACGCGCGCGCCAACAATCTCGCCCTTGCCTTTTTCGCCGCCCACCTGAAGTGAAGCTGACTTCTGATCGGGACAACCAGAGGGATATTCAGTGCTATAGTGTGCCAACCCCGACCGGAGGCCACCGGGGCTTACCTCGAAAAGAGCATGGAGATGTGAATGACGACAGGACAAGAGGTCCATTCGAAGGTTCGCGCCTCGATCAGAATCGTGGCTGCCGTGGCGGCGACCCTGATTCTGGCGAGCGTTGCCGGCGCAGCCAGTGAACACGTGATCTTCAGTTTCAACGAGGACTACGGCGAGTATCCGGACAGCGATCTTGTGCTCGACGCCGCCGGGAACATTTACGCCACCACCGTCGGAGGCGGCGATTTTGGCAGCGGCGCTGTGGTCAGGCTGTCGCCCTCGGCACAAGGCTGGAAGGAGACTGTCCTTTACAGCTTTCACGGGAGCACAGACGGCAGCGAGCCGTACGGCGGCGTAACGCTCGACGCTCAGGGCAACGTCTACGGCACCACCGTCGCCGGCGGGAGCTTTGCCGGCGCCAGTTGCATCGATACGGGCTGCGGCGTGGCGTTCAAGCTGACTCGCCTCAACGGCGTCTGGATCGAGACCGTGATCCACTCCTTCGCCGGCGGGGCCGACGGCTATGGACCGGGCGCGGGGCTGGCGATCGACCGGCAGGGCGATCTGTACGGCGCCACGCCGACCGGCGGCGCTGACGGCGCCGGCGTGATCTACGAGCTTACGCCGGGCACGGGCGGAAAGTGGCGGGAGGCGATCCTCCACACCTTCAGCGGCGGATTGGACGGAATCGGCGGGTCCGCGGGGCGCCTGCTGCTCGATCGGACCGGCAACCTGTGGGGTGTAGCCACCGCGGGCGGCCAGTACGGCAGCGGTACCGCTTTCGAGCTTTCGCCGGCGGCAGGCGGCGCCTGGAGATTCAATACGTTGTACGCCTTCCGGGGCCAGCCTGATGCCGGCTTTCCCTATGGCGCCCTGGTCGCCGACGGCCCGGGGAACCTCTACGGCACTACCTACTATGACGGCGCCAACGATCTCGGGTCGGTCTACCGCCTGAGCCTCGGGAACGGAATCTGGACGGAGACTGTTCTCCATAGCTTCCAGGGCGGCTCGGACGGCAGCGGGCCGATCAGCAACCTGGTTTTCGACGCCGCCGGTAATCTGTACGGAACCACCAGCGAGGGCGGTGCGCCCGGATGCGATTGCGGCCTCATTTTCAAGATGACGCGCGGCGCGGGCGGACAATGGACCGAGAGCGTGGCCTATAGCTTCCAGGGCCCGCCGGACGCGGCTTTTCCTTATAACGGTCTCGCGTCCGCAGGCGCCGGAGTTTTCTTTGGCCCGACGGTGCACGGCGGCGCTGACGACGAGGGCTCGATCTTCAGCTTCAGGCCCTAAGGAACCGGGCGCCTGTGTCGCGGGCGGAGCGTTCGGTCCGCGCGCCGCGATCCTCCTTCCGGAATGCATCATCCGCATCGCGCCCGGCGCGTCAGGCGGGTTATCAACGGCCCATGGTCCCGCAGCATTAGCCGTTCTAAAGGACTTAGCGGCGTAGCCGACGGGCGAGTTTGGCTTTCGGTGGGTTCGCTTCGTGACTGGCTTTTGCCGAAGTAACTGAATCTTTTGGAGTTGTGGGTTCGCTTTGCTCATTTTCATGAGGGCTCCCATTTTTCTCACTCCGATCAGCCCTCCAGATCCCTTTCGAGCTCGCGTTCTTTCGATAGTCCGAGCATTCTCAAGACGGCGTTAATCACGCGCTGCTTCCGATCGATCGCCTGCCTTAGGGTCTGTCCCTGGCGCTGCAGTCGCTGGTCTTCCAACGTCGTGGCTCCGAGTCCCGCGAGACACTCGAATCGGGTCATGGTCTTCTCATCGAGCTTGAGCAGGTAGGCGTTCATGGCGACGCGATACTCGTCCTCGACCAGGTCGATCAACAGCTGAAGTTCCTTCTTCGTAATTCGCGGGCGGGTGGCTCGCGCTCCGGGAGGCTCAGGCGGCCAGGATGGCCGCGCTCCCGGGTCCTCGGGCGGGCAGGATGCCGGCTCTCCCAGATCCTCGTCCTGCGGCGGCAGTAGCTTCCGGCAGCGGATGCAGATAATCTGGGCGCGATCCTGAACGGGCTGGAGGTCTTTACCCCAAAGCACGTGCAGGATGTGCTCGATATCGAAATCGCGATTCTGGAGGTGCTTTTTCAGCAACTCGAGGCATTCGGCCTGGCGCCTGAACTTGGCCGCAGAATCGTCCAGCCGGCACAGGCCGCGGTCGGCGAGGTCCTGGGTGGTACCGGGCAGGTCCGTCTGCATCTCCTGATAGCGCTTGCGCCGCTCGATATCGTTCTGCTGCCAGCGATGCTCGAGCTGGGCGTCGCGGATGCGTTCCCACGCCTCCAGCTCCAGGTGCAGGCGCGCCAGGTCCTGGAAGTGCATGGCCAGAATGGCCGGCGCGGGTTGATAAGGCGCGATCAGCTCCGCGTAGAGCTGTTCGGCCGCGCCCGGTTCCTGGCGCAGCGTCCGCGCTTCGGCGAGTCCGAGCAGGCGCACGGAGCGCCGCCGCATGAAGCCGTTCAGACGGGCGCGCTTTTTCCCGCGTTCGGTGCGCGGCCCCGTGGACTTTCGCGCGTTGGCGCGATTCGACTCGAGCTTGCGCGGTGAGATCTTGCGCAGGACGGCTTTCGATTCACCGCCGGCAAGTTCGGAGGTCGCATGGCCGGCCGGGTCCGCCTCCGGGCGTGGCGCCGCCAGCGAATCAGGCGGCGAGACCTCGGGGGAATTCACGGGCGATTGAATCTCGATTTCAGTTGACATAAGTACCTCGCGATATGGAGTGATTGACCCATTGAGCTATGGGGTCATTTGAGCCCTTGGGTCATTGAGCCCTTGACTTACTCGATCGCTCAATCATCCTGTGGCCCCGTCGGGCGATCATCAGACGGCTCGTGAACCCGTGGTTGCTGCGGGCCTATGGGTTTGGCCGGGTCTCTCAGTCCTACGACCGTGGCAATCCGCTCGTAGATCCAGTTCGGATCCATGTCTTCGCCCATCTCATGCCTGCGGGCCGCCTCGGCGATCTCGTCAAGCATTTCGTTCTGCTCGAGGATCTGTTGCTCGAGTTTGTCCGCCCGTGCCCTGGCACGCCGGGCCTCGGCCTTATAGACCTCGCCGGAATGCCGGCTGGCACGAGCCTGGCGCTCGCGCTCGCGGCTCATTTCCACGCTCGAAGCGCCTTCGTCGTAAGGACGCGTCTCGCCCGCCCGGATTCCACTGAGGACAAAGGCGCGGACCATACAACCGGCGTCGGAGCGCGGGTCGAGACGGGCTTCCTCGTACAAGCGATCCGTCTGATCTGTGAGTATGTGATTGGCCCGTGTAGCGCGCTTCGGGCGCCGGGCCGATCCGGCCACCGCTGACCGGGAGGATCGATTTCCTTTACGTGTGCGCATACGCGGAGAGCATCCCACACCAATTTGGGAAAAGGGAGAAAAGTGAGAAAAGTGGGACAAATATTTTTTAGCTTTATTTTCAGTAGCTTATCCTGTGGAAAACTCGTTCTCGCCGCTGAGAGGGGAGGGACAACCAAGAAGTGCCGTGGAAGTCAGAAAAACTATTGACTCACGTAGTATCTTACGATATATCTTAATAAGTAGCTTGAGAACTATCTCGAAAGGGAGGTTGTAAAATGCATAGCGAAGGCTGCAGAGCTGGAATGAGAGCGCGCTTCGGGCGGTGGCACGGAATGCGCGAGGAGGGCTTTATGCGTCGAGGCAGGTGGTGGGGCGGTGAGTGGTCGGGGATGGGACCGTGGGGGCGCGGGTCGAGATTCTTCGACACGGGGGAAGTGCGGCTGGCGATTCTCTCGCTCCTTGAGAGCGGGCCGAAACACGGATACCAGCTCATCAAGGAGATGGAGGAGCGCTCCGGAGGACTTTACCGCGCGAGCGCGGGCGCCGTTTATCCGAATCTCCAGCAACTCGAAGACGAAGGCCTGGTGACGTCCGCGACCGAGGACGGCAAACGCGTCTACACGCTCACGGACGGGGGCCGCTCGGAACTCGGGCGGGAGAAGGATCGCGTGGACCAGATCTGGAACCGCACCAAAGAGTGGGGTGTGTGGGCGCCCGGCTGCGGGCCGGAAGGATCCATGGTGGCCACCACCGCTGCCATGGTTCTGAAAGCCGCGCTGCGGGCAGTGAAGCGGACCGGCGGCAACGCCGAGGAGGCTATCAGGATTCGCGACATTCTCGACCGGGCGCGGCGCGAAATCGAAGCCATCGGCGGGGGAAAACCTGAAGGGTCAGTATGAATTATGAAGGGCGAGGCATCGCGGGTGAAGGATGAAGGGTGAGTACGAAGGGTGATGCTGAAGAACGCTCCGACCTGCGGCGGAACGGTTAGGAAGGTCGCGGTGTGTAATCGGCGCGCCGGGGGCGAGACGCCCCCGCCGCCGATCATGTTTCTACTGCCTACCTGCAGGCCGATTTACCGGAATATCGGTCGATGCACCCCAGGGCGTAGTGACCTCCTTACCGTCACTTGATTGCAGGATGTACCAGGTACCATTCGACGGCCGCCACACGGCGACATCGGTTTTTTCGTCGCCATCATAGTCCCTGGCAACGGGGATATCCGTGCTGACACCCAAGGCGGTCCTGACCCCTTGCCCGTTGCTTGACTGCAACGTGTACCAGGTGCCGGTCGAGGGCCGGAACACGGTGAAGTCAGTCTTGGTGTCACCATCGTAGTCGCCGGGCACCGGAACGTCACCTTTCGTGCCCCACTGCTGGTTCGTGCTCGTGCCGGTGCTGCTGAAGATCACGTACCAGGTGCCATTCGAGGGCCGCCAGACGGCGTAGTCAGTCTTGCCGTCGCCGTCATAGTCGCCGGGTACCGGTATGTCGCCGGTCGCGCCCCACTGGCGCGACGCGCTCGTCCCGGTGCTGCTGAACATCACATACCAGGTGCCGGTCGAGGGCCGCCAGACGGCATAGTCGGTTTTGCCGTCGCCATCGTAGTCGCCGGGCACTGCAACATCGCCGTTCGTGCCCCACTGCTCGGACGCGCTCGTGCCGGTGCTGCTGAAGATCACATACCAGGTACCGGTCGAGGGCCGCCAGACGGCGTAATCGGTCTTGCTGTCGCCATCGTAATCGCCGGGCGCGGGAACGTCGCCGCTCATACCCCACTGCTGGTGCGCGCCCATGCCGGTCATACTGGAGATCACATACCAGGTGCCGTTCGAGGGCCGCCAGACCGCGAGATCGGTCTTGCGGTCGCCGTCGAAATTTGCGATGTGTTTGTCGCGGCGAATCATCGATCCCAGGTACGTGGCGGGGATGTCGCCTGCTTCTCCCCATTGCCGGGAGCTGGTTCCGCCGCTGGTGTAATCGAAGTACCAGGTGCCGTTTGAAGGCCGCCAGACGGCGTAGTCGTTCTTGCCGTCACCGTTGTAGTCGCCGGCCACAGGAATGTCGCCGGAGATCCCCCACTGCTGGCTGGCGGTCGTGCCGGTGCTGCTCTTGACGATATACCACGTGCCGGTGGATGGTCGCCAGACCGCAAAGTCAGTTTTGCCGTCGCCGTCGTAGTCACCGGGAACCGGGATATCACCGGGAGCTCCCCATTGGTAAGAAAACCTTTGTCCGGTGCTGCTGGCGACGTAGTACCACGTGCCCGTCGAGGGGCGCCACACGGCGAAGTCGGCCTTGCCATCACCGTCATAGTCTCCGGGCACTGGAACGTCGCCGGGCAGGCCCCACTGCACGGTATGCTGCACGCGAGTGGCGGTGGCGCCGGAGAGATAGTACCAGGTGCCATTCGAGGGCCGCCAGACCGCGAAGTCGGCTTTGCCATCGCCATCATAGTTCGCCGGCACCGGAATGTCACCGGGCAGGCCCCACTGCACCGGGACCGCCGCTGAGCCCGTCTGGCTGCTGATGTAGTACCAGGTGCCGTTCGACGGCCGCCACAGCCCGATGTCGCTTTTGCCGTCGCCGTCGAAATCGGCGGCCACGGGAACGTCGCCGCTGAGCCCGTAGATCTGGCTCTGGATGCCGGCGCCGGAGTCAAGCCACCAGGTATCCGTGCCGGGGCGCCAGATTGCGAAGTCGGCAAGGCCGTCGCCGTCGAAGTCCACGTTCAGCGTGGGAGCCTCCGCGAGCGGCAGAACATTGGTGCCGCCGATCACGGAGACAAAGGCGTCCGAGGCACCCGAACCGCAGGAACTGCAGGACGTGTTGTAGGCTCCGGTGGTCGCTGGGAAATTCGTCGAGAGCGTCCCGCCGGTCAGGTAGGCGGCGCCCGACGAGGAGACCGCGAGCCCGGTGCCGAATTCATCGCCGCTGCCCCCGAGATAGCTCGAGTACATGACGGCGGAGCCGGCATTGGTCAGCGTAAGAACAAAAGCGTCGCCGCAAAACTTGTTGACGGTGCAGGACGCAGTGCCGCCGCCATAGGCGCTCTGGAGCGCGTCGCCGGTGACGAGGAAATCCTCGGAATCGGTGCCCCCCGACACGTGGATATGGCCCGCGGAATCGAGCGCCACGCCCCAGGCCAGATCGTCGCCGCCGCCGCCGAAGTAAGTCGAGGAGACCAGGGACGCAGCGCCGGAGGCCAGCGTATTCACCTTGACAACAAACGCGTCGCCGCAGGCCAGGCCGACGATGGCACACGCGCTGGATCCCCCGCCGTAGGTCGATTGCGGGGCATTGTAGGTAACCGGGAAGTCGGTGGACGTCGTCCCGCCCACCATGTAAGCGTTGCCGCTCGCATCGACTGCGAGTCCCAGTCCGGTATCTTCGCCGGAGCCGCCCAGGTACGTGGAGTACAGCAGCGCCGATCCGGAAGGGTTGAGCTTGGCCAGGATGGCATCACCGCACACCACGGCTCCGCAGGCCGCGGCGCTGCCGCCGCCGGAGGCGCTTTGGTACGCATTCATGATCGGGAAATCGGTTGAAAGCGTTTGGCCCGAAACGTAGGCATTCCCGGAGGAATCGATGGCGATGCCGTTGAGGGCATCATCCAGCGTGCCGCCGAGGTACGTGGAATAGCTGAGTGCGGAACCGGTGGAATTCAATTTCGTGACAAAGCCGTCGAGCCCGCCTGCCAAACTGTGCTGAAAGTCTCCCAAGGTTACCGGGAAATTGGTGGAGCGGGTCCGGCCGGCCACATAAGCATTCCCGGAGGAATCCACCGCGATGCCGGCGGCGATGTCCTGGGTGTTGCCCGAAAGATAGGTTGAGTAGGTCAGGGACGAACCGCTCGAGCTGAGCTTCGTTACAAAAGCGCCCGAAGTGCCGCCCAGGATCTTCTGATAGGCCGAAGACGTGGTGGGAAAGTTCGTCGAGTAGGTCTCGCCGGCCACATAAGCGTCACCGCTCGAGTCAAGGGCGATTCCAAATGCCGTGTCATTTCCCGATCCGCCCAGGTAGGTGGAGTAAAGCAAAGTTGACCCTGAGGCATTGATCTTGCTGACGAAGGCGTCGCCGCACTCAAAGGCGAAGGTAGCGCATGTCCCCGAGCCGGCACCGCCGTAGGTAGATTGGGCTGCGGAGACCGCGGGAAAGTTGCTCGATGTGGTTCCGCCGGCAACGTAGGCGTTCCCCGATGAATCCACGGCGATGGACACGCCAAAATCGTTGCCGCTGCCGCCGAGAAAAGTCGAGTAGGTGAGCACGGGATCGATCACCAGGGGCCGCCGCCGGTCATAGGACCCGAGCTGGAATCCGATGCGACGATGCGGCCGAAGAACGTACCGAGCGTCCACCAGGCGCCGGGTGGGCCCATTCTGGTAGGCCACCGGCTTGCGAAGCACGGCCTCGCGTCCGTCGAGGGGCACGATCAGATCGCCATCCGGGTTGATGCGAAGCGCGCCCTGCCGGCGGGAGGAGCCGAGTTCAATCCATTCTGCGCCCCGGCCGCGGCGGCCTGTGGTCATTCGATCCAGCTTGAATCCGATGAGGCTGGGATCGGCTCCCGGGGCAAGCACGAAATCGTATTCCAGCTGCCGTTGGTTGCCATAGTAAACGAGATCGACGCCCTGGTAGAGGTCCTCATCGCTCACTTTCCGGTAGTTCGGCACCTCGGTCCGCCACTGCCGGGGATCGCTGCCGAGGAAGAAATTACTTTTGCCGGGCAACTCGTCGAGCCCGGAGACAGCGGCTTCACCGCTGGCGCCCACGAAGCGCATCCTTAGCACGTCACTTCGGCCGCGATATTCGCCCCGCGGTGCGTTCGCCTGAGCGTTGTTGAGGCGAAGGACAGCCTGGTCTCCGGTGAGAAAGAGCGTGTATCCCGGACCGTGCGCCGTGAACTTCACGCGCGCCTCCGTCTGTCCTTGATTCGGCTCGAAGCTGAGGGGCAGCTGCAGATACGTCTGCGCCAGCTGCGCGCGGTTGTGCTCGGCGGGCGCGCCAGACTGCGCCGCCAAAGCGGTAGCCATGGCCAGCAGCGCGATCGCTCCGCAGATCGGCTTCTGGATGGAGTCTGCACAGGTCTTGAACATGATCTTTCCCTTTCCCGGTGGTGGCCCGCTCGAGCTTCATCATCAATGCCTGCAAATCACAGGGGCGCGCGAACCGTCGGAGTCGCGGAACAGGCACACATCCGCGGCGCCCTCGATACGCTCGCAGAGTTGCCTTTTGACCCATGCTTTGACTTTCTTCCGGAGCGAAAAGGTGGCAAATCCTTTTGCCATGCCAGCTCCCCGGCGGGCCTGAATGAAGTCCGAAAACCATCGCTCCCGGCCTTCTCCGGCCGACCCGGCGTTTGGCATTTGTCGCGCACCCTAAGGTAACTTTTGCACGCTAAACAGGCTTACAACCTAGGACGGCGTCGCCGCTGGCGGGCGAACGCTCACGTCCGTTGTCGAGCGCAGGCGATTGTTATGTAAGGCGTTGCACTCCGTTTGGTTCTCCGCCCTCGAGCGTGTTCTCGAAATTAGGTCTTTTGGCGGAAACCTTGCTTATGACGACTTGGTGATGAGGCCACGGGACTTGTTGCCGCCCCCGCGGAATTCCGCCAGGTCTCTTTCAAACATGTTTGCGGCCGGCTGCGCAACGGCTCTTGTCATGATCAATCTGCGCGAGTGAGGCCAATGCCAAGCATCCGTCTTCTAGTTGCCGACGATCATGACATCCTTCGCACAGGTTTGCGCGACATGCTGGAGGGGGAGCCCGGCTGGAGTGTCGTCGCTGAGGCCGCCAATGGTACCCAGGCCGTCGAGCTCGCGCTTGAGCTGAAACCCGACATTGCCGTTCTCGACGTGGGAATGCCCGACCTCAATGGCTTCGAGGCCACGCGCCGCATCCGGGAGGCTCTTCCGGCCACTGAAGTCCTCATCCTGACCGCGCACGACTCCGAGCAGCTTGTACGCGAAGCCGAAGTCTCCGGAGCACGGGGCTACCTGCTCAAGTCCGATCTCGGGCGCGACCTGATTGCGGCGGTAGAGTCTGTTCACAAGCATCGATTCTTTCTCAGTCCGCAGATGGCGAAGCGGAGCAATGGTGAGCCGGGAAGCAACGGACACCCCCCCATCCTTCCACGCCTCACCGCGCGAGAGAGGGAGATCATCCAGTTGCTGGCCGAGGGCCACGTCAACAAGGACATTGCGACCCGCCTCAATATCTCGGTAAAGACCGCCGAGACTCATCGCACAAACATCATGCGCAAGATCGACGTCCACTCGCTGCCGGATCTCACCCGATTCGCAATTCGCAACCACCTCGTGGAACCGTAGAGCATGTGGTGGGCTCAGCGGGACGAAACCTGTCGGCTGCGTATCCGGACCTGAATCCTTGGCGCCGGTACCGGCAAGTCAGCGCGGCGGTTATCGCACTCTAAGGGAATTTTTGACAGGCTTTAGGGAACGAACCTGATTGTCTGGCTTTTGTCGTGCGCCTAGATTAGGAGGGTCGGTTACGGCCTTGGGGTTGAGGTAGCAGCCGGAAGTGAGGGCCGGCAGCCACGCTGTCCGGGAAGGATCAACCTGGAAGGATGCAAGGAATGGAGGAAGCAAGATGTACAGGAAGAAGTTGATACCGTTCATGCTGGTGATGACTGTGCTCTTTCTTGCTGGGGCGGCGTTTGCCGGCTCCATCGACTTCGGCTTCACCGGCAACGACAGCAGTTCCACATGGTCGTGGGCCGGCGGCAGCACTACGCTCTCAGCCAGTGCGGACACGGCAAGCGCGGGACTGGTAGGTGGCAGCAGCACCCCGCTCACCGGGACCGTTCTCTTTTCGTTCACTTCTGGGCCCGGCACGGGTGGCACGGGAACCCTGACGGACCCCTACACCTTCGGCCCCAGCAATCCCGAAACCATCACCATCACGGGCACCATTCCGGGTTGCAGCGGTTGCGGAACGACTCTCTTTTCCGGGGAGTTCCTCGGTGGTGAGGTTGCCTACACGGGCGCCGGGAATTTCGACTTCACCGGAGTTGATGTGAGTGGCACTCTGGGCACCGGCGTCGCGTCCTACTTCGGATTCAACAACAGTAACGTCACCGGCAGTCTGACCGCCATCCTGGTCTGCTCGGCCGGCTTTTTCGACGGATGCATGGGCGGACTCAGCGGTCTGGTAGGCAGTGGGAATCTGATCGTGAGCCCCGGCCCGGGCGGACCTCCGGTACCGGAGCCGAGCGCTCTCTTCCTCTTGGGATCGGGCCTCTGCGGCCTCGCCTTCTACGTCAGGCGGCGGCTCAAAGGCTGAGCGTGTAAGGCGCTGGAGAGCTGGCAGAAAAAAGCGCGTTTCGAAAGCGGGGCGGACTGGTCCACAGTTCGCCCCGTTTTATTTTTTGGCCGGCAAGCCGCGCGCCGCAGCCGTCAATCGGGCAGCGTGAGATTGGACTTGATTTCCCGGGCGATCGACCCGGCAACGTGAGTCTGCAGCGCCAAGAGGTCGCGGAATTCCTCGTCGTACATCTCCAGCCAGAGAGGAGTCTGATCACCGACCTGGATGAGCTGCACCGTAATCCGCACCCGCTTCGCCTCTCGCCGCACGCTGCCCTCGAGAACATGGTCCACGCCCAGTTCGCGGCCGATCTGCTCCACCGTCTTGCCCGCGTGCTTGTAGCGCATGGCCGACGTCCGGGCGATCACGCCCAAACGGCGCGGGTGCAGGCGCGCCAGATGGAAGATGATTTCCTGGGTCATGCCATCGCTGAAGTAGTCAAGTCCGGGGGCGGCGCTCAGCGTGTCGAACGGCAGCACCGCCAGCTTGATCCGGTCGGGCCGGGGGGCGACGGCCGCGCTGTGGAACTCGCGCGGCATCGCCAGCGGCGCCACGAACCGGTATCCCCGTCGCGGCAGCGTCTCCACGAGGCGCGGGTGCGCCGCCGAGTCGCCCAGCGCCCGGCGAAGTTTGCTGATGGCCGTCTTGAGGCCGCGGTCGAAATCCACAAAAACGTTGTTCGACCAGAGCCGGCGCCGGAGCTCCTCATTGCTCACCATCTGGCCCGGACACTCGATCAGCGCCCGCAGAATCTGAAAGGGTTTTTCCTGGAGCCGGATCTTCTGCTTGCCGCGGAACAACTCGCCGGTCTGCAGGTCGGCCTGAAATTCGGCAAAGCGTACCACGGCGGTCGACTCCGCCGCATACGCGCGCTCCCTTCTGTTCAGGATGCGGCGCTGACGAAATGCACTGCCGATAGACATGACCTCGGCCATGGTAGGTTCGCCGCTTGTCCGCGAGCTGGCTGGCTGCGATGAGAAGGAGCGCCGAAGCACCGGAGCGATGGGAGCGTGAACTAAGCGCTCGTCTTGACGACGAACCCAAATCCTAGCCGTTGTAGGAAGCGGTGTCAAGCTCTCTGATTCGTGACTGGTGGGTTGATCCGTTCGATTGGTTGGCTCGGCATTAGGCCTGTTGTCGCGACCACCACCCCCTAACCCCCTCCTCAACGAGGAGGGCGGCTCCCCTCCTTGCGAAGGAGGTGCCGGCGGTGGTGGTTGCAAAACGGCTGAAACAGCCCGCCAGTTGACTTCAGTCTAATCAGGTACCGCCACCGCGAATTGAGAACGCTGAAGTCATGGCGACGTAGAGTCGCCGCTACATCGCCCACCACAATGCTGGACGGCACGCGCGTGGCGGCGGCTTCATGTCGAGGAGATCCTCGTGACCGACATGGCGGAGATCCACTGGCACCTGCGCCGGTTGATTCTGGCGGAGACAGCCGCGCGGGCGGAGCGCCGCCGCGATCGCCTGGTGCAGGATGACGAAAAGGACGCCCGCCAGGAAGCCGGAAAACTACATGAACTCGAACCCTACGTGGCGGGCAAGCTGGGTCTGGTTTGGCTGCACGACTCGCCGGTCAAATTCGAGCAAGTCATCGGTTTTCTGCAGCAAATCGACGAAGAGGTGCAACAGGAGGGATTCCAGGACGAGGGACCCGCTTTCCTGAAGTGCCTTTACGGACATCAGCCTGGCAATCGCGGCTTGAAGCTGATCACCGCTTACGAGATCTGTCTCAAGGAGCAGCACGCCGCCCTGGAGCTTTCGGATAAGGCTTCCAGTCAAGAGACGGAGAACGCCGGCACCGGCGGTTCCCAGCCAGCCCGCGCCGGCGATTCGGAGCTGGCCCGTGCCGGTGCAGCTGACACCCTGGAAGACAGACCGCCAGGCTTCTATCGGGCCGAATTTCACAAGTTGATCGCCAACGAAATCGACTGGTTTAAGGAGCACGAGGCTCGCTACCTGCTCGCTCGCGCCGAGCTCAAAATAGCACGCACGGAGGCAGCGCTGGAACTCGACCAAAAACCGAGGATGTCGCTGCTCAACCAGGAGCGGCTGGAGAGACTATTCGAACGGAAGTGGAAATTCCTGAACCGGTATCGACGCGGTGGTTCGGCGGGGACACGGAGGCTGGCTGCCGGCGGGACGCCGTGAAATCGGCTTCCGCCACGCAGTTTGTGGTGCAGGCGTCCTGCCTGCGGGGTGCCAAATGCAGGCTGGGAAGCCTGCACCACAAGCTGAGACACTACGCCCGCCGCGTCCACTTCGACTTTTCCGGGGCATTCGGCTAGAATGAATCATCAGCCCGGATCGGACCCCGAATCGGACCCTGGATCGGACATCGAGCAGGTCATCAGCAGGAGAAGAATTGTGGCACGCCTGAGCCGTCACGAACTGAAGGAAGACGAATTTGTCTCGACCGTCGAGGCAGCGGAGGAATTCGCCAGGCAACACGCCAGCGAAATCGTGGCCGGCGTGCTGGCCGCGCTGATCGTCATCGCCGCTGTCGTGGGCTGGCACATGTACTCTTCGCGGCAGCAAGGAGCCGCCAACGCGGCGCTCGGGCTGGCTCTGAAGACCTATCAGGCGGACGTGGGCCCGGCCCCGGCCACCAACCTGTTCAACCCCGACGCCAACACGCCTCAGCCGGGAGCCCCCGAGTTCAGCACCGACCAGCAGAAATATCAGGCGGCCTTGAAGCAGTTCACCGAAGTGGTGGCCAAGTACCCGCGCGAGGAGGCGGCGGATTTTGCGCGCTACCACATCGGGTTGTGCCAGGCGGCGCTCGGCAACGACACGGCGGCGGTGAGCACTCTCCAGGCCGCGGGCAAATCGAACAACCCGAACGTGGCGGCGCTCGCGGACGAGGCCCTGGCCGGCGAGTTGACCAGGACCGGCAGGGCGGACGAAGCCGTCAGGATTTACCAGCGGCTGGCCGAGCACCCCACCTCAACGGTCCCCCGGGCCGCGGCCCTTCTGGCCGAAGCCAACGTCTACCGCAGCACCAAGCCGGCCCAGGCGCGCGTCATTTACGAGCAGGTGCAGAAGGAATTCGGCTCCGACCCCTACCTGGCACAGCAGGTCCAGCAGCAAATGGCTGGACTACCGAAGTAGGCTCTTCGATCTCGACTCTTGACTGTCGACCTTGGCGACATGCCGGAACGCGAAACCCTCGAAACCGACGTGCTGATCGTGGGCGCCGGCCCGGCCGGCCTCAGTTGCGCCCTGCGTCTCAGCCAGCTCATCCACGCCCGCCAGAATACAGGTGGTTCGCCGCTCCTGGCCGAGAACATTTACCTGCTGGAGAAGGCGGAGGAGATCGGCGCTCACTCGCTTTCCGGCGCCGTACTCGATCCCCGGGCCTTGCGCGAACTGCTGCCCGATTTCGAGGCCCGGAACGCGCCCCTTGATGCGCCCGTCACCGGCGACTCCGTCTACTACTTCACGCGCAGCGGACAGTTCAAGGCGCCCGTCAATCCGCCCTTCTTCCACAATCGCGGCAATTACATCATCTCGCTGAATCGTTTCGTGAAGTGGCTCGGAACCCAGGTGGAGCCCACGGGCATCAACCTGTTTCCCGGCTTCTCGGGCATGGAGGTGCTCTACGAAGGCGATCGCGTGGCGGGCGTGCGCACCGACGACAAGGGCATCGACAAGAACGGCAAGCCGAAGTCGAACTATCAGCCGGGCTACGATCTGCGCGCCAAGGTCACGGTCTTCGCCGAAGGCCCGCGTGGATCGCTTACCAAGCAACTGGTGCAGAAGTTGAAGCTCGACGCCGGATGCAATCCGCAGGCTTACGGAATCGGGGTGAAGGAGTTGTGGGACGTCCCCGCGGGCCGCCTGCCGAAGGGCCAGGTCGTGCATACCGCCGGCTGGCCGCTGACGCCGAAGCAATTCGGCGGTGCCTTCATCTACGCGATGTCGGACACGCGCCTGTCGCTCGGCCTTGTATCCGGACTCGATGCCGACGACCCGCGCTTCGACGGTCACAACGCCTTCCAGCTCTGGAAGACGCATCCCTGGGTGCGCGCCCTGCTCGAGGGCGGCCAGATGGTGCGCTACGGGGCCAAGACCGTGCCCGAGGGCGGCTATTTCGCCATTCCCAACACGGTGATGGACGGCGCCCTGATCGTCGGCGACTCCGCCGGCTTCCTCAATTCACAGCGCCTGAAGGGCATTCATCTGGCCATGAAGACCGGAATGCTCGCGGCCGAAGCGATCTTCGAAGCGCTCGCGGCCGGCCACGCCTCGTCCAGCGAACTCGCACGATTCGACCGGAAATGGCGCTCGAGCTGGGTCCACGAAGAGATGTGGAAGGTCCGCAATTATCACCAGGGCTTCGAGCACGGATTCTTCCCCGGCATGATTCACGGCGCGCTGCAGTTCGTCACCGGCGGCCGCGGCCTGCACGCGCGGTATCCGAGCCACGCCGATTACGAGCACATGAAAAATCTGGCGGAAATCAACGGTCGTTCGCTGGAACGCGCCCGGCCCGACGGCAAATTGACGTTCGACAAGCTCAAGGACGTCTATCACTCCGCGACGCACCACGAGGAGGATCAGCCGTCGCACCTGCGCATCGCCGATTTCGACATCTGCAACGGCCGCTGCGTGAAGGAGTACGGCAATCCTTGCCAGTACTTTTGCCCGGCGCAAGTCTACGAAATGGAAGAGAACGCCGATGGCTCGGGCAAGCACCTGAAGCTGAATCCTTCGAACTGCGTGCACTGCAAGACCTGCGACATCGCCGATCCGTATCAGATCATCACCTGGGTGTGTCCCGAAGGCGGGGGCGGGCCGCACTATGAGGGAATGTGAGAAGGGGTTGACAGTCGACAGTTGACAGGGGTCGGTCGGCAGTAAACGGTCAGAAGCCAGAAGCCAGAAGCACTCTCCCTCAACGGCTCATTGAGTCAATGGGCCAATGAGTCAATCGCTCAATGGCTCAATCACCCAATCATTCAATCCCTGAATCGCCTGATCGCCCGATCGCCCGATCGCCCGATCACCCGCTAAAAGAGCTATCTCGCTGGCAACGATTCCTCGTCTGGTTTCTGGGCGGACTCGCGGCCTGGGTGGTTCGGCTGGTCGGCACCAGCCTGCGCTGGCAGATCCACGGACGCGAGAATTGGGAAGCTGCGCGCGCGACAGAAAAAGCGCTGGTCTACACCTTCTGGCACAGCGAAATTTTTGCCGCCACCTGGTTTTGGCGCCGGCGCGGAATCGTGGTGATGAGCGGCTACAACTTTGACGCCCGCCTGACGGCTCGCGTGATCGGCAAGCACGGTTACCAGATCGCCCGCGGATCGGCCAGCCGTGGCGCGGCCCAGGCGCTGGTCGGCATGGTCCGGGCGATTCGGCGCGGGCGCGACACCGCGTTTACCATCGACGGACCGCGCGGTCCGCGTCACGTCGCCAAGCCGGGCGCGGTGATGCTTGCCAAGGCCACTGGCGCGCCCATCCTGTGCTTTCACATCCGGCCGGCGCGCGCCTGGGTGTTCACCAAGAGCTGGGACCGCACCGAGATCCCGCGCCCTTTCAGCCGCATCGCCACCTTCATCGCGCCACCGATTAATGTGTCCAAAGACGCCGACGACGCTGAGCAGGCCCGCAAACTCGCCGAGGTTCAGGCCGCGCTCGACGATCTGGTGCGTGAGGGAGACGAGTGGGCCAAGAGCATCGGGTGATCGGGTGAATGAGCCTTTGGCTCATCGGCTCCCTGAGCCATTGGGCCATCGAATACTTGAGGGAATAAATGACTCAATGGCTCAATCACTCAATGACCTGATCTCTGCAAGCAACGCCTTGAACGTCGCCGCCGCCTGGGCGATCGAGCCCTTCACTGACGTGTCGCCCTTATATGCCCTGATGAAGTCGCTCGGGCTGCCCCAGGTCGTCTGCAGCACGCCGAGCATGCGCGGGGCTGTTACGGCGTCGGGATGGGCGCGCACGGAGCGAATCTGGCCCAATTCGGCCAGGGCCACGTCCGGCTTGTTCCACGGAGCGTACACCACGCGGAATCCCTGCACAGCGAAGAAGGCGGCCGTCGGCGGTGCCGACTCATAATGCCAGTCGCAGATCACGATGTCGCGCGGGATCATGTTGATGGCCCACGCCGTCCCGTTCTCGCTGCCCTCCCACTCGCCGACGCCCGTCACCGCGCCATCAAGCAGGCGATCGCCCCACATCCACATCTCGCGATGCGTCCCAACGAGGTGATCGTGCAGCGTGCGCACCTCCTGCGCGAACAATTCGGCCCGATTGCGCGTGCCGCAGCGCGGGCAGTCCGGATCAGCCAAAATGAAGACCTCGTCCATGCCCACGTGCACGGCGTCGGCCTCGCAGACGGCAGCCAGTTCGTCGATGAGATCGAACACCACCCTGTGCACGTCGGGGTTCAGCGGGCAATAACTGCGGCAGTAGATGCCCTGGTTGTTCGGATACTTCTTCGGCGTCTCGTCGAACTCCGGATGCGCGCGCAGTAGTCCGAACGTCTGCGCCGCCCAGGACTGGTGACCAAGCAGGTTGATCAGCGGAATCAACCGCACGTTCGCCGCACGGCACGCCGCCACAATCTGCTTCACGTCGTCCTTCGAGAGCGCGTCGGCGTCCACTACCTCAGGGTGGCTGGTGTACTGATACCGGTAGTCGAATTCCATCACCAGCGTGTTGACGCCTTCTTTGGGAAGCGCCTCGCGAATGAAGTTGACCACCAGCGGCACTTCGTCGGGCTTCGGCGCGCCCAGATAGAGCCCGCGCACCGGCAACGGCGTCGGCGCCTGGGCGAGCCCGGCCGCTGCCAGCCCGATTGAGAGCGCAGCGGTGGCAACTGCGAGCATTGCAGGTCCTGATTTCATCGCCATTCCTCTCCTCCTCGTTTCGGAGACCGGCGAAACACAGGTCGTGTCTTCTGTCACCGTGATTCTCTCCCGAACCGGCGTCTTTTGGAAACCGTTGTTTCCTGGATCGCGCTGGGGAGCGCAGCCATCTTGGCCGCTTGTTACCGGTTCCGGTGTGCGGATTCAGAATCCAGACTGGCTGAGCCACTGTGCATACCGCCGTCGGGCTGCCGCTTGCGCGGTCTCGGAGGCAGACGTACACTGTGAACGGGATCGAAGTTTGAGAGATGTAACCCGTCGCTCGAACACGTTCTTACCCCGCCCCGGCTGGTGCGCCGCTTTATCCGTGCTGCTCGCCACGGTGCTTTCCGAAGCACAACCGCGAATAGCGGATCGCACACAGGAGACCATCAAAGTCGAGGCGACGTCAGTCTCGATTGACGTGATCGTGACCGACCGGAAGGGATCACACGTCCCCGGCCTGGTCCGAGACGATTTCGAGGTCTTCGACAACGATATCCCGCAGAGGATCGTCACCTTCGTTCCTCCCGCCGTCTCTACTCTCACAGGTGCCGCAGCTCCCACAAATCCTCAGGCGACCGACGCCCCAGTACGGGGCCTCCGGGCGCCGGTGGATCTCGCGGAAGTGCATTTTGTCACCCTGGTCGTGGATCTGGCGGACACCCTGCCCTCTGATCTGCCGGCAGTTCGGAAGGCGGCCGTGCAGTACATCGAGCGCGTTCTCGCCCCGGACGATTTTGTCGCGGTTTACTACGTGGACCACTCGCTGCACTTGGCGCAGCCTTTCACACGCGACCGCCGGGCCGCTACCGGCGCCCTCGCGCGCATCACTCGCCGGACAAGCAGCGGAGGTCTGACAGCGGCAGAGCGACAGGAGACGCAGGAGGAAATCAACACCCTCATCTCCGGCGGCCTGGGAATCCAGGCCGCCGCCGCCATGCCTGACCTCTCCAAGATCAAAGACCCGGCAATTCTGCGGCAGATCCAGTCTCTGCAGAACTTTTTATGGAGTCAAAGTACCTTTCAGGCCAAGGAAATCTTCGTCGCCTTGCGCGCCATCGCCCAGGCCTACAGCGGCCTGCCTGGCCGCAAGAATGTGGTGCTGATCTCCGGCGGATTCATCCATTCTCCGGACGCACAAGCGCAAATGGACGCCGTAATCGAGACCGCCAACCAGGCCAACGTCGCGTTCTACGTCGTCGATACGGCCGGTCTTCAGGCAGGCTTTGGAGCGGAGAATAGCGCGATGGGTCTCAGTTCCAATCAGGAACTCTACATGGCGTCCCAGATGGGACCCAACGGGGAATTTGCCTGGGCTGAGCGTATCGCCCATGAGAGCTTGCAGAATGACCTGGGGCAGTTGGCTCTCGCCACCGGAGGCTTCGGTGTCCGGAACCAGAACGATCTCTACCATGCCTTAAAGCTGGTGGACTCCGACCTGCGCGACTTCTACACGCTCGTCTACGAGCCCCACATCACAAACTATGACGGCTCCTTCCGCAGGATACGGGTGGAGATGAAGCGATCCGGCTGCCAGCTGCGCTACCGCAAGGGATACTGGGCCATCCCGCCGGGCCAGGAGGCTCTCATGACGCCGGCCTCCGCCCAACTCATCAACAACGTCCGCACCGGCGCCCTCAAGCCTCGGGTTACGGCGTCGGTTGCTGCTGCCGAAATGATCGCGCCCAATGGCAAACCGGTGCTTCCGGTAAGGGTCTCTTTCCCCGGAAACTCGATCAAGTTCACGCGCAGTAAGGATCTCTATCAGTCGAATATCACACTGGTCCTTGTCGCTCAGCAGGGAGATTCGGCGCCGCTCTCCGTATATCAGCGTTTTATCAGACTGAGCCTGGACAAAAAGCACCGGGCGGAGTTCATGAGAAAACCGATGGACGTCGATTCCCGGCTCGTCGTCCCGGCCCTGGCGCCCTTGCGCGTTGAAGCCATCGCTCAATTTGAAGACGGAACTGTGGCGTTCGGCGAGCGCACCCTGGAAGTCCCCGCGCCTTCGGCCGCGGGGTTGCAGATCTCCAGCCTGCTGCTTTCGGACACCATTATCCCCGCTCAAGGTGCGCCGGACCCATCCGATCCGCTTCGCGGTCCCAACTTTCGGCTGTTTCTTCCGCAACGCGACGCCTTTACTCCGTCTGACCAGTTGACGCTCTTCTTCGGAATCTCCGGAATAAAGCCAGACACTCCCCCGCTCAACGTTGAGATTTCACTTCACTCCGGCCCGCGGCTGCTGCGTACCCTGGGTCGCGAGACAATCAAGTCCGCGACGGCGCAAGGCACAGCTCGGGTGCTGCGTCAGTTCGCCTTAAGCGGACTGGAACCCGGGCAGTACTCCGTCGCGGTCAAGGTCTCTGGCGGGGAGCGGGAAGAAATCGCCGCCGCCGCCGGCTTTCGGATTCTTTGAACGGCGGCAAAGCGCCGCGGCGCTGGTTCCGTAGGCAAATCATTGAAAATACAGGCAAAATAAAGTTTCTCAATTTTCTCACTTTTCTCACTTTTCTCCATTGTCCCAAATTTGTATGGCACACTCGAAGCATGCGAAGACCGTATGTGCAGCACGCGATGGATCAAGGCCCTGCAGCTCATATGGGAAGTACGTTCGGAGCAAGCGAAGGCGAGTTATCATCAGACGCAGCAGCCCCCTCCCGACGTGATTTTCGCAGGAAGCGAACCCACCGAAAGCCAAGGCTGCGCGGCTTCGCTTCGCTAAGTCATTTAGAAACGCGATTTTGGTGGGCAAAAGCCAGCCGGCGGTGGGTTCAGCGTACCTTTACATAGGTTGAGGGCTTGATGGCAAGAAGGTTCACTTCCTGAAGTTCGAAGTCGCCGTAGCGTTGCGCAACGGTCGCTCCCTCGTTCGCTCTCGTCACTCGTCACGCGTCACTCGTTATAATGAAATTCGCTGCGGATTGCGCATTGCGGCGCTGGGGAATTCGGAATGCCAGTTGAGACGCTGATCTCGCCGGAAGCACGCGCGCGGTATGAGACCGTGATCGGGCTCGAAGTGCACGTGCAGTTGCTCACGCAATCGAAGATCTTCTGCGCCTGCTCGACGCGTTTCGGCGCGCGGCCGAACTCGAACACGTGTCCCGTTTGCCTCGGATTGCCGGGCGCGCTGCCGGTGCTGAATCGCGACGCCGTCACGATGGCGATCAAGGCGGCGCTCGGCCTGAACTGCACCGTGAACCCGGTTTCGCGGTTCGCGCGCAAGAACTACTTCTATCCCGACCTGCCGAAGGGCTATCAGATCTCGCAGTACGATCAGCCGCTTGCCGAGCATGGGTGGCTCGAGATCGAGGTTGACGGCTTGCGCAAGCAGATCGGCGTCACGCGCGTCCATCTCGAGGAGGACGCAGGCAAGTCGCTGCACGAAGGCTTTCCCGATTCCGATCGCGAGTCGTACATCGATCTCAACCGCTCCGGCGTGCCGCTGATCGAGATCGTCAGCGAGCCCGATCTGCGCTCGCCCGAGGAAGCGTACGCTTACCTGACCCAGCTCAGGACCGTCATGCTCTATCTCGAGGTCTCGGACTGCAACATGGAAGAGGGCAGCCTGCGCTGCGACGCCAACGTCAGCGTGCGGCCGCGCGGCACGGAGAAGTTCGGCACCAAGACCGAAGTTAAGAACGTGAATTCCTTCCGCTTCATCCAGCGCGCGCTCGCTTACGAGATCGACCGCCAGATCGAGATCGTGGAACGCGGCGGTCACGTCCAGCAGGAGACGCGCCTCTGGGACAGTCGCGAGCAGCGCACTTACGGCATGCGCAGTAAAGAGCACGCGCACGATTACCGTTACTTCCCCGAGCCCGATCTGACGCCGCTGGTGGTGCCGGACGCCTGGCTCGAAGAAGTGCGTCGAGCCCTTCCCGAGCTGCCGCAACCGAAAGAAGATCGATTCGTCCGCGAGTATCGTCTGCCCAAACAGGACGCGGCGCTGCTCGCCACCTCCCGCGCGCAGGCTGCCTACTTCGAAGAAACGGCGAGGCTCTGCGGCGAGCCCAAAGCCGCCGCCAACTGGATCCTGAACGATCTGCCGTTCGCGCTCGAGCAGCACGGCAAGGCCTTTGCGGATTTTCCCGTACCCGCCGCGAATCTCGCGGAGCTGATCACGCTGATCACCAAGGGAACGATCACGGGCAAAATCGGCAAAGACGTGCTCGGCGAGATGGTCGCGAGTGGCAAGACGGCGCCGGCAATCATCGCGGAAGGGGGTCTGGCGCAAATCAGCGATCCCGAAAAGATCGCGCAGGCCGCGCGCGAGGTGATCGCCGCCAATCCCAGGCAGGTGGAGCAGTATCGCAGCGGCAAGACCGCGACGCTCGGCTGGTTCGTGGGCCAGGTGATGAAAGCCACGCGGGGCCAGGCGAACGCGCAGGTGGTGCAGGAGGTTTTGAAAAGGGAGTTGGGGGCACCGTGACAGGCGTGCGATGTATAATGTGATGTATGGGGCGTAAGCTATGGCGCGCATGAAACGAAAACAGATCTACCTGGACGTGGATCAGGATCGACGCTTGCGGGCTTTGTCGCGTCGCCAGCGCCGCTCTGAGAGTGACTTGATCCGAGAGGGGATCAAGCGCGTGCTCGACGAGCCGCCTTTGGATCGTGCGGCGTGGGAGCGCGAGAAGGCTTTTATCGAGTCTCTGATTCAGAAGGGACCTGTTCCCGGCGGTCGCACCTGGAAGCGAGAAGATTTGTATGACGAGCGGTGATCGCTTTCTTGTTGATACCAATGTGCTGGTCTATGCCTACGATCGATCCGAGCACATAAAGCAGCGGAGGGCCCTCGATGTGCTCGACCGTCTCGTGAGACTCAATTCCGGCGTGCTGAGCACCCAAGTTCTAGGCGAGTTCTTCAGGACCGTAACGCGTAAGATTCCGGCGCCTGTATCGCTGGAGGAGGGCCGACAGCATTTGCACGAGTATGTCCGTTCGTGGAATGTGGTGATTCTAACGCCCGAGATCATCTTGGAATCGGCGCGCGCCACCGCTGAACACCAGTTGGCCTACTATGACGCCCAGCTCTGGGCTACTGCAAAGGCTTACCGAGTTCCAACGATCTTAAGCGAAGACTTTTCGCATGGCACCCGGCTGGAAGGAGTCCACTTTCTGAATCCTTTCCTTCGGCCACTTCCGGGAGAGGAGTGAACTCATGTTGAATGTTGGCGAAAAGGCTCCGGATTTCTCGCTGCTCTCCGATTCTAACAAGAAGACCTCGCTGAAAGATTTCGCCGGGCGCAGTTTGGTGCTCTATTTCTTCCCCAAGGCCGACACTCCCGGTTGAACGAGCGAGGCGAACCAGTTCCGTGACGCCAAAAAAGAACTGGACAAGGCAAACGCGCAGGTGGCCGGCTGCAGCGCCGACCCGCTGGAGGCGATGCAGAAATTCCGCGACAAGTACAAACTGAACTTCCCGCTGCTCTCCGATCCCGGGCACGGGACGCTCGAAGCCTACGGCGTGTGGCAGGAAAAGAACATGTACGGCAAGAAGTCGATGGGCATCGCGCGCACGACGTACATCATCGGGCCGGACGGCAAGATCACGCACGTCTTCCCGCGGGTGCGCGTCGATGGACATATCCGCGAAGTGCTCGACGCGCTCAGAAGCTGACGCCGTGCGCAAGCCTGCGTCTGACAGAGGTTACTTCTCGGACGCGCGGGTTGTGTCCAAACCCGAACGGAGGCGTTCGCATCTGGACCCTCCTGCGCGGGGCCCCGGTTCTAACTCTTTACCTCTCATCGCGTCTTAAGGTACGCGGAGTGCTCTCATTCCGTAGTCTTACTTGGACGTGCCGATTCCACGCGTTAGGTATCGAGGGATAAATGTCCACATTGATGCAAGACCTCCGTTATGGATTCCGCCGCTTGCGCCAGTCCCCGGGATTTGCCCTCGTCTGCGTCGTCACACTCGCATTAGGGATCGGCGCCAACACAGCCATCTTTACGCTGGTAGATGCCGTCATGCTCAAGAGCCTGCCTGTGCAAAACCCAGGTGAGATCTACCGGTTGGGGAACAACGGCAATTGCTGCGTAATTGGCGGTCTCCAGTCGGAGTGGGCGATTTTCTCCTATGACCTCTACAAGCACTTCCGCGATCACGAGCCAGAGTTCAGCCGGATGGCAGCATTCCAGGCCTCCGTGACAAACCTGAACGTGCGGCGCGGCAGCGCATCCGGTCCCGCCGAGCCCTTCGTGGGAGAATTTGTTTCCGGCAACTACTTTTCAACCCTTGGCCTCAATGCCTTCGCGGGCAGGACCATCACTCCTGACGATGACAAGGCCGGCGCCACGGCGGTGGCGGTGATGAGTTACCGCACCTGGCAGCAACACTTCGGCCTCGATCCCGCGGTGATCGGCACCACTTTCAACATCGATCAGGTGCCCTACACGGTCGCCGGGATCGCGCCACCCGGATTTTTCGGCGATCAGTTACGTCCCGATCCGCCAGATTTCTGGATGCCGCTTTCGACCGAGGTGGCGCACGACGGCCAGAACGCCATCCTCAACAATTCCGGCATGCACTGGCTCTACATCATCGGCCGCCTAAGGCCAGGTGAGCGACCGGCGACCGTCCAGTCCGAGGCAACCGTTCAACTTCAGCAATGGTTGAGCACCCGGCCCGATCTCACCGCGCGCGATCGAGCCCAACTCGGAAAGCAGCACGTTGTGGTGGTTCCTGCCGGCGGCGGCGTTCAGAACATGCAACAGGACGCCGGAGCGGGTTTGCGCCTGCTTATGGCCATCTCAGGCCTCGTGCTCCTGATCGCCTGCGCCAACATCACCAACCTGCTACTGGCGCGCGGCGCTGCGACCCGATTCGAGACGGCCATCCGCGTGGCTCTTGGCGCTCTCCCGGCGCAAGCTCATGCGGCAGGTTTTCACCGAAAGCATCCTGCTGGCGGTCCTCGGCGGTCTGGCCGGCTTGGCCGTCGCTTTCGCCGGCACGAGAACCATCCTGTTGCTGGCGTTCCGTGGCTCGCATTTCGTTCCCATCAGCGCCACTCCTTCCCTGCCCGTGCTGGGCTTTGCATTCCTGCTGTCGCTTGTCACGGGTGTAGTGTTCGGAGTAGTGCCCGCCTGGATCACGTCTCATTCCGATCCCATGGAGGCGATGCGCGGCGCGGGCCGCTCCACGCAGGACCGCGGATCGCTCGCGCGAAGATCCCTGGTCGTGCTGCAGGTGGCCCTTTCGGCCGTCCTGCTGATCGGCGCCGGACTGCTCAGCGAATCGCTTCGAAACCTGGAGAATCAGAAGTTCGGCTTCGAGCCTGAAGGCAGGGTGATCGTGCGCCTGAATGCCAATCTCAACGGATACAAGACGGAAAAGCTGTACGGCCTCTATCGGCAGATCGAGCAAAACCTTCAGCAGATCCCCGGCGTGGTCAGCGCCAGCTATTCCCTCTACAGTCCTATGCGGGGCGACAACTGGAGCCTGAACATTCACATCGAAGGACATTCGCCCGATGAGCAGATCGGCTCGTCCTTTGACCGCGTCGGTCCGCACTATTTCGAAACGATCGGCACGCACATGTTGCGAGGCCGCTCGATCGGCGACGAGGACACTCCGACCTCGCCGCAGGTTGCCGTTGTGAACCAGGCTTTTGTGCGCAAGTACTTCCCGAAGGAAGACCCGCTGGGCAAGCATTTCGGATTTGGAGATGCCCGCAACGCCGGAGACTTCGAGATCGTGGGCATTGTTCAGGACGCGAAGTACCAGGACGCGCGGGAGCCCGCCTATCCTACGTGTTTCCTGCCCTTTCTCCAAATGGCGAAGGATCCGAAGCTGGCCTTCATGTTAGGGTCTCACTATATCGGCGACATCGAACTTCGGGTCGCGGGCAAGCCGCAGAATCTTGAAGCCGGGGTACGCAATACCCTGGCAGACGTCGATCCGAATCTCGACGTGTTCGACGTGATCACCCTCAAGGAGCAACTGGCACGGAATTTCAACCAGGACCGCCTGATCGCGCGTCTCACGCAGCTCTTCGGATTTCTCGCTTTGGTGCTGGCTTGCGTCGGGCTCTACGGCGTTACCGCATATGCGGTGGCGCAACGCACCAGCGAGATTGGTATTCGCATGGCCTTGGGGGCCAATCGCAGCAACGTTCTCAGGCTGGTGCTGCGCGGGGCCTTACTGCAGCTTTGCTTCGGCCTGACAATCGGAATGCCGGCGGCGCTGGCGGGCGGACGCCTCATTTCCAACCAGCTCTACGGCGTCAAGAGCCATAATCCGGCGATCTTGTCGCTGGCCGCCGCCATCCTGGGCGCCTGCGCGCTGATTGCGGCATTTGTTCCCGCTCGCCGCGCAGCCTCGGTCGATCCCATGCGAGCATTGCGAACCGAGTGAGTCGCCGTGTACCCTCGCGCAGCGATGGGGACATCGCCCGTACAGTGCTCCACCAGAGATCACCGCTACTCCGTCGTCGGCAGCTTGGGATGATAATCGGGATAGGCCGGAAGGGGATAAGTCTTGGGCGGATTCTTCTTGAGAAGATCCAGCTCAACGTCGACGGCCTTTTCAAGCTGCGGATCGTGGCCTTCGCGGACGAGCTTCGGATCCATCTCCACGGGGATATCCGGCGCGATGCCGTGATTCTCCACTTCCCACTCGCCTTTCAATCCATAGATCGCCCAGCGCGGCGCCGTGACGCGGCCGCCGTCCATCAGCACCGGATAGCCGCCGATGCCCACCAGCCCGCCCCAGGTCTGGTGCCCGATCAGCGGTCCGATGCCGGCCTTACGGAAGTACCAGGGCATGGCGTCGCCGCCCGATCCCGCGAATTGATTGATGATCATCACCTTCGGCCCGTAGATCGACTCCACGGGTTCCGCATAGGGCTCGCCCTCGCGCGTCTCCACCATGCTCATCACCGGCCGGCGCAAATAGTCGATGATGTAGTCCGCGAGTTGGCCGCCGTGATTGTAGCGCTCATCGATCACCGCCCCTTCGCGTCCTACTTGCGAGAAGTAATAGCGATTAAAATTGGTGAATCCGCCTTCGCCCGTATCGGGCAGATAGACGTAGGCGAGTTTGCCTGCGCTCAGCTGGTCCACTGTGCGGCGGTTGCCTTCAATCCAATCCAGGTGGCGCAACTGATCTTCGCTCGGAATCGGCACCACGGTCACGTCGCGAGAGCCGGAGCCATCGGGATTCGGTCCGATCTTGATCACCGTCTGCTTTCCTGCCGTTTCCTGGAAGAAGCTATAGAGGTTGTCGGTGGCGTGCAGACCGCGGCCGTTCACCGCCAGCAGATACTCGCCGTTTTTGACATTGACGCCCGGTTGCGTCAGGGGCGCGTGCAACTCCGGATTCCAATTTTCGCCGCCGTACACCTTCTCGAACTGATAACGTCCGTTCTGGATTTTGTAATCGGCGCCGAGCAGTCCCACCTGCACGTGAGGCGCGTCCGGCTGCTCGCCGCCGCGGACGAACATGTGTCCCACGGACATGTAGCTTAGCATCTCGGTGAATAGATAATTCAGGTCGTCACGGCTGGTCACGTCGTTCAGGAACGGAGCGAAGGTCTTTTGGGCTTCCTCCAGATTCAAACCGTGGTAGTGCGGGTCGTAAAAAAAGTCGCGCTCGATCCGCCATACCTCGGTGTACATTTGCTTCCACTCGGCGCGCGGGTCGACGTAGACCTCCATGTCGTCGGTCTTGAGCTGACCCTTGGCGGGCGTGGGAGCCTTGTCGGCTTCGGCGATGAACCACTTCTTCTGCTGCTGGTAGAGCATCTTCTCGCCGTCGAACGAAAGCGCAAAAGCGGAAATGCCGTCGACGATCTTGTCGGTCTTGCGCGTTTTGAGATCGAAGCGCTGCAGGGTAATCGGCGGAGGTCCGCCGCCTTCGCCCGGCACCGGCACTTGCTGCGCCTGTTGCAGGTAGAGAATACCTTCCTTGCCGGCCGTCAGGCCGACGTAATTCTGCGGCGGAATGGGCAGCGACAGAATGCGCTGGCTGAGGCCGTCGAAGTCGATGGAGACCTTGACCGGCTCCGGCTTCTTGGCCGCCTCATTTTTCGCCTGATCGCCCTTCTGCGCGTCGCTCGAGCCAGACGTCTGATCGCCGCCGGTCGCGCCGGGACTCTTTCCTTCCGCCTTCTCGTCATCGCTCTCGGGCGGTATAGGCGAGGGAAGATCCTTCCTCAGTACCGCCACGTAGACTGCGCGCGTGACGGGATGCGCTTCGCTGGTCATGTCGAGCCAGCCCGTAGTGAGACCCATGTCCGTGCTGGCGGTGAAGTAAAGGTATTTCCCGTTCTTGTCGAAGTTCGGATAGAGCACGTCGCTCATGCCATCAGTGACCTGCGTCGCCTTGCCCGTGTCCAGCGAGTAGACGAAGGCGGCGCGCATGGTGCTCTGCAACTGCTTGGTGTAGGCCAGCCACTTGCTGTCCGGCGACCAGACCACGTCAAACTCGTGCAGCGGCGAGTCGAAGCGATCGGTATCAACCTTGACGGGCGACGGATGATCGAGGTCCACGTACCAGAGATTAAGGCGCTTGTCGCTATAAGCGATCTTTTTATTGTCCGGCGACCACGTCGGCGTGTAAAAGAACGACGGCGGCTTGCCAAGATCGATCTTGCGGACGACGCCGATGCCGTTCTGCGGCGCAATGTGGAGCGCGTAGTCGCCCGATTCGTCGGAGAAGTACGCGATCGATTTACCGTCGGGCGACCAGGCCGGATCGCGCTCCTCCACCGCCGTCGTGCGGGTGATATCGCGGATATCGCCCTTCTCGGCGGGCACCGTGAGGATCTCGCCGTGAGCCTCAAAGACAGCGCGCGCGCCGCTCGGCGAAATGCCCGCGTTCAGAATTTCGTTGTGTGTTGCAGTGGACACCTTCACAAAGTGCGGACGCAACTGCGGCATGTCGCCCGCCACGCGAATCTCAACCGGCTTCTCGTCATGTTTGCCGAGATCATAGAGGTGGATCGTCCCAAACTGCTCGTAGACAATCGCGCCCGGACCCGCAGACGCCGACTTGATATCGAAGCCGTCGTTCTTGACCACCCGCGTCACTTTCTGCGTGGCGGTGTCGTATGCGAACAGCGTCACCGGGCCATCGCGATCGGAGAGGAAGTAGACCGTCTTGCCGACCCACATCGGATTCTTGTCGTTCGAATTCTCGCGAGGAATCTTCACGACGCTTGAATCCGAAAGATCGGCGATCCAGATGGGGGTCGTCTGGCCGCCGCGATAGTGCTTCCAGTCCGGCTCCCACTGGAAGACCGGCATGTAGGCGAGGTGGGAGCCGTCCGGCGAGTACGATCCGTCTTCGGCCATCGAGAGGGGAATCTCGGCCGGAAACCCGCCGTCGACGGGCACGGTGAAAAGCTTGTCGGAGTCGTTGGGGCTGTCGCGATGGGATACGAACAGAATGCTCTTGCCGTCGGGCGTCCATCCCACGGCTCTGTCCGGTCCGGGATGGTACGTCAGGCGCCGGGGCTCGCCGCCCCCCGCCGCGACCACGTAGACGTCGGTGTTGCCGTCGTACTCGCCGGTGTAAGCGATCAGAGTCCCGTCAGGCGAGAAGATCGGTCTCGAAAGCCGGTCCATGCCAGTCACCAGGCGCCGGGCCTCACCGCCCTGCCTGCTCACCATCCAGACGTCGCCGCCATACGCGAATGCGATCTCGCTCTTGCTCACGGTGGGCGACTGCAAAAGCGACACCGGGTGAGTTTGTGCGGCGCACGTCGCCACGGCGGCGAACAGCACCGCGATCAGGAACCTACTGGCTCTCATTGTGATGCCCCCTTCGAAGAACTCGGTTTTGACTGGCCGCGCGAAACTCCCTCCGGCAGGAATTCAGGCGAGCAGAGGTTGAATTGTAGCTCACGCCGGCTGCAGGTGGCGCTCCCAGGCGCGAGTGGACTCGATCTCCCCAATCTGCGTCAGGGCGAATTCGACTTCATCTTCGCGATTATAGAAATGCGGTGAGAGGCGGATGCCGGCTTTGGGCCGGTAGTCGACGAGCACGTTGCGCGCGACCAGTTCCTGCATGATTTCGTACCCGTGCGGGCAATCGATGGAGACCGTTCCGCCGCGCTCGGCCGGATCGCGCGGCGTATTCACGCGCCACCCGCGCGCCTCAGCGCCTCGAATCAAGCGCTCGGTCATCTGAACGGATTTAGTCCGGATGTTTTCAATACCCGCCTGCCGGACGATCTCAAGGCCGGGCCGGCAGGCGTAAACGGGCAGAATCTGCGGCGTGCCGTTCAACATGCGGTACGAGCTCTCAGTGCGGTCGATCTCGCCCACTTCAAAATCGAACGGACGCTTGTGCGCAATCCAGCCTGTGAGAGCAGGCTTAAGCCGCTCCCGCAGGTCCGGACGCGTGTAGAGATAAGCGACGCCGGGCCCGCCGCAGAGCCATTTCAGCACGCCGCCGACCGCAAAATCCACTTCCAGCTCGGTCAGGTTGAAAGGCACGGTGCCTGCCGACTGAAACACGTCCAGGATCACGTAGGCGCCGACATGGTGAGCGCGCTCCACAATGGCGCGCGCGTCCAGCAGGCAGGAACTGCGGAAGATCACGTGCGAGACAGGCACGAGCAGCGTCTCTTCATCGATGGCCGCGAGCAGCTTGTCGAGCGGAACGCGAACGCCGTCCTCACTCTTCACCAACTCAATTCGCGCGCCGCGCCGCCGCTGCTCCATGTAGAAATAAACGATGGAGGGAAATTCGAGGTCCACCAGCACCACCTTGTTGCGGCGGCCAGTGAGGTCGAAACAGGAGCTGATTACGGCCTGTGTCAGGGTGACGTTCTGATGGATCGAGATGCTGTCTGGCCCGGCGCCGAGCAACTCACCGATTTGGTTGCCGGCCTCGGCGCTCGCCTCCCACCAGCCCTCCTCCCAGGCGCGCACGCCGCGAGTCGCCCAGATATCGGCGTAGTCTCTCAGGCAATCGTAAACCGCTCGCGGCATCGCACCCAGCGAATTGGAAATCAGGTAGGTGGTCTTGTCGAGAATGGGAAATTCGTCGCGCCAGCGGAGAAGGTTAACCATGCAAGGAAGCGGTCGCCGCGCTTCGACGTCCAGCAACCGCTAACGCGAAGTTATCACAGCCGGACGGCCGGAGTCATGGAAAAGAAATGCGGAGATCCTTCCCTTCGCTCACGATGACGGCGAAGCAAGATCGATCAGGTTCTCATCCGACGCTCCGCGCGGCCCGAGGATCAGATTGTCGATCAACCGCACCGGCCCGACGCGCGCCGCAACCAGCGCAACGCACCCTGGTGTGACCCGGATCACGGGTTCGAGAGTCTCGGGCCGGACGATCACAGCGTAATCGACTTTCGCCCCAGGCTCGCCTTCGAGGACACCGCGCATTGCCGACTCTAGCAGGTCGGCGCGAGTCTCGCCGCCGTGAAACAACTCGCGGGCGCGGCAGAGGCTCCGATAGAGCACCGGCGCGGCGCGACGATCGCCGGCACTGAGGTAGGCGTTGCGTGAACTCAGAGCGAGGCCGTCCGGCTCGCGTACTGTGGGACAGATCACCAGGCCCGTGTTGATGTTGAAATCGGTTATCACGCGGCGCAAGACCGCTGTCTGCTGGAAGTCTTTCTGGCCGAAGTACGCCACGTCCGGCGCTATGAGGTTAAGGAGCTTGAGCACCACCGTGGTTACGCCGCGAAAATGCCCGGGACGCAGCGCCCCCTCGAATCGCTCGGCGACGCTACCGGGCTCGACATAGGTCTCGAATCTCCCCGGATACATGGCGGGCGCTTCCGGCACGAACACGGCCTCGGGCTCGAACGCCGCGAGCGCCTCGCGGTCGCGATCGAGATCGCGCGGGTAGCGGCTGTAGTCTTCGGCAGGTCCAAACTGTGCCGGGTTAACGAAGATCGAAACGACGAGGGCGCCGCCGTCCGACTTCGCGCGCCGCACTAGGCTGAGATGTCCTGCGTGAAGCGCGCCCATCGTCGGCACGAGGCAGACGGGCCTGCCGCGCCGGCGGAGATCCTGCGTCAGGGAACGGATCTCGTCGAGGGAGGCGATGAGGCGCATGGCAGAGGTCAGTTGTCAGTCGTCTGTTGTTCAACGCTTAACGAGGTAAAAATGACGGCAAGAGACAACGGACGACTGACAGATTCCTCAAGTTCGGACGCGTTCGAACTCGGCGCGCACTGCGGGCGACCAGTGGTAGCTCTCGCGATCATCCGGGTAGACGCCTTCCATGACATCGCGCCGATAACTGGCGAGCGCCGAGCGCAGCGTGCCGTCGAGATCGGCATAACGTCGGACAAATTTCGCCTGGGCCTGAAAGCTCAGGCCGACCAGATCATGGAGTACCAGAACCTGGCCGTCACATTCGGGCCCGGCACCGATGCCAATGGTCGGAATGCGCAGCCGGCGCGTGATGATTCCGGCAAGTTCGCGGGGGACGCCCTCGAGCACGATGGCGAAGGCGCCCGCCTCTTCTACAGCCTCAGCGTCGGCAACCAGATCGTTGGCGGATTCCACGGTCTTTCCTTGGACGCGATAGCCACCCATGCTATGTACCGATTGTGGCGTGAGCCCGACATGGCCGACAACCGGGATCTCGGCTTCCACGAGTTTGCGGATCACCTCGCTGCGTCGCCGCCCGCCCTCGAGTTTCACCGCCTCCGCGCCACCTTCCTTGAGGTAGCGGATACCCGCCTCGACGGCGCGTCCGGGCTCGGTGTGGTAGGCGCCGAAAGGAAGATCGACCATCAGCAGCGCACGTCGCACCGCGCGGCGCACCGCCTTGAGATGGTGCAGCATCTCGTCGACGGTCACGGGCACGGTGGAATCGTAGCCGAGCACCGTCTGGGCAAGACTGTCGCCCACTAGAATCGCATCGATTCCAGCTTCGTCCACGAGACGCGCTGTCGGGTAATCGTAGGCGGTCAGGCAAGTGATACGCTCGCCGCGCAGCTTGCGGTCGAGTATGTCGGGAACGGTAACTTTGCTCACGGCCTCAAAGTTCAGGTCCATGGCAACCTCCAAATTAGGGGTCAGGCACCAGGGGTCAGCGTCCGTCACCTGGCACCTGTTCGTCTCAGTCCGCACCGGCGGATCTGAGCGGTAAGAAGTACTGCGTACCGCGCACCGGCTGGGTGAGCCGCCTTAGCAGCCCATCGAGGTCAGCGTTCCGGTGGACGAAATCCATCTCGGACGTTTCCACCACCAGCAGGTCGCTCGATCGATAATGATGGAAGAAGTGGTCGTACGCTCGCACCAACTCTTCCAGGTACTCGTCCGAAATCTCGTGCTCCATCGGCGCGCCCTTTGTGCCGATACGAGCCCTCAAGGTCTCTGGCTTCGCTTGCAAGTATACCACCAAGTCCGGAATCGGCACCTGATCGGCGAGCATCTCGTAATACTGCCGGTAAAGATTCAGTTCGGCATCGCTCAGATTGAGATAAGCGTAGATCCGGTCCTTCTCGAACAAATAATCGCTGATCAGCAGGCGATTCGATGTGCTGCCGGCATCGAGCGCGCGCCACTGCTTGAAGCGCTCAATCAGGAAATAGAGCTGGGCGGCGAAGCCGGCGCCGGGCTGCTCGCGATAGAATCGGGCCAGGAATGGATTGTCCTCCGCATCGGCGACCACCCGCGCGCCGAGCCGCTCGGCCAGAAGACGCGCCAGCGTGCTCTTGCCCACCCGCATCGGTCCTTCGATGGCGATGAAGCGCGGAGGGTCGTAGTGGGCGGCTTCGGACATTTTCAGTACGTTGTCAGTGGTCCGTTGTCAGTTCTCCATGGATTTGCAACACCCTCGAGGGCTCTCGAAGCCTGACCACGGATGCTGCCGGCGCCGAGGCTAACATGTCGCCGATCGTCTGGCGCGTTATCGGATGCTCGGCGTCGGCGGCGATCTCGCTGAGCGGCACCAGCACGAAGCGACGCTCGGCCATGCGCGGATGCGGGATCGTCACTTCGGCGGACCGCACCACCGCATTCTCATACAGCAGGACGTCAATGTCGATCAGGCGCGGGCCGTTGCGCGGTCCCGGACGGCGTCCCATCTGGCGCTGGATCGCCTGACAGCGCCGCACCAGTTGCAGGGGCATGAGGTCGGTCATGACTTCCGCCGCACAATTCGCGAACCATGGCTGAGCCGTGTAGCCAACTGGTTCGGTGCGGTAGAGAGACGAAACGCGCTGCACCTGAATGCGTGACTCATGGAGCCGTTTGAGCGCTTCTTCGATGTTCGCCCGCCGGTCGCCGACATTGGAGCCGAGACCGAGATAGACACGCTTCATTTCACTGCGGTGCCGGGCTGCCTCGAAACTCGAAAAGCGAGCCTCGTCGAAGTGTCGAGTTTCGTCCTCATTCCACGATCACGTCTACCCCAATTGGGTCATGATCCGAAAGCGGCGTCTCGCATTCGCGGAATTCGTGCAGCACCTCCGGATCACGCACTTTTACCTCGCGCTTGGCGAACCAGTCGATCTTGATCGGGCAGCGCCCGCCGTGATTCCTCAGCGCCCAGCGCATGAAAGCGAAACACCAGTTCGGCACCCACTCGCTCAGGCCCTGGCGCGTCTTCACGCAGTCCGCGTCGTAGCCGCCGGTGCGCTCGCCGAGCCGGTTGCAAGCCTTGTAATCGAAACCACGCCGCTCCAGGCTCCGGAACAAGTCCCTTTCAAACCTGTGGTATGGATGCAGGTAGTGATTGTTGATGACGTTGTCGACGCCCATAAACACGCGGAGCCAAAAGCCGGCGATGGCCCTGGCTGGAGTCGACGAATTGTAGGTCGTCGTGTTCCAGTCGCCGCCAATCACGGTGGGACGGCTCTCATCGGCTCCGTGGCGTGCGTCGATCCGATCGAGCCCATCGAGAATATCGCGCATTTGCCGGGCGCGATGACGCTGGCTGGAGTTGGCGTCGAGATGGCTCGAAACTGCCGTTACGGTGAGGTTCGGGAATGCCACGTCCGCAATCACCGCCGCCTGCCGTCCTAGGCGCTTCTCGCGTCCCGCCATCTTATCGATGCCATTTTTGAGGAAAACCGCGCGCACGTTCCGCAAAGGGTAGCGGCTTACGATCGCGTTGCCGTGCAGGCCCAGATCGTTCTCGCCCTCAACATGGTATTCCAGTCCGGAGCCCTTGGCGAGATTCAAATAACACGGGACGAAGGCGTAGTGAAAGCCGAGCGCCCGGGCGATTTCCTGTGCCACGTTGCGATTCCCGGATCGCGCCATGCCGAGATCAGTCTCGGTCAGGAGCAGGACGTCTGCTTCGCGCAGGTAATGATGTGACCGGAGCGCATCGATCTGCCCGTCGAGCTCGGCACCGCGTTCGACGTTCCAGGCCACGAAGCGATACCGGGCGCGCGCAGGCGGCAACGTCCGCGAGAATTGGCCGGTTTCCGGAGTGTCGAGAACTTCGCGGATCAGGGGCTCGAGGCGCCGGTAAACCGCGTTGGCCATCAATTCCCGGGTGGAGCGGCACTGCCTCAACTCCTCGAAGTGAGGCATGATGTCGTCGCGAAGCATCCTATAGATTCGCTCGTTCGAGGAAGTGCCGTCTACTCGCGCTCGCCACCGCACGTTCCGTTCCGCATTGAGCACGCTCTCACTCATGCACGGATCCTGCCTGGTCGAACAACGGCGCCATCGTGCCCACCGGCACGGGCAAACGCAGGTGACGGTAAGCGGCATCGGTGGCGCGTCGTCCACTCTTGGTGCGGCTGATGAATCCCTGTTGAAGCAGGTAAGGCTCCACCATGTCCACCAGCGTGTCCACTTCCTCGTTCAGCGTGGCGGCGAGGGCCTCAACGCCCACCGGACCGCCGCGATAGGTTTTGATAATGGTCGTCATGAAGCTGCGATCGAGATCGTCAAGGCCGGTCTCGTCCACCCCTTCCAGGCTCAGCGCAGCCACAGCCACCTCAGCGGTCACGCGTCCTTTGGCTTTCACGTCGGCGTAATCGCGCACGCGGCGCAACAGTCGATTGGCAATGCGCGGCGTGCCGCGCGCTCGTCGCGCGATCTCGGTAGCGCCGGCCTCCTCCACTTCGATCCCCAGGATCTTCGCGGAGCGCAGCGCGATCTGGCGCAGCTCGTCTTCATTGTAAAACTCGAGGTGATAAAACAATCCGAAGCGATTGCGCAACGGCGCCGAGAGGCTGCCGGCGCGCGTGGTGGCGCCTACGAGGGTGAACTTCTTCAGCGGCACATTGACAGTCTTCGCGAACATGCCCTTGTCGAGGACGAAATCAACCTTGAAGTCTTCCATGGCCGGGTAGAGGAATTCCTCCACCGTAGCCGGCAGGCGATGGATCTCGTCAATGAACAGCACATCGTGCTCAGCGAGGTTGCTCAGAATGCCCATCAGGTCGCCGGTACGTTCCAGTGCCGGCCCGGAAGTAACCACGACCTTCGCGCCCATTTCGTTGCCGATGATGTGGGCCAGCGTCGTTTTGCCAAGGCCGGGCGGACCGTAGAACAACGTATGTTCGAGGGCCTCGCGGCGCTGCCGCGCCGCGCCCAGGGCGATCTCGAGCTTCTCCCGCAGACGAGCCTGGCCGACGTACTCGGTGAGCGTCGGCGGACGCAAGCTGAGATTCAGCTTCTCGTCCTCAGGGGAGATCAGCTTCGGCGATACCAGACGTTCTCTCATCTTAGTCCAACCAGCCGTTGTTACTTCTAAAGCACGTGGCGGGTTTGTTCCCCGATTCAAACACCGTTTCCGCACCACAGCCGTTTGTGCCGCCCGACCGACCGCAGAGCGTCAGACGGGGTGACTCCTCGGCCCGGATTCCGCCTTTCATCCCGAGACTCCTGACTGTTTCTGCTCGAAAACGTGCTGCAAGAACTCCTCCACCGACTTCAAGTGTTTGTGACGGGCAAAGATGTCCACCACCATACGTTGTGCCTCGCCCCGACTATACTCGAGTTGTTCCAGCACCTGGGCCGCTTCCTGACGCAACTCGGCGTCGGTCTCGCGCTCCACCGAGAGCGGCGCTTCGCTCGGGGCCAAGGCAAACTTGCTCATCTTGCCTCGAAGCTCCGTTACGATGCGCTCGGCCATCTTGGGCCCGATGCCAGGCAGTTCCTGCAAGAAGTGGGCGTCGCCGCGCTCCACAGCCTGCGCAATCTCGTTGATGGGACGAATCAGGCACTTGAGCGCCTTGGCGAAGCCCACGCCGGGCACGTCAGTAAAGGTTTCGAAGAACTCGCGATCGAGCGGGTCAAGGAAGCCCACCAGCTTCGGCGTGAGATGGCCGCCGCCGAGGCCGCCGTCAATATAATAGATGGTGTAAAAGGTCAGAGGGTTTGGCCGCTCGTCGGGCGGAGTCTGGCGCAGGCGTGAGGCGATCCCGGTCGGCACCAGGATTTCGTAGCAGAGAGAACTGACGCGCACCAGGAGCGAGTTGCGCTTCATCCTGTCGTAGAGAACTTCGCCGGTGATCTGCGAGATCAAGTGTGCGTCCTTTCAACTGGCTTCAGACTCTATTAACCGGACATGTCACTCGCCACTTGTCACTTGCCGCTTCTCCCCTTACGCTACGCCTTCATCGGCCTGTTCTCCCGGCACGACTGGTAAATCGCCTGAATCAGCTTCTCATCCCGCAAACCCTCCTCGCCGGGCGTGACCGGCTCGTGATCGCCCAGGATGCACTCCGCGAAGTGATCGGCCTCGCGCGAGAACTGGTCGGGATAGCGATCCGTTGCCGGCTGCGCGATGGCCACTGATTCTGCGCCTTCGGAGTGCATGCGGATGCCCTCATAGGTGAAGGCCGGACCAAGCTCCACCCAGCCTTTGGAGCCGGTCGCGCGATAGGTATTGCCACAGTTGGCGCCGTAACTGGTATAACAGGTGGCGAGCACGCCCGAGGGGAATCGCATGGTCCAGTTCAGATTCTCTTCCACCTCGGTGAAGCGCCCATCGCGATCGATCACGGACCAGTTGGCGCTGACTTCGACCGGCTCCTCGCCGCTCAGGTAACGGCAGGCCTGAAGGCTGTAGATGCCGACGTCGACCATGGGCCCGCCGCCCGCCATCTTCTTGTTCAGGCGCCACTCGCCGGGCGCGATGTTGAATCCGAAACCGGTGTCGATGATCTGGAGTTTGCCCACGTAGCCGTCGCGGATCAGTTGAACGGCACGCAGGTTCGTCGGCTCCAGGCGGCAGCGGTAGGCGACCATCAGCTTGCGATTCGCCTTGCGGCAGGCATCGATCATCTGCTCGCATTCAGCGATGGAATTGGCCATCGGTTTCTCGCAGAGGACGTGCTTGCCCGATTGCGCGGCGCGGATGGTGTATTCGGCGTGCATACCGTTCGGGAGAGCGATGTAGACCGCGTCGATATTCGAGTTATGCGCGATCTGCTCGTAATTCTGATAGTTGTAGATGGCGCGGCGAGGGACGCCGTACTGTGCCGCCACGCGCGCTGCCTTATCGGGGTGGCCGCTGACCAGCGCCGTAATCTGCGAGCGCCGACCGGCCGCCTTGACGCCAGGCATGAACTGGCCCATCGAAATGCGGCCGAGGCCGACGATGGCGTAACCAATCTTGCCGCCGCCGCCCGGCTCCTGAGGAGTGAGGTCGTTACCGAGCACCCGGCCGCGGTTCGGCTGGAATACGGCGCCCGAGGCAATTCGTTCTGCGAGCGGCAGGGCTGCCGCGCCCCCGAGAATTCCGAGGAAATTACGCCGTGACCGACTCATGTCCGATATCCCTGGTTTCTTTCTGTGTTCTCCGTAACTCCCGCCTTAAAGCGTTTCCCGCAGAGTTAACGGAGCCTGGCACAGAGGTCACAGAGTCCTGCTTATCGAGCCGCCGCAGAGGAACGGCGGACCACACCGTTCTCCCGCAAAGACTGCACGTAGCAGAGGGCCGCAGCCAGCGCGTCCGCGACGTCGGGTGGATGCGGCACGCCGTCGAGCGAGAAATGGTGCTGCACCGCACGCTGCACCTGCAGCTTGCTGGCATTGCCATTCCCGGTTACAGCCTGTTTGATGCGCTTTGCCGGCAGGCTCACCACCCTCACCTGAGCGAGCCGCGCCGCCAGGCAGATCACGCCGCGCGCATGGCCCATGAGGATGGCCGTACGGGGATAGTCGGCATGACTGTAGACTTCCTCGAGGCAAATCTTCTCCGGACGGAATTCGCGAATGACCTCGTTGACGCTCTCGAAAAGCTTTTCGAGGCGCGCCGCCAGGTTGTCATTGCGCGCGGGCGGCAGGCGGATCACGCCAGCCTCAACCAATACCGCCTCGCAGCCGCGATGCTCGATCACTCCGTAGCCGGTCAGGTTCAGCCCGGGATCGATGCCCAGCACGCGGGCCGCTCGCGCGTCGGAAGCCAACCTCGGGTGGGAAACCATGCATGGCGATTGTATCGCAGGTGGCTGTCAGGTGTTAGGCGCCAGGTGTCAGGGCTCAGAGGTCCGGGGGCAACAACTCCGCCAGGATTGCGGCCCGCAGCACATGCTAAGATCAGCCGAAAGCGAGGACAATGCGAATGGCGGTTGAGTTTCAGCGAGTCATACCGATCTTGCGTATTTTCAGCATCGAAAAAGCCAGGGAGTTCTATGTCGATTACCTCGGTTTCAAGATCGATTGGGAGCATCGCTACGAAGAGCACATGCCGCTTTACATGCAGGTCTCGCGCCGCGGCCTGTTGCTGCACCTCAGCGAGCACCATGGTGACGGCAGCCCGGGAGCCACGATCCGGGTCGAGATGACGGGAGTCGAGGATCTCCATCGCGAGCTTACAGCCAAGAACTACCGCTATTTTCGTCCCGGGATCGAGGTCACGCCGTGGAAGACAAAGGAAATGGGCCTGATCGACCCTTTCGGGAACAACATCCGCTTCAGCGAGCACTTTGACTAGCCGGTGGCTGAACGTCACCTTCCCGTCGCCTGTTCTCCCCTCAGGATCAGACACGTCGAAACCGCCTTCGCCACCAGCCGATGATGCTCGTCGCGGAGGGCGCACTCCACGAGGCCGACCGTCTTGCCGCGATTGGTCACGTGAGCCTCGGCGCGTAGCTGCGACACCCACACCGGGCGCAGAAAATTGATCTTGAGTTCGAGCGTGGTGAAGGTCTCGTCGTGCTTCAGCGTGCTGGCGAACGCCATCCCCATGGCGGCGTCGGCGAGATCGCACAGAATGCCGCCGTGCACGGTACCCATGGGATTCGCGTGCTGCCGACCGGTTTGGAGATGGCCCACGGCGCGTCCGCCGGCAATTTCGACGATCTCAAAACCGACCAGCCTGGCGCAAGGAGCGCCGTAGGTCTGGACGCTCTCGACGAGGCGGTGAGCGGCCGCCCGTGGTCCGGCGCCGGTAGTCAGTTGCCGGTCCTCTGGCGTCCGCCGCTGCCTGGCGGCTCCTGGCGTCTTAGACTTCCTGAGCATTCCGTTTCCTGATGACCACCACTTCCACCTTCATCGTCGCCGTTCGTGGTTCGATGGTTCCTTCTACCAACCCACGGGGTGACCTTGATTCTGCCGGTCGAGCCACCGCTTCAGGGGCGCGAAGTAATCGAGAATCGCGGTGCCGTCCATCTGACGCTGGCCGATGATGGCGTCGAGCGCGTCGGGCCAGGGCTCGCTCTTGCCCATAGCCAGCATGGCGCGCAGACGCTTTCCCGCCTCGGCGCTCCCATAAATCGAGCAGCGATGCAGCGGGGTTTCGGCGGGACACCCCGCGGCCTGCGCCAAGGCGCGATGAAACTGGAACTGCAAAATATCGGCGAGGAAATAGCGCATGTAGGGGACGTTGGCAGCCACGTGATACTTCGCGCCGGGATCGAAATCGGCCTCGCTGCGCGAGACCGGCGGCGCCACGCCCTGATACTTCAGCCGCATCGCCCACCAGGTCTGGTTGTACCTGTCCGGAGGAATCGCGCCGGAGAAGACCTCCCAGCGCCACTTGTCGATCATCAGGCCGAAGGGCAGAAAGGCCACCTTTTCGAGGGCCCTGCTCAGCAGCAGGCCGATGTCGCCGGAAGCGTCGGGAGCCTTGTCGAGCAGGCCGAGCTTCACGAGGTATTCCGGCGTGATGGAAAGCGCGATGGTGTCGCCGATGGCCTCGTGGAACCCGTCATTGGCGCCGTCGCGGAACAGCACCGGCTGATGGCTGTAGGCCAGCTGGTAATAGTTGTGGCCGAGCTCGTGATGGACGGTGTTGAAGTCCTCGGCGGTGATGTCGATGCACATCTTCAGGCGCACGTCCTGATCGAGATCGATATGCCAGGCGGACGCGTGGCAAACCACGTCGCGATCCGCCGGCTTGGTAAGCATCGAGCGCTCCCAGAAGGTCTCGGGCAGCGGCGGAAATCCGAGCGAAGTGAAGAAGCCTTCGCCGTAGCGCACCATCTGCTTGTAATCGGTGTGACGGTCCTTGAGAATTTGGGTCAGGTCGTAGCCGCGACTCGATCCCGGGGGCTCCACCAGCGGATAGATGTTCTCCCAGGACTGCGCCCAGATGTTGCCGAGCAAGTCGGCCGGAATCGGGCCCGAGGACGGCACGCGGTCGCCATACTTCTCGCGCAACTTCCAGCGCACGTAGGCGTGCAAGGAGAGATACAGCGGACGCACCTGATCCCACAGGCGATCGACCTCGCGCGTGAAATCGTCGGGCGGCATGTCGTACCCGGACCGCCACATGGCGCCATTGTCCGCGAAGCCGAGCTGGCGCGCGCCTTTGTTCGCCAGCTCGACGTAGCGCGCGAAGTCCTGGCGGTAGGGAGGCGAGACAGCGTGCCAGCCGCGCCAGACGTCGAGTAACTGGTTGGGATCGCGGCTCGTGGCCATGATGCGCGTGATGTCCTCGATGTCGAGGCACTTGGCACCGCCGGGCGGGCAGTACTTTCCCTTGCCGTACGCGCCTTCCATGGAGGTGATCAGGCGCGTGAGTTCCTCGCCCTCTTTGGGGTCGGTGGGGGTGGCGGTGGTGAGGGCGAGTCTAAGGACCTTCAGCTCGCGGGCCACGTCCGGCGGCAGATTCAGCCCGTCGAACCGCGTGGCCTCTTTGGCGTAGCGGACGTTGGCGTCGATCATCTTCTGATCGGCGTGCGCCGCCAGGATCTCGGTGTCGTCCGTGATGTAGGTGGACTTCACCCATTCGGCGCGGCTCGCTTCCACACCAAGCTGAAGCAGCCGGCCGGAGGCCTCGTCAACAAATCTCTGCGCGTCCGCAACGGTGGGCGGGGTCTGGGACAATGCTGTCTCCTCTCCAAATGGGACCAAGATGCTGATCACAACCAGAATACACGCTCTTCTCCATGCGCTAAACTGAAGGCACTGCTCAGGTGCAATACCAGGAGGGGTACAAATGACCGGCCGTGCCGCGCTGAACCACTTTCGCAAGCCCGTCCGCTTAACTGCCGTGATCGTGGGATTCATCGTTCTCATCCTGGGAACCTCCCTGCCGGCGCAGGATGCTCAGCCGGCCTACAAGAACCCGCGCCTGCCCATCGAGCAGCGCGTGTCGGACCTGCTCGGGCGCATGACGCTGGAGGAAAAATGCGCGCAACTGGTCCCGCAGCGCGGCGGGGAGATTCTCGACACCACCGGGCAGTTCACCCCCGAGAGCGCCCGCGCTCTGTTCCGCCAGATGTTCAGCCCCGACTCCAAGGTTAGCCCACATGACGCGGCGGTGCTGCGCAATGCCGTGCAGCGATACCTGATCGAGAAGACGCGGCTCGGCGTTCCGACCTTCTTTCAGGGCGAAGCGCTGCACGGATTCATGTCGAACGGCGCAATCAGTTTCCCGCAAGTGCTGGGGCTGGCCAGTACCTGGGACCCCGATCTCGTGCGGCAGGTCTTCACGGCGGCGGGCGACGAGATGGCTTCCGCGGGCGACAACCAGGCGTTCACGCCCGTCCTGGATCTGGCTCGCGATCCGCGCTGGGGCCGGACCGAAGAAACGTACGGGGAGGATCCTTACCTCGTGGCGCACATGGGTATGGCGGCCATCGAAGGGCTGCAGGGTCCGAATTACATCATCGATCGCCATCACGTGCTGGCCACGGCCAAGCATTTCGCCGCGCACGGCGAGCCGGAAGGCGGAACAAACACCGCGCCTGCGAACTTTTCCGAGCGCATCCTTCGCGAGTCGTTCCTGGTGCCGTTTCGGGCCGCCGTCGAGCAGGCGCAGGTGGGGAGCGTGATGACCTCCTACAACGAAATCGACGGCATCCCGTCGCACGTCAACTCCTGGCTGCTCGGGAAGGTCCTGCGCCAGGAGTGGGGATTCCGCGGCTACGTCACCTCCGACGGGGGCGGATTGCAGATGCTGGTCCAGGTTCATCACATCGCGGCTGACAACGCCGGCGCCGCGCGCCAGGCGATCGCCGCCGGCGTAGATTACGACCTGAGCGACGGCTCGGTCTATCGCACGCTGCTCGATCAGGTGAAAGCCGGACGCGTGCCCGAAGGGCAGATCGATCGCGCTGTTTCCGATATCCTCTACGATAAATTCCGCCTGGGGCTGTTCGAGGATCCTTACGTCGATCCCGCCCACGCCGAGCGCGTGACCAACAGTCCCGAGCATCGGCAACTGGCGCTCAAGACCGCCCAGGAAGCCATCGTGCTGATGAAGAACGATCACAATCTGCTGCCGCTCGATCTTTCGAGGCTCAAGACCATCGCCGTGATCGGCCCTAATGCCGCCGACGTTCACCTCGGCGGGTACAGCCGCCAACCCGCGCATGAGGTGAGCATTCTGGAGGGCATCCGCGAGCGCGCGGGGAATTCCGCGAAGGTGGTCTATTCCGAGGGCTGCAAGATCACCGAAGGCACGCAGGGCTGGGCGGCCTGGTACCAGAACGAGGTCAAGCTGCCCGATCCGGCCTCGCAGGCGAAAAGCATCGCGGCCGCCGTTGAGGTGGCGCGGCAGGCGGACGTGGCTATCGTGGTGGTGGGCGAGAATGAGAGCACCAATCGCGAGGCCTGGTCCGAGAATCACCTGGGGGATCGCGACTCGCTCGACCTGATCGGCGCCCAGGATCAACTGATCAAGTCGATCGTCGAGACCGGCACGCCCACGGTGGTTTTCCTCATCAACGGCCGGCCGCTCTCCATCAATTACGCCGCGGAGCACGTGCCCGCGATTCTGGAAGGCTGGTACCTCGGGCAGGAAGGAGGCACGGCGGCCGCGGATGTCCTCTTCGGCGACGTCAATCCGGGTGGCAAGCTGCCGATCACCTTTCCGCGCAATGTCGGCGAGCTTCCCGACTACTACGATCACAAGCCGTCGATGAATCGCAGCTACCTGTTCAACGGCCGCAAGCCCCTGTTCCCGTTCGGCTGGGGCTTGAGCTATACCACATTCAAGTTTGACAACCTGCGCGTCAGCCCCGCCTCGATCGGCGTGGCGGGCGACACCACGGTCAGCGTGGACGTGACCAACACCGGGAGCCGGGAGGGCGACGAAGTGGCCGAGCTTTACGTCCATCAGCGCGTCGCGTCGGTCACGCGTCCGGTGATGGAACTGCGCGGGTTCCGGCGCAGGGGTCTGAAGCCTGGCGAGACGAAGACGCTGGAGTTCAAGTTGACGCCGAAGGACCTGCAGATGCTGAATCGCGACATGCACGAAGTGGTCGAGCCCGGCGCGTTCGACATCATGGTGGGGCCGAGTTCCGATCGAACGACCAGTATTCCGCTGCAGGTGGTCGCGTACTAGACGGGATCGAAGGCGCTCACGGACGCCATGCCTCAAACACCTGGGCAGCGCGCTTTCGATGTACGAGCGGCGCTTGTGGCCGCCCAGGTCACGGCAACGGAATTTCAGGGCGGCCACAAAAGGCTGCCCTGAATGCAGTAAAGGGACCGCCCGTACGTCGGAGTCAGGACATCGCCACCAATGCCGAAATGTCGGCATCGAATACGCGACTCGCCGGCGTGCGCAACGGTTCGTGGGAACACACGTGCGATAACCGATCAGTTTACCCTCAGAGCCGATCCGAGGATTTCCATGTACGCCGTTGATTCCAGATGACATTCCAGCTTGGATCGTAGGGATGCTTTCACTCCCCACTGGCCGGCGCGTCACGACGTCCCGGGGCAGCGAGCTCGACAAGCCGTAACGGTTACACGACAAGCAGCGATTTCGAGGGCTTTTATCTATCTTCTTGCCGAAAAACAGCCGTTTTTCGAGGCTAAGATGCTGAAAACAAGCAAGATAAGCAAAGTGGGTTTGGCAAAGGTCATTTCTGAGGCAAGCCGCTGATTTCGTGACCTTTAACCCTAATGGGTTTGGGTGGCTTTGGCACTCGAGGCGAAAGCTGCTCGATGGGTCAGTTGAGGGAGTCGAATGACAGCGCGTCCGGGCGATTGACGGCCTCGATATCATTTGTTTATTTACTGTATTATACATCAGTTTCGGTCGATGTCAAGTGCTTTTTGGTTCTGAGCGCGCGGAAATGGCCAATGTCGTCGCCATCCGCGAATAGCCGCAAAGGAATCGCAGACCGCGGGCTTGCTTAGGGCTGGGACCCAGACTTCTGGTGCTTCTCAATCTGTTTTCTAAGGCGGTTTACCAAGACGCCCGCTGTGTACGCAGCCGAACCACGACGCTCGCAACTGACCGCGATTAAGTGACGCCCCGATGCCCTGTCAACGGCTATGAGAAATCGCGGCATGCTTAATAGGGGCACCGACGTTCCGACGCCACTAGAATATGTCCCTGAACTGGTTACGCTCGCTGTGTTCATTGACCCCAGATAGGTGTCGCTTTCCGCAAATACCAACAGTAGGTCGGCCTGTTCTGGACGCGGTACAACTTCCCACCTGCCCCACTTTTGCAACTTGTCGGCCAAATGCTCGAAAACACCAAGGTCCGAGCCTCGGTCGACTAAGCAAACGGACTTTGCTTGGTGAATATCCTCCAGACCCTTCGCTGGCGGAGCGGCAGACTGAACTATCGCCAGAATGACACTGTCATGTACACCCGCACCTTTCAGAACTGCTAAGGCTGCCGGCGACGTATCGCACTGGCACATGGAAGTTTTGATCTTGGCCGTCACTATCTCAGGCGAAATGCCAGCCTTCAGCATCTCCTCAATGTCCCGGTTTGTTACGACTACCGGGTTCTGGCTGAGATTCGCCTCACTGGCTCCCGGGGGCTTATCTTGCCCCGTGAGTAGTCGTCCGCGGGCGAGCGCCAGCCCGAAGATCGCCAGCACAATCACAGTGCGTTTCATGCTCGTGCCCCCTGAATTACCAGCCGCCTACTGTCTAGGTTGCGGGGCCCAGCCTCACTTTGGGGCCGCAATCAACCGTAAACCCAAGCGCATAAGTTCGTGATTGGCCTGGGTTCCGACCGAAATCTCCAGTCTTCTTCCGTCCCTAAGAGAAACGTCCCAATTCATATCAAACAGGACGTGGCCCTCTGCTTGCGCACGCCCGCTCCTGGTGAACGTGACTCTACTGACAATTTTCAGCTTTTCAGAGCCGCTGCAGGTCAGCGAACCATCCTGAATTACGCCTGCATAAGCAGCGAGGAAGGTGAACCAGCGCTCATTGTCGTCGCAGATGGACGTATCGAGTTCCTTTGTCCTTAGAAATTCGGCCAACTCCCGCCGGAAAGTCTCCAGGTATAAGAAGTCACGCAACAGGCGACCTTCCGCGAGAATCGTTTCCATCGTCTCGGCCGCGGTCAGCTTATCGAACACGTAATTGTCGACCCGTTTTAGAAAGTGAATCGTCGTAGATCTATACGAGAGATCAACGTGAAGCGCCCAATGACAGTACAGGCGTAGGGCGAACGGCACAGAATCGGTCGGCTCCTCATCCAATAACTTTCTGACTTCGCACAGAAGATAGACCACCTTGCATTCCGTATCCACCGGGTCTGCCAGGTGCCGGCTCAACTTTTCGACGATGGTATCTCTCATAAGCCTATCCGTTGCATTTTCCCCGGAACGTCGCGCGGGCGGCCATGACCTCGTCTTTCAGGTCGGTATCATTCGCGATCAGGCTCCTTACCTGCTGTCCTTCGTACCGGCGACGCGGTCGAGAAGGGCCTGACGCGCCTTCTTGCGGATCGACTCCTCCGTGTGTCGAACCAGCTTGTTTTCAGGGTATCGTGCCACTCTCTCTTTGACGGCCCGGTCGATCTCTTCGAGCGCGCGCTCGACGGCTTCCGGATCCCGGAGGTTCTCCTGGAGTGGGATCTTGAAGTCTGCGAAAGCGTCGCGGGCCTCCTCCGCTTCCGCGCGCGACCGGTCGCTACGCCCCAGGCTGAATCGAATCATCGGAGTCCCTCCCTGAGCCCGCCCGTCCCGCCCGGGATCGTGATTCCCGCGTAAGCGGGGATCCCTCAGGAAAGAGGCGAGAAGAATAGGGTAACGTGGATTCCCGCTTGCGCGGGAATGACGGTATCGCGAACAGGCCGGCTGGCGCAGGTATTCTCGGGCGATGTTCGACCTGACGCGAGTCGACACAAGGCCTTCGCCGGCCGGGGTGTAAATCGGCACATCGCTCTTCCAACGCATAATTTCAAGCTTCCTGCTGCCCCCGTCCCGGCCACCGCAAGTGCCGGCGCAGAAACTCGAAGGTGCCCACGCCGTGAATGGCGTGGGGACCGTTCCACCACTCGATGGCGGTGTTCTGCGGGAGTCCCATCCCGGCGTAAAAGCGCCGCACTCGGGCATATTCATAGGCCACCCATTCGTCGGGCGCAACCGGGTCCTGATGCCCGCGTTCCACCATGAAAGGCCGCGGCGCTATAAGTCTCGCCAGCCCGGCATAGTTGACGATATTCGCCAAATCGAATTCGTACATGTCATATTCGGGCAGCAGCATGTAACTATACGGGGATTCGACGCTGGTCGTTTTCCAAACCCACTCATTGAAGTCCGCCGTACAGATGGACACGGCGTAGCGGTTCTCAAAGGGTGGGACGCGCACCGCCGTCTTGCCACCGTACGAAATACCGTAGAAGGCGATCCGTTGCGGGTCCACGAAGTCCTGAGCGCAGAGCCAGTCCAGAATTCTCTGATGCTGACCGATGATGAACGAAAACAGCGCCAGCTTGATGGGGTGCCCCAGCCGCTGAATGATGCGGAAGTTGTCTCCCCCGATGTAAGGATTCTGCGGCGCGAAAGTCACGAAGCCTTCCTCGGCCAGGGCGACCGCGAAATGATGCATGTAGCCGTCCGGTGCCCTCGGATCGGCCGCCTCGGCGGGACGGCCCTCCAGGCCGTGCTGGCAAACCACCACGGGACGCTGTTCGCCCGGGTTGATGTCTTTGGGCAGAACCAGGATTCCGTAACTGAAGACCCTGGGCCAAACATCCAATACCACCTCATAGCCGGCAAGAGCGCCGGTTTCGTAGATCAGCCGCGTGCGTGGGTCGGACGGCAGCGCGGCGGCCGGCAGCCGGCCGATGACTTCCTCCCAGAGGTATTGCCGCTGGCGCGCGGTGCTCTGCTTCCAAGTCTCGGTCGAACTCAAGTCAGCGCTCTCCCAGAATTCCCGGCGGCGTTGCGGAGCCAGGCGGATCAAACCCTGCGTGAAACCCACCATCTGCTCAAATTGCCGGCGTAATCGCGGCTCTGGATCGTCGGTAGCACGCAAGTCTTGGAGCGGCTCTTTCGGTTGCCGGCCGGGCTCGAGAGCTGGCGTCAGGCCGAGGATGCCCAGAAAAGCCTTGAGCGCTCCTGTGGATCCCGGCTGACCTTGGCCTTCGCCGCTGACTGCGAGCTGCAGTTGACGGCCGGCATTCAATCTCTCGAAGACCTGGCGAGCACGAGTAATTTCCTGCCGGACGTTGTCGAGCGGCGCCGTGGTAATTGTGCCGTTGGGGCAGGCCGCATTCTCCCGGTCCTTCCCGGCTGGCGGCGGCCCGGAAACAGCGGGACTGGCGCAGACTTCCACCAGCAGTCCGCGCGGCGCGACCAGGCCGGCGATTTCCGCATCGCCGAATTCGCGAAGTAGGCCCCAAAGGTCGCGATAAATCGGTTCCTTCCAAAGCCCCTGACGGGATTGGAAGTAGCCGCTTACTCCTGCCGCGTGAATCCGCGTGTCGAGAGCGGCGGCGTAAAGCGCGAGCAGGCCTCCTTCGCCATAACCAAAGACTCCAAGGGGAAGCAGATTCGATTGGTTCTGCTTCTCGAACCAGTCGACGGCGGCGAAAATTTTTTGCACCTCGAACCCGATGATGTGGCGGCCCACCTCAAAGGCCATCCGGTACACCCACTCGCGGTGCGGCTGGTTGGTCATTTTGACTCCGGCAATTCCCGACCATTTGTCGCCGCGATCGATGAGCAAGGGCACGATCACCTGGCAGCCGCTCTCCGCCAGCCTTCTCGGGAACCAGGCCGCAGCGGGAACTCCCGGCGCGAGGCCAACCGCCGCCTCCGGCGTCCAATCGGCATCCGGCACCGCTATCACGCGAGCCCGCGCCGGTCCAGCCGGCTCGAGTAGCAGGCCCTCACCCTGCAGGGGTTCGGAGTCAGCGGTGGGTGCACCGCACACCTCCCAGCGGACGGCATAAACCTTGAACCGGGCACCGCGCGCCACCTCGGCGGACTCGGGCGACGCCGCCATGATCTGAAGTGCAGGCCCGGGCACCCTGGGGTCAACGGCACCGACGATCTTCCGAAGATGCTCGCGGTTAGGAGCAACGGATTCTTCGTAGGCGCGCGCAGAAGTAAAGTCAGGCTTCCAGAAGCGGGAGCGATCAGCGGCATAGTCGGCGGTGGCCTGAAGGAGATAGTCGCGGATGCCCTCAACCATTTGGGCCGCCAGGTCGCCAGTGACGGTGAGCGCTCTGGTACCCGGCAGCGGGTTCTTCGGCGCCTGGCTTTCTTTCGGCCGAGCTGAAGAGGGCGAGACGGCAGGCACGAGGCCCTGCACCGCGCTGAGACCCAGGGAGAGCCCAAGGGACTCGTTGAGGAATCTACGTCTGCTGGTTCTCTTCAAGGATTCATGCTCCTCTCGGCGTAGAGGCGGCCCCTACGGCGAAATCACCCAGACCCGTCTCCCGCGAGTAGCGGGTCAGTCTCGAAACTGTTCCGGCTACGCTTCCGCCAGGCAGGTTGACGTGTACCGCTGAAGTGGTATATCAGGGTTTGGTCGAATGGTCCAGAATTTCACCGGAGCTGAGCGGAGTATCGATGATGCGCCGAAGGCAATTTCTGGAAGGCTCAATCGCTGCCGGAGTCTGCGGAGTGGCGCGAAACGCCGGGAGTCGCGCTTTCATTGCCCGGCCGGAGAATGCGCACCCCGAGGCGTGTCCAGAGAGCCGATACGAAGCCCTTAACGCACTCCTGGACCGCGGCGCCATGGAACGAGGCTGGGCAAAATCCGTCGACGCCGGCTATCATCATGCTCCCCAGTCAGCCATCGATGCCTTCAAGGATCTGAAGTTCGGCATCCGCATCCATTGGGGACTTTATTGCCTGATCGGCAGCCACGAGTCCTGGGGTCTGGCCGGGGCGAGCCGGCAGTTCTGGGACGTCTACAACATCCTCTACCAGCTCTTCAATCCCATCAGCTTCGATGCCGACGCCTGGATGACATTTTTCCGTCGATGTGGACTCAAGTTTTTCACCTTCACCACCAAGCACCACGACGGCTTCTCGATGTGGCCTACTCAAACGACACAGGAGTCGCCCGCCCTCACCGCGCAGGCGTTCGAAAATGGTTGCGAGCACACCCGGAGGGTCATCAACAATTACAGCATCATGGACAGCCGTTATAAGAAGGACATTGTCGGCGCCCTGGTGCAGGCCGCCAGGAAGCACGACATAAGCGTGGGCCTCTACTATTCGCACGTGGATTGGCATGATCCGGCGTTTGCCTGGGACCCTTTTCACTACCAGTACGATCCCCAGTTCACGAAAGGGAGCGACCCGGCACGCTGGCAGACCTTCATCGACCACGAGCGCCAGCAGGTCCGCGAGCTGATGACTCGCTACGGCCCTATCGACGTGCTCGATTTCGACATCGGCTGGCCCGAGGCGGCGGCCGAGGACATCGCAGAAGTTGCCAAAATGGTGCGCAGCCTCCAGCCTGACATCATCATGCGCAACCGGGGTATTGGAGCTTACGGCGACTATCACACGCCTGAGCGCGAGATACCAGCCGGGAGCTCGAAGGACCTGTGGAAGGTCATCTATCCGTGCGGGACGTCGTTTTCTTACATTCCGAGTGACGAATATCGCTCTGCCGAGTGGATTTTGGAGAGCCTGATCAAGGTCTGCGCCAAGGGCGGGAACTTTGAGGTTGGCTTCGGACCGATGCCGAGCGGGACCTGGGCGCCGGAGGCGGTGGAGCGCCTCGAGTATGTGGGAGATTGGCTGCGAGTGAATGGCGAGGCCATCTATGGGACGCGGCCCAACGCGGTGCTTCAGGAGGGCGACGATCTCTGGTTCACCTCCGGCAAGGGCGGGCGCGCGGTGTATGCCATCAGCCTCAAGTGGCCGGGCGAGACCCTCACGGTGCGATCGGTGCAGCCGCGCCCTGGCTCGCCAGTCCGGATGTTGGGTGTTCCAACGCCTCTCAGGTGGGAGCAAAGAGGCGATTCGGTGACGGTGGAGATTCCGGGCAGTCTCGCCGAACACAAACCGTGCAAGCAAGCCTACGTGTTTAGGTTTCAGGCGCAGCAGAGTTAGTGGTGCTGTCAAAGGGGAATCATGGCAACGTCCAGACGCAATTTCCTCAAGAACAGCATCGCCGGTGCCGGCCTCGCGTTCGGAGAACTGCACCAGCTTGCGGCCGCACCCGACGAGCAGTCGTTCGCCGCGGAACTGCAAGCGGAATCGAACAACGAGTCGCAATCCGCAACTGCGGCGACGCCGCAGCCGCATACGCGCGGCGTCGGCGTCTATCCGGGTGATCCGCGGGAGGACTTCGGTCCCACGCTGGTCGCCGATGAGACCACCTATCGCAACCTCGCGCTGCACCGGCCGGCATATCATTCGAGCAGCTACGACTACAACCTGACGGCGCAGCTCGTGACGGACGGGATCAAGGAAACACGACTGCCCGACTGGGTCGCGACCTCGGTGAGCTTTCGCGGCCCGCTGCCGAAGCACGAGCGCGAGTTTGCGCTCGACCACAACCCGACCAGCACAACTGAGTTGCAGGGGCCGAGGCCGTACCTGCAAATCGAGCTGGGCGGCGAGTCCGCTCCGGAGATCGATCGTGTCGAGGTACTGTTCATAAAGCCGCAGGAAGTGCAGGCGGAGCACCTCACGGTCAGCGTTCTCGTGTCCAGTGACACGCGCGAGTGGAGGACGCTCGGCAGCGTGACCAATCCGCAGCCCGCCTCGGTCGCGGGATACCCGATGGGCTTTGCGATGGCGGGACAACTGTTCCAACCGTCGATTCCGTTCAGTGCGGTTTCGCAAAGCCGGTTTTATCGCATCGCGTGTGAAGCCTCGAACGTTCGCGGCTTTGCATTTGGGATGCGCTGGCAGATCGGCGAGGTCGCGTTTTTCCGCGGCGACCAGGGCGTGGAAGTCGGCGGACCGTATCGCTTCACCAGCGCCTGGATGAGCGCCGGCCTCGACGAGGAATGGGTCTATGTCGATCTCGGCGCGTTCTGCCAATTCGACCGCATAGCGCTTTACTGGATCGCGCGCGCGCAGGAAGGTTTAATCCAGGTGAGCGATGATGCCATCACCTGGCAGACGATCCAGCCCCTGCTGGCAGGGGGCGGCACAACGGACGATATCAGGCTCGCCCAGCCGGCCCACGGCCGTTACGTCCGCGTGTTGATGACGCGGCCGACGTCGCCCTATGGCTACATCCTGAGTGAGATCGAAGTCTATGGGCGCGGCGGATTCGTGGCGCAGGCAAGACCCTCCCCGCCCGCTCTCGATGGTGGCGCGCGGCGCGAACTTGCAGGCGGGGACTGGCGCTTGCAGCGGGATTCGCTCGTGAATGCCGATGGGGAATCGCTGTCAAAGCCGGGTTTCAAGGACGACGATTGGGTGATCGCCACGGTGCCTGGCACGGTGCTCTCGTCGTACCTGAACGTGGGCGCGATTCCCGATCCGAATTACGGCCAGAACCAGTTGCTCATTTCGGATTCATTCTTCTACGCCGATTTCTGGTACCGCACCGAATTCGACGCTCCGTCGCTCAAGGCAGGACAGCGCGCCTGGCTGAATCTGGATGGGATCAATTGGAAAGCGGACATCTTTCTCAATGGCGAGGAGCTGGGGCGCGTCGAAGGCGGATTCATGCGCGGACGCTTTGACGTGACTGGCAAGCTGGCGGCCGGCCAGAAGAATGCCCTCGCGGTGCGGGTGGAGAAGAATGCCACGCCGGGCAGCGTCAAGCAGAAGACGTTCGAATCGACGGGCAAGAACGGAGGTGCGCTCGGCCTTGACAATCCCACCTATCACGCCTCGATCGGCTGGGACTGGATTCCCACGATTCGCGGGCGCAACACCGGCATATGGGATGTTGTTTACGTCTCGTTCAGCGGCCCGGTGACAATCGAAGATCCGTTTATTACCACCACTCTGCCGTTGCCGGACACGTCGCACGCCGACGTCAGCATCGAAGTCGATCTGATAAATCACGAAGTTACTCCGGCGGCGGCGACCCTGCGGGGGAAATTCGGCGAGATGAATTTCTCGCGCCGCGTGACGCTCGCAGCCTCGGCGCGAGCGCGCCTCAAGCTGGACCCGTCGAACACGCCCGGGCTCCGCTTGCAGAATCCGAAGCTCTGGTGGCCGGTGGGATACGGCGAGCCGTACCTCCATGACGTCCAACTGACCGTCGAAAGCGGCGGGCAGCCTTCGGACACGCGCAATATCAAGGCCGGCGTGCGCCAGATGACGTACAGCGAGGAGGGCGGAGCGCTGCGGATCTGGATCAATGGCCGCCGGTTCATCGGTCGCGGCGGCAACTGGGGCTTCGGTGAATCGATGCTGCGTTACGGCGCGCGCGAGTTCGATGCCGCCGTGCGTTACCACCGCGAGATGAACTTCACCCTGATCCGCAACTGGGTCGGACAGATCGGCGGCGACGCCCTTTACGACGCCTGCGACCGGCACGGCGTGATGGTCTGGCAGGATTTCTGGCTGGCGAACCCCTGGGACGGCCCCGATCCGGCCAACGACGAGATGTTCCTGCGCAACGCACGCGACCTGATTCGGCGCATCCGCAATCATGCCTCGATCGGCCTCTATTGCGGGCGCAACGAAGGATTCCCGCCCAAGCCAATCGAGGATGGGCTCCAGAGAGCGATCGCCGACCTGCATCCGGGTCTGCACTATATCCCAAGCTCGGCCGACAACGTGGTCAGCGGGCACGGACCTTATCAGGCGATGCCGCTGAGCTTCTACTTCAGCTTCGGAGCCGATTCGAAACTTCACAGCGAGATGGGCATGCCGAACATCCCGCCGATCGAAAGCGTGCGCGCCATGATGCCCGCGAGCGCCCGGTGGCCGCAGGGGCTCGACTGGGGTCTCCACGACTTCACTTTGGAAGGCGCGCAGGGCGGCGCCGGGTTCCGCACCATGATCGAACAAGGATACGGCGGCGCGGCCAGCGTGGAGGAGTGGGTGACGCTGGCGCAGTTCATCAATTATGAGGGCTATCGAGCCATGTTCGAAGCGCAGAGCAAGCACCGCATGGGCCTGCTCCTCTGGATGAGTCATCCGTGCTGGCCCTCTTTCGTCTGGCAGACGTACGACTACTACTTCGAACCCACGGCGGCGTACTTCGGCTGCAAGAAGGGATCGGAACCGCTGCACATCCAATGGAATCCCGTGAGCGAGAGCATCGAGGTGGTGAACTACAGCGCCGGCAATCAGCGCGGACTGAAGGCGCACGTAGAGATTTTGAACCTGGGCGGCGCCAGGAAATGGGAGAAGTCCGCGACGCTCGACAGCGCCGAAGACAGCGTCATTTCCTGCATCAAGATGGAATATCCTTCGGGCCTCTCGTCCGTTCACTTCCTGCGCCTGGCGTTGATGCGCGGACCGGAGACCGTTTCAACGAACCTTTACTTTCGCGGCCTCGAAGAGGGCAACTACCGCGCGATTCGCGGATTGCCGAAGGCCAGACTGCAAGCGTCGACGGAGGTCACTCAGCAGGGCGACCTGTGGCACCTGGCGAGCACTGTCCGCAACGTTTCGAGCCAGCCGGCGCTGATGGTCCGTTTGCAGGTGGTGCGCGCGACCAGCGGCGATCGCATCCTGCCGGCGATCTACAGCGACAATTACGTCACCCTGATGCCGGGCGAGCGGCGCAGCGTCGAGATCGAATTGCGTGATGCGGACGCGCGCGGCGAGCGTCCACGGGTCGTGGTCGAAGGGTTCAACGTCGGCGATATGGAGGTTTGATGTGAAGGGCACGGGAAGAACCTGGTTGCGGCTACTCGCATGTTTCGCGCTCGCGGCAATCGCCCCTTCGGCCAGCCTTGCTGCGGACCGGAGAGCGCGCGATCCTCAGCAGGACAAGCGGGCGCTGATCAAAGTCGAAGAGTATTGGCTGACCCACGAAGAAGATCCGGACGCGCTCGAGACGATTCTGGCGTCCGACTTCGTCCACGCTCTACCCATGGGATTCATCACCAAAGAGGAGCACATCGACTACTGGCGCCAGGCGCACACCCCGCGGCCGCACTTCGCGAAGCACTTTGAGGATCTACGGGTGCGCGTCTACGGAGACGTGGGCATCGTCAACGGAGTCGTGGTCGCCGAGGATCCCAAGGGTCCACGCAAGACGATCTTCACCGACGTATTCGCGTACCGGTCCGGCCACTGGCAGGCGGTTAACGCGCAGGAAGATCCTTTCCAGCCGCGGGGGTCGAGTTGATGAGGGATACCGAATACTTTGACGGCGTCTGCTGGGGCGGCGGTCTATAACTGTCATGGACCGCCGCCCCAGCCGACCTCGCTATTGGCGCGGTTGGCTTACCGGCGGCTGCGCACTGGGCGACGGCGCTCCCGGCGTGGGAGGCTGGCCCTCGGCGCCCGCCCTCGGCTCCTCCGGCCTCATCGGCTTGCGCGGGAACATCTCGTCCATCATCGCCGCGTTGTAGACGAAGTCGGCCATGATCACCGACGCCTGCTTCATGTCTTCCGGGCGAATGTGCTCGTAGACGTCCAGGTTGGAGTGGTGCGTGAGCGTTTCGTAATCCATGTCGTCCTGGATGAACTGAAATCCGGGGATGCCGACAGCGTCAAAGGAGAGGTGGTCGGTGCCGCCCGTGTTGCGCAGGGTGAGCGTGGTCATGCCCAGGTCGTGGAAGGGCTCCATCCACTTCTCAAAAATCGGGGCAGCGGACGCGTTCTCCTGCAGGTAAACCCCGCGGATCTTGCCCGTTCCATTGTCAAGGTTGAAATAAACCGAGACGAGCTTCTGCTCCGGCTTCAACTGCAGCGGACCCGCCAGCGGGCGCAGGAACGACGGGATATTCTGGTCGCGCGGGTTGGTGGATACGGGGCGCGACCCGAAATGATTCTTCACGTAGCCGCGCGATCCGAGCAGGCCCTCTTCTTCGCCCGACCACAATGCGATGCGGATGGTGCGCCGCGGCTGAGCCCTGAGTTGTTCCAGCAGCCGGACGGCTTCCAGGGCGACGGCCACGCCGGCACCGTTGTCCGTAGCGCCCTCGCCCGCGTGCCACGAATCCATGTGACCGCCGAGCATCACCAGTTGTTCTTTGAGCTTGGGATCGACGCCGGGAATTTCGGCGACGGTGTCATACGCCTGGTCATCGTCATCATAGAACTGCGCCTGGTCGTTGACCTCGACTTGCACCGGAACCTTCTTATCCACCAGGCGCGCAAGGCGGCCGAAATGCTCCACGGAGAGCGTGATCTTCGGGAAGGCGATGGTCTTTCCCTTCTCGTAGGGGCCGCCCGACTGTACGAAGATCGTCCCATCCTGGCCCGGCTGCCGTGTGATCTCGAGCACGGCTGCCACATGCTCGTCAGCGAAAAACTTGTTGAGTTCATCCTGGAAGCGGAAGCGTTCCATGAACCGCTGCCTCATGGCCGGAGTAAAGGGCCCTCGCGCGGCGCGAATCTGAAAGAGGGCGAGCTGCGCCAGCGCGGCATCGTCGTAGCGGGTGAACAACGGCTTTTCAATGGGCTCCGGCACGCGCGCTTCGCCGAACAGTACGATCTTGCCCGCGAGCTGGCCCCTGTACTTGCCCAGATCGGCGCTCTTGGTGGCAACCACGTGGACCACGTCGCCGGTGACCGGACCGTTCGTGCCCGGAGTCCACGCCTCGGGCAGCGCCAACATCTGCATGTAGTCCGGGGAGACCATGCGCACTTCGCACAGTTGATATGCCCAGCCGCGGCCGAAGGTGCCCCAGGGCTCGAGGTGCGAGTTCGCCAGGCCCCACTTGGTGAGATCGTCGCGCGTCCACTCGTTCGCCTTTTTCATATTCGGCGACCCCGTCAGTCGCGGGCCGATGTCGTCCGTGAGGTGGCTCATGATGTCCATCACCTGGCCGTGGCCAAATTCTTCCTGGCGCAGGCGAGTGATGAATTCGAGATCGGGAATTGTCGGGGACGCGACGGCAGGAGCGGCAGCTTCACCCACCGGGGACGGCTTCGGCTTTTTCTCTTTTGCGATGTAAGGTGCAGTTACCAGCAGCGATAGCGTGATTAGGCCCAGCGCAGTCAAGAGACGGGCACGACTCCGGTGTCCCATTCGTTGTGAGATCCTCCTCAGACAAGCTTTGACAAATGAGAGTACGCAAGAAAGTTGAAAGTGGCAAGTCACAAGTGATCGGGTCATTGTGTCGTTGACTGGTTAAGTGATCGATCAGGTCAATGGCTCAAGCGACTTGTCACTTCTCACTCTCGTCCTCACCTCCACTCAGCACTGAGCGAGGCAGTGCTATACTTCGCTGCTATGTTCAAATCGCGCTCACGTAGGATTTCCACCGTGGTGCTGACCTTCGGATGCCTGTTAGGAAGCAGCTTCGCGATTCACTCAAGCTTCGCCTCTCCGCAAAATTCAGGCCAATTCGATCCCAGTCTATTTGCAGGACTGAAGTGGCGCCTGATCGGTCCCTTTCGCGGCGGACGCGCGGTCGCAGCCACGGGCGTCCCGAGCCAGCCGACCGTCTACTACTTCGGCGCTGTGGGCGGCGGCGTATGGAAGAGCACCGATAGCGGCCTGATGTGGCATCCGATCTTCGACAGCGAGCCCGTCGCTTCGATCGGAGCTATTGCCGTAGCGCCCTCAGACCCGAAGGTGATTTACGTGGGCACCGGCGAAGGCGACATCCGTTCCGACACATCCATGGGCGACGGCGTGTACAAGTCCACCGACGCGGGCCGTACCTGGCAGCACATCGGGCTCGACCAGACGCGGGCGATCGGGCGCATCCTGGTCGATCCTCGCGATCCGAACGTCGTCCTGGTCGCGGCCCTCGGACACCCCTTCGGTCCCAACCCGGAGCGCGGAGTTTTCCGGTCCACCGATGGCGGCGAAACCTGGAACAAGGTGCTCTATAAGGACGAGAACACCGGCGCGATCGATCTTGCCGCCGATCCCGAGAACGGGCAGACAGTATACGCCTCGCTGTGGCCGGCGCGGCGTCCGCCCTGGAGCGTCTATGGACCCATCGAAGGTCCGGGCGGCGCGCTCTACAAATCGACGGACGGCGGCGCGAACTGGACCGAGCTGCACGACGGACTTCCGGCGGCGCCTGTCCATCGCATCGGAATCGCGGTAGCTCAAGGCAGCCAGGGACGAATCGTCTACGCTCTCATTGACACCGATCACGCCGAGACTCGCGGCCTCTATCGCTCCGATGACGGCGGCGTGAACTGGAAGCACGTCTCGTCCGATCCACGCATCGACGGGCGCGCATGGTATTTCAGCCATGTGACCATCGATCCCAGGGATCCGGAAAAGGTCTACGTTGCCAACACGGCGCTCTATCTCTCCACCGACGGCGGCGCCAACTTCAAACCGATCAAAGGCGCGCCCGGCGGCGACGACTATCACCTGTTGTGGATCAATCCTCTCGACTCGCAACGCATGATCCTCTCAAGCGACCAGGGAACGGTGGTGAGCGTCGACGGCGGTGCCAGCTGGAGCTCATGGTATAACCAGCCCACCGCCCAGATCTATCACGTTGTGACCGACAATCAGTCTCCCTACAACGTTTACGGCGCGCAGCAGGACTCGGGCAGCATCGAAGTCGCCAGCCGCAGCGATGGCATGTCGATCAGCTTTCGCGACACGTGGGCGACGGCCGGCGGCGAGGGCGGCTACCTGGCGCCGGACCCGCTCCATCCCGATATCGTGATCGGCGGCGACACTTACGGCGGGATCGGCCGCCTGTGGAAGAGCACGCACCAGACCCAGAACATCTCGCCCGCCATCGGCGGCATTCCGAATTTCGGCGGCGGCGGCGGCTGCTCGCCCGAAAACGGATATCGCTTTGACTGGACTTCGCCCATCCTCTTTTCACTGAAAGATCCGCGGGCGCTCTACTTCAGCTCGCAAGTTGTGTGGAAGAGCCTGGACGACGGCGCGAGCTGGCGGACCATCAGCCCCGACCTGACGCGACCCGTGGCGGGTCCGCAGCCTCCGCCGGGCGGTGGTCCCGAGGATTTCATGAAGGTGACGGGCTGCGGAACGGTCTATACCATCGCCCCCTCGCCGCTCAGGGCGGACGAAGTCTGGGCCGGAACTGACGACGGCCGGATCCAGTTGACCCAGGACGGCGGGAAGACCTGGAAGAACGTTACGCCGCCCGAGGTCGGCGCCTGGAGCCGCGTCAGCCTGATGGACGCCTCGCATTTTGACGCCGGCACGGCTTACGCTGCCATCGATCGCCATCGGCTTGACGACTATGCGCCGCACGTCCTGCGCACGCATGACTACGGCCGCACCTGGCAGGAAGTGGATACCGGAATGCCCTCGACCGCGTACGCCTACGTGGTCCGCGAGGATCCCAGGCGCCAGGGCCTGCTGTTCGCTGGCACGGAAACCGGCGTCTTCGTCTCCTTCGACGATGGCAGCCGCTGGCAGAGCCTGCAATTGAACCTGCCTGCGGCGCCCGTCCACGATCTGGTGGTGCACGGGGACGATCTGGTGATCGCCACGCACGGGCGCTCGTTCTGGATCCTTGATGACATGGAACCGTTGCGCGAATTGAGCAGACAGATCGCCGGAGCGGACGTCCATCTGTTCAAGCCCGAGCCGGCAGTGCGGCTGCGTCCGCGGGCTTTCGAGGGTACTCCGCTGCCGGTCGAAGAAGCGACCGCCGAGAATCCGCCGGTTGGGGCCGTAATCGACTATGCCCTGAAGTCGGAGCCCGAGGGCGAGGTCAGCCTGGAGATCGTCGATGCGCAGGGCAAGATCGTGCGGCGCTATTCGACCGCCGATCATCCGGCGCGTCCGCAGCGCATGCCCGTGGTGACCAGCAACTGGATTCACCAGCCTCCGGTGATGACGAAGAAGGCGGGCCTGAACCGCTTCGTGTGGGACCTGCGCTATGCCGCGCCTGCGGAAGGGGGCGGCGGATTCTTCTCACCCCGCGGACCCATGGCGCTACCCGGCCAGTACAAGGTCCGGCTCACGGTAAACGGGAGCAAGTACGAGCAGCTGCTGCGCGTCGAGATGGATCCACGAGTAAAGGCGCCGCTCGCGGATATCGAGCGGCAGTTCACGTTCGAACAGGGAGTGCTGGCCGCCATGACCAGCGCGCGCGACCTCAGCATCGCTGCCCGGGACCTCGAAGAAAAACTGGCCAGTGTGGAGAAGACGGTGGCCACCAGGCCTGACACGGCAGCGATCGCCCAATCAATTCAGAAGCTTGAGGTGAAACTCGCCCCCCTCGCTGGCGGAGGTCCGGGAGCACAATCTGGTCCTCGAAGGACCAGCGCGGCGCCGGGAAGCCTGGCCAGAGTCTCGCAGACTCTCACCCAGGCGCTGTTCGCGGCCGACGGCGCTGACGCGGCTCCGACCGAGTCCTGCGAAACCGCCGCGCACAAGGCGGAGCAGACGCTCGCCTCGGCGCGCGCACAGTGGAATCAGATTAGAGCCCAAGACGTGGGTCCGCTGAACACAGTCCTGGCGCAGCACGGTCTGAAGCAGATTCAGATCGTTGGCGATCTGTGAGGGCAGCGATTTTGGGTGCCTAAACCAATGGAGCGCTAAGAAAGCATTTCAATTTGTCATTCCGAGGAGCCGCAGGCGACGAGGAATCGCGTGTCTCGGCCCCTTTTCAGGAGCAGATCCTCGCTGTGCTCGGAATGACGCGGTTCCGAAGAAGTTTTTCAAAACTGCCAGTTTTGTATGCCTCCAAAGATAGAGGGAATACTTGAGTCGGCATTATACGTCGCTGACGCCGCGCGGTCCGCCGATTTCTACGCCAGGGTCTTCGGATTCCAGGTGATCAGCGATTTCGGAGAGCGCGGCTGCGCTCTTCAAGCAGGCGAGCGCCAGGTCCTGCTGCTGTTCAAGAAAGGCGCATCCCGTTCGACTCCCACGCCGCACGATGGAGACGGCGAACTGCACCTCGCCTTCGCGGTCTCCGCAGCCGACTTGGCGAGCTGGGAGCAGTGGCTTGCGGAGAACGGGATCGCAGTGGAAGAGAAGCGGACGTGGGAGGCAGGCGGCACCAGCCTCTACTTTCGCGATCCCGACCGGCACCTGATCGAAGTCGCAACGCCGGGCGTGTGGTCCATTTATTGACCTACAAGCCTTCAGCTTGGAGCGCTCAGCCTTGAGCATTCATCTGATAACTGCCGCTTGACAGCTCACCGCTGGCGGCTCGTTTACGCCATGAACTCCTGGTAGTTTCCGAGCAACTCCTCGTACTCGCGGGCGATCTCGCTTGAGGCGCGGTCGCCGAGCGATATTTGCACTTCCAGCGCGCGCAGCCGCCCGGCGCATGTCATGGCGCGAGCCAACCGGTCGGCAAGGGCCATCTGCTGGTTAAGGCCGGCGGCGACGGCAGCGCACGCCGAGAGTACAGCGGCCAGCGCGCAGGTGAGCTTCCACGCGCCAGGCCCCTGACCCTTGAGGGACCCACGGGTGGCGGCGTTCGCGCCCACGGCCGTGGAAAGCGCCGCTGCAATAACCCCGACATACACCAGACGGGTACTTCGGCGGCGCAGCTTTATGACTGACTCTTGAGCGCAGTTCAAGCTGCGCCTGAGGACTGACTGGACGCTTTGCTTTTCTGTTCCTTGGAAATCGTCTGCTGCCAGTGCCATGGTCGTTTACCTCCCCTGTCTTACCCCCCCGCCCCTTTTTGCGAGTGGGCCGGTTTCGGCGCGCAACGCTCCCCACACTCAGGGGTTTATAGTTCACCAAGCCACAAGAAGCAAGCCCTTTCGCGAAATCGTGAGGATTCACCATTTAGCATATGGCTCATGGCAGGACGGCATGATTGTCGGCAGTCCGCGGGATTAGGAGGGCCTTCACGACCCCAGCCGGTATGATCGCGGCTAGAGAGGTTTTGGGGATCAAATTCACGCCCCTGATGTAAGGGGGGACACATCCACGATTGCGAAAGGCCAAATCGCACTGCCCCTATTGTCTTGGTTCAGCGTGAAATGGAGAGTCGCCGTTTTCGGTAAGCTAGGATGCTCCGTCGCTTCGCGGCGGGAGTTTTTAAGGCATGGGGGTCTATCGTTCGATGAGGT
>DASYZG010000071.1:0-5086 GCA_035946575.1 Terriglobia bacterium | reverse complement strand
CCAAGGTGCTTGAGTACGGCGACACCCGTTGGGAGCTCGACGCCTTTGACGGTGGCACGCGCCTGACGCTGTGGCACAGCATCGATCACCGCTTCGTCTCGTGGGGCGCTGCGGGCTGGCACATTGCTTTCGATGTTCTGGATCGTCTTCTCAAGGGAACTCCCATCGGCCGCATCGCCGGTGGCGAGTGGATGAAGTTCGCCGGTTGGCAGCGATTGGTCGCCGAGTACGCCCAGCAGTTCGGCGCTGAAACGCCCAACCGGCCTCCTCGGGCGGGTCAAGAGTCGTGAAGCGCGAAACAGTGCTCTCCGACGCGGCCTTTAGTCGGTTCGCGGCTTTTTGGCGCCCCATGGAAAGCGCAGGGACCATCAGGACTTCCATTCCGACTCTGTGGAATAATGAGTCGCGATGGAAGACTCAGCGCATCCCGGAGGAGTGCTCGGCCCCTACGCCGCGGCACTCAAAGCGGCACTCTTGCAGCCTTTTCTCCGGTTAAACTTTGTGACGCTTTGGGTGCGGGATCAGGAGCGGAGCCGGCGCTTCTTCGTGGACAAGCTGAATTTCGAGGCTATTGTGGACGCGCAAACTCCTGAGGGAGACCGGTGGATCGTTGTCGCGCCGCCGGCGGCAGGTTGGCTCCCTGGAACGGCGGGCGCGGGGCTGGCCGGGCTCGCCCTCATTGTTCCACCGGAGGGATCTGCAGAGCACCAACGCATCGGCCAAAGCACCGGATTTAGCTTTCTTACTGAAGACGTGCGTAGCTTGTTCGAGGAATGGTCCAGACGCGGAGTCCGTTTCCCGCTCGCACCCATGGAACCTTCCTGGGGGAGCGGACAAGCGCGGTACGCGATTTTTGAGGATGTGGACGGAAACAGGTTTTCTCTGATTGAGTTCGATGAAGCGACGCGTCGGCTAGAAGCAGAGCGCCGCGCCCAGGCCGACCGGTTGGAGGCGGAGCGCCAGGCTGCGCACGACTTGGCCATCGCCAAGCAAGTGCAGACCCGCTTGTTTCCGCAACGCCAGCCGCTGATTCGAACGCTTGCCTACGCGGGGGTTTGCCATCCCGCTCGGACCGTCGGTGGAGACTACTACGACTTTCTTGATCTCGGCAGCCGAAAGGTCGGCCTGGTAGTAGCGGACATAGTGGGCAAAGGCATAGGAGCCGCTCTGCTCATGGCGAATCTGCAGGCAGCCTTGCGCAGCCAGTGCGCGACGGCTCGGGAACAGCCCGAACGATTTCTGCGCTCAGTGAATCAGTTGCTTTACGACAACACGGGCGCGGGGGATTACGCTACCCTCTTCTTCGCCGAATACGACGATCACACGCGCAAGCTGCGCTACTCGAATTGCGGCCATCCGCCCGCCTTGCTCTTACGCGGCGGCGACGGTTTGGAACGGCTGGGGCCGACCGGCACGGTGGTGGGCTTGTTCGACACATGGGATTGCGCGATGGAGGAACGCGCACTAGCTCCAGGCGACGCCGTCCTGCTTTACACCGATGGTGTTACGGAAGCTCGGAACGGTGAGGGAGAGGAATTTGGCGAAGAGCGTCTGCTGGAAGTCACCCGGCAACATCGTGAGCTATCTCCGCCGGAGTTGCTGGCAGCAGTTGCAGATCAGGCTCGAGGATTCAGCCCTGATGAACAGGCTGACGACATCACGCTGATAGTTGCCAAATGCAAATGAGATCAGCCATGAGAAGGACTCGCTGAGAAGACACAATATCACTGCTGATTCTATGGAGGGACACTATGGCTGAGAGAAAACCTGCAAAGAAGGTCGCGAAGAAATCGAACATCCAGGTATTCACGGACGAGGAACGAGCTGCGATGAGGGAGCTGGTCCAAGAACGGAAGGCGGCCTCGCGCCGCGGCCGGAGCGCCGCAGACGAGGAAAGCGAGGTGCTCGCGAAGATCGCCGCGATGCCGCAGCCGGATCGCGCCATCGCGGAGCGGCTCCATTCGATTATCAAAGCCAACGCGCCAGCCCTCTCACCGAAGACCTGGTATGGGATGCCCGCGTATGCCAAAGACGACAAGGTGGTCTGCTTCTTCCAAAACTCGCTGAAGTTCAAAACGAGGTACACCACGCTCGGCTTCAGCGACAAGGCGAACCTCGACGAAGGCCACATGTGGCCGAACAGCTACGCGCTCACGGAGCTGACCGCCGAAGTCGAAGCAAAGATCGCCGCGCTTATGAAGAGAGCGGTGAGCTGAGGTAGGTGTGCCCGATCCGCCTCGGGCTCGTCTTCAGAGGAGGTGCCATTGAACTGGGAACAAATGGGTTCGGCAGATCCACCGCTGGCTGTCCATTGCCTTTACGGCGGCCATCATCGTCAACCTCGTCTCCGTGAAACTGGGGAAGTATACCGTCTGGGTGGTGGCGCTGGTCCCGCTCCTACTGCAACTGTTCACCGGTCTGTACTTGTTCGTGCTGCCGTATACGACCAAGTGGCGCAGCGGGCGACGCACCGCCTGAACGGGCGACCGGCCGCACGATGATGGCCCGCAGGCGTGGGGCCCGGAGGCGGCCAGGCGAGGAGTGTTCCGCAAGAGTAGTAACCTTCGGGTATACTAACCGTGTCTGGAGCGCCCTTGGAAGCAAACCACCTCGCGGTTCCCGAAATCCTCAAGATCATCCTGGGCTCCCAGCGAAGCGCCAGCGACATATTCTTTTCGCCCGGGCGCCCTCCTCAAGTGGAGGTGAGCGGCGCGTTGACGCCCGTCGAGGTGGCCGGACTAAGCCTGCTCACCGCGGACGACACGGCGCGCCTGGCCGCCGAGTTGATTGGCTCGAACCGTACCGCGCTCGAAAAGCTGTCCAGCGAGGGGGCCTGTGATGTCTCTTACGCCGTGGCCGCGCTGGCGCGCTTCCGGGTGAACGTCTTCACTCAACGGGGCTCGCGCGCGATTGTGATGCGCGTGATTCCTTCGTCGATCCCCAGCCTCGAGTCGCTTGGCCTGCCGGCGCAGCTTGGTGAGATCGCCGGACTGATCAATGGCGTGGTTCTAGTGACCGGGCCCACAGGCTCCGGCAAGTCCTCAACTCTGGCCGCGCTCATCGACAAGATCAATTGCGACAAGGCGTATCACGTCATTACCATCGAGGACCCTATCGAGTTTCTCCACTCACACAAGAAATCGACCGTCCATCAGCGGGAGTTGCACAGCGACACGCCCAGTTTCGCACTGGCCTTGCGCGCCGCACTGCGCCAGGCTCCCAAGGTGATCCTGGTGGGTGAGATGCGCGACCGGGAGACGATCGAAATCGGCTTGGAGGCGGGCGAGACCGGTCACCTGGTGTTCTCCACCTTGCATACCATCGACGCTTCGAAAACCGTTGAGCGCCTTATTGGCGCCTTTCCTCTGGGTGACCAGAGCGTGGTGCGCAGCCGTCTGGCGAAAAGCTTTCGCTTCATCGTTTCGCAGCGGCTCATTCCGCGAAAAGAGGGCCGCGGTCGCGTGGCCGCCATTGAGATCCTTAAGTCCACCCTCCGAACCCGCGAGTACATCGAAAAGGGCGAAACGCAAGGGAAGTCGTTGGTGGATGCCATGCGCGACGGAACACTCGAAGGCATGCAGCATTTTGACGCCGAGATCGAGCGCTTGATTCGCGGCGGGGTGATCGATCTCAGCACTGGACTCGCCTACGCGACGAATGCCGGCAATCTGCGGCTGGAACTGTCCGACTATGAGGAACCCGCCCCGGTAGAGACCGGCTGAAATCGAAAGCTGGCAGCACCCCTTGACGCCTCAGGAACGAGTCAAGCGCAGTCCATCGAGAACGGCTTCGTGGCGCTGGCTGACGCATGTATGAAGGGGGCGGCGGAGTCAAGCGTTTTTCTTCTTGTTTTGTTTTCTGCACTTAGCAGCCGCTCCGAGTTACGGTACCGGGTCCGAGGCACACTACACCTCTCCGAGAGGCCGCAGGCCTCTGGCCTGTGAAGGCTGCGCGGAGTGTTCGCTCAATCACGTATTCGGTCGTTAGCGACCATGATGCCGATGCGCAGCCGGAAGTGTCCTAATCAGACCGAAGGGTCGGTGTTCTGACCATGCGCTAGCCGAGGTGCACTTCCGAACTTGTCTCCGCCGGCTCGGCTCTTGCGAGCTTCGGTGGCCCGCCAGCGGTAAAAACTGATGGTCGCTAATTTCCGCGCCAGGGCCACGGCGGCCTTGGCTTTGCCGTGACGCTTCGCCTGTTGCTCGTAGTAGTGCGCGAAACGGACGCTGACCGCCGCGCGGTGCGCGGCTTGAACCAGAGCCCAGCGCAGTAGGCTCGAACCTTGCTTCGTGATTTGACCCGTCCAGCGCCGCTCGCCCGAGGCGTACAACGAGGGCGCCAGACCCATGTAAGAGATCAGGTGCTTGGCGCTCGGGAACCGTTTCACATCCCCGATCTCCGCCACCAGCAGCAGGGCGATGAAAGGACCCACGCCCGGAATCTCGTCCAGCGCCTGCGTCACCTCATCGCTCTTTCCGCGCTTCACCACCTCCCGGTCTAACTCGTCGATCTGTCCCTGCAACAAGTCGAGCCTAGCCAGCTGGTCGTCCACTTCCCAGCGATCGAACTCTTTCAGCTTTACCTCTCCCAGAAAAGCTCGCCCCTGTACTCCGAACAACGAATCCAAGGGCGCCACAACCCCTTCCCGGTTCAGCACTCCGTGTACCCCGTTCTTAGCCCGCGTTGCCCAGCGTACGGTGCGGGTGCGATGCCGCAGTAACTGCCGTTGTTCTCGCACCCGCGGCGGCGCGATCCAGGCCTCCGCGATGAAACCCGCCCGCAGCAACTGCGCCAGAATCCGCGAGTCCAGCTTGTCATGCTTGATGCGTGCGCTGGCGATCGCCTTGGTCTTCTGCGGGTGCACCAGGTGCAACTCGAATCCCAAGGGCTCCATCACGTTCAAAAAGTAATACCAGTTGAAGGTCGCTTCCACCGCCAGCTTGGCGGGCTTCGCGGTCTTGCCGAAGTACTCCAGCAGCGCCGTTCGATCCATGCTCAGCTTGCGCTGCTCCAACTCCTGACCCTCCTCGTCCAGCACGGTCACCCAACAACTCTTCTTATGAATATCCACTCCGAGGTATAACAT
>DASYZG010000070.1:0-1503 GCA_035946575.1 Terriglobia bacterium | reverse complement strand
CACCTCACCCCAGGAATACCGGGCACTCTTCCGTCACAGCACCACGACCGCGAACCCCATGTGAGGTGCCCCGAACTTCCCGGACAGTCCATCCATTAGGATGGGCAGTCTGGAAAGGTGAAAGTTTTGCCGCGACCGAAGAAGAGCTTCTCGCCCGAATTTAGGGATGAAGCCGTGAAAATGGTGATCGAGACGTCGCGCCCGATTGCCAGAGTAGCCAAGGAGCTCGGAATCAACGAAGGCACCCTCGGTAACTGGGTGAACGCCTACCGCCGTGATCATGCCGGCGAGGAGCCGCCACCCACCGTGAGCGAGCGCGCCCGGCTGCGCGAGCTCGAGCGGGAGAACCGGGAACTGAAGATGGAGAACGACTTCCTGAAAAAAGCCGCGGCGTACTTCGCCCGCGACCATCGGTGACCGAGAAATTCGAGTTCATCGACGCGGAGTATGCGGCTTACCAGGAATCCGGCGCTGCCAACGTGCCGTCAATCGTGAAGATGTGCAAGTGGATGGAGATCTCGCGATCCGGCTTTTATGAATGGCGGAAGGCGCCGGAATCGGCGACCGCAAAAAGGCGGGGAGAGCTCGCGCCGGTCATCATGAAGTCATTTGACGAGTCGAATGAGACGTACGGGTACCGCCGCGTCCACGCGGACCTGGCGGCCTGGGGCGTGCCCGCCGGGCCGGAGCTGGTCCGGTCGATCATGCGCGAGCTGGGCCTGGAGCCCTGCCAGCCGAGGCCGTGGCGGTTCAGCCTCACCGAGGGCGACGGCCAGGAGCACGACATTCCCGACCTCGTGAACCGTGACTTCACCGCGGGCGCGCCCGGCGAGAAAATGGTCGGCGATATCACCTACATTTCAACGTGGGCGGGCTGGGTCTACCTGGCGACGGTCATCGACTGCCACACGAAGGCGGTAATCGGCTGGGCGATCGACGATAACTACAAGACGCCGCTCATCGAGCAGGCGATCGAGATGGCCGCCCGGAATCACTCGCTCGCTGAGAATGCGATCTTCCATACCGACCGCGGCAGCAACTACACGTCCCGGCAGTTCGCGAAGACGCTGAGCAAGTACGGCATCCGGCATTCCGTCGGGCGCACTGGGATATGCTATGATAATGCGATGGCCGAGTCGTTCAATGCCGCGCTGAAGAACGAGCTGGTTCATCGCACCCAGTACCCGACCCGGGAGCATGCGCGCCGGGACGTTGCGAGGTACATCGAATTCTGGTACAATTCAAGGCGTCGGCACTCCGGCCTTCAGTACCGGACCCCGCAGCAGGTCCACGATGAATTCCTGGAACGGCAGTCCGCAGCGTAAATTAACCACAAATCCGCTGTCCGGAATGTTCGAGGCAGATCACAGCATGAGCGGGAGTGTCAGGCATCAAACGAAGCCAAAGTGGGCGAGCATCAAGCGAGACAGCACACATCGAGGTCATCGAGGTCGTCGATGCCTAGCTCCACTTGATGTGCGACACATCGTCCTCGCTTGATGT
>DASYZG010000069.1:0-1949 GCA_035946575.1 Terriglobia bacterium | reverse complement strand
TCCAATAGGTCGCAGGACCGGATCAGCGTGGAGCTCGCGGAATCCGCCTTCACCAGGCGGAGCCGCGGTCGTGGGTGGCGGCGACACCTCGCTCTCGCCGCCACTTCACGCCCGGGTCAAACTGAAACACTACCGAATGTTCGAGTGGGCGCAGCACCGACGCTACTGCCCCAGCAGCTCGAAATACCGCCCCATCGCTTCGATCCCACGATAGAAGTTCGGCAGATGGAACTTCTCATTGGGCGCGTGCAGATTATCGTCCGGCAGGCCGAAGCCCATCATGACCACCGGAATACCGAGCTCTTCGTGGAGCAAACCGGCGATGGGAATCGATCCGCCGGAGCGCATGAAGACGGTCTTCCTCTTGAAGACCTGCTGCATGGCTTCGGCGGCCGCCTCGATGAACCGGTTCTCGGTGGAAACCACCGAGGCGGGCGCTGAGCTGATCACGCGGACTTTAGTCGCGATCCCTTTCGGCGTGAGCTTCTTCACATAAGTGGTGAATTGCTTGACCACTTCCTTGGGATCCATCTCCGGCACCAGGCGCATGCTGATCTTGGCCGTGGCGGCGGCCGGGATCACGGTCTTCGCGCCCTCGCCGGTAAATCCGCCGCGAATGCCGTGGACCTCAAGCGTGGGCCGCGACCAGAGGCGTTCGAGCACGCTTGGTCCCTTTTCCCCGATCAGCGAGGTGGCGCCCATTTCCGCCTTCATGAACTTCTTTTCGTTGAACGGCAGCCGCTTCCAGGCGGCGAGTTCCGCTTTACTCGGCTTGGTGACGCGCTTGTAGAAGCCGGGAATGCGGATCTTCTGGTCGGCGCCCTTCAGTCCCATGATGATCTGCGCCAGGGCGTGCATCGGGTTCGGCGCCGCGCCGCCGTACATGCCCGAGTGGAGATCGTGCTCGGCACCGCGCGCCTCAACCTCGGTGTAGACCAGGCCGCGCAGCCCGGTGGTGATGGTCGGTAACTCGGGCGCGAACATCTCCGTGTCGCAGATCACGGCCGCGTCACACTTGATGAGCGCCGGACGTCCCTTGACATAGGCCTCGATGTGCTCGCCGCCGACTTCCTCCTCGCCTTCCACCAGGAATTTGACGTTCACGGGCAGCTTGCCCGAGCCCTTCAGAAATCCTTCCACAGCTTTCACCAGCAGATACACTTGGCCCTTGTCGTCGACCGCGCCGCGCGCGTAGATGTTCCCGTTACGGACGTCGGGCTCGAAGGGCGGCGACTTCCACTCGTCCAGCGGATCGGGCGGCTGCACGTCATAATGCCCGTAGAGCAGCACCGTGGGCTTGCCAGGCGCGCCCATCCACTCTGCGTACACCAGCGGATTCTGGCCGCCCTGGCCTTCGATCAGCTGCACCTGCTGCATTCCCATGCCCTTCAGCTCAGAAGCCAGGAAATCAGCGGCACGGCGGATGTCCGTCCGATGCTCCGGCAGGGTGCTGATGCTGGGGATGCGCAGCAGGTCCTTCAAGCCTTCAAGAAACATACCCTGATTGGTCTGATAGTACTCAAACGCAGCGGTTCCCATATTCCTCTCCTGTGATTTGCAATTGGGTCGGCATGCGACGCTGTTCGCGGACGCGCAGCAGCGGGATGTCAGGCTTCGTAGCGTTTTGACGTTGGAATTGCCCTTTGAGGGCCACGGCAGGTTACTCGACCGAAGCGATAGCCGCTTCGGAATTCTCCACTTTGGAAGGGGCTGCGAGCGCAGTCGATCCGGCCCGCAAGCTCGAAATCAGACGGGCGGATTTCCGCCGCCGCCCCCTTGACCGCAATTCTGCTGCTGGCTCTGCTGCTGGCACGCGGGAGGCGTATTGGCCACCCCGTCCGGGCCCACATAGCTGGAGCCTTCTTCGGCACCACCGGCTGCCGAGTCCGGCTGCGGCCCGGGCCCGCCACCACCCTGGTCGGGACCTTCCTGCTGGTACACCATCTGGT
>DASYZG010000068.1:0-2752 GCA_035946575.1 Terriglobia bacterium | reverse complement strand
AGTCATGGGCGATCTTGCCCAGCGCCAGGATGACCTTAACGTTCGGCAGCGTCTCCAATTCGGATTTCAGGAACTGGCGGCAAGTCTTGATCTCGCCCGGCTCGGGCTTGTTCTGGGGCGGCACGCAGCGCACGGAATTGGCGATCCGGCAATTCACCAATTCCAGCGTATCGTCGGCGCGTTCTTCATAACGGCCCCTGGCCAGGCCGTGCTTCAAAAGCGTGGCATAGAGAAGATCGCCCGCCCAGTCGCCGGTGAAGGGACGCCCCGTCCGGTTGGCGCCCTGAAGCCCGGGCGCCAGGCCCGCGATCAGGATGCGGGCATCCAGCGGACCGAAGCTCGGCACCGGCGCATTGAACCAGTCGGGATATTTGGCGCGATTTGAGTCGCGAAAGACCTTCAGGCGCGGGCAAAGGGCACAATCATGGGAGGGGGCGAGAGGAAGCGTCATCTCTCCGCACTAGGAGCCTGTCCGAGTAATACGATTTTTCTCGACGGGTGGCTTGGATCGTGATTCGTATTTGATATGAGGAAGACCTTTCGTCCGTGGGACGTTGATCAAGTGTGGCTGCTGCCGCCGTCGATCCAGGATTTGGTGCCGTCCGGGCACGTGGCCCATTTTGTCCGCGACACGGTGCGCAACGCGCTGGACCTGTCGCGGATCGTGGAGACGTATGACGAGGAGCGCGGGTATCCGCCCTACCATCCGGGAATGATGGTGGCGCTGCTGCTGTACGCGTACAGTCAGGGGGTCTACTCGTCGCGGCGGATCGCCAAGGGGTGCGAGGAGCGGCTGGACTTCGCGGCGGTGACGGGGCTGCAGCGGCCGGACTTCCGCACGGTCAGCGATTTCCGCAAGCGGCATCTGTCGGCGCTGTCGGAACTGTTTCAGCAGGTCCTGAAGCTGTGCCAGGCGGCGGGGCTGGTGAAGCTCGGGCATGTGGCGCTCGACGGCACCAAGATCAAGGCGAACGCCTCCAAGCACAAGGCGATGAGCTACGGACGGATGAAGCAAGCCGAGCCGAAGCTGGCGGCCGAGGTGCATCGCTGGCTGGCGCAGGCAGCCCAGATCGACAAGGTCGAGGACCGGCAGCACGGGGCCGAGCGGCGCGGTGACGAGATGCCGGACTGGGTGGCGAACAAGCAGGCGCGGCTGGAGAAGATCCGCGCGGCCAAGGCGGCCTTGGAGGCTGAGGCGGGGGCGGCGGCCAAGACCGATCGCTCCGATGATGGCGGCGCGCCGCCGGCGGTTCCCAATGACAAGGCGCAGCGCAACTTCACCGATCCCGAGAGCCGGATCATGAAGACCAAGGACGGCTTCATCCAGGGCTACAACGCCCAGGCGGCGGTCGACGGGGCGGCGCAAGTCATCGTCGCGCACCATCTGACCAATGCCTCGAACGACCAGGCGCAACTGAGGCCGTTGTTGGATGCGATCAAGGCCAACACCGGCCGCAACCCTGACGAGGCGTCGGCCGACGCCGGCTACTGCTCGGCGGCCAATCTGCTGACGCTGAGCCGGCGGCGCATCGCTGGCTACATCGCGACGGGGCGCCAGCGCCATGGCACCAGGGCGGCGGTCAACCCGCGCCGGCTCAAACCGGGCCTGGTCGCCCGCATGGCGACCAAGCTCAAACGCGCCGGCCACCGCAGCCGTTACCGATGGCGCAAGCAGGTCGTCGAGCCGGTGTTCGGTCAGATCAAACACGCCAGAGGCTTTCGACAATTCTTATTGCGGGGCACTGAGAAAGTCAGAGCCGAATGGGCGATGATCTGCACCGTCCACAACCTCCTCAAGCTCGCCAAGGCCCCATAGCGCCGTTCCATCTCTGCCGAGACCATCATCGATGAGCACCCTCCCTCACTCTGACCCCCGCGCCCTACCCATTACTCGGACAGGCTCCTAGTGTCGTTTTGGTTTCGAAGTTCGCCCGGATCCTGATATCAAGATGCTGCGAACTTCGAAGCCACGAAATAGGGCAACGTTCGTTCATACATGCCCACCTGATCACGCGCCCATGGCGCGCCGCAGCCCGCTCCCCCGAGTTCTCAAACGAAGTGCAACAGCAGTATGCGGTGTTGTGTTGGGAACAAAATACAATTCACGCTGGAAAAACGCCGTGAGATTGCCCGCCTGGGCGCCCCGCCAACGGCAGGACGGACCCGGTGAAGCCCGGATTGGTTTCTCCGACAGGCTTGACCGCAGGCAGGACCATTACGGGCGGCCGCGCGGGGACGGCCCCGGTTTGTGCCGTGCGCTTCGCCACCATATAATGGGCAGCCTCGCCGATCATCCTGTCGCTTGTTTTGGACGCTTTCTCCACCAACCCTCGAGGAGTTGATCATGCGCTTCAAACTTGTATTGCTGTTTTTGGCAGTGTCCTGTCTTCCCGCAGTGGCGCAGATCGATTCACCACACCTGACCCAGGGGTCAATTTCGGTATTGCGCGGCCGTGCCCACATCATCGAAGGCGCGGGGACCTTTATTGAAATCGAAATGCCCAACGCCACGCGCCGCGTTGTCGGTTATATCCCTTTCGGCGATGAGCCCACATTCCCCCAACTGGCAAGGGCCGAGGGCCGCATCGTGGAAGTCGCAGGCGTGGTGGGGCTCGATGGCGGCGCCATGATCACCCTGACCGACACCAACCAACTGGCGATCATGGATCAACCGGGCGAGAGTGATCGTTTCCGGCGGCTGTAACGGCCGGAGACAGCCATGAAACACCTTCTCGTCACAACCTCGCTTTTG
>DASYZG010000067.1:0-49054 GCA_035946575.1 Terriglobia bacterium | reverse complement strand
ACTTTCACAGCTGTGCATCCGGTCCACCGCCCTCTGCTGGAACTCCCGCGTGTACCGTGGCTTCTTCACCTCCAACTCCTTTCCCTGCAAGCTGTGCAAAGTCAAACTGTCTCAGTTTGAGGGTACACTCCAAAAATGGGACAATGGAGAAAAGTGAGAAAAGTGAGAAAACTGGAAAGATTTATTTTCGCAATGGAGTCAGTAGATTAGCCGACTTTCGGCGTTTTGGGGCGGAAGAGTACCGCTTTTACACTATGGGCTCGGGGGTCCCAGGTTCGTGGCGAAGAACATCCTTTGGTCGCTAATGGCGGCACTGCTGGCGGCGCTCGCCTGCTGGATCGTCACGGTGAATCTCTATACCACCGCGAAGGCCTTCCAGCACGCCGGGGCCGCTCCGGCGCGTGCGTTTCGCTGGGGATTTGTGATTGCGGCCGTCGCGGCTGCCGCAGTTTTCGTGCTTACTCTGTATGTCCTCGTCGCCCGGGATCGCCGAAAGACCTCGAGAAGATGATTCCAGTGTACCGTCCGCCGAATAGATGGACAACTGGCGCGCTCGCAGCGGCGGCTTTAGGCCGCCCGCGAGATGAGAATGCTGACGTTATGGCGACGTAAAGTCGCCCGCTTGTATCCACCTGAATACTGGACGGGAAAAGAGATCCCGGGTCGACGGCGGTGGGGAGCCGAGGCATCACGGGTTTGCTTTCTTCATAAGCCAAACCTCGGCGACCTGGCAACCACGGCCGTTTCCGCCTCTCCCCAACTCTCCGCGCCAGGTGAGGGTGACTTGGCCGGTTCGCGTTGCGCCGGCCGGTATATCGAATTCCAGCGGCCTGGGTGGCCAAGGCTTGGGGATCAACGCGTGAATCTGGTGGCTGCCGTTGCAATCGAGCCGAATCCCCGGGTCCGGATCGCCGCTATAGACCACCCGGATCCTGTACCGCGCTCCGGGATCGAGGCCGGAGTACCGCATCTCGAGCGGCGCATCGTAGAGCGATTCCGCCCAACACTTCCAGGCCGTGGGCACCGCTGCTCCGGACCACTCCGGGTAGCCGTGTCCCACCAGCGCGGAAGCCCGGAACTCGGGGTCCCGGGCTGATCCGAGGCCCGGGAGCAGATAACGCGGGCGTGACAGGTCTCCGAGGTTATCGTAGAACCCGCCCGGGCCAGGATCGGTGCGGCGGAGGATTTCCTCAATCGCCCGTCGCTTGTCCGGGTAGGAGGTGAGCGCCCGTATCCTGCCGAACTCTTTCTTCAGCCAGAGAACGTCGTTCAGCGGGGCGTCCAGCGTGTCCAGGTTCGCTCCCCGCGAAACGGCCTCGGCCTGATAACGCTCGACGGACAACTGCATGTGAATGCTTTGAAACAGGGCCTCGCCCAATTCCAGGACCCGGGCCCGCCATCCAGGCGCAGCGGGATGGGTTAAAAGCTCATCAAGAATCGACTCGGCCTTGTCGAGCAGCAGCGAGGGATCAACATGGTTTGCCGGCGCTCCCGGGGGTTCTCCAATGTCGAGCGGACTCGGGGTGGCGCCGACCTTATGGATTTCCTCGAGCTTTTGAAATGCCCTCGACTGCGCGCCGGTTTCATGAATAAGGCGGGCACGAATGTAAGCGTCGTAGTAGGCGCGGTATAGCGCCATCTGGAAGCGCCAGTTGAGCAACTCCCCGGGCGCGGCGCTCGCCTCCATGTCGCGGAACTGCTCGAGCGTCGTGCTGACGTTATGGTTCGCAATCAGGGCGCCTCTCCAGTTCTCTTCCAAGTTAAGGATTCCCTGGGCGAAATCGTCGCGCAAGCGATCGGAGACGAAATAGCCGCTGTACTCGCGCAGGATTTCAATGACGGGCTTCTCAGGATCCCAGGCGAGCGAACTCCAGACGAACTTGTTGACGTCGTCGTTGCAGCCTTCGGAATAGCTCAGAAAGCCGATTGAATACGGCGCCTGCAGGCGGAAGATGTTGGCGTAATCCACCGGCCGCGGATTGATCACTTCCCGGCCTTCGGTCAAGGCGTAAGCGACGTCCCAATCGGGAGCCGGAAACTGGCATTCGACGCTGTGAGTGATGTCAGGATAGAGCCGGATGGGATAACGCCGGGGAAGCCTGGCGCGCAATTCGGACACCCCAATCCGCGTCTGCGGTCCATAAACCACACCCGAAAGCCAGGCCGGCTCCTGCCTGGCAAGTTCGAAGAACTCGTTCATCCAGGCTTCATTGAAGGATTGCGGCGACATCCACATCTGCGCGCGCGGATGGTGGCGTTGCAGGTTGGCGGTCTGCTTCTCGAGCAACGCCATCAGGTATTTCGGCTCCGCGTGGCCGGGATCGCCTCCCGGGACAAAGACCGCGTCGATGCGGGGCAAGGCTCCGAACACTTCTCCCCATTCCTGCAGCGCATGTTCCACAGCCCTGGAGTCCGCGTACGACCTGTCCATCGCGGGGTACCAAATCCAGACGTCCAGACCATAGTCGCCGGCGAGGCGCGACATCTCGATCATCATCTGCAGGGGCGGAAGCGGGAAATGAGGGCTGTTCGGGAGGTCGTCGGAGCGCGGGGGAATGAGCTCAACGGCGTTGGTCCCGAAGACCGCCAGGTCGCGGAAATACTGGTCCCAGGCAGGGACATTCCAGGCGTCGTAGGCGTTGGTCTTGGGCCGGTAGCCCAACTGATGGCCGCGCAGGCGGTATTTCGGGGCCGTCGCGATATCGAGAGGGCCGGGCAGCACCACTCGTCCCCTGGACATGCGGAGGGCGCGCAGCAGTCCTCCCACTCCGAATAGCACACCGCGCTCGTCGGCTCCTTCGACCAGAATCTGCGGGGCGTTGGTGCGGGAAAGCGCGCGCAGCCGGTAACCCTCCGGCGCGAGTGCCGGACCTGCGTCTGGGACCAAGCCTCTCAAAGATCCGGAATGGCCGCTCAGGGTTTGCCGCGAACCGACCACGACAGCAGCGGACTGCCCGGGCGTCAGATCCTCAACGACGGTCCAGCGAACCTGTGCGCGCTTCTCAACCTCTTCGACCAGTACCTGGACCGCCTTTCGCTCCCGGGCCGAAAGGCCTGCGGGAGCAACCACGACAGAGCTGCCGAGGTCCCAGGGCCGGGCAGAGGAAGACGGGGTTTGGGCCCTTGCCGGGGCCATGCCCTTTCCAAGGACTGCCGGCTGGCGAACGCTCGTCAATCCCGCGAAAACCAAGCCGTCCTTCAAAAATTGGCGCCGATCCATCAATCGGGCATTTCCTTTGAGGGAGCCTACGGGCGACCGCCAAAAGTTGACAGCAGCTCCGGGAGCGAAGCGACACTCGGGAGGATGTGATCCGGAGCGTATTCTCTGAGTTCTTCGGAGGTATACGCTCCGGTGGAAACTGCAACCACCTGTCCGACGCCCCCGTTTCGCCCCGCCTGGATATCGAGCGGCGTGTCGCCGACCGTGACTACCGCACGCACGTCGGTAGCGCCGGTACATTCCATGGCGCGGAAGATGAGGTAAGGGGCGGGTCGCCCTTGGGGCACCTCGTCCCCGGTGATCACCGCATTGAACAGGCCGGCCAGGTTCGCGCGAGCGAGCAGGAGTTCGGCAATGCGGCGGGGAAAACCGCTGTTGACCGCAATCGCAACGCCGCGTTCACGAAGCGACGAGAGACACGCCGCGGCGCCGGCGATCCCGCGGCCTCCGGAGCTCCCGTAGGCCTCCTCGAGGCACGACTCGAATCTGGCGGCTATGGCGCCCGCCCGGGCCTCGTTCTCAGGGGCGGCTTCGCCCCATTGCCGTCTCACCAGTGCCCGAATGAATTCCCGCTTCGACGCTCCGCGGAATCGGCGGATTTCGGCGGCCGACGCCGCCACACCGTTTTCCTGGCAAGCGGAGAGCAAGGCCTTGGGGACCTCGCCCCGGTCTTCCACGAGCGTGCCGCCGATGTCGAAAATCACGAGCTCCAGCTTGTTCATGGCTAAAGGATATTCCAGAAAGGCGTGCCGAGAAAGTTCTTGGAGGCGTAGCGCGCGCGGCCTGAATTTCCGGAGCTTGACTGTCGGCTCTTGTGACCTTTTTGGTTGCGACGCGGCCGGGTGGGGAAAACCAGATTGCCAAAAGGCAGAGCTCTAGCACGTTGGTTATCAAACTGCTTACCTTCTGCGAAGACGTCAGGGTCGTGCGGGGACTTGAACGGGTCGACCCCTGGGGCGGAGGGACGCGTCAGATTCTTCTGGACTTATGCCGTGAGGCGCGGCCCTCCATCGAGCGGCGACCAGCCTTGAACACGCACCCCGTCACGGCGCAGTGACAGACCGGCGGGCCAGGTGTCTACGTAAGTGACCGGTGCGGGAAGCGGCCTACATCGAGCTTTGCAAGGACGCGGCACAGCTCCCTTACAGGGCAGGCTCCGAGCGCCGCTGGCGGCCGCTACGGCGCTAGCAGGTCCCCGGTGCCTTTAGCAAGTGCAAGTTGCTCGCTGAGAGAAGGATAACGTGTGGGGGAAGCGCAAGTCATCCGACGAAGCGGCCAAGCAGCAGGCGTTTAAGAATCGCCTGGACGCAGTGTTGGGCCTCGATCACTCCGAGCTGGCCGGCAGGGAAATTCCATTTGACAATCACGGGACAGCTGGAAACGGCGCGGGCGAGCTGGTTTCCGTTGCAGTCGCATCGTCGCGAGGTGATGGTGCCGGTTCGCACGACGAGAACTCGCGTCCGGAGGACGTGAACGCTTACAGCGGCAACGGGGGCACAGACCAATTCTCTGCCGGTATAGCGTCGGGACATTCGAACGGAAACGGAAACGGGAAAGGGCGCGGGGATGGAGTTCCGGGCGAGACCCTCTACACGAACCTTCCCGAATCCAACCCCGGCGCACAGGAAGACGACCCGGCAGCCGATGTGGTCCGCCTCAAGGAGAGTGAGTTAGCCGAGTGGCGCGAACAATGTGAAAAGGCTCTGGAGAGCCACTCGAGGCAGTTTCAAGAGAGGCTAGCCCGCGTTGCCGAGGAAGCGTACTCGCAGGCTCAGGCGAACGCGCAAGGGATCGTCTCGCGGTTGGAACGTTGTCTCGCACAGGCTGAAGAAGCAAAGTCGGGCATCGAGGCGACCCTCGCCGGTCTGAGCGCGAAAGGCCGAGAGACAGCCGACGCCCAGACCGGCGTCTTGGAAGCAACTTTCGCAACGTTCACGGGCCGGATCGGGGCCGTAGACGAGATGCTCACGGGCCGGGTGGACGAGTATCGCGCCCAGATCGAGGAGCTGAAATCGTCACTCGAGCTGGCGCTGTCGAACTTCAGCCAGAGAACTCAAGAGGCGGTCCAGGTTCAGGCCCAGGCTTTTGGGCAGGAAGTAGGCCGGATCGCGCAGCAGACACTCGGTCAAGCCGAAGATAATATCGACAACAGGATCGCGAAGCTGCAAGAAGGGGCCACGCGCTCACTCGAAGAGCAGATCACCGGGCTGGCAGAGCAGGTACGGAATTCGCAGTCCGAGGCTGAGACGCTGCTGGCCAAGGTCCAGGGTTCACGCCTCCAATATGGCTCCGAGATTGATAGCGCCCGGCGGAGTATTGGAGAGCTCCACCAAAAGGGAATCGAATCCGCTCTAAAGACTCTGAAGAGTCAGGCCGGCAAAGAAATCGAAGCGCTGACGGCGAAGGCGTCGCAGGAAATTCGCGACCAGATCCGGAGCGAAGCCGCGGCGGCCGCAAGCGAGTTTGTCGAGCAAGAGGGCCGCGCTCGAATCCAGCAGGCGTTCCACGGGTCGTATGAAAAGTTCGAGCAGGACCTGAGCGCCCGGCTCCAGAACCTGTTTTCGGAAAACCAGCAGTTGACGCTCGATCAGCTCCGGACGAAGTCCCAGGAACTGGGCGCGGAATTCATCAAGCAAATCCAGCGCAGGTGCGAGGAACGCCTGGAGCAGGCCGGCGTCACACTGGATGACGGTCTGCGCACGCAAGCCGAGAGACTGAGGGAATCGGCGGAGAGCCTGAGCCGCGAAATCGAGGCGGGCCTACAGGAGAATCTGCAGGCATGGTCAAAGGCGCATCTCGAGGCCGTCCACCAGCAGGCGAATATCGAGTCCGCTGTGGACGCACTCAGTGACCAGGCTGCCAAGGAGATCAAAGCGCTGACGGCAAGCGTGTCGCAGGAAGTTCGGGACCGGGTCTGGAATGAAGCTGCGGCGGCCACCAGCGAGTTTATCGAGCAAGAGGGTCGTACCCGGATTCAGCACGCGTTCCACGACGTTTACCAAAGCTGCGAGCAAGACTTGTCCTCGAGCGGACAACTGGCGCTCGATGATCTCCAGGCGAAGTCGCAGGAGCTGGGCGCGGAACTAATCAAGCAAATCCAGAGCCGGGGCGAAGAGAGTCTGGCGAAAGCCACCACCGCCCTGGATGAAAAGCTGCGCGTGGAAGTACAGGCGAATGTCGAGTCTGCGCTGGAGGCTCTGAAGGGCCAGGCCGCCAAAGAGATCGAAGCGCTGACAGCGAGCGTGTCGCAGGAGATTCGAGACCAATTCCGGAAGGAAGCCGCGGCGGCCAGCAGTGAGTTTATTGAGCAAGAGGGCCGAACTCGGATTCAACAGGCTTTCCAGGAGTCTTACGAAAAATGCGAGCAGGACCTGATCGCCCGATTCCAAGACCTGTCCTCGGACGGGCAACCGACGCTCGATGGTCTCCGGGCGAAGTCCCAGGAATTAGGCGCGGAACTAATCGAGCAAATCCGGAGCCGGGGCGAAGAGAGTCTGGCGAAAGCCACCACCGCCCTGGATGAAAAGCTGCGCGCGGAAGTACAGGCGAATGTCGAGTCTGCGCTGGAGGCTCTGAAAGGTCAGGCCGCCAAAGAGATCGAAACGCTGACGACTAGTGTGTCGCAGGAGGTTCGGGGCCGGGTCCGGAACGAAGCCGCGGCCGCGACAAGGGAGTTCATCGAGCAAGAGGGCCGCACTTACCTTCGCGAAGCGTTCCACGAGTCTTACGAAAAGCAGGCGCAGGACCAGTCCTCGGAAAGGCAACTGGCGCTCGATGATCTCCGGGCGAAGTCCCAGGGATTAGGCGCGGAACTAATCAAGCAAATCCAGAGCCGTGCTGAAGAGAGTCTGGCGAAAGCCGCCACCTCCCTGGATGAAAATCTGCGCGCGAAAGTACAGGCGAATGTCGAGTCTGCGCTGGAGGCTCTGAAGGGCCAGGCCGCCAAAGAGGTTGAAGCGCTGACGGCGAGCCTGTCGCAGGAGGTTCGGGGCCGGGTCCGGAACGAGGCCGCGGCCGCGACAAAGGAGTTCATCGAGCAAGAGGGCCGCACTCGCCTTCGCGAAGCGTTCGACGAGTCCTACGAAAAGCACGCGCAGGACCTGTCCTCGGAAAGGCAACTGGCGCTCGATGATCTCCAGGCGAAGTCGCAGGAGCTGGGCGCGGAATTGGTCGGGCAGATCCAGGGCCAGGGCGAAGAGAGTGTGGCGAAAGCCACCGCCGCCCTGCAGGAAAAGCTGCGCGCAGAAGTGCAGGCGAATGTCGAGTCTGCGTTGGAGGCTCTGAAGGGTCAGGCCGCCAAAGAGGTTGAAGCGCTGACGGTGAGCGTGTCACAGGAGATTCGAGATCAATTCCGAAAAGAAGCCGCGGCGGCCAGCAGTGAGTTTATTGAGCAAGAGGGCCGCGCTCGCACTCAACAGGCGTTCAACGACTCGTACGAGAAGTTTGAGCAGGACCTGGCCGCCCGGTTCGAGAACCTCTCCTCGCAAAGCCAGCAAATGACGCTCGATCATCTCCGGACGAAGTCTCAGGAGCTGGGCGCGGAATTAATCAGGCAAATTCAGAGCAGATGCGACGACAGCCTGAAGAAGGCCGTCGTTGTCCTGGATGACAGGCTGCGCGCGCAAACCAAACGATTGAAGGAATCCGGCGAGAGCCTTGATCGCGATATCGGGGCCGGCCTGCGAGAGAACATGCAGGCCTGGTCAAAAGCGCATCTGGAGAGCCTCCAGCAGCAGGCAAACGGTATTCTCGCAGAGGTTCTCAGCCGCATGCGCGCAGAATCGGATACCATCGCGCAAGGCCTCGAGGCGCGCTTGCCGTCTGAACCAGGCCGGCCCAAGACGAGAACTACGGCTGGAATCCAGGAAAAGCCGCAGATCATCAAGGAGGAGCTGCCGCCAAGTGGCCGGGCACCTGAGGCTTCGACACCGGCAGCGAGGCGCTCGAGGTTATGGTACTGGGCCGGAGCTCTGACTCTGGGCGCCGTTCTCGGATGGATTGGAATAGCAACCGATCCGCACGGTGACACCTCCGCGGCGCCCTTTACCGCGGCCATCCAGGTCTGGGGTGACATCGCGCCGACATGGTCTCCCGACGATAAAGACGTCATCTACTGCGACCGCCGCCAGGATGAGCGAAAGCTCTACAGCGTCTCCGTGAGCAAGGGCGAGCCGAGGCTCTTCCTCAGAGGGCAGTCTGGCGACTGCATGACAGCCTGGTCACCTGACGGTGCGCGGCTGGCTTTCAGTTCGAGCCAGCGTGGGAAATTCCAGCTCGTGAGTGCGCTTGGTCTGGCACATCCGCTCAACATCTGGACGGTCAGCGCGAGCGGCAGTGATCCACGACAGCTCACGAATTCATCGGCCAGTCTTTCCATGCATTGGTTTGTGGACCCGTCCTGGTCCCCGGATGGGGCACAGATTGCGTTTACTGCTTACCCCGGACCCCGCGTCATGACGGTACCCGCTTCGGGTGGGGACGCGCAGGTCTTCGCCAACGGGTTCTCGCCGGCATGGTCTCCGGACGGCACGCGGCTGGCTTACCTGTCCCACGAGCCGGAACAGCCCGGCACACGCCTCAGCGTCTTCGTCCAGTCTGCGCAGGATGGTGAGACCAAGCGCCTGACCAGTTTCACGGTCAAGTCAGATTTCCTTTTCCGGCCCAGTTTGGATTGGTCTCCCGACGGCGAGAGGTTGCTCACCGTTGAGCCCAAGAACGGGCAATGGCAGCCGGCTATCATCAAAACAGCCGACGGAAAAGTCGAGCGCACCGTTCCAGTCCCCGGCTCGGTGGTCGATCCGCGTTGGTCCCACGACGGCAAACGTATCGCCTATGGGCTGACGGAGAGCGGTCATCCGGCAAAGATCGAGGTGCTGACGCTGGCGACCGAGGAAAGAGCCGAACTCACCCACGCAAGTTACCCGTCGGACGAACTTGATAGCCCGCAGGAGCGCCCGCAACCTTGACAGTCCTGCATCCTTCGGACGCGCGCCTGGCTCCGCGATGAGGTCGCCGCCTCTCCGGCATCAGAGTCTCTGCAGATAATCGTAGGAGATTTGCAAGGCTTCGAGCGGCGGATGCGCCATTTTGCCCTCGTGCTCCACAAAGTAGTGCCTCACGTGCCCGTAACGCGCCGCAGTCGCGAAGAGTTTCTTCCAATCAATTGAGCCGTGGCCGATTTCGGCGTTGGTGTCCTTGTCTTCGGTGTCGAGCGTGGTTGAGACGTGGTAGCCCGGCACCAGATCCTTAACGTGCAGCAGTTCGATGCGCGAGGGGTACCGGTTCAGGTAGGCGATGGGGTCGTATCCGGCGTGGATGACGTGGCCGCAGTCCATCTCAAAGCAGACCAGATTCGGATCGGTGTTCTGGATCAGCGTGTCGAACCCGCGCGTGCCGCCCAGGTTTTTGAAGTCGATGGCGTGATTGTGGTAGCCGGCGCGGATTCCGTGGCGCTTCAGGTTTTCCGCGGTCCGGTTGAGCTGCTCGGCATTCCATTTGTAATCGGAGAGCGAGATCTTCTCGTACAGAGGAACAAACTGCTCGAAATTGGCGTCCACGCTCTTGTTTGCGAGCGAAGGCAGCGCGGGAAACACCAGGATCATGTAACTCAGACCGAGTTCGTGAGCAACGGCGACGGTCGACGGGTCCTTCATGTCCTTCAGTTCGAAATGCCCGCTGACACACTTCAGGCCGGCGTCCTCGACCCTCTTCCTGAACTCGCGCGGGGACTTCGGCGTTTCAAACAGCTCGACCTCGCGATACCCGATTTCGGCGAGTTTGCGAAGCGTGGCGTCAGGCGCGGCCTTCAACTGCTCGCGCACGGACCAGAGCTGCACGCCGGCGGGCAGTCCCAAAGGAAGGGCTTGCAACAGACGCTCACCTCGTGCAAGACACGCCGCCCCGCCTGCCAGGATCGCGCAACGAAGATAGTTTCTTCTGGAGATTTCCATGTAGTTCACCTTTCGCGGCGGCGCACGGCCCCGTGACCCAGGCGTCGGGCGCGCCGTCCACTGATCGGACGCTGTGAAGCTTGTAAATCCGTAATCTCGATTCGCCCCCGTGGACCCGTAATGGAAGAACCCGATGCCGGGGCTGCCGCTCTTATAAGTGTCGTCGCGGGCCTCGACCACCTTCACTCCGTTGATGTACGCCGTAATCTGGTTGCCAATCGCAGTCGCCTTCACCACGCTTCCGTCCTCGACCCCACAGTGTGGGCCTTTGGCCCGGCCAACGTAGGTGAAGTCTCCCAACGGTCCATTCCATCTGACGATTTCGCAGTAAGCATTCTCTCCCCGTAAGGCTCGGAAAAGGATCTCATAGCCCGTCGCGCGGTGAGGAGAAAGAGTGCTTCGCAGGCGCAGCTCCACTTCTTCGTTGACCGTGTCGTCCGGCTTCACGGCTCGAACTGTAGCTTCGGCCGTCTGGTCGGGCCCCCAGGAGCCGGTCAGCAACGCCGTGGAATCATCGTACTCCTGTGGGGCCGGTCTCCTGCCGCCGGGCTCCGTCCCAAAGGCGAGACCCGAACTCGTTCTGACATTGGCCCAGTCCAGCCCGTCTTTCTGGCCGTTCGTCCATTTGCTGCCTTCGGAAATGGGATTTTCAGTCAGGGCAAAGTTGGTGGTGTAGGTATGGTGCCGCGTGCTTGATGCTGCGGCGCTCTGCCTGGCTGCCACGGCTCGGATCGGCGGATAGCAAAGCGGTAAGATCCCGGCGATAAGGGCGGCCGCAGACAGCGCGAATGTGCGGTGTTGGCTCGGAGAGCCGATATCTATCCTCCCGGATAATCAGAGGCTAGTGCAACGCCGTCGGATCGAGCCCCTTGTCGGCCTCTTCCTGCATGTGCTCGGCAAGCAGATTCCAGCTCACAAAGTGCCCGGCCGCCGCCGGCGCGCCGTTGTCGGGATCGTAGTTCTCATTCATCCCCCCGCTGGTCTTGATGTCGTTCACCAGCAGGGTCACCGTATGAGCCGCCAGTTCTCGCGCGTCCTCCAGGTGACCGTACCGCATCAGCCCGTGCATCACCACGTAGTTTGAGATCACCCAGACCGGCCCGCGCCAGTAGCCCGACTTCGCATTGTAAAGCGGCTCGCCGGGCGTGAGGGTCCGGATGCCGTAATTGCACCAGAACTCGTTGCTGTTCAGCACGTGATCCCGAATCATGCGCTCTGCCTGTTCCCGCGTGGCAATTCCGGCCCAGAGCGGGACCAGGTTGGTCCAGGTCCTGACCTTGACGAGCTGGCCGGTGCGCGCGTTGATGTTGAAGAACATGCCGTCCGGTTCGGACCACATCTTATTGCGCACGAGGTTCTCGAGATCGTCGGCCTTGGCGTTGTACTTCTCCACGTCATCGCGACGCCCCAGTTTCTCGCCCAGCACAGCCATGGCGCGATACTCCCGGTAGAGATAACACTGCAGGTCAACGCCCTCAGTGACCAGCGCAGGATTGTCCGAGACCGCTGGATTGTTGTCCACGCCGCTCTCCACGCCGTTGTACCAGAGAAAAAGGCCGTCAGGCGCCCGCCGCGTGTTCTCCCAGAAGTGGATCGTGTCAGCGAGCTTTTCATAGTTGCTCTTCTTCGACTCCCCATTCGGTTCGAGCAGCCATTGATAATCGTTCATGGTGCGCGACGCCCGCACCGCTGCCTGGGCAAGAAACGGCTTGCACTGCTCGGGCAGAGCCCAGAGGGCGTCGGGCGCGATCTCGCGCGGCGCGTAGCCCGGGTTGTTCGCGTACTCGTCCACAAACTCGAGAAAGTCCCTGATGGAGTTCGCCACGGGCGTGCCCACACCGTCGTAGCTCAGCGCCACGCCCATGAAATACATGTCCCAGTCGAAGAGCTGGAAATAAGGTCCGGCAGGCACAAGGTACTGGTGCTTCAGAATGCCCTTGGGCGGCTTCACCACGTTTTGCTTGGCGTGGATCTGAGCGATCAGGCGGCTGATCTCGGTCTCGCCCTGCGCCTGTGCCGCACCGGTGAAGAGCAAGGCCAGGGCGATGCCGAATCCGGCGGTCAAACCGGCGTTCAGGAGTGAAAGCTTCATTCGCGGTCCTCCTTCATCGCGATCAGTCCAGTTCTGATTCGCCCACTGCCGGTTGAGTCGAAGCCGTACCCTCAACGCCGGCGCGTCTTCGTGCCGAAAACATCGCCCCCCGGGCTGCCGTGGCCTTCGCGAACGCGCTCAGGCCCAGCGGCACAAAGATATCGTCGTAAATCGCTTCCATGCCGCCGCGCTTGAAGTACGTCTCGTGCCAGAAGCCGGTGCCGCCGCTGTCGCGAACGAATCCCACCCACCAGTCCTGGTGCGGCAGCGACCGCGCCCAGGTCTCGAGCGACTGGAAGTTGCGCCAGTACTGCCGCATGCCGAAATGAGGCGGCAAGAACGAATAGAAGATCGGCTCATGCAGCAACAGGCCGTCAGGTCGCGCAGCTACAGCTGCGGAAATCCGTGGCCCGAATTTGAGGAGCGTGGCCAGGCCGCGCAGCCTGTTGACGCGCATTCCCAGGTAGATCACCACCAGATCGGGGTAAGCGGTAAGGTCCACCGTCTGGCGCCGGACATTGCTCTTGGCCATTGACGATCGTCCTCCCCCCAATTCCAAATCAGGACCCTACCGGAGCTTGCGGACGAAAGCCCCCAGATCGCCGAGCGTCCTGGCGAGCGGCTTGAAGCGGCGCAGGACCAGCGCGTTCGGCCCGTCAGAGAGAGCGCGCGCAGGATTCTCGTGGACTTCCAGGAACAGGCCGTCGACTCCGGCCGCCACGCCCGCGCGCGCAAGGGGTTCGATGAACTGCGGCTGGCCGCCGCTGCGCCTGCCTTCGCCGCCGGGAAGCTGCAGCGAGTGGGTGACATCCAATACGACCGGATACCCAAACTCACGCATCACTGCCAATCCGCGCACATCGACCACAAGATTGTTGTAGCCGAAGCTCGATCCGCGTTCGGTGACGATGATCTTGTGGTTGCCGGTGCTCGCCACCTTCTCCACCGCGTGCCTCACGTCCCACGGCGAGAGGAACTGCCCCTTTTTGATGTTTACGGCCGCTCCGGAGTGCCCGGCCGCCAGCAAAAGATCGGTCTGGCGCGAGAGAAAGGCCGGAATCTGGATCACGTCGCAGACCGCGGCGGCGGGCTCCACCTGCGCGATCTCGTGAACGTCTGTCAACACCGCGAGGCCGGTCTCCCGCCTGACGCGCGCCAGCACTTCGAGCCCACGCGCGAGTCCCGGCCCGCGATAAGAGTCGAGCGAAGTCCGGTTCGCCTTGTCGTAGGAAGCCTTGAAGATCACGGGAATGCGCAGCTCATCGGCCACGCGGGCGAGATAACTTGCGGTCTTCAGAGCGTGGCGCTCGGATTCGATGACACAAGGTCCGGCTATAAAGAAAAGGGGACGGCCTCGACCGAGGGTCAGATTGGCAAGAGAAACCGGGTGGTTCATCGCAGTCCATTTCAAACGGCCAAGCGGACAGGGCAAGATTCGCGGTTGCATTCGGAACCTTGCCGTTTGCCATTTGAACTTGTCTTCTTGTTCGGCTCGCCTAGGAAGCGACGAGCACCCTGTTTGAATCGCCACGCACTTCGGTGGCGACCAGCGGCGCCAGCCGTCTTGCCCGATGTTTGACCGCCGCTCCCACAAACGCCTTGAACAACGGGTGCGGCTCGAGCGGACGCGATTTGAACTCGGGATGGAACTGGCATCCCAGAAACCAGGGATGATCGCGGATCTCGACAATCTCCACGTAAGTGCCGTCCGGAGTGCTGCCCGTGATTTCCAGGCCGCCTGCCGCCAGCGTATCTTCGTATTCGCGATTGAATTCGTAGCGATGCCGGTGCCGCTCCGAGATCTCGAGCGCCCCGTAGGCCTGATGCGCGAATGATCCGGGCCTCAGCCTCGCCGTCCACGCGCCCAGGCGCATAGTGCCGCCCAGTTCGTCGATGCCGCGCAGTTCGCGCAGCTTGTAGATCACCCGGTGTGTCGTGGCCGGGTCGAACTCGGAACTATCGGCCCCGTGCAGACCGCAGACGTGGCGGGCGTATTCGATCACGGCGCACTGCATGCCCAGGCAGATGCCGAAGTAGGGTACTTTGCGGGTGCGCGCGTATTCAATGGCGCGCAGCATGCCCGGAATGCCCCGCTTGCCGAATCCGCCCGGCACCAGGATGGCATCCACCTCTTCCAGTTGCCGCTCCCAGTGCGGATCCTCCTCCAGGCCTTCGGCCTCCACCCACACCAGGTTGGCGCGAACGCTGTGGGCCGCGCCGCCGTGGGCCAGCGCCTCCGACAGGCTCTTGTAGGAGTCCTGATACTCGACGTACTTGCCCACCATGCCGATGGTCACTTCGCCGTCGGGACGCTTGAGCCGCTCTACCAGATCCCTCCAACGCTGCATGTCGCGCTCTCGCGGCGCGATCTGCAGGCATTTCAGGATCTGCTCGTCCAGGCCCTCGGCGGCCAGGGCCAGCGGCACTTCGTAAATGTTGTCCACGTCCTTGGCGGTGATCACGGCCTCCTCGGGGACGTTGCAGAAGAGCGCAATCTTGGCCTTGATGTCGTCACTCAGATGGCGGTCCGTGCGGCAGAGCAGGATGTCCGCCTGGATACCGATCTCGCGCAGGTCCTTCACCGAGTGCTGGGTCGGCTTGGTTTTCAGTTCGCCAGAAGCTCCGATGTAAGGGATCAGCGTCAGATGCACGAAGACGGCGTTCTCGCGGCCCTGCTCCAGGCGCATCTGACGGATGGCTTCGAGGAACGGCAGCGATTCGATGTCGCCCACCGTGCCGCCCACCTCCACGATCACCACGTCGACTCCCTCGGAGATCTTCTTGATGGCGGCCTTGATCTCGTTGGTGACGTGAGGAATCACCTGGACCGTCTTGCCCAGGTAATCGCCGCGGCGCTCCTTGGTGATGATGCGCTCATAGATGCGTCCCGCGGTGCAGTTGTTGTCGCGCGACATGCGCACGTGCGTGAAGCGCTCGTAGTGACCGAGATCCAGATCGGTTTCCGCGCCGTCGTCGGTCACGAAGACCTCGCCGTGCTGGAACGGGCTCATGGTGCCGGGATCGACATTGAGATAGGGGTCGAACTTCAGCAGGGTGACTTTCAATCCGCGGGCCTCGAGCAGGCAGGCCATCGAGGCCGAGGCCAGACCCTTGCCCAACGAACTCACCACGCCACCGGTCACAAAAATATACTTCGCGCTCATACGCCTCCCTGAATTAAGGATGGATGCCGTCAGGCCGGATCAACGGTTGAATTGCAAGCCGGGTCAGGAAACAGGCCGGATCGCAAAATCGCAGCCCAAAGAGGGGAGGATGGCCCCTGGTCTCAAAGCGCCTTTGCTGCGCTCCGCCGCTTCCGCGAGGTCGCCCGCTCAGTCGCAAAAGGCAATCGCCCGTGTACCGATGATTTATTGAAGCGTGGAAGGATCGGAAACAATCGGTACGACCTATTATCCTGACTGTGGACGATCCTGTCAACCGCCGGCTGATGGAACACGGCCCCGATTGACGACGCGTCGTGAATGTCCCATCATGGTGCTGGTCCCCATGGTCCGACGTGATCCTCGTGCAATTCTGGTTATCCTGGCCGCGCTCCTGATCGCGCCTGTTGCTGCCCGGGCCGCGCCCCGTCAGAGCGACGTGTCCGCCGTCCGCCCGGACGGCAACCCGGTCAAGCTCTGGGTGCTCGCCGAGGGACGCGGCCGCCACCTGGTGCTTGATCTCAAGCCCGCCGACTTTGAAGTGCTCGATGACGGCCGGCCGCAACGCCTGACGTACTTCGCCGCCCGCTCCACCGAGCCGCTTTCCCTCGGAGTTTTGATCGAAACCAGCCGCAGCGAGCTTTATGAGCCCGAGCCGCTGGACTGGCGCGCCTATTCCAGGCTGCTGCACAAGCTGCTGCGTCCGGGGGACCAGGCTTTCGTCGCCACCTTCGCCGAGAAGATCGTCCTTCAGACCAGATTCACCGAGGATTTCCGGCGGCTCGACCAGGCTTTGCGCGAGGCGTTCAATACGAAACCCGAAGGAACCACCACTCTCTACGATTCCCTCTACGACCTTTGCGAGGAACCTTTCACCGGCGCTCGGGGACGCAAGGTGCTGCTGGTGGTCGCCGATTCGGCGGACGAATCGAGCTATCACGACCAGGTGCAGACCCTCGAGAAGCTCCAGCGCACGGGGCTGACGGTGTACTTCGTGCTCCCCTGGGTCGATCGAACCTACTCGCCCAGTTACGGCGCCCGGCAGGCAGCCCAACTCTTCGCCAACTCGACCGGTGGTCTCTTCTTCCTCGCTTTCGGCCGTAAAGCGCTGCTCAACGATCTCAACGGCATCGCCGCCGCCCTCACCTACACCTACACGCTCGGATATGAGCCTTCGGCAGGGGCCCACGATGGCCGCTTTCACTCCGTGAAAGTCAAATGCACGCGCCGCGGAGTGAAGATCGACGCCAGCGAGGGCTACTACTCCCACTGAAGCTGACAGCGGAACAGGAGGAAACGCGGGTGCCGGCGACAGGCGCTTTTATGTCGCCGCCGCTCGAGAAAGCTTCCGTACGCATCTGCAGATGGCGAGGGGATGTACAGGTGGCGCTCCGATCTATGAGGTTCGCAGATGATCGAACAAGGCCATCGCTGTGGCGCGCCTGTCCCAGGCGCGCCGGTCGCGGGCGGGACGCCCGCGCTACAGCATAACCCTGTCCAATAATCCGCGGACCTCAATAAGCGGGTCGACCCTGTCCCGGTGGACCGAGACTTCGGGGCAAGAGCATGGGAACGGACCGCTGATACTTCCGGTAGGCATCGCCGAAATCCGCAGCCAGGTCGCGCTCCTCGAGTAGGGTGCCAACGACCATCCACACGGTCCAGAGGAGGTTGAATAAAAGACGGTCGGCGGTCAAGTCCGGCGAGGCCCAGATCATTAACAGAAAAGAAGCGTAAATAGGATGCCGCACCCATCGATACGCCCCCCAAATGACCAGGCGTGGAGCGGGCGCGGGCTCGCTTCGCAGCCGAGCCAGAAGCGGTCCGCCACCCAGCGGATCGAAATGCCTCAGGCTGCCGAACCCCCAGAGCATACCCGCCAGGCCCGCGAAAAATGCGCCGCGAGCGAGCCAACGCCCGGGCCCGTGCAGGCTCAACAGGTTCAAACGCACGGGCTGCCAGAGTAGCGGAATCAACAGCAGCATCGCCCCCGATGCGACCGCGTAAAGCGCCGGTTGATAGTGATCCGGAAGCGCACGCTTGAGTCTTGCGCGAAAAGACCTGCGGAGCATGACGCTGTGCTGCAGGAAAAACAGGATGGCGAGTAATCCGTCAAAACCCATGAGCTCCGAGGTGGTCAGGTTCAAGCGCGTCACGGGGAAGGGGCCTCGCCAAAGGAACAGTCCGAATAATCCCAGCGACGTGCAGCTCAGAATGCAGGCCGACACCAGCAAGACGTAAGCGCCGGCTCCGGACGCTGTCTTCATGGCAGTGATTCTACTCTCCGTCTGCGGTTGATTCCCATCCTTTCGGGCGCCACGATATCGCACGGGGCCCGCATGGTGTCGCGTTGAGCAGGCCAGCTTGCCGGTGGTAATCCAGGTAAACAAGCCCAGAGCCCCTTCGCCCCGCTGGTTGTTAACCCGCGCCTTCGCTCGGGCCGGCTGCTGCTCGCTGCGCGCGTGCATCGTGTATAATTTCGCTCACAAATGATCTTGACCCCAGGTGCTCGAGTAGGTTCCTACCAGGTTCTCTCACCGCTGGGCGCAGGTGGAATGGGAGAAGTGTATCGCGCGCGCGATACGAAACTGGCCCGCGAGGTGGCGCTGAAGGTCCTGCCGGCCGCGGTGGCTCAAGATGCTGAACGTGTGGCGCGCTTCCGGCGCGAAGCGCAGCTGCTCGCCTCACTGAATCATCCAAACATCGCTCACATTCATGGTCTCGAAGAGAGCCACGGGACGCTGGCACTGGTCATGGAGCTTGTAGAAGGTGAGACGCTGGCGGCGCGAGTCGCCGGGCCGGCCCTTGGCTCGGCCGTAACCGGTGAGGTTGCAAGGCCGGTCTCGCATGCGGGCTCGGCCGTGCAGATCGAAGAAGCCCTCGAATTAGCCATACAGATTGCCGAAGGGCTCGAATACGCGCACGAGAAGGGGATCGTTCATCGCGACCTGAAACCGGCGAATGTAAAGATCACGCCCGAAGGCAAGGTGAAGATTCTCGACTTCGGATTGGCCAAGGCGCTGATCACGGATGTATCGGGGAGCAATCTCTCCAACTCGCCCACCATGGGTTTCGAGGCCACCCAAGCGGGAGCGATTCTGGGCACCGCAGCCTACATGAGTCCGGAGCAGGCAAAAGGCAGGTCCGTTGACCGCCGCGCGGACATCTGGGCGTTTGGCTGCTTGCTTTACGAAATGTTATCCGGCGCCCGGCCCTTCAGTGGCGACTCGGTTTCGGACACGCTGGCTGCGGTGATCCGGGACGAGCCCGACTGGCAAAAGCTGCCGGGCGCTACGCCGGGCGAGGTCCAGAGGCTGATTCGCCGCTGCCTGATCAAAGATCCGAAGCAGCGGCTGCGCGACATCGGCGAGGCGCGTCTCACGATTGAAGAAGCGCTGGGCGGCGCGGAGGCTGCGCCGGGCTTGGGGTCGGCCGAGGCCATCACGCCGAGCGGGATCGGCGCCCCGGCCGGCGCCACGACGGTGGTGCGGAGATCGGCGCTGCACCGCGCGATTGCCGGCGTAGCAGCCGTCGTGGCACTCGCCCTTGCCGGGGTGGCGGGCCACTTCCTGTGGCGCACGCCGGCGCAGCCCTCCTGGACCGGCGTCAAGCTGGGTGGCCCAACCAGGGCCAGTGGTCCACGCCTTTCCCCGGATGGCCGCCTGTTGGCGTTTGATGCCGCGGATCCCGACGGGGTGATGCAACTTTGGGTCATGCAGCCCGAGTCCGGCAATTACATCATGCTCACCCACAACCGCGAAAGAGGCTACGTTGCCAATTATTCCTGGTCGCCGGATGGCAGCCGCATTTATTACGATCGGTGGTATGACCAGCCGAAGGGCATTTTTTCCGTGCCGGCGCTGGGCGGCGCCGAACAACTGCTGCTGGAAGATGCCATGACCCCCGAGGCCCTGCCCGATGGCAGCCTGCTGACGCTCCGCTTCAATAGCCAGAACCAATATCAGGAATACCGCTACTGGCCGGAAAGCGGCCGATCCCAGGCCCTGCCCGTCTCGGTGCAGCCCGGAATTCCACTCAACTACGTTCGAGTGATTCCCGGCGGGCGCCACGCTCTGGTGATAGGTTCCAGGATTGGAGGACCGGGCACGGAATCGGGCATCCATCTGTATGACCTCGATATCTCCTCGGGAAGCATGCGGCGGCTTCCGGAAGAATATCCGGGCCAATTTGCGGGCACTTTCGTCACCGTCGCTCCCAGCCGCGACGGAAAGTACGCCATCACCGCCACGCTCCATGGGGATACCTACCAGGTTTCGGCCCTACCGCTCGATGGCTATTCACCGCCCCGGGCAATGTTCAGCCTGATCCAGTACGTTTCGTCCCTCGATATGGGCCCGGACGGCAGCATCTACCTCGACCAGAATGACCGGCAGGCGGACCTGTTGCGATTCTCTGCTGATGGCGGGCGTGCGGAAGAGATCGCCGAACTTCCCACCCCGGATGACGACTACCAGCACTTCGCGGTGTTGCCGGACGGCCGGGTGGTGTGGGGCGAGCGCACGGCTTCCCACTCCCGGCTGATCCTGCTCGCAGCTGGCAAGGATCCCTCGCCGCTGGTCAACACTTCCGAGGATACGGGGGGACCGATGACGGGCGTCGGCTCCGATCAGGTGGCTTTTATGATCGGACAGCGTCCGCGGCACCACATTGCCCTGGCCGCCCTCTCCAATGGCCGCATCACCAGGCACTTGAGCTTCGATCAAGGGGAGGTTAGCGGAATGGGCGTCTCGCCCGATAGGCAGACCCTTTACTGCCTGGCTGGCGGTGCGGTCTGGTCCGTGCCGCTTTCAGGCGGAGCGCCGCGCAAGATTCGTGACGGCGACGGGTTCGCTGTCGACGCCTCCACCGGCAGCCTGGTGATTCAAGTTCGGCAGCCGCCCAACACGCGCCTGATCCGCGTTCCTTTCAAGGGCGGGCCTGAGCAGGAGATCGCCGGCCCATTCCCACTGGCATACTCCATCGATTCGAACAGTATCCGGAACGGAAAGCTTGTGGCTCCCATGAGCGGGCCCAGGTGGTTTTGGCGCCCCGGGATTTTCGATCTGGCGACCGGGAAGTCCGCGTCTATCCCGCTCGATTACCCCAACGAAGACTTCCAACACATGGCGTGGACTCCCGATGGGAGAATCATGGCGGTGGCCGACTCCTGGAGCGGATCGATTTGGAAATTCACCCCGCAGGTTAAATAGAGTCGTTTTGGCACCGAAGTCCGCAGGGCAAAATGCGGTGAATTCTGCGGCGCTTTTCCGTCTTCGGATTGACTTCCATAGGATGACAGATATAATCTAATATATCGATATGCGCTACGACCCCGATCACAAAGTGAGGACGCACCGGAGAATTGTCGGCAAGGCCTCCCGCCAGCTGCGCGCCAAAGGTCTGAACGGGCCCGCGGTGGCCACGCTGATGAAGGCTGCAGGGCTCACCCATGGCGGCTTTTACCGGCACTTTGGCAGCCGCGACGACCTTGTGGCTGAGGCGGTCGAGGAGAGTCTGCAGGAGCTTCGCGACAGACTGATCGCTGCGGCCAGGCAGGCGGACCCCGGTGAAGGCTGGAAAGCCATGGTCAGGAACTATCTGTCGCTGGAGCGTTGCGACCGGCCGGACCAGGGATGCCCGATTGCCGCGCTGGCCCCGGACATGGCCCGCGCTCGACCAGCACTGAAGCAGCGAATCGCCGCCGCCATTCTAAAACTGCGCCAGGATATCGTTCCGTTCATGCCCGGGCGGAACGCGGAAGAGAAGACGGCGAACTTCCTCGCCATTTTTTCCTCGATGGTCGGGACAATTGCCATTGCACGCACCATGCCCGATCCGGCCGTCAGGCAAGGGATTCTGAACACCGTCCGGGATCATCTCCTCGATCGTTTTTCTAGTGTCACGCAACCGAACTCCGCAACCTAAGGTCAGCGGATCATTGTCATGCTGAGCAAAGCGAAGCATCTCTGTAGTTCCTGCAAAGCAAATGCAGAGACCCTTCGCTGCGCTCAGGGTGACAGCGACCGAATTTGTTTGAGACGCGATCGGCAAATTTTTTTGCAACGATGAGATGATAATAATCATCTCATGCGGTGACCGGTCAAGAGATTGAACCGGACTTGTTTTTCCAGAGGAGGCTCCGTGAACACTGAACCCGGCCAAGCGCCGAATTCCGTGGGACCCATGACCACCGGGGTGGTGGTCATTCAGACCGTCAAGCAGGGCGTCAGCCGCCAGCAGGTCATGGCCTTTATGCCGGCGGAGATTCGGGCGACTGTGAAGCTCTACCTCGAGGGGAAAATCCGCCAGTGGTATTCGCGCCGCGACGGCAAAACGACACCCGTTGCCAGCCCTGAGCTGGCCGTGGCGTAGCCGCTCATCCCGCTGCCGCTGCTGCTGGCGCTAGATCCACTCACGCCGGTGGCGGGACCGGACGTGGCCATGGCACCGCCAGCCACACCAATGCCATTCGGGCTGAAGTCATTCCCACCGACTCCGACCGTGTAACCCGAGGTAGCGTTCTCGTTGCCGACCACGGCGGACCCGTTCGTCCCCAGGCTCAGTCCATACAGGCCGATACCCCTGCCCGAGGTCGACGTCGAGTACCCGAACACTCCCACACCATTGTTGCCTGCGCTCAGACCTTGGACACCGTTCGCGTTTCCCGACGTGGCCGTGGCGTTTCCGAACACGCCGATTCCGCTGCTTCCGGTAGTCGTTCCGCGAACTACTGTGCCTGTGCTGACGGCGTCGACTTTGGCGCCAGGGCTCGTGGTGTCCACGCCAACATTGCCGCCCGTCTCAAACAGCACCGAGTTTCCGAGCATATGGCTGCCCGTCCAGATGGGGATAAAATCGAGCGTGCCGCCGCCACCGATTGCCGAAGAGGAGCTGTTGCTCTCATTGCGATTGGCCGTCCCGGCTGCCTGACTGGAATGCGAATGCGGGCCGCTCACGATTGCCGCCACCGCCGCGCTGCCGTTCGTCATCGCACCGGCGGAGGACGTCGACTGGTCCGGCGAGAGCAGATAAGCTGAGGCGGGCTTGCCTCCCAGGGTGTCGGCGTCGACGGCTTTGAGGGCGTAGGGTACGGCGACGAGAAGGACTCGCGCCTGTTCGCCGGCGCCTGGCAATTCGGGCTGGACGGCCAGCCAGAGCGCGTTACCGGACGAGAACAGATCGAGCGGCAAGCCGGCCATCGATCCGGCGCCCAGCAGCACGCTGTAATGGCCGTCGGAGTCCAACTGCGCGGTCTGACTTTCGGTCCACAGAGCCACACCGTCTTGCTGCGCGTTGTAGAGAGTGAAAGTCAGCGCCACGGCGCCGGTTGCCGGCTTGCCATCAGCGCCGTTCACGATGCCGCTGAACTTGATCAGTCGTGGCACGCTGCCGGTGGCGGTTTGCGAATCACCAGCCGCCGTGCCGTTCAGAGAAGCTGCTGCCGCATCGTCCTGGGCTCTCGCGGGTCGCTCGAAAGCGACCAGCAGGGTCAGCATGGCGGCGCCTGTGAGCGCTTTCCGTGCGAGAGAATTGTCGGTCGATCGCTTACTGGTTTTCATGGCTTGTCCTCCCTTTTTTGGTTTTTTGATCTCAGTGCCTGACAGCGAGTGCAAAGCAAGGGCCAGAGCCTCCGGACTCTGGCCCTGAGTGTTTCAGCTGGCCCTTACTTGCCGGAAGTGATGATCGGGATCTTCTGCGCCATCTCCCGTTCAGCGGCCGCCGAACCGCGGCCCGGTTTGTGCGGCGCGTAGTGAAGGACCACTCCGATTTCCGGCAGGCTCAGATCGCGGACCGTGTTTCCGGAAGGGCTCCGGACCACCGTCAGTGCGCTACGGCCCGATGATTCCAGGCTGTAGCTCTGGCTGTGGATCAGGGCCACGCCATCCTTGCCGCGGAAGAGATGGAGTAGCCCCGCCGACTGGGCCTTGTCCAGCGTGAATGAGTAATCGCCAGACGGCAGGGTCGACGCACCCCACTGAGCCTCGAAAGGCAGGGTGAAGCTGCCCTGCGCCGTCTGTGCGCTGGCCAGCCCGGCGGCGGCCAACACAACGAACAACGCAACAACCAACGTCTTGATTTGCAGAATGCTTCGGGTAGTGACCATGACTGCTCTCCTTTTGGATTGAATTGAACGGCAAACTCAGTCGCGCCGCAAACGCGACAGCGGCTAAAAACCTTCCGTCATCCACGCCGCAAAAGACGTCCGGGGGCCGCCTACCACCGCCTTTTTCGCCGGGCGATGCGAAGAACATCCCAGCCGATGAGGCCGAGCCACAGTGTGCAACCGACGATCAGAAGCTTCTCTTGAACGAACACGGCATTCACCGCCCATTTGAGGAATCGCTCTTGAGCGAAGGCGCGGACATCAGGTTCAGGAGCGGCACACGATCGGCGGCCAACCTCATCTCGAGCTCATACGGATTTGAGTGCTTCCACCAGTCGTTGAACAGTTCGGCGCTCGAGGCCGGGCTGGCGGACCGCGGAGCGGCAGCCTGTGCCGCAGGCTCGATCGCCTGTCGTGCCGGAGCGCTTGCAGCTTCGTCCTCTCCGGTCCCAGGCGCGGCACTCTCGATGGCCTCCACCAACTCGGCATAGTCCTCTGCGCGCACTTGAAAGACAGCCACTGCGTGAGGGCGGCCGGGCTCCCGCCAGGTGATCCGGACAAATCGGTCGGTGTAGGGAACGAGACTCAGAAACTCCTTGAGCGAAATGGAGAGCGCCTCGGGTCCGAGCATGGCCGCGCCGCATGTCGCCATGGCGTGCTCCTCGCCCAGTGCAGCACACGGGGTGAGGAGGTCGGGATAGGAGTCGCCATACAACTTTTCGTCCCGTCTTCCTGTAATGACCTCGGCCGAAACATCTGTGACACCGGATGCCGGGATCGAGTACATCTCGGCCGGCCGGCGGCGCCGCTCGCGATAGACAATGCGGCCGCGATCGAAGGTCAGTTCAACCTCCGTAGAGCGTTTAAGGGGCGCAGGGCCGCCCATATACCGCACGCGCCAAGACCGTGCGCTCGGGGAGGCGAAGCCGGCCGCGGGCAGTGCGGGAGCCGTCGTCGCCTGGGCTGCCGCCTGCGGTGCCGGGGATAGGGCCGCAAAAAGGACTGTGTTCAGGAACTGGGCCTTCACTGATTTCCAGATTGAAGCTCGCATGGGTGCTCTCCCTTCGCGTTACGGACGCGACTTTAGGGAAGCGCTTGCGCGACATGCAAGCGGCAAAGCCCGGCATTGGCCTGATGTCGCGCTTTGCCGAGGCACGGGACCACGAAATTGGGAGTCCGGAGGGGCTTTGCGGCGCGGCAGCCACAGTCTAATCTACTGATTTTAATTAGGATAATGTCGAATCGACTGCCGCCGGGCAGGGAGGGTACTTCGAGGCCTCGATGGCGGGTACGTCAGCGCGCGGCGGTCGCAAAAAGTCGCGCCAGCCTCCTGTCGAACCAGGGCGACAACCTTTCGGCGACCGAGGCGACGTAGAGGGCGGTGATGATGGCCGTGAAAACGTCCATAGTGTAGTGCGCCCGAAGAACCAAGACGGCGGCAGCCACGAAGACGACGGCGGCGATGGCCAGGGCGGTCAGCCACGGGCGGCGCAGCCGGGCGATCTCGGTGGCAGCGAATACGGCGATGCCGGTGTGGGCGGAAAAGAAGAAGTCATTGGAGATCCCGTACGTAACCAGGAGGGAGGGAAAGCCGGGATAGTGCCAGACGATGTCCGGAGGTATGGGGAGAACGCAAAGCTCCTGCACGACCTGACGCAGGCCGAGCAAGATCACCAGACCCAGCAGGGGACGAACGCTCGGACCGAAGAGCCACTGCACGAAGACGAAGAGCGCCAGCAGGTCAACGATTTCCGAGCTGACAATCAGCAGTGCGTTGGCTGCTGTGGCGTGGTGCAAGAGATAAAGATTGAGGGGAGCGGAAACTTGATGGAGGCGGTCGCCGATTCCGGAGGGCGGGGCGGGGCGCCGGCCGATCAGCGCCTGCGTCCAGAACCAGCCGCCGATTCCGAGGCCGGCCAGAATCAGGCGAGCCAAACACGCACGGGTGCCGGCGGGTGTAGCGCGCGCTGAAGCGTCCACGGGTTGCTCCAGAAGGGACTTCGTATTGAAACCTCCGGGCCTGAGCGTCACCGGCCGAGGCCGATGCGGCGCGTCAACCCGGCAAATCGCGGGTCGGCCCGCAGATTGTCCAACCCGGGCTCGTAAGCGAGATAGACGACGTAATCGCAGCGGTCCTGGACTGCCTGGTCCAGCCAGTGGAAGGCCTGGTCCTTATCGCCCAGCCCGGCAGCGATTCCAACCATGTATACTGCGGGGACGTACTTCTGATTCGCAAGTTTTGCGAGCCCGTCCAGGAGCTTCCGGGCTTCTTCCTTATTCCCCGACACGCCCTGGGCGTGGCCGAGAGCCATCATCATGATCGGACTCCCGTTCGAAAGCGCGCTTCCCTTCTGGAAATCGGCCAGCGCTTCGGAAAGCATTCCTTTCTGCTCGTAAGCGCGTCCGCGGAAGTAGTAAGCCAGGAAGAAATTCGGGTCGCGTTTCAGGGCCGCTTCCGACAGGTCGATTGCCCGGTCGTACTTGCCCGCGTACAGGTAGACCTGCGCGGCGGCCATATTCATGATGTTGGAGAGGGGATCGAGCTGCTGCGCCTTCTCGACTTCCGCCTCGGCTTCGTCAGCCCTTCCCATCGCCACCAGGTACAGCGCCTTCCACTCGTGAGCGGTGGCATAACCCGGGTTGATCTGGAGCGCCTGCGCGAATTCGCGCTCGGCGCCCTCGCGATCCCATTCGTAGGCAAAGTCGATGTAGGCCAGAGAGGCGTGGGCCTCGGCGAGCGACTTGTCGAGCGCCAGAGCCTTCTCGGCAGCGGCTTTCGCTTTCGGAATGGCCTCACGGGGAGGCAGCGCGTCGTTCGGGACCGAACCCAGAAGCGCATAGGTGTCTGCCAGGCCGGCGTAGGGCGGAGCATAGTTCGGGTCTTGACGAATCGCCTGCTCGAAATCACTGATCGCGTTCTTGATTCCGAGCGGGCTGCGCATGTTCCATTCATAGCGGCCGCGAAGGTAGGCATCGAAGGCCTTGGGGTCCACGGGGTGCGCGCGCGGCGCGGAGGTTGCTGCGCCCGTGCCCGGCGTGGCCAGCTTCTCCGAGATCTGGCTGACCACCGCATCGGCCACTTCCCGCTGCAAAGCGAGAACGTTTTCGATGGGGCGGTCGTAGCTGTCCGCCCAGAGCGGCGCCTGGTCTTTCACCTGAACCAGGTGAGCGACGATGCGGACGAGATCTCCGCCGCGCTCTACGCTGCCTTCCAGAACGTAGTTCACGTTCAGCTCGCGTCCGATCTCGTCCACGCGTTTGTGCGTGCCTTTGTAGGCCATGACGGAGCTGTAGGCGATCACACTCCCGGGACCCAGGCGCCCGAGCTCAGTGATCATCTCTTCGGTGAGGCCGTTCGAAAAGAACTCCTGCTGCGGGTCGCCGCTCAGGTTCTCGAACGGAAGTACGGCCAGCATGACGCGGTGTGGCGGCGGGGGCAGCGGCCAACTCCTCCAGAGCCCATAGGCAGCGGCGGCCACCACCAGGGCCAGGGCGATGATCACAAGTCGTCGCTCGCCGTAGCGCGTCATCACCGCCTTCAGCTTCTCGATCCAGCTTGGGGGAAGGGGCTCGCGCTTCCTGATCCAGGCATCCAGTTCGGACCTGTACGCGTACACCCTTCCCTGGAGCCGATTCACGGGGAGCTTTGCTGTTTCTTCCCACCGCTGGGCTGTGCGCTGGTCCACCTTGAGGTAAGTGGCGATTTCACCCCAGGTGTCGAGGCGGTCCTCCGGCGGCGGAGTCTGCGACACCTTGGGCGCGCCCGGCTTGAAACTCTCCGTATCCAAGCTTGGCCTTCGATTGAGACGACTACGTGACCAGAATGATAGACCGGGAAATGGACTTTCGCAAGTCGGCGGAGACGAACAGGGCGAACAGCCGGGGACGCACCGCCAGGCGAGGCTGTGCTACGGAGGTGCGGTAAGATTAGAACCTATGGGACAGTCTTCCGCAGCTCCAGTCGCGCCCAAGTGGGCGGCTCGGCCTACGGTGATCATCGAGGCACCACGCCTCGGGCAGAAGCTGGGCGTCGATCTCATCCTGGCTAGCGAGACCTTTCAACACACCGGCAGTTTCAAGTTTCGCGCCGCGTACCACGTGGCGTCGCACGTTCCGAATCCCCTGATCATCGCGGCGTCATCGGGGAACTTCGGCCAGGCGCTGGCGTATGCCTGCTCGCTCGTTCGAAAGCAGTCGATCATCGTGATGCCGCAGACCAGCGCGCGCGTGAAGGTGGATGCGGTGCGCGAGTACGGCGGCCAGGTTGACTTCGTGGATGTGCGCGCCAAGAGCCGTGCCGCGCGCGTGGCTGAGCTCGCCGCCGAACATCCGGAGGCTTATATCGCCAGCGCCTATGACGATCCGCTGGTGATCGAGGGCAACAGCAGCCTGGGCGAGGAGCTGGGGCGCCTGGCGCGTCCGCTCGACTGTGTGGTCGCGCCGGTGGGCGGCGGCGGGCTCACGTCCGGAATCGTGACCGGACTGCGCCGCGCCGGCAGTTCGCTCGAGGTCCTCGGAGCCGAGCCTTTGCTGGGCAACGACGCAGCGCGTTCGCTCCGCGCCGGGCGCATTGTGGCGAACGAGACTGAGCCGAAGACGATTGCGGACGGCGCGCGCACGGTGAGCCTCGGCAAGCACAACTGGCCGATCATCCAAGAGGGCCTGGCCGGAATCGTGGAAGTGCCCGAGGAGAACATCGCGGGCGCCGTGCGTCTGCTCTTCGAGTTTGCCAACCTCAAGGCCGAGCCCACGGGTGCGCTCCCGGTGGGCGCGCTGCTCACCGACCCCGACCGGTTCCGGGGCAAGCAGGTGTGTTGCGTAATCAGCGGCGGCAACGTTGATCCGGCGGTCTACCGGGAGTTGCTGGGGTAGGGGCGGCGCCCCTGCTGCCGTTGGCGCGCCTGGGACCGGAGGGCTACAGCCCGGCTTGTCCAGGGCCGGGTCGCCACAACGACGACCCCTACAAGAGGAACGTCGGTTATAATAGAGAGCGGCCACTCGTCGAACCCTCAGGGCTGCACGATCCAGGTTATGCCGCATCTTTTTCTCATCTCGAGCGTGCTCGCACCTCCGAACCCGGTGGTCCATTACGTCCAGAAGATTTTCCATAAGGACCCCTTTTCGGGCATTTACCAGCCGAACGCCTTCGACGTCAGCATTTTGGTTCCTTACTTCACGATCCTCATCATTCTGTCGATCTACGGCATTCATCGCTACTTTCTCACCTGGACCTATCTCCGCAGCCGCAAGCGTGCTCCGAAACCGCCCGAAGGATTCGAGAAGCTGCCGCGGGTGACGATCCAGCTGCCGATTTACAACGAGCGTTACGTCGTGGAGCGGCTGCTCGAGGCGGTGACGCGGATCGACTACCCGCGCGAGTTGCTGGAAATCCAATTGCTCGACGACTCGACGGACGAAACCAGGATCGTGGCCTCGCGCCTGGTGAGCCAGTACGCGCGCGACGGGTACCCCGTCAGTTACCTGCACCGTAACAATCGCGAAGGATTCAAAGCAGGCGCGCTGGAAGCGGGTCTCGCGAGGGCTACAGGCGAGTTCATCGCGATTTTCGATGCCGATTTTGTTCCCAATCCCGACGTGATCCGGCGCATGCTGCCCTACTTCACCAATCCTAAAGTGGGCGTGGTGCAGGGCCGCTGGACGTGGCTGAATCGCGAGTACTCGATGCTGACCGAGGTCGAGGCCATCGTGCTCGACGGCCACTTCGTGATCGAGCACGGCGGGCGTAACTTCTCGGGACGCTTCTTCAACTTCAACGGCACGGCCGGGATGTGGCGACGCAGCGCCATCGACGACGCGGGAGGCTGGCAGCACGACACGCTCACCGAAGATACCGACCTGAGCTACCGGGCCCAGCTCAGGGGCTGGAAGTTTGTCTACGATCCCACCATCGAGTGCCCGTCGGAGCTGCCGGTAGAAGTAAACGCCTTCAAGTCGCAGCAGGCGCGCTGGGCCAAGGGTCTGACGCAGACGGCGCGCAAGATTCTGCCTGCCGTCTGGCGCAGCGAGCAGCCGCTCAAGATCAAGCTCGAAGCGACCTTCCATCTCACCGCCAACTGCGCGTATCCACTGATGGTGGTCTTCTCGTTGATCCTGCTGCCGGCCATGATTGTGCGGTTCTACCAGGGCTGGTTCCAGATGCTTTACCTCGACCTGCCGCTGTTTCTGGCCGCGACTTGCTCCGTTTCGACATTCTACATGGTGGCGCAGCGTCAGCTCTATCCCGAAACGTGGAAGCAGCGCATCAAGTACCAGCCTTTCCTGATGGCGACCGGCATCGGGCTCTCCGTGATGAACGCGAAGGTGGTGCTGGAAGCGCTCTTCGGCATGAAATCTGAATTCGTCCGTACGCCCAAGTATCGCGTGGAAGGCAAGGAAGGCAGCTGGGAGCGGAAGAAGTATTCGCGCAAGAGCGGCTGGGTTCCCTGGGTCGAACTCGGTCTCGCTGGCTATTTCCTCTTTACCACGGTCTATTCTTTCACCATTGAGGACTACCTCACGACGCCTTTCCTGCTGCTTTTCTTCGGCGGATATCTGTACATGGGCTCGCTTTCCCTGCTTCAGATCCCGCTGCGCCGGTTCTGGAATTCGGTTCTCTCGCCCGCACCCAGCCGCGCGCGCAGCCTCTCCGCAGAAGTCTGAACGCAACCTTTTCAACCCTGCCGTGTTTTTGAATGCACGGGCTGCGTCCCTCCGGTATTCGCTGGCGCGGCCGGTCAAGGAGACCAGGAATGCGACGAGCACTGGTAATCGTGCTGCTCTGCGCTGGCGCGGCCGTCATGTTGCCTCTGCGCAGCGCGGCGCAGGGGGGCGAGGTTTTTGGTGGCTATTCCTACCTGCGCTCAAATACCGGATCGGGAGCAAACGCCAGCGGATGGGAGGGTTCGTTGACCGGGAATTTCAACCGGTTCTTCGGCCTGGAGGTCAGTCTCAGCGACCACTACAAGAAGCCCGGGGCCGGCGAGGGCTTTTCAAATGAGTTCTCATTTCTCTTCGGACCCCACTTTGCCTTTCGCGCTGTCCCCAAAGCAACTCCGTTCGTGCACGCGTTGGTGGGCGGCACGCGAGGAACACAAACGATGAGCTCTGCATGTCCTCTGGGCGGTTCGAATCTGTGTCCGATCGGCGGTCCGTGCCCGCCTTGCCCGACGCCCCGCCCGCAACACCAGACGGCGTTCACCACGGCCGTGGGCGGCGGTCTGGACGTACAAGCCGGCCGCTTCGTCGCGATTCGAGTGATTCAGGCCGATTATCTCCGCGAGCAGTTCACCGGCAACCCGCAAAACGACGTACGCTTCTCGTTCGGCATCGTGCTGCGCTTCACGCGCTAAGTTGAGCATCGGCAAAGCGGATGGTTCGGCGTTATGATGTCACATGCGCCGGCCGCTCGCTTTTAGCCGGCATATTCCATCGTCTAAGATGGCCAACTCCTCCAGCGCACGCGCTTTGATCGAGTTGCTGCACGGCCGTGGTGCTCACACGGATCCCGTAGCCTGTCTCGATGGCGTCACGCTGGAAGCGGCCAGCTGCGTGCCGGCGGCTTCGCCCCATTCGATCTGGCAATTGCTCTGGCATCTGAACTACTGGATGGATTACGACTTGCGCAGGATTCGCGGCGAGGGCCCGCCCTACCCGGCTCATAACGACGAGAGCTTTCCGGCCACGCCGGCACCGCGCGATGCCACGGAATGGCAGCACGAAATCGTGAGATTTCAACGGCTGCTCGCCGAATACGCGACGCTCGCCGGATCGGGGCGGGGCGTGCTCGAGCGCGAGGTTCCTCCCACGCACCCCAGCCACGCCCAGCGAGCCTCAAGCGTCGAGTCCATGTTGTGGCAGATCATCGCGCACAACAGCTATCACGCCGGACAGATCGCGCTGCTACGCCGCTTGTTGGGCATCTGGCCACCGCCGGGCGGAGGCGACACATGGTAGCCGCAACGTCCAGGCCGCGCCAAACGACCGCGCTTCCGGAAGGGCCGCCAACAGACTAGCCTAATGCGCCTGCTCACCGTCCTGTACATCGTGCTTTGCTTCCTGGCCGGGGTCCTGCTGCTGCTTTCGCCCTGGCTGTTGCCATGGGAAGAGAATTACTTTTTTCTCCGCTACTCGTGGGTCCAGATTGTGGCCGCTAACGACTACGTCCGGGGCGCCATCTCCGGAGTCGGCCTGGCGGACATCGCGCTCGGCGTCTGGGAGGCCAGGCGCTACGTGCGCAGAGGACGCAGCGAGACGGGTTCCACGTTGAACTGATGAGCGCGCGTTCATTCAAACTCTGTTACATCACCGACCGCCTGACACTCGGCAGCCGCCCGTTGGCAGGCACAATTCAATCGGCGATCAGCGCGGGCATTGACCTAATTCAGATCCGCGAGAAAGACCTGGACACGCGTCCTCTGTTCGAACTGGCGCAGGCAGCGGCAGCGAGCGTCCCCGGGACGGCCACGCATGTGCTCGTCAATGACCGGCTGGACGTGGCGTTGACAGCGGGCGCCCACGGCGTTCATCTGGCCGGCCAATCCATGCCCGTCGAACACGTTCGCGCCGTGGTACCACCGGGCTTCCAGGTCGGCGTCTCGTGCCACTCCGTCGAAGGTGTCCGGGCTTCGGAGCGGGCCGGGGCGGACTACGCTCTGCTCGGACCGATCTTCGAAACGGCGTCCAAGCTGCGTTACGGACCCCCGCTCGGCCTAGCCGTCCTGGAGCGAGCCGCGCGCCAAGTCCGCCGTATGCCGGTGCTGGCCCTGGGCGGAATCAATGTCGAACGTGTGCCGGCCTGCCTCGCCGCCGGCGCTGCGGGGGTCGCGGGGATCTCGATTTTTCAGCAGTGTGACTCGCTGGAGGAACGCGTCAGCGCTTTGCGCGCGCTGTAGCGACGCAATCGAATCACGTCTCACCCAGCCACGCGCCCAGGGGCTTCAGCGAGCGCACGTTGTCGCAGACCGCTTTAAAAGCGGCAGTGATCGGGATCGCCAGGAGCAGCCCGATGCCGCCCCACAGCCATCCCCAGAACATCAAGGCCAGCGTGACAGAAATCGCGCTGAGCTTCACGCGGTGTCCGACAATCCGCGGTGTGAGCAGATTGACGGCCAGAAGGTGCACGACCGCCACTGTCACCGCCAAGGCGATGAAGGGTCCGACAGTGTCAAAGGCCACCAGGCTGAGGAGGATCGGCGGGATCGCCGCCAGCACAACTCCGATGTAAGGAATCGGGTTCAGAAACGCTGAAAACGGCCCGACAATGAGGGCATAAGGAACGCCGATGATGGCAAAGATGGGCGTCGTCACCACGGCGCAGATGACAGCCACCAGGAAATTTCCCAGCACGTATTGCCGCACCATGATGCTGATCCCCTGGATCACCTGCTCAGCCTGGTGACGCCGCTCCAGCGCGAACAGGTTCAGGGTGGCCGCCCAAATCCGGTTAGTCGAGGTCAGCATAAAGAAGACGAGAAATGGAATGAACATAACCGCTACCGTGAAAGAATAGACGGACCCGATCCCCTTCAATAGATACTGCCCCCAAGGCGATTCATCCTGGATACGAACGGTCGGCACATTGCGATCGGCAGGCGGAGCGGTGAAGCGGGCGAAAGGACCTTCCACGCTGGCAGCTAACTCGTGCAGCCGATCCTCCAACCGCGGCATCTCCGCGCTCAGAGCCATGGCGCGGTCGTAGAGCGCGTAGGCCAGCAGGTAGATCACCGCCAAGCCGAGGAGGACCAGCAGCATTGAACCCAGCCACCTTGGCAGCCTGGCTCGCTCCATGGCACGAACACCCGGATCGAACACGAAGGCGATGAAGATGGAGAGAATCACCGGCATGATCACCGAGCTGCCGTAGTATAGGCCGGCGATGACGATGCCAGCCGCAATGATCCTCAGGCTGGCGCCGGCGGCCGTCGATGTCCCAGACAGTTTGAGATCAGACATGCAGGCTGATTCTAGCCGTTCGGCCCGCTAAATCCAACACCCTTCACGTTCAAGACGCTCGAGACAAATTCGAGAGCGCAAATCGGATAGATCAGCGGTGGGCTTCGACGTATGTTGGGCATTATCACGAAGCAAGGTGGGATGAGATCACAACGGAGAGAGGCTAAAATGATACTCAGTGTATACGCAGAACAGGTTAAACAGCCCATGAGAAACTCGGACGATCGTTACTGGCAGGCGGTTATGGGCCGCGATTGCACTTTCGACGGTATCTTCGTCTATGCAGTGCGCTCGACCGGAGTCTACTGCCGTCCATCCTGCCCGTCGCGACGGCCACGGCGCGAACAAGTGGTGTTCTATCCTGAGCCCAAAGCCGCCGAAGAGGATGGATTCCGCCCTTGTCGCCGGTGCGGCACCCGCAGTGCTGCTGAGAACGCGCAAGTGAAGCTCATCGCGGGTGCTCTCACGGTCTTGCAGGCGGACAGCGATCCATCGACCCTGGCCAGTTTGGACCAGCGTCTCCAGGTGAGTCCCGACCGCCTTTCGCGCGGATTCAAGCGGCTTACCGGAGTCACACCACGCCAATATCGCGAGGCCCAGCAACTCACCCGCCTGAAAACCAGCCTGCGGACCAGCGAGAACGTGGCGGCGGCCGTCTACGACGCCGGGTTCGGATCGAGCCGCGCGGTCTACGAGCGCGCCGCGTCGCAACTTGGCATGACGCCCGGCGCCTATCGCCGCGGAGGCCGTGGCATGCGCATCGGCTATACGATCGTTGACTCCGCACTCGGTCGCCTGCTGATCGCCGCCACCGAGCGGGGCATCTGCTCGGTATGCCTGGGCGATTCCGACCAACCCCTGGAGAAGACGCTCCGGGAAGAATATCCGCTCGCCGCGATCGCGCGCGATTCCAAGGGGCTCGAAGCTCACGTGCGCCACATTCGTGAACATCTCGCCGGGCGAGCGCCCACCCTCGATCTCCCGGTTGATGTCCAGGCCACGGCCTTTCAGTGGAAAGTCTGGCAGGCCTTGCGCGATATTCCATACGGTGAGACCCGCTCCTACTCGGAAATCGCGCGTGCCATCGGCCGCCCGCGGGCAGTTCGTGCGGTGGGCCACGCCTGCGCCACCAACCGCGTCGCGGTAGTCATCCCGTGTCATCGCGCGGTGCGTCAAGACGGAAGCCTCGGCGGGTACCGCTGGGGACTCGAACGCAAGCAGGTGCTGCTCGATGGCGAGCGGAAGAAGACCAGGTGAGCGCGCTGTAATGTGTCATCAATCGCCAACCGCCGCCCGGCAATGTATCATCGTTGTATGGGCGAGAACGCCGGGATGGGGCGCGTGTTGGCGATCGACTTTGGGAGCGTACGCATGGGTGTTGCGATCTCGGACCCCTTGGGTTTGACCGCGCAAGGCCTGCCCACCCTCGGGCGAACCACGAACGAATCGGACGTCGCTCAGATCGAGAAAGTCGCCGCTGATTACTCCGTATCAAGAATAATCGTCGGGAATCCGATCAGCCACTCGGGCGAAGAAACGCAGATGTCACGGAGGGTGGCGCGCTTTGCCGATCTGTTGCGGGCGCGACTCGGGCTGCCGGTTGAGCTCTGGGATGAGCGCCTGACCAGCCTGGAAGCGGATCATGTGCTGCGCGAGTCCGGCACCGACCGTCGCAGGCAGCCCGGGATGCGCGATCGCGTGGCGGCGCAGATCCTTCTGCAAAGCTATCTCGATCGACGCGCCTTGGAGCGCGCTCAAACGGAACTGACGGGAGCGCGCACGGACTCGTGAAGAAGATTCTCGTTGCCATTCTGCTTCTCATCGGGGGTGGCGGCGCCTACCTTTCCTTCCAGACCTATCACCCCTACCGCGGATACCACGGCAGCGTGGTGGTGAACATCCCGCCAGGCTCCGGCGCGGCCTCTGCCGCCCGGACGCTAAGCGCGCACGGCGTCATCGAAGGCCGCGCGCCTTTCCTCATGCTCTATGCGATCGGCAGATTCCGCCATCGCACGCTAAAAGCAGGCGAGTATCTCTTCGATCATCCGCTGAGTGTCCGCAGTGTGTACGACAAGATCGTCCGCGGCGAGGTCTATTATCATCTGGTGGTGATTCCCGAAGGCTCCGATCGCTTCGACATCGCGCGCATTCTGCATGAAAAGCTCGGACTCGATCCGCGGGAAGTGCTGCTGGCGACCGCGCAACCTGGCGCGATTCGCGATCTCGACCCCGCGGCTCCCTCGCTCGAAGGATACCTGTTCCCCGACACCTATCGCTTTCCCGCGAGCACCACGCCGGCCAGGGCGGCCGAGGTCATGGTCGCGCGCTTCCGCCAGGTGCTGGACTCGCGCTTTCGGCAAGGCCTGAGCGTCGAGCCAAACGAGAATTTGCACGATGTGCTGACCCTGGCGTCATTGGTCGAGAAGGAAACACCGAACCCTGACGAGCGCGCCGAGATCGCGGGAGTCTTCACACGCCGGCTGCAGCATCACATGACGCTCGACTGCGACCCCACAGTCGTCTACGCGGCGCGGCTGGCGGTTGCCGGCACAGATCCTTCGCCAATCGGTCCCGCGCCCATCACGGCCGGAGAGTTGGCCCTGAATTCGCCGTACAACACTTATCATCGTGCGGGACTTCCGCCAGGTCCGATCTGCAATCCCGGGGCGGCCTCGATAAAGGCCGCCCTGCATCCCGCGGGCGGCGATGCGCTCTACTTCGTCAGCAATTTGCACGAAGGGCATGTCTTCGCGAGCACGCTGGCGGAGCACAACCGCAACGTGGCGCGCTACCGCCGTGAGGTGGCTGCCGAGAATGGGACCACGGCCCAGTCCAAGCCCGCGCCCCCGGATAAGCAGTCAAGCCATTCGAAGCAGCACCGGACCAGACGACGGATCGTGAAATAAAGTGGCCGCGCGCATCAGCAAGAAACAGCTGATTCTCGAGAGCTGTGAGCAGCAGCGCCTCGAGAGCGTGGGCGTTCGAGAACTGCGTCGCATTCAGGACCAGTTGCGCCGACGCCTCGCTCCCGTCAAGGCGCCGTCGCTCTCCTATATTGCCTCGGTCCTGCGCGAGGCAGGTCTTCGCGTGGACTACGAAGACCGGTACGCGGATCCCGTCATTCCCGAGCTCTACCGCGAGCGGCTGGAAGGTGTCCTGCACTTTCATGATCTTGCGGGCACGGAGAAGGCTATTCGAACGCTGGACGCAGCGTGGCGTGATTATCGCGCGGCCGGGGATCGTGAGGGCGCCGAACTCGCGCGTAAGCTCGCGCTGCGAGGGCGCCAGCGCGCCGAGAGCCTGGCGGCCAACACACGCGTCGAAGCCGGCAAGCGTCGCGAGAAAAGGGAGATCGCAAGCTGGTTCGCGTTATGGCTCGAAAACCCCGATTTGTTCTGCGACTGGCTGGATCTCCGCAAGCGTGCCGATGATTTCCGTGCGGCCTTCGCGCAATCGGCTCACGAAACACCGGATTCAGGCGGCGATCAGGCTGAAGACGTAAAGTCATGATCATACATCTCGCGCGGCGGCCCTGAATCGGCTGTTGGCGCAATTACGCCAGTCCGATAAGATTGGGGTGGCGAGGACGGTTCGATGGTTCCAGGCAATCAGGCAGCCGTGCAGGACAAGGTCCAGCTCACGCCGGGCGCAGAGAAACTGATCGTTGCTCTCGACGTCTCCTCCGCCGAGGCCGCCCTGCTCCTGGCTGATCGTCTTCGCAGCCAAGTAGGCGTATTCAAAGTGGGGCTCGAGCTTTACTCGGCGCAGGGCCCGGCGCTTGTGCGCGAGTTGGTGAATCGTGGAGTGCGCGTCTTCCTCGACCTCAAATTGCACGACATCCCCAATACCGTGGGTGGCGCAGCTCGCGAACTGGCGGCCCTCGGAGTCTCGATCATGACCATTCATGCTTCGGGCGGACGCGCCATGATGCAGGCGGCTCTCGAAGGCGCGCGATCGGGAACTGGAGCCGGGCAGCCCCCACTGGTGATCGGCGTCACCGCTCTCACCAGCCTCGCAGAAGGCGATCTGGCGGACATCGGCTGGCGCGAGTCCCCTGAAGGGGTCGTGCTGCGCCTCGCGGCGCTGGCGCAGGCCGCTGGACTCAGTGGCGTGGTAGCGTCACCACAGGAGGCCGCAGCGATTCGCCGAAGCTGTGGCTCCGGGTTCACCATCGTGACCCCCGGCATTCGTCCGGCATCGGCTTCGCGTGACGATCAGGCCCGCGCGGCCACGCCGGAAGCAGCGATTCGCGCGGGCGCGGACTTTCTCGTGGTCGGCCGGCCGATAACGCAATCGCCGGACCCGGTTGCCGCGGCCCGGACCATCGCGCACGAGATCGACACTGCGCTCGCCCGCCGGAATTGAGGAGAGAGCTCCGCATGACAGAGGACGAAATTCTCGGCGTTTTTCGACACCATCACGCGCTGCTCGAAGGACACTTCGTGCTCTCTTCGGGACTGCACAGTGACCGCTACATCCAGTGCGCGCTCGTGCTTCAGCATCCTGAAGTGGCCGCGCAACTGGGACGCGAGTTGGCGGCGAAACTGGGCTCGAAGCTCGGCCACGCCCGCGCGACCGTGGTGGTGGCTCCGGCCCTGGGCGGCATCCTGGTGGCGCATGAGGTGGGACGAGCGCTCGGCGTCCGCGCGCTGTTCACCGAGCGGCAGGACGGGCGCATGACACTGCGGCGCGGGTTCACGCTTGAAGCCGGGGAGCCCACAATTGTAGTGGAAGATGTGATCACTACAGGCGGTTCGACGCTCGAGACCATTCGGGCGGTGGAAGAGGCAGGCGGCAAGGTGATCGCGGCCGGATCGCTGGTGGATCGCAGCGGTGGCAGCGCGGAACTGGGCCTGCCACGCGCCGCTCTCCTCACCCTGACGGTGCAGAACTACGGTCCTTCGCAGTGTCCACTCTGCAAGGCGGGAACGCCGACAGTGAAGCCGGGCAGCCGCACCAAACCGGCCGGCGCGTCGTGAATCGAACCGTCTGGCCAGCACGCCCAGCCCGGCTCGAGGCTCAGTCAGATTACCTTCCCGCTTGCAGGCCTGGGAGAGGGGCATCGATAAGCAACGTGCCCCGCGATCACGGTGGCCGCCACGGCGCCTTTCAGTTTCCAACCGTCGAACGGCGAATTGCGGCTTCGCGAGCGGCCGCTGGCAGCCGAATAGGTCCACTCGCGCTCAGGATCAAACAACGTCAAGTCTGCCGGTCCGTCGAGTCGCACGTGTCCGCCTGGGCTCCGGATAATGCCTGCGGGATTCACGCTCAACAGCCGAATCAGCTTCGAGATCGAAATGGCGCCGGTGTGGACGAGGTGGGTCATTGCCAGGCCAAACGCGGTCTCAAGCCCGATCACGCCAAAAGGCGCGTCGGCGAACGGCTTGGCTTTCAGCTCCGGCGCGTGCGGGGCATGATCGCTGGCGATGGCGTCGATCGTCCCGTCGGCAAGGCCCTTCAGGATCGCTTCCACGTCGCCCGCAGTGCGCAGCGGGGGGTTCATCTTGGCGGCGGTGCCATAGCGCAGCACGGCCTCTTCGGTAAGCGCGAAATGATGCGGCGTGACCTCCGCCGTCACGCGAACGCCACGCGCCCGCGCCGCACGCACCATCTCAACCGATCGCGCAGTGGAGAGGTGGGCCACGTGCAGGTGCGCGCCGGTCTCGGCAGCCAACACCAGGTCGCGAGCGAGACACACCTCCTCGGAACTTGTGGGAATTCCCTTCACGCCCAACTGTCCGGCAGTTTTCCCCGCGTTGACGACTCCGCCTGCACTGACACTCGCATCCTCGCAGTGCTCGATCAACGGTACATCGAGACCACGCAACACCTCGAGCGCGTCTCGCACCAGCCCTGCGGTTTTCACCGGCTTGCCATCATCCGAGAAAGCGACCGCGCCCGCCGCGGCAAGCGCCCGCAAATCTGCCAGCGCCTCGCCTTCGCTTCCCAGGGTCACGGCCGCGATGGGATAAACGCGCGCGCAACATACTTCCCGCGCCCGCTCGATCTGCCATCGGATCGAATCCGGCCGGTCATTCACCGGGTGCGTATTGGGCATGGGGCAGACGGCGGTGAAACCACCGGCGACCGCGGCGCTGAGCCCGGTTTCGAGGGTCTCGGAGGCTTCGCCGCCCGGCTCGCGAAGATGAACGTGGATGTCGATGAAGCCCGGCGAGACCACCAGACCGCGCGCGTCGATGAGTTCGGCAGCGGGCGCATTCAGTGCCGGGGCGAGGGCAGAGATCACGCCATCGTCGACCAGCACGTCAAGCTGGGCGTCCAGAGAGTCGGCCGGCGAGATCACCCGGCCGCCCTGGATCAGGAGAGAAGGCATGGATCGGAACTCTTTCCAACCGCAAGACGGCCCATCGCCTACGAAATCGTCAGGGATTCCTCTGCGCCTGACAACAGCGGCAGATCATGACACTTGACGGGCGCAAAGGTGCGGCGATGCTCCGGGCAGGGGCCGTGTTCCTGCAGGCCACGCAGATGCTCCGGAGTACCATATCCCTTGTTGCTTGCCAGACAGTATTGCGGATAAAGGCGGTCGAGTTCGACCAGGTGAGCGTCTCGTTCGGTCTTGGCAAGAATGGAAGCGGCGGCGATGGAAACGGACCGGGCGTCGCCGTGGATGATAGCGCGATACGGGATGCCGAACTCGCGGGCATCACCCCAACCCGCCAGGCGCATGGCGTCGGTCAAAACGTAATCGGGCGCGGGCTGCAGCATCTCCAGGGCCCGGATCATGGCGCGGCGGGACGCCTGGTAGACGTTTAGAAAATCCACATCGACGGCGGGGACTGCCACCACGGCGAAAGCCAGGGCGCGGGCGCGAATCCGCGGCGCCAATCTCGCACGCTCCTCGGGAGTGAGCTTTTTGGAGTCGTCGAGGCCTCGGATCGGCCGGGCGGGATCGAGCACGACGGCGGCGGCGTATAGCGGACCGAGCAAGGCGCCCCGGCCCGCCTCGTCGCAACCGGCGACCGCCGTGAAGCCCAGGCGCCGAATCTTTCCTTCAAAACGCGACGTGCAGCGATAGGAAACGGCGTCAGGCGCGGCCCGCATACGAGAATCGTACCCCAGGTCGGAGGGGGATTCAAATTATGACGCGGACTGCTCGGTGCGAGCTTCGCGCAGGCGCGCCGCCTTCCCCTTCAGCCCCCGCAGATAGTAGAGTTTGGCTCTTCGCACGCGCCCGGAGCGCGTAACCTCGATCTTGTCAATCACAGGCGAATGCAGAGGGAAAATACGCTCTACCCCCTGGCCGAAGGAAATCTTGCGCACGGTAAAAGTGGAATGATTCCGCGCGCGGCGCAACGCGAGGACCGTGCCCTCGAAAACCTGAATGCGCTCCTTGTCGCCTTCTTTGATCTTCACGTGAACCCGTACGGTGTCGCCGGACCGGAACTTCGGCACATCGCTGCGCATCTGGTCCTGTTCGAGTTTTTCCAATGCTGTCATGGTCCCACCCCAGCTAAGAATGTACGGGCGCCAAACGCAACCCGCCGCAAGCGCGCGCTCCGGCCAGCCTGCTGCAGGCGGACGTAACGCCTGCGCTTCCAACTGTGTTACTCCGGCGGCTCGCGCCGCAAATCTTCCAGCACTTCCAGATCGTCCTCGTCCAGCGCCACCTGCCGCAACAACTCAGGACGCCGCCGCCACGTTCGGGCCAGCGCCTCGCGACGGCGCCAGCGCCGGATCTCCGGATGATTGCCCGAGAGCAGGACTTCGGGCACCTTCAGACCGCGAAATTCGACAGGGCGCGTGTACTGCGGAAAATCGAGCAGCCCTCGTCCGGACGCCAACGCCGATCCGGCCCCTTCGACAAGTTCGGCGTTCAGCCCCGCTGCGGCGCCCGTCACCGAGTCCGGTGAGAACGATTCCTGACGTGGCGACTCTTCGTTCCCAAGCACTCCCGGCAACAGCCGCGCGGCGGCTTCCATAACGACCGCAGCTGCCAGTTCCCCGCCGGCCAGCACGTAATCGCCGATCGATATCTCGTCGGTCGTCAGGGCCTGAGCCACGCGCTCGTCCACGCCTTCGTAACGCCCGCAGATGAGCGCCACCCGATCCTGGTTCGCGAGTTCCTCAGCGACATCCTGGCGGAACAGGCGTCCCTGAGGCGACAGCAGCACCACCGGAAAAGGCGTCGCGCCGGCGCCGGACTTCAGGGCCTCGACGGCCCGGAACAGCGGCTCCGGCTTCAGGACCATGCCGGGTCCGCCGCCGAAGGGCCGGTCATCGACCGTTCGATGCCGGTCGTCCGTGTAGTCGCGCAGATCGTGCACGCGAATCTCGAGCTGACCGCCGGCGAGTGCCCGCTTGAAAACTCCGTGCTCGAAAACGCTGGTGAAAAAGCCCGGAAATATCGTGACAACGTCGAAAATCAAGCCTGGGCTGTCTCCGGACCTGTTCCGTATTGAGTTTGCCTGCGTGAGCGGCCGCTTCGGCGGGCCACGAGGTCGGCCCCTACGACCCGTTCAGATCCAACAAACCTTCCGGCGGTTCGATCACAATGCGGCGCGCGATCACATCAATCCGGGTACAGATTTCTTCCGCCAGGGGAATCAGCACATCCTGCGCGCTCCGAGAAACCCCCTGTCCCCTGACCCTCAGTAGATCGACGCCTCCTGTGGGCTCGACCCCGATCACCGTTCCCACGGGATCGCCACCTTGCCTCACAACGGCACAGCCCACAAGCTCCCAAACGTAGTATTGATTGCGGCCGAGTTGCGCCCGCTCCTCTCGCGGGATCATCACCATCAACCCGCGCAGCCGCTCGGCCTCGCGGATTGAGTCCACTCCCGCAAAGTGCAGGATCAGCGTGCCTTGATGCCACCAGGAAGCTGCGATCTCTGCCGGTTCCGGTTGCCCGCCTGAAGCCTCAACATACACCCGGCGCATGGCGGCGAAGCGCTCCGGGAAATCCGTGAGGACTTCGGCCGTAACCTCACCCTTTCGACCGCGTGGCCGAAGGACTCGCGCGACGGCCAGCCATTGATCGTCGCCCGCCTTTTCCGCCATTTCGTCTCCGGCCGCTCTGCCCTGCCGGTCCGATCACTCCAGAATCTCCAGGGTGAACCGCTTCTTCAATTTCATGCCCGCCGCACCGAGAATCGTGCGGATCGAACGTGCCGTACGCCCTTGCTTGCCGATCACCTTCCCGAGGTCCGTGGGGTCCACGCGCAACTCCAGTACCGTGACCTGCTCTCCTTCGACCTTGCGAACCTGAACTTCTTCGGGTTTATCAACGAGCGCCCTGGCGATTTCCTCAACGAGCTCCTTCATGTGGCCCTCCTGTCACGCCGGACGGCATTCGTAGCATCCGGCAGGACTCGAAAGACCCCCCTTTCGCACGGCAAGCCGCGTGCTTCTACCTCGGTGCCTGAACGGCGGCCACTTCGGCTTGCGCTTCCGGCCCTCGCTTCAGGAAACTGTGCACGGTCTCTGACGGTTGGGCGCCGCGCCCCAACCAGTACGATGCGCGCTCGCGGTCCAGCACCAGTTCGGGCGGATTATTCCGCGGGTTATAGTGCCCCAGGATCTCCACAAAACGCCCGTCCCGGGCCTTGTCCTTCTCGATGACCACGATTCTATAAGTGGGCTTTTTCTTCGCCCCGGTTCGACTCAATCTTATTCTTAGCAATCATCCTCCGTAATTAGATGGTCATCGCGGCAGCAATCGGTCCCCTTCGTCATCCGAAGCTGTCCGGGCCTCTTGACCGGCGAGTTCCGCCCCGACTTGACTCATCCCCAGTTCTGATCATAAGGCCACGGCCCTTTTGCTTTCAACCCACCCCTAAAGATCTTCTTAGGCTAGTCCTTTCTTATGAAGAGGATCACACCAGCAGCGCGTTACGTTCCCGCACCTGAACCCTGACCCGCTCCGGCCGGCAGCTTCATCTTGCTCAATTGCTTGCCGAAGAAACTCTTGCTCATCGTCTTCATCATCCGGCTTGTCTGCACGTACTGCTTGAGCAATTGATTCACCTGTTGCACGCTCGTGCCGCTGCCTCGCGCGATCCGCCGCCGGCGCTTGCCGTTGATGATCTCGTGGTTGCGGCGCTCGCGCGGCGTCATGGAGTTGATGATCGCGTCCATGTAGACGAGTTCTTTTTCGTCAATTTTGGCCCTGGAAGCGTCTTTGAAAATGCCGACTTTGGGAAGCATCCCGAGCATCTCTTCGACCGAGCCCAGCTTCTTCATCTCGCGAAGCTGATCGCGAAAATCCTCCAGGCTGAACGAGTCCGATTGCAGCTTGCGATGGACCTCCAGCGCCTTGTCGCGATCGAGCTTCTGCTCCGCCTTCTCGATGAGGGACAGCACGTCGCCCATGCCGAGGATGCGGGAGACGATGCGGTCGGGATGAAACACCTCGAGGGCGTCATACTTTTCGCCAACGCCGATGAACTTGATCGGCTGGCCGGTGACGGCGTGAATGGAAAGGGCGGCGCCGCCCCGGGCGTCGCCGTCGAGCTTGGTCAGGATCACGCCCGACGTGCCCAGCCGCTCGTGAAACTCCTGCGCGCTGCGGACGGCGTCCTGGCCGATCATGGCGTCGGCCACCAGAAGCACTTCGCTCGGCCGCAGCCGGGTCCGCAACTCGGTCACTTCCTGCATCAGTTGCTCATCGATGTGCAGGCGCCCGGCCGTATCGACGATGAGGATGTCGTGGCCGCGGTCAGCGGCGTCCTTGCGGGCTGCGAGGGCAATATCGATCGGGGATTCCATGCCGGCGCCCGGAAAACAGGGAATCTCGATGGCCTTGGCGATAATCGCCAGTTGCTCGCGCGCTGCCGGACGGTAAACGTCCGTCGAAACCAGCATCGGGCGGCGCTTCCGCTGCCCCAGCCAGCGCGCCAGCTTCCCGGCCGTCGTCGTCTTGCCCGAACCCTGTAGTCCGACGATCAGGAAAACCGTAGGATAGTCGCGCGAAAAAACCAGGCCCGCTTCCTTGCCACCCAGCAGATCGATCAGCTCGTCGCGCACAATGCGGACCACTTCCTGCGACGAGGTCAGGGTCTGCTTGACCTCCTCGCCGAGCGCCCGGGCACGGACGCGGTCGAGCAGGTCCTTGACCACCTTAAAGTTGACGTCAGCCTCAAGCAGCGCCAGGCGCACCTCGCGCAGGCTCTCGTCCACCGCCTGCTCGTTGAGCACGCCCTGCGTGCGCAAGGACTTGAAGGTCTTTTCAAATCTCTCTTGTAAAGCGTCAAACATGGGACAAACCTGCCCCTAGAGCCGCGCGGCCCCCTGATCCGGCCTAAGCTGCAAGGGCAATCTCTAAGTTTACAGGAGAGTGACGCCAGAAGGAAGGGCGAGTTTGCGAAAAGCGGGAGACAGAAGTCAGAAGCCAGAAGTCAGAAGCCAGGAGGCAGAACACAGAAGGGCGTGGCTTCTGTCTCCTGTCTCCTGACTCCTGTCTCCTGACTCCTGACTCCTGTCTCCTGATTACGCCTTTGGATGCGTCTTGTCGTACACGTCAAGCAATTGCTGGATCGAGACCTGCGTGTACTTCTGCGTGGTCGAGAGGCTGGCGTGGCCCAGCATCTCCTGGATGGCGCGCAGGTCGGCCCCTTCGGCCAGCAGATGCGACGCGAAGGCGTGGCGCAGCCCGTGCGGACTCACGCGGACGTTGGGGCCGTAGAGCCTTACGTACTTCTTCAGCAGCCGGTCCACCGAGCGCGTGGTCAGGCGGTGGCCGCGCGCGTTCAGGAAAAGAGCGTGGCCGGACGTGTGGTTATCCATCAGGATGCGTTCGCGCACCGGCAGGTATGCCTCCAGCGCTTCGCCGGCCTTGCGTCCGAAGGGCACGATGCGCTCCTTGCGTCCTTTGCCGCGCACCAGCACCATCTTCTCGCCGAAATTCACGCTGCGCAGGTCGAGGCCTGCCAGTTCGCTCACGCGCAGGCCTGAGGCATAGAGCAACTCCAGGATGGCGCGATCGCGTTTCAGCATGGGCTCGCCCTGCGGCGCGGCTTCCGCGATCCGGTCCAGCAGATTGTTCGTCTCCTCCTCGGTCATGATGCGCGGCAGCTTCTTGGCAAGCTTGGGCGTGGCCACGAATTCCGCCGGATTGTTCTGCACCAGGCCGTCGCGTACCAGGAACTTGAAGAATGCGCGGATCGCCGCCAGCTTGCGGGCGATGGACGCCTTCTGCTTCCGGTCCTGGAACAACGAAGCGAGATAAGCGCGAACCTGCAGCGCGTCGACGGCCGCGATATCGACTTCGTCGGTGGTCAGGGAGTGCTTGAGGAAGTCGCGGAACTGATGCAGGTCGCTCGCGTAGTTGCGCAGCGTGTGCGGCGAGGCGTTGCGCTCATTCTGGAGGTAGCCGGTATACTTTTCTATCAGCCCCGTCATAGACCTAGACGACAGAGAGCCCAGGAATTCGATGGAAGTGGCGCTCATTGCGCGTGGCAACTGCGTAATCAAGATGCAGGGCCGTAGCGGCGATGAGCAGGTCCGCAAAGTCGATCTCGATGCCTTTGGGCTGTTGCTGTGCCCTGATACGTCCTGCCAATTTCGCTATCGCTAGGCCCACCGGATACACCGGAACGTCCGAGCACAGCCGTTCAATAAACGCCAATCGCCTCTCCTGGCGCTCCGGCGTCTCAGCGCGATATGCCCCGTGTACCATTTCAGCGACCGTGACAACCGAAATCGCGATTTCAACTTCGCCTTGAGTGGCCTGGATCTGGCCCAAAATCTGCAGAACCGTATGCCCGCGTCTTTCTGCGGCCATTATTACGCTCGAATCGACGATTATTCCCACTCCGGCGGTTTCCATATTTCACGGTCCCGAAGGACTTCTTCAACGTCGGATGCAAAATCCGCATCGAGAGTCGGCGCCTTGCCGGTCTCTTCTTCGTGCGCCTTCGCCAAAGCGATGCATTCGGAAATGGTTCTCCGGAGCGGCTCGGTCGGTTGGACTACTGCGATCGGTCGGTCCTCATGCTGGATTATCACAGTCATGCCGTTACGAACGCGGGTCAGCACGCCCCCGAAATCCCTCGTTGCTTCCGCCTCAGAAACATGGATCTTGAGTCGACCTCGCGTCACCGAGTCTGCTGAGTTGACGCCAACCTCCGAGTCCGAGAGATTCGCAGGGTCCCACAAAGGCCCCGGCTTCGCTAGTGCATCGAGAAGACGGCGACGGTTCGCCTCCTGTCGCACAGGATCGGCTAGTCGCAGCCGAATGCGCACGTCTGTGGGCCAGTGCGTAAGGCCGGAAGTGAAGATGTCCTCGCTAGAGGCGTCGTCGTTCGCGGAGCTCACTCCCACACACGCGGCAACTGTTGCCTCAGGAGGGTGCAGCCAGCCTGCGTTATCAATAGTTTGAAGTTTCAAAAGCTCTGGCATCGCTAAATGTGCTCGACAAGAAGTTGGGTCTCCCCGACCGTTACCGCGGAGCCGTCATTGGAGCAGAGTAGCTCCAGTTTGTACAAGCCCGAATCCTGAAACAGGTCTGTCGTAAGGGCCCAGATTGACTGCCAGGTGAAAGCACCTGCAAACGGCACCGGGTCGGTCCAGCTTCCTTGAACGTCTTCTCCCGACGGATTGGTAATCCTCAGGCTGATTCTACCGGGAACGCCAGCCGTTGTAATCTCAGCGCTCGTCACTACAACCTTGTAGAACACAAAGAACAGCTGCGTCTGTGGTCCACTACCCGGCACTTTCTCGGGCCGGGGGATACGAAGTCCATCGAACAGGCCGTGCAACGTTACCTTTTCGTTCCTGTTGAAGGTCGCTTTTTCACACAAGAGCAAGGCGAGCAGCTTCACCATACGAGCACAGTAACAGACAACCCAGTTGACATCAAATCACGCCTAATCCCCTCGTCTACGCGAACTACGATGCATGGGCGACGGACAACGGACCACTGACAACGCACTCATGACTCCTCTCGCGCCACGGCTTCAGATCCGCCAGCGCTCGCTCGCACTGCCACGCCCTCCGCTTCGACCGATCGCGCATGATCGCGCGCGGCAGGCCCTCGGCCGGCGGCAGCAGATCGAACGAGATGTTCGCCGGCTGATAATTCTCGGGATCGGCGTGGGTGATGTAATGCACCAGCGACCCGAGCGCGGTCGAGCGCGGCGGCGGAACAAAGCGCTGGTCGAGGGCGCGCGCGGCCAGCGCCCTGCCCGCGAGCAGCCCCGTGGCGATGCACTCGACGTAACCTTCCACGCCCGAGAGCTGCCCGGCGATGAAAACTCCGGGCGCGGCGCGCAAGCTCAGGTCCGGCGCGAGCAGACGCGGCGCGTTGAGGTAGGTGTTGCGATGAATCTGGCCGAAGCGCAGGAACTCCGACCGTTCGAGTCCGGGAATCAGCCGCAGAATGCGCTTCTGCTCGGGAAACTTGAGGTGATTCTGAAAACCGACCAGATTGTAGCTGGAATCGCGCAAATTCTCGGCCCGCAACTGGACCACGGCGTAAGGCTGGCGCCCGGTCCTGGGATCGATCAGGCCCACAGGCTTCATCGGTCCGAAGCGCAGGGTATCGACCCCGCGCCGCGCCAGTTCTTCGATCGGCAGGCAGGCCTCGAAGTAGTTCAGATCCTCGAACGCGTGCGCCTGGACGGTTTCCGCCGTCATCAGCGCTTCGTGAAAGGCGCGGTATTCGGCCTCATCGAACGCGCAGTTGAGATAATCTTCGCCGCCCTTGCCATAGCGCGAGGCGCGAAAGATGCGGTCGTAGTTCAGCGTCTCGGCATCGACGATGGGGCTGATGGAATCGTAGAAGGCCAGATTGCCGGCGCCGGTGAGCGTTTGGAGGCTCGAGGCGAGGGCATCGGAAGTCAGTGGGCCGCTGGCGATCAGCGCCCGACCCCCAACCGGAACCTCGCCAAGCTCGGCGCGCACCAGCCGGATGAGCGGATGGTTCTCGATCGCCGCCGTGACCGCGTCCCCGAACCGCTCGCGGTCGACGGCCAGCGCCGCGCCGCCCGGCACGGCGTTCTCCTGCGCGAGACGCAGCAGCAGCGATCCGCATCGGCGCAGTTCTTCCTTCAGCAGCCAGCTGGCCGCGCCCGGCGTGTTCGATTTCAGGGAATTGCTGCAGACGAGTTCCGCCAGGCGATCCGTCTTGTGCGCCGGCGTGCTCACGGCCGGACGCATCTCGTAGAGCGTGACCGGGACGCCGCGCTCCGCCAGTTGCCAGGCCGCCTCGCTGCCGGCAAGGCCGCCGCCCACGACCGTCACAGGATTCATAGAGTCCAGTTTACAGTCTGGAACCTGGCCCCGCCCGGCAAAGTCGGCCCACATGACTCGGGAACCTCCGGTGTCGCAGTTTGAGTTCGAGAACGACCTTCGAGCCTTCGCCGCCCCCGCGCAAGGGCGGTCCAGGTCATGGATTACCGCTTTCGCTGACGCTGGGAGGGCGAGAGGAGGCATTTTGGCCTAAGTTATTCAAAACAATGCGAAAATATTTCTTCTCAATTTTCTCACTTTTCTCACTTTTCTCCATTGTCCCATTTTGGGGTGCTAGCCTCGATATTGGAGGCTTTCTCGGCGGTGCCAGCGATGGGCTCGAAGAGGCGGTCTCGAGACGGCTTTTGAGGCTTCTCCGATGAA
>DASYZG010000066.1:0-33154 GCA_035946575.1 Terriglobia bacterium | reverse complement strand
TGGCGTGCGGGCGCGGGGTCAAGGGCGGTCCGGCGTTTTTGTTTTGGCCGGCCCGTTCATCGCAGACCCTTGAGGCCGCGACCGCACGCCCAACCGTGGAGTTGGACAAAGCCCTGGGTGCTTTTTCCAGGGCTTTGTCGTAGAGGATTCTTTGAAGCTATCCCGACCAAGGCTCGCCTCTGAATCCTGCGGGCGACCGATTCCACCCAGCCATCTATCCGGTGAGGTTTTCACCCACCATGATTCCTGGTTCAATCTCCCCGCCCCCGGGCAGGGAGGCCCAGCGCCCAATCAGACTATCGATGGATTTTCGTCCACCACCGCGCTACCCGGGCTGCCGGACGTGCGAACCGGTGGGGCGGTCTTGCTCGCCTGGCGCAACGTCCAGTAGAGACGCACCGCCAGGTGACGAGCCACGGCCACTTGGGCCACTTTGCCACCCCGCCGAAACTTCAACCGTTGATACTTGCGTTGCAGTTCAGGATCATGCTGCGCCGCGCAGTGGCTGACTTCCACCAGCAGCCAGCGCAACATCTGATTGCCTTGCTTACTAATGTGGCCTAACCGCTGACGGCCGCCGCTGGAATGCTCGCTGGGGTTCAGACCCAGGTAGCTCACCAGCTTCCGGCTGTCGGCAAAACGCTCCACCGGACCCACCGTCAGAACGTAGGCGAGGGAGGTCACCGGACCCACCCCCTTCACCTTCATCAGTTCCTGGCAGTCGCCATTATAGATGCGCTACTCGCTCGCTTCAATTTCAAAGCGAGATTCCTCGCTGCGCTCGGAATGACAGCGAGTCGAAACGTTTTTCAACAAACTAAAGCCTGCTTAACGGCCAGCGGATACACGGCTGCTCTCGTTGTGGCGCGGTCTCCCGACCGTGCCACAACGAGCACTCACCGAGGTCCACCGATTCAGATCGCCGACAGGCCGCCGTCGACGGACAACTCCACCCCATTCACGAAGCTCGAAGCGTCTGAAGCAAGAAACAGCGCCGCCGTCGCAATTTCCTCAGGACGGCCCATCTTTCCCCGCGGGATCAGGGATTCGAACATCTGCTTCGCCTCCCCGTCGAGAACCTGCTCTTGCATCGGTGTCTCGATTGGCCCCGGGCTCAGCACATTCACCCGGATATTCCTGTCCTTCAGTTCGTTGAGCCACGTGCGTGCGAACGAGCGCAATGCCGCCTTGCTCGCCGAATAGACGCCGAAACCGGGAAAACCTTTCACCGAAGCAACCGACCCGTTCAGGAAGATCGATCCGCCATCGTTGAACAGCGGCAACGCCTTCTGAACCGCAAACAGCGTGCCGCGCACGTTCAGGCCGAAGGCCGCATCGAAGTGCTGCTCGGTAATCTCGCCCAGCTTGAGGGCTTCGCCCCTGCCAGCGCTCGCGAACAGGATGTCGATCTTGCCCTTTTCGCGTTTGACGGTTTCGAACAGGTGGTCGAGGTCGTCGAGATTGGCCGCGTCGCCGCGCACGCCGGTCACGTTCCGGCCAATCAGCCTGACGGCCTCGTCGAGCGTCTCCTGCCTCCGGCCCGTGATGAAAACGTAGGCTCCTTCTTCAACAAACAACCTGGCGGTGGCCAGCGCCATGCCGCTCGATCCACCCGTGATGACTGCAACCTTACCATTAAGCTTTCCCATAATTTCTCCTTTCGTGAACTGAAACTGCCATTGCGCCGGATCCCAACCTTGCGGGGTTTCTCCGGGGAATCTAGAACACTCATTACAGATGTCGCGAGAGGGCATCGGTTACAATATTTTTGAATCGAATGGGAAGAGTAAGAGGCAAACGCGTGAAAACCGGGGAGGGAAAGACGGGACGACCGATCAACTTCGATAAAGACGCGGCACTGGAAGCTGCCATGCTCCTCTTTTGGGAGCGAGGCTATGAGGGCACTTCCATGGCTGACCTTACGCAAGCGATGGGTCTGAATCCGTCAAGCATCTACGCGGCCTTCGGCGATAAACACGCCTTGTTCCAGCTCGCGGTAAAGCGCTACATGGAAAAGCGGGCGATCTACGCCGGTAAGGCCCTGGAGGAACCGACACTCGAAAAATTCATTCGTGCGCTCTTCGCCAACACGGTTGCGTTCCTGACCACGCCCGGCCATCCGCCGACCTGCATGACGCTGACGGGGGCAGTGGGCTGCAGCCGGGACGCTACGCCGGCCCGAGATCTCATGACGGAGATTCGAAAACAGAATCAAGTCGCCTTAAGGGAGCGCCTTCTAAAAGCGCGGAAGAGCGGAGAGTTGCCGAAGGGCATCAATGTGGACGACTACACCCGGTATCTGTCGACGATCATCGCCGGTCTATCCATCCAGGCAGCCAATGGTTCAACGAAGGCAGAGCTCAAGCGGACCGCGGAGATGGCCCTACAGCATTTGGGGTACTGAACCTTCCTGTTGCCACTATGGAAGATTACAAAATGGAGTGACAGCGGTGCGTCGTAGCGCGCCTGTCCCAGGCGCGAAAACCGCGGGCGGAGACGCCCGCGCTACAGCACGATCTGCCACCCTGAGTTGTATCGTCATTAATCCCTGCACCGCGGCGGAAGAGATCCGGTGAGCCGGAAACCGGACCCAATACCGCCAGGAGGGGGAACGGTGGACACGGAGAGTTCATCAAAGGAAGCATGGGGGAAGAAGCAGCTGGAGAATCCAGATGGGAATTCCAGCTGAAATGCCTGTTCAGAAAGAAGGGAGATCCCTATGAAAATCGTAGTCATCGGCGGTACCGGACTTATCGGATCAAAGCTCGTCAAAAAGCTTCGTGAGCACGGGCAGGAGGTGATTGCCGCATCGCCCGCTTCCGGCGTCAACTCCGTCACCGGCGAGGGACTGGCGGATGCGCTGAGGGGCGCCTCCGTGGCCGTTGACGTCACCAACTCCCCTTCCTGGGAAGATGGGGCAGTGCTGAAGTTCTTTGAGACGTCGACCCGTAACCTTCTGACCCAGGAAGCGGCGGCGGGCGTCGGACATCACGTGGCGTTGTCGGTGGTGGGGACGGAGCGCCTGCTCGAGAGCGGCTTTTTCCGCGCAAAAATTGCCCAGGAAAACCTGATCAAATCCTCCTCAATCCCCTACTCAATCGTGCGGGCGACGCAGTTCTTTGAATTCGTAGAGAAGGTCGCCGATATGTCCACGGAGGGCAACAAGGTACGCCTGCCTGCGGTGCTCTTCCAGCCCATGGCAGCCGAAGATGTCGCCGGCGCGCTGCGCGGAATCGCCCTGGGTCCGCCGATCAATGGCACCCTTGAAATCGGGGGGCCCGAACGTTTTCGTCTGGACGAGATCGTCCGGCGGGACCTGGCTGCGCGCAAGGATCCCCGCGAGGTAATTTCCGATCCGCAGGCGCGCTACTACGGGATCGCGGTGAGCGAGAGGTTACTGATCCCTGGCGATAATGCGCGACTCGGCGAGACGCGGTTCGAAACCTGGCTCGCGCAGTCCGCACCGATTCCGGGTCAAGCGGTTCGTCGAGCCGGAGGCGCTTCTTGAATGAAAATCGGCATCGCGTGGTGATCGTCGGCGGGGGCTTCGGCGGGCTTTACGCGGCGCGAGCCTTAGCCGGAGCTCCAGTCAGCGTAACTGTGATCGACAAGCGGAATTACCATCTTTTCCGTCCCATGCTTTACCAGGTCGCGACCGGTCTGCTCTCCGCCGATGAGATTTCCGGGCCGCTGCGCTCGATCCTGAGACGCCAGCGCAATGTCGAAGTGCTGATGGACGAAGTGACGGGCGTCGATGCCGGCAAGAGAGTGGTTCGCCTGAAGCAAGGCGAGGTTCCCTATGACCACCTCATCCTGGCCACTGGTATCCAATACAACTATTTCGGACACGACGGGTGGCGCGGGATCGCGCCCGGCCTCGAATCGCTCGACGACGCCGACCGCATTCGAGGGCGGGTTCTGCTGGCATTCGAGCGCGCTGAAGAGATGGCCGCGCTCGCTCACCCCGATCCCGAAGCCATCCGGCAGCAACTCACCTTCGTACTGGTCGGCGCCGGCACGGTGGGGGTGGAAATGGCGGGTACGCTGGCGGAGATGTCGCGGATGGCGCTGTCCCACGACTTCCGCCACATCGATCCCAGCTCGGCGCAGATTCTGCTGTACGAGGCTGCGCCCCGCGTGCTGCCCGCCTTTCCCGAGGCCCTGTCGGCCAAGGCCCAGCGTCATCTGGAGAGCCTGGGAGTGAAGGTTCGGACGAACACGCGTGTGACCAGCGTGGACGCCGACGGAATCGTCGCGGACGGCCAGCGCATCCGTTCAAGCACAGTGTTGTGGGGAGCCGGTGTGCTGGCCTCGCCGGCGGGCCGGTGGCTGGGGGCGGCCATGGATCGATCCGGGAAGATCATCGTCAACCCTGACCTGTCGGTGCCGGGGCATCCCGAGATCTTCGCGATCGGCGACACCGCCCACGTTATTGCGCCGGCGCGGAATCTCGTGGGCATGAAAGTGAAAGAGCCCATGGTGATGCCAGGCGTCGCCCAGCCTGCGATTCAGGAGGGAAGGTACGTGGCGGCCCTGATTCGGCGGCGCGTGTCCGGACGGGCGGTACCGGCACCGTTCTGGTATTGGGACAAGGGCGATCTTGCCATCGTAGGCCGCACCTACGCCGTCGCCGATCTTCGCTTACTGCGCTTCGCAGGATTCCTGGCTTGGCTGGTGTGGGCGAGTGTGCACATCTATTTCCTGGTTGGATTTTCGAACCGTTTCTTCGTGGTCGCGCAGTGGGCGATTGCGTTCCTGACGAAACGCCGGCGGGTGCGCGTCGTTCCGGCGCCGGAGCAAGCCGCCAGAGTTGCCTGAGGCCCTCCACTTCAATGGCGTCACCCACGCGTTGCCGAACATCCAAGACGTGGAGGCGAATATGAAAGGGATCAGCGCTGCAGCGATAATTCTGGCACTGGTTGCACCGGCAGCTTTCGCACGGCAGCATCAGGCCAAAGAGGCCGGCAAGGTTTCAATGACCGACCAGCAGTTTGTGGACTTCGCCGCCCAGACCGACATGACGGAAGCGAATCTCGGGCAGGCGGCTCAGGACAAGGGCGGCCAGGCGGCGAAGGATTACGGCCAGCTGCTGCGAAGCGATCACACCAGCGACTACACCCAGTTGAGCGACGCGGCCAAAAAAGCAGGCCTGACCGTTCCTACCGCAATCGACGCCGCGCATAACCGCATGATCGATGCCCTCAACAAGCTGAAGGGGACTGCCTTTGATCGTCAATTTGCGCGCGAAATGGTTACGGGACACGAGCACGCGGTCGCCGTTTACCGGAAAGAGGCGCAAGACGCTCAGAGCCCCGACCTCAAGACCTATGCCCGACAGGCTGTGGTCACGCTGGAGGGACATTTGAGCAACGCGCGGCAACTGGAAAAATCAAAGGGCTAAGCTCGGGGATCAGGGGTTCAGGCACGCGGACGGCGAACTGCATTCCTGGAGGCTGCACGCGTCCGGAACAGGGAGGGACAAGAGACGTGAGGGTCGGGCCCATCACGACTCATTGAATCGAGTCCGCTGCCACTCCTTCGCCTTTCGCGCGGAAATCAGCCGGCTACTGTTCAGTGCCGGAAATGCCTGACGCCGGTGAACATCATGGCGAGACCCAGGCGATTGGCGGCGGCGATGACGTCGGCGTCGCGTACCGATCCGCCGGGCTGGGCTACAGCCGTGGCGCCGGCGCGGGCCGCCTCTTCCACGCCGTCCGGGAAGGGGAAGAAGGCATCGGAGCCGACCACGGTGCCCTCGAGTGCGTGCTTCAGTTCGCGCGCCTTGCTGATCGCCAGGCGGACCGAGTCCACGCGGCTCATCTGTCCGGCGCCCACGCCCACGGCCACGTTCTCGCGCGCAAAGACAATGGCGTTCGACTTCACGTGCTTGGCCACGCGCCAGGCGAACGCCAGGGCTTTCAGTTCCAGCTTGCCCGGCTGGCGTTCGCTGACGCATTTCCAGGCATCGGGGCCTGAGATCAGGGTATCGGGGGTCTGCACGAGCAATCCGCCGCCGATGGACTTAAGCTGCAGACCGTACTCATCGCCGGCGGCGGGCATTTCCATCACCCGCAGATTCTTCCGGGTCGAGAGCTTCTCCAGGGCCGCAGGTTCGAATTGCGGCGCCACCACCGCTTCCACGAAAAGCTTGGCGATCTCTTCGGCTGTCGCCACATCCACAGCTCGATTAAAGGCGATGACCGAGCCGAAGGCGGAAACCGGATCGACGGCCAGCGCCTGGACGTAGCTGTCGCGGAGCCTGCCAGCCGTGGCCACGCCGCAGGGATTGGTGTGCTTGATAATCGCCGTCGCCGGCTCCTCAAATTCCCCCACCAGCCGCCAGGCAGCCTCGAGATCGACCAGATTGTTGTAGGAGAGTTCCTTGCCCTGCAGCTGCCGGGCTCGCGCCAGACCCCGTCCACCGGCCGCGGGGTCCTCATAAAGAGCGGCCTTCTGATGGGGATTCTCGCCGTAGCGCAGGTCGGCGAGCTTGCGGAAGTTCAGGTGCAGGCTCGAGGGCAGCTTGCTGGTTACGGCGGCGTCCCCGGTTTCTTCCGAGGTCCCCGCCCACTTCTGCAGCGTCGTCGAGATGGCGCCGTCGTAGGCGGCCGTGGTCGCGAAGGCTTTACGCGCGAGATGGGCGCGGGTGGTGTTCGAAACCGATCCACCGCTGCTTTGCATTTCTTCGAGTACCAGCGCGTAATCCGCCGGGTCCACGAGGACGGCGACGTCGGCGTAATTCTTGGCCGCGGAACGAATCATCGAGGGCCCGCCGATATCGATGTTCTCGATGATTTCCGCAAAGGGCACTCCGGGCCTGGCGGCAGTTTTCTCGAAGGGGTAGAGGTTGACCACCACCATGTCGATGGGATCGATCCCCTGTTCCTTCATCTGGCGGACGTGCTCGGGGTTCGCGCGGACGCCCAGTAATCCACCGTGAATCTTGGGATGCAGCGTCTTCACGCGGCCGTCCATCATTTCGGGAAATCCCGTGACCTCGGACACATCGCGTACTTTGAGACCGTGCGTGCGCAGCAGCTTGGCGGTTCCGCCCGTGGAGAGGATCTCGACCCCGAGCGCAGCCAGACCGGCGGCGAATTCCCCGACTCCCGTTTTGTCACTCACGCTGAGCAGCGCGCGCGATATCTTCTTCATACGTCTCCTTCCTGTGAGCTCTGGCCGGCGTCGTTCAGGCCTGCTTGCGCTTGGGCGGGAGGCCAGGTTCCGTCATACGGCGGGGATCGAGGATATGGTCGAGTTCCGCTTTGCTGAGGACCTTCTCTTCCAGGCAGATTTCGGGAATCGACTTCCCGGTCTTGAGCGACTTCTTCACGATCTCGGCGGCCCGCGCGTAGCCGATCACGGGATTGAGCGCGGTGGCGATGGACGGCGTCCGGTAGCCGTAGCGTTCGCAGGTCTCGCGGTTGGCCGTGATCCCCATCACGCATTTTTCCGCAACCACGCGGCAGGTGTTCTTGAGGATCTCCAGGGCGTGCAAAACGTTCCAGGCCATGGCGGGCATCATCACGTTCAGATCGAGCTGGCCGGCCTGAACGGCGAGCGCCACGACGGTGTCGCAGCCCACCACCTGGAACGCCACCATATCGAGCAGTTCGCCCATGACGGGGTTGATCTTCCCCGGCATGATGCTGGAGCCGGGTTGCAGCGCGGGCAGCACAATCTCACCCATGCCGGTGTAGGGTCCGCTCGAGAGCAGGCGCAGATCGTTCGCGATGCGGATCAACTCCAATGCCAGATTGCGTAGGGCACCGGACACCGCGGCCATCGGCAGTTGCGACTGCATGGCGGCGCGCAGGTCACGCGCCGCCTGGACCTTGCTGCCGAGAAGTTTGGAGAGCTTCTGCGCCACCAGCTTGGGAAATCCGGGATGCGCATTGAGCCCCGTGCCCACGGCGCTGCCGCCGAGTCCGAGATGAGTGAGCGATTCGGCATTCGATTGGATCTGCTCCTGGGCGTCATGCAGGGCGATGGCGTAGGCGGTGAACTCCTGGCCCAGGCGAATCGGCACCGCGTCCTGCAGGTGCGTGCGGCCGCTCTTTACGATGTCGTCGAACTCTTCGCCCTTGCGCGCGAACGCCGCTTCGAGTTCCGCCAGGGCGGGATAGAACTCCTGGAGCAGCAGAATGACGGCGAGGCGCATCGCGGTCGGGAAGGTGTCGTTGGTGGACTGGCCGAAGTTCACATGATCGTTGGGATGGACCAGCGAGTAGTCGCCCTTCTGCCCGCCGAGAAGCTCGATGGCGCGATTGGCAATCACCTCGTTGGTGTTCATGTGGAAACTGACGCCGGCGCCGGCCTGGTAAACGTCGACTACGAACTGATCGTTGAGCTTGCCGTCGGCCACATCGCGCGAGGCGCGCGCGATGGCCTTGCCGGTCCTGGCCGGGATCATCTTCAGCTCGACATTGGCCTCGGCGCAGGCGAGCTTCAGCAGGCCGTAAGCGCGGATCAGCGCCGGATGGGCGCGCAGTCCGCTGATGGGGTAGTTGGCGACGGCGCGCGCGGTCTGCGCGCCATAATAGGCGTCCGCGGGCACGGCGATCTCGCCAAGAGAGTCCTTTTCGATTCGTGGGGAAGCACTGGAGGTTGGCATGGGCTTGATCCTGAGTCCGAGCTTAAGACTAAGTATAGCGGACGCTATCTGCAGACGCCAGACCGCGAGCTTCAACTACGCGGCGGATTTCCCTTTTCTCTGGATGAGTTCACCGTCCCCGTGTACTACGGCGGCGATCGCGCTTGCGGCCGAGAAGATTCTGGAATCGGGTGAGCCGCGAAGTGGCCGGCAACTCGGCTGAAGCCGCCCGCACCACCTGGGAAAACGCCGCCAGGAAACCAGCCTTGAGTGGGGTTCTTTTGACCCAATTCAAGCGGATTCCGGGGCTGTTTTCGAGTGCCGAAATTGGGTTCGCTTTCGGCCCTTTGGAAGAGGGCCGCGTTGATTCTAAAGGACTTGTTGGCTTCGCTCTGCGAAATTTTAGGATCTTTTTTTCGCGATTTCAGGCGGAAATCACGAACCCCGCGCCGCCAAGGCCAGAAAGCGCGCAGCCGCTGATTCCATCGGACTTGTTGGCTTCGTTTTGCAAAGTTTTAGATGGGGGAGGGAGGGTGATTTGCCCGCCGGATTCGAATTCAGAGCCTAGTAAACTTGACTGATCAACCAGCCCGCCGGTTCCTGCAGGCCAGGCCGGGGGAACCGGGAAGCCAGGTCCCACCGCGCGCAGAAGGGGGATACGCAAAGCCATCGGGCAACCCTCGGTGCGAGCTGAATCGCACCTCTACTCACCTTGTATACCTTCTGGCAGTGCATGTCAATAATCTGAACAGATTATCGGTCCAGGTGTGCCTAGACTCGCTTACTCGGGTTCCAAGACCATTCGCGTCAGGGTCTGGAAGTGATATCCCATGATGGCCAGCGTAATCGCGGTATCGAATGACTTGCGGTAGCGGGTGGCGGCTTCGAGGAAGAATTTCCAGTAGCTGACGCGCGAATCGCCGAAGACGCCCTGCTTGAGGATAGAGCTGAAGAACGCCTGATAATCCGACAGGCGGCGCTTGGTGTGCGCGACGGGCTCGAAGTGCTCGAGGAACTGCCGGACGCGATCGTAGTAGGCGTCGGGATGATAGATTCGCTCCAGGATCGACCGGTAGCCCTCGACGAGCCGCTGCGCGTTCATCTTGGGAATGAAATTGAGCGACAGGTCCATGTTGTTGCCGCCGCCCTCGTCCACCAGCCGGCCTTCCTTCTGGAGACGCCGGTAGAGCTGGGTGCCGGGAAGGGCCAGGAGCAAACCGACCATGGCCATGGGGATTCCGCTCTCCTGAATGAACTCCACCTGCCGGTCGAAAATGTCCTCCGGATCATTGTCAAAGCCCACGATGAATCCGGCCATCACTTCCATGCCGTAGGTCTGGATGCGGCGGACGCTATCCATCAGGCTGCGGCGCGTGTTCTGCAGTTTGCCGGCCTCCTTGAGGCTGGCCTCGACCGGGGTTTCGATGCCCAGGAAGACGCGATTGAAGCGCGAGTCCTTCATAAGCTGCAGCAGATCCTTATCGTCCGCCAGATTCAGCGAGGCTTCGGTGAAGAAGGTGAAGGGCGAACCTTTGCGCCTGTTCCAGTCCACGATGTGGGGCAGCAGCTCCTTGACCTTTTTCTTGTTGCCGATGAAATTGTCATCGACGATGAAGACCGAGCCGCGCCACCTCATGTCATGGAGCTGGTCGAGCTCGGCCAGCACCTGCTCCGGCGACTTGGTCCGCGGCCGCCGCCCGTAAATCTCGATAATGTCGCAGAATTCGCAGGTGAACGGGCACCCGCGGGAATACTGAATCGCCATGGAACTGTAATACCTGGGATTGATCAGGCTGAGATCGGGGACCGGCGTGCTGGACAGCAGCGGCATGTCTTCGGCCTTGTAGACCGGGTCGCCGGCGCCGCTTTCGATGTCGACGGCCAGCTGCGGAATGATCGCTTCGGCCTCGCCGATCACCACGTGATCGGCATGCATCGGCAGCTCCTGAACGCTCGATGAAATGGGCCCGCCCACAACGGTCTTGAGGCCGCACGCCCGGCAGCGATCGAGGATCTTCAGCACCTCGGCCTTGTGCACCAGCATGCCGCTGATCATGGCCACGTCCGCCCACTTCAGGTCGGCATCCGTAAGGCGCCGGACGTTGGTGTCCACCAGACGCTTGTTCCAATGCTTGGGCAGCAGCGGCGCAATCGTCAGCAGGCCGAGCGGCGGGTAGGCGGACCGCTTCCCCTCAAAGGGCAAGGCGTGCTTGAAGCTCCAGTACGTGTCTGGCCATTCCGGATAGATCAGCAGGGCATTCATTTGCTTGTAGATACCTCAAAATCCACTAATTCCGGGTCCTAGTTTTCGCCGTCGCGGCCTCTCGGACAATCCTAAAACGCTGAACCGAGAAAAAGCCGGGTTGGGCGGCGAGTTGGGGGCATGAACGGGGCGACCAACAAGCAGCAACAGGCTACTGGGTTCGATCAACTATAGCACAAAGCGGTTGCCGGTGCCGGTTTTCGCCGGTTGATTCGGTTATGGCCGGCCGGGCATTCCTGATCGCTGTCATAGCGAGCGGAGCAGGTCTTCGCGGTCCACACCCTTATGCCGCGCTACAGATCGTAAAATAGCGCTGAGCGTGCCAACGCGGAGGCAACGATGACCTGGTACAACAACCCGCTGATGCGAAGGAACTCCTGTTTCGAGGACCACATGGCTGCCTTCCTGATTGACTACGGCATAGCCAGTCTCGACACAACATCTTCACCAGCTCGTAACCGCTCAAGTCGCGCGGAATCTTCACAGTGACGCGAGAACCTCATCCCGGACCAAATGAAGGCGGATACGACGAGGCCGCTGCGGATTATCGAAAAAGAACGCGGCAACTGCTTCCTTGACGTTCCCGCGCAGATCGTCCCAACTGTCCCCTTGCGTGAAGATGGCCTCAGTCAGGCACTCCGCCACGAAACCGCCATCGGCTTCCTGTGTGACCTCGAAGACGAGTTCTTCCATGGTGCTGAGCTTACGACCTCAAGGCGCGCGCCGCAAGGCCGCCGCGTACTGGTGTCATTTGTAGCGCGGGCATCTCTGCCCGCCATTGGCACCGCGCCATCCGGTCGTAAAATGGAGCGGGTAGGGATGCCCGCGCTTCGACACCCAATAGGCTGTTATCACTACGGCGTCTCAAATCCGCCGCGGGCAAGCATCCTCGCCACCCAAGTGGCGTGAGGAAGACCGGAACGGGAAAGGGCATCGATTTCAGCGTCGACCTCGTACTCGACGCGCCGGATTTCAGGCTTTGCGCCTTCCAGCAGCAGGTAGGCGGCGCGCGGATCGCCATCGTAGGGAAGTCCGACGCTGCCGCTGTTGGCGACAGTCAGCCTGGGGAGCTCGCGAATGTACGGGCGATGGATGTGCCCGTAGACCGCGACCGGCCGGACGAGCGGCGCGTACACCGACTCCAGTTCCAGGTCGCTCGCCTCCGGCACAGGCGCACGCCACGTGGTCTCAGGGCTGGCATGCACCAGCGCCACCGGATGCTCCACCTGCAGGCGCGGCAGTGCGCTCAGCCAGGCGATCCTCTCTTCCCCCAGCGCCTGACGCGTCCACGCCGCCATTTCCCGGATTGCAGCGAAAAGGGACTGCAATTCGGGCGCTTGCCTGGCGGCAAAATCCTCCAGCGAATCCGGCGCGAAAAGCATTTCATCGGTGTTGCCAAGCACACCCTGCCATCCCAAGTCACGAATCCGGTCCACAATTTCTGCCGGACTCGATCCCCCGTGGGGAAGATCGCCGCCGTGCAGGATCAGGTCGGGCGAGGTGAGGCCGAGATCGGCGAGGACCGCCCCAAACGCGGTGCGGTTGCCATGGATATCGGAGACGATTGCGATTCGCATGCTCAATCCTCAACCAAGTCGCGCAGCCTTCCCAAGGCCTCGTCCCACTGCCTGGAAATCACGTCGAGATAACGGCGCGCATCGGCCAGGCGTTCCGCATCGGCCTGCCACAGGGTTTCGCGTCCCCGCCGGCGGTGGCGCACCAGGCCCGCCTGTTCCATCACCCGCAGATGCTTGGTGATCGCCTGACGGGTGACCTTCGAGCCCGCGGTGAGCCTGGTAAGGGACATGGGACCATGGTCGCAGAGGCGGGAGACGAGGCGAAGTCGCGTCCTGTCGCCGAGGGCGGCAAACAGGGGCGCGGAATTTCCAGACGCTGTCCGTCTCTTCGAGCTAGGGGTTCTGGACAAGATGCGCCCCAAGTACCTGCACCATCACGGCCCAGCCGCCCTCGTTGGCCTCGAACGCCTGGGCTCGCCGCGCCAGCGGGATCTGGTCGAAGCCGGATTCGGTGACCGTCAGCAGGACGCCGTCCGGCGCTTCGTTTAGCACAAACTCAACCAGCGTGGTGGGCTCGGCGGAGTAGTCCACCTTCGGATCGATGGCGAAAGGGTGCCATCGAAGCGAAAACACCCGCTCCGGTTCCATGCGCTCGATGGTGATCTCGATCCGCAAACCTTGGTGCTGTTTCTGGGCCTTGGCCACTTCGGGGTCGGCCTGGGTTCCCACGAGAACGCCGGTCACCCTGGCGCCCGGGGTGAAAGGGCCATCGAACCTGATTCCGAACCAGGTTCCGAACTCGCCCGAGTCGGCGAGGGCGCGCCAGACGCGTTGGCGAGGCGCACGCAACAGAATCTTCTTCTCGACACGGTCGCTGGACATATGCAACCTCCTGGTTGCAGGTTAGCAAAGCGCGCAGTAAGACGCAACCATTAGGTTGTGGGAGTCTCCTCGTCGTCGTTTTTTAAGCTCGCCCTGCCGTTGTTGCAGGAGACTCGGTCAAAACCGGAGGCCACACGTACACTGCAGTGAACTCCGGCACCGTGATAATCTAGCGGCATGAGAGTAACCGCAGTCTTTGAACCAGCCGCCGAGGGTGGGTACACGTGCTTCGTTGAGGAGATTCCGGCCGCAATTTCGCAAGGTGAGACGCTCGAAGAAGCCAAGGCAAACCTCCTGGACGCCCTCAAGCTGGTGCTGGAATGCCAGCGCGAATTGGCAGAGAAGAATCTCTCGCCAAACGCGGTGCGGGAGAGTATTGAGTTTGCGGAAGTATGAAGCTGGCGGAACTGGAACGGCACCTTCGGCGCAGCGGTTGTGCTTTCCTGCGCGAAGGCGGAGCACACAGTGTCTGGCGTAACCCAGCGAACGGCAGAATTGCCAGCGTACCTCGTCATCGCGAGATTAAGGAAGGCACGGTGCGCGCGATTTGCAAACAGCTTGAGATTGCACCGCCATGAAGCATTCCCGAACACAGTCCGCCCTCCCCGGGTCATCCCGAGCGCAGCGCGTCCGTGGGATTGATGCGCATAGCGCGCCGCGCCGGCACGTAGCTTGCAAGCGTGACCACCGCCGTAAACAGGAGCGCGCATCCGGCAAAGGTAAGGGGATCGGTAGCGTTGGTTTGAAACAGGAGGCTCGCCATCAGACGCGTGAGCGCCAACGAGGCCGCGAGTCCGATAGCGATTCCTGCGACGGTCAGCCGCAGCCCGTTGCCGACGATGAGCCTGAGGACATCGCCGGGCGATGCGCCCAGCGCCATGCGGAGGCCCAATTCCTGCGTGCGTTGCGCGACCGAGTAGGCGATAAGGCCATAGATCCCAACCGCGGCCAGAATCAGAGCCGTGGCGGAAAAGACGCCGATCAACAGCATCAGGGAGCGCGTGGGCGCGCTCCCTGATGCCAGCCGTTCCTGCATCGTCTGGATGTCGGTGACCGGCTGGGCACGATTCACGGCCGTGATTTGCGCGCGCACTGCAGATGCCAGGCTGCCCGGGTCCGTGGCTGCGCGGAGGGTCAAGTACAGCATCGGAGAAGGGAACTGCGGAAATGGAAAGAACACCTCGGGTTCGGCCGGGGTGGCGAGCGTATCGTTCTTGACGTCGCCGAGAACCCCGGCGACGCGCATCGGGGGCAGCGGCCCGATCCAGACGAGCTTGCCGACCGGCTCCTGGTTCGGCCAGTAGCGGCGCACCGCGGCCTGATTCACCAGGGCGACCGGCGCTGAGGTGGCATTATCGCTCTCCTCGAAAGCGCGGCCCTTGAGGAGCGGCACGCCCATCGCTCGCGGATAGTCGGGGCTGATCGACTGGATCATGACGATCGGGCGGCGGCCCATCTCGACCTCCGGCTGTCCTTCAAAGCGTGCCGGCGCTTGATGGGTGGGAAGCATGGGCAGAGCGGTTGATATGGCGGCGGATTCGACACCCGGAATCGCCTGCAGACGCCCAAGGGCGTCCTGATAGAAGGCGATTCGCTGCGATGCGGTCGGGTAGACGGCTGGCGTGAGGAATGTCTGCGCGGTCAGGGTGTGACTGGGATCGAAACCAGGGTCGAGCGTACGGAGCCGCACGAAGCTCCGAATCATCAGGCCCGAGCCGATCAGCAGGACCGTCGAGAGCGCAATCTGTGCCGTGACCAGGATGCTGCGGGCGCGATTCCGCTGCCGGCTTCCCACGGACCCGCGTCCTTCGCCGGACAGAGCCGCGCCCACGTTGGGACGTGACAAGTGCATCGAGGGTGTCAATCCGAACACGATGCCGCTCAGCACCGAGATGGCCAGGGTGAAAGCCAGCACCCGCAAATCCATGGGTACCTCGACCAACTGCGGCAGATTGGTGGCCGTAAAAGCGCCCAGAGACCTCGTCCCGATGTATCCGAAGAGGATTCCCAGCGCGCCGCTCGCGATGGCCATGAGGACGCTCTCGGTGAGCAGTTGACGAACCAGGCGCGAGCGCGGGGCTCCCAGCGCGCAGCGGACCGCGAACTCCTTCCGGCGCGTGAGCGCGCGGAAGAGCAGCAGACTGGCGACGTTGGCGCAGGCGATGAGCAGGACAAAGGCTACTGCCGCCGAGAGGATCAGAATCTTGGGCCGCACATTCGCCACCAGGTTCGCCTGCAGATCGCCTACGGTCATGGCGATGTCGGAAGTCGAGTCGAAGTTTGCCGGCTTGTCGTGCTTGTACTGCTCGAAGGTCAGCGCAGTTTCGGCCTGCGCCTGCGCCATCGAGACCCCTGGACGCAGCCGCCCGATGGATTCGTAATACATGCCTCCACGATTGACCCGAGCCGGCGTGACCAGGCTGAAGTCGATCAGGCGCGTCATCCAGATCTCAGGCTGGCGTCCGAGCAGCTGCACGCCGAATTTGGGAGGCAGCACGCCGATGATCGTGTAGTCCCTGGAATCGAGCGACAGGTGCCGGCCGGCCGCGCGGCGCACGTCGCCGAAGAGCCGCGCCGCCAGTTCGTACCCGACCAGGGCCACGGGACTCGAGCCCGGGCGGTCTTCCCCGGGCAGGAAGGCGCGTCCCGCGAGAGGCTTCACGCCGAGAACGTCGAAGAAGTTGCCGGTCACGCGCTCGGCATCAACCTGCTCCGCGCCCTCGCGACCGGCAAGGTTGGCGGTGTCATATTGGTAGGCGGCTACGCCGGAGAACGAATGGTTGGTGTCGCGCAGAAGCTCGTAATAGGGCAGCGACAGGCAGCAACCGCCGTCGCGCCTGGTACTGATGCGGACCAGTTGAGCGGGATCCCGGTACGCGAGCGGCCGGAGCAATACGGAATTGGCGACAGTGAAGATTGCCGTGTTGGCGCCGATGCCGAGCGCGAGCGTGACGATCGCCAGCGCCGCGAAGCCCGGCGCTCTCGCCAGCATCCGCACCGCGCAGCGCAAATCTCGAAGAAGCGTCTCCATGTGGTCACCTGGCAGCCTGCCGAAGTTCCTTGGTTGCCGCACAGAAGGGTACGTTCTCTCTCCTGCAAGCCCTGAACTTCCTCGCACCGCCCGAAGATTTTCTTCTTGCCGCTAACCTGTAGTGGCTGTCCCGTTCAGTTCGTCACCACGGGCATTGGGCCTGTTGTCGCGACGACCACCCCCTAACCCCTCCTCAGCGAGGAGGGGGGCTTCCCTCCTTGATAAGGAGGGGCCGGGGGTGGTTACGAAATGGTTGGGAGAGCCATTCGTCACTCGCCACTTTTGGCCGACCAGGCTGCCGCGAGCAGTGCTGGCTTAATCGGCCGGCTGGGTATGACCGATGAACCGGTCGGCCCACTTCAGAAAATACTTCATATTGGGCGCGTCGGTGTGTCCCCCATCATCCTGGCGCCAGGCGAGCTGCCCGTCGAGCAATCCGACGTTTACGGGCGGCATTTTAGCGTTGTGGTAATCCTCGGTGACGCCGAGCCCCCTGGCGCCGAGCAGCACGAAGACCGGGCTTGCGGCGACTGCCGCCATGAAGCTGCCCTGATGATCCAGCCACTTGGCGTCGCCCTTCTCCGGCAGCCCGTAGCTGATGAACGTCAGGCGCGGCGCGCAGAGCGCAATCAGCTCGTGCGAGTCCACCGGCAGGTCGCTGGCGTTCCTGCTGCCGAACGTCGCCTCTGAGGCGCCGTACTTCATGAAGTTGCCGGCCATCCAGTAGTACTCGCCGCCGGTGAGATTCTCCACCGCTTCTCCGAAGTTGCGCCTCAGCAAGGTGGCGCCGCCCTTGCCCGAGGAACCGACCAGCACCATGGCAAAGCGCTGATCGAACGCCATGGTGACGAGCGCGGCTTTGCCATAGCGCGAGACGCCCTCGATGCCGACGTGCTTCGCGTCCACCGCCGGATCAGTCTCTAGGTAATCGAGCCCGCGTCCCGCGCCCCAGGCCCAGGCGCGCAGCGCTCCCCAGTCGTCGGGCTTGCGTGGCTGGCCCTTGTTGACCAGCCCGATGACTCCGCGCGTGAGTCCGGCGCCGTTGTCGGCCTGGATGCTCGCGGGGTCGATGGTCGCAAATCCCCAGCCGTCGGCGATGAGCTGCCAGGTCGGCGGCGGATCGCCGTCGGCGGTGAACTGCGGCATCCGGAAGGGCGGCGGGACTTCCAGTTCGTAGGCGGGATGCTCTTCGAATATTCTGCCGAGTGATGGATCCTGCTCGATCAACATCGCCTTGAGTGCGGCGTTGATTCGCTCCAATTCGTCCGCCGACGGTTGCGCGGGTGCGGGAAAGCCGCTCGGTCCGAACATCATCAGCACCGGGACGGGCCCTTTGGCTTGCGCCGGCGTTACCAGGGTCATCCGGATATTGACGTCGATGGACGGATAGGACGAATCATCGACGTGTCCGAGGAGACCCCTGGCGATGACGGGACGGAAGCCGATCCATTCCTTGTCGGTCGCCTTCACCGTCCAGGTCACCCTGGGCGCGTTCTTGGGCACGCGGCCAAACACTTCACGGTCGAAATCCTCCACAATCTGCGGCCGGCGCTCTTTCCACCACATTTCCGGTGTCGTGACCTTCTCGCCATTGTTCAGTTTCAGCGGATCGGGCAGGTCAGGAAATGGATTTGCCTTCGATTCCTCGTAGTTGGCGTGATTCGGCGCCTTCTCGTTGCCGCTCGGACCCGGACGCAGCGCCTTGATGCCAAGCTGCTCCATCATGTTCTGCTGATCCTGCTGCGCCGTGAAATTCACGGGCTGCGGCAGCCCGGACGGCGCCGCGCCCGAACTGTTCTGACCCTGCAGGGCGCTTCCCGATAACATTGCAGCCAGCGCCAGCAGGATCAGAGCGGCGAAGAATGATGGGGATTCGGCCTTCATTGCGTCCTCCAAAAGCGAATCGCGATCACGGGGTGAAATACGTGAGGGGAATCGCCGCCGCCATGGCGCGATATCCCGCCGGCGACGGATGCAGGTGATCGCCGGAGTCGTACGCCGGCAGCAGCACCGCCGGCTTCTGCGGATCGCGCAGGGCCTTGTCGAAATCGATCACGGCGTCGAAGTGGCCCGGCGCGCGTATCCATTGATTCACCGCCTGGCGATCGTCCTCGCCACGCGGTCCGGGATGGTAATATGCGGACCCGATGAACGGCGTGAGCGTCCCACCGAAGACGCGAATATCATGAGCGTGCGCGCGCAGCACCATCTGCTCGTAGACCCCGATGATCCTCCCGACCAGAGCCTCATGTGCGGACTCCGGCCAGTCACCCTGCAGCCCAAACATCCCGATGTCGTTGATACCTTCCATCACGATCAGGTATCGGACTCCCGGTTGCGCCAGCACATCGCGATCGAAGCGCGCCAGCGCGTTCGGCCCGAGGCCGTCGAGCAGCAGACGATTGCCGCCGATGCCCTCATTGAGCACGCCGAGCGGACGCGTGGGCTTCGCTGCTGCCCACAGGCGGCGCGCCAGATCGTCGGGCCAGCGGTCGTTACCGTTGGTGGTGGAGGCATGCCCGTCGGTGATCGAATCGCCCAGCGCCACGACGGCGGCCGCTTCTGGCGGCGCGTTCACATCCACGCTGCCAATATTGAACCAGTGCTCGACTTTCGTGGCGCCCGGCAGGTCGGCGCCGGCGGCATGATCGCCGTGGACCAGGTAGGACGTTGCGCGCGACCCGGGGTGCGCAGTCTCTCCTTCGGGCGGCTTGTCAATGTGGAATGTGATGGCCAGATTCGACAGCATCGTCGCCGCGAACGTGATTGGATCGGAGATATATTGGGCGCCCGCGGGAATGGTGACGTCGGGGTGTCCGGAAAAAGTCAGGGCGTGGTCAGTGGCGGGAGCGATCGCGGGCGACGCCGTTGAGACCGGCAGCGCGATATGAACCGATGTCAGGTGCAGGGGCGCCGTCCCGAACGCGTTCGAGATGTGGACCCGCAGGCGCTTGCCGCCGATCGAGAGATGCACGATCTGGCGCAGCGTGGCGTCACGCAGATCGTCAGGAGCGAGCGCGTTGTTCGACTCCGGAATCTGCTCTGCTGTCGCCCACGATGCCACCCAGTTCGTTCGGGCACGCCGCTCGCCGGCAGCAAATGCCCGAGCGCACAACGCCAGCGCCAGAAGGAGGGCTGCCAATTTCCGCCACTGCATGGTGGAGGGCTCCCCGTTGGGCGGAAAGCACCGGGCGGAACGTCCGGTGCATTTCCAAACCACGCAGTATAGCGCTGAATTGACGGTTACATCGCGTCCGCGACTCAGTTCACGACGAGCGTTAGGGATTCCTTCTGCTGGAACGTGCTGGAACCCGAGGTGATGCTGCCGGTCACGGTCACGGTATAGTTCCCGGACGGCGTGCCCGGATTGCCGCTTGTGCTTGCTCCGCTGCTGCTGCCGCCGCAGGACACGGCCAGGGCTGTAGCCAGCAGCAGAGCTGCAAGAGCGGGCGCGGCGCGTCGACGATTCCGCGCCGCCGTCGCGGCCGCCAGGATGATCGTAAGGAGCACGAGTCCCGTCAGTGGACCTAGATGGCCCGCCGGAGGCAGCATTCTGCGCAGGCGCCAGCCCAGAGTCGCGCCGGAAGCCGCGGTGGTGGCCACACTCACGGTGACCTGGGCTGAACCCGACCCGCTGAGACTCGCGGACGAGGGCGAGACGCTGCACGTAGTCTCCGACGGCGCCCCGGAGCAACTAAACTGCACGGAGCCGGCCAGTCCGCCCTCCGGGCTCAAGCTCAAGTTGTAAGTTGCCGTCTGTCCGGGCGACACGCTGGCGGACGTGGACGCGCCTGACCCGGCTGCCAGGGAGAAGCCTTGCCCCATCCCGGAGATCGCCACGTTCTGCGAACCGCCGGCGGCGTTGTCGGTGATCGTCAGATTCGCGCTGCGCGCGCCCCCGGCCGACGGCGTGAAGGTCAGGCTCGCGGTACATTTGGCTCCCGCGGCCAGCGAGCTGCCGCAGGTGTTCGTCTCCGCGAAGTCGCCGGGATTAGGGCCCGTGAGCTTGATGCTCGCGATTGTCAGACTGCTGGTGCCCGTGTTGGAGAGGGTCACGCTCTGGGACGCGCTCGTGGCGCCCATGAGTTCGGCTGGCAGCGAGAGGCTGGCGGGAGAGAGGCCCACGACCGGCCCAGTGCCCGTGCCCGAGAGCGAGACCGTCTGCGGACTTTTGGGTGCGTTGTCAGCGATAGTCAGGGTCCCGGTTTGACTGCCCGCCGCAGCCGGCTGAAAGGTTACGCTGATCGTGCAAGCGCTCCCCTGGCTGACGGCCGCTCCGCAGGTGTTCGTCTGTTTGAAGCCGGCGCTGACCGATACGCTGGAGATGTTCAACGTGGCATTTCCCGTGTTGGTGATGGTCACGCTCTGCGAAGCGCTGGCGCTGCCAACAGCTTGGCTGGAGAACGTCAGGCTGGACGGGGAGATGGAAACCGCGGGCGCGGAGTTCGAATTGGTTGCCGTCCCGTTCAACGGCACGTTGTGGGGACTCGAAGGATCCGAGTCGGCTACTGTCAATGTCGCGGCAAAAGTGCCGGCCGCCACCGGAACGAAGTTGATCGACATCGTGCAGCTTGCAGCCGCGGCGACGCTTTGATTGGCTGAACACGTGGTGCCGCCGGGCAGAACGACGAAGTCCTGGGCGCCGGCTCCCGTGATATTGATGTTGGTGATTGTCACGGCTGCGCTGCCGTTATTCGTCAGGGTCACGGTTTGGGGAGTGCTGGCCGTGCCGAAGGCAACGCTCGGGAAGGTCAGGCTCGCCGGGGAAACGGTGACGGACGATGTTGAACTGCTTCCCGTCCCGCTCAGCGACGCCGCCTGCGGGCTCGAGGAATCGGAATCGACGACGCTCAGCGTCGCCGTGCTCGCTCCGGTTGCGGCGGGCGTGAAGGTGACGGCGATCGTGCAGGTCCCGCTCGCGGCCACGGGCTTGCTCGTGGAGCACGTCGTGCCGGTGGAGTCGACCGCGAAGTCGCCGCTGTCGGACCCGGTGACGCTGATGCTGGTGATGATCAACGCGGCGCTGCTGTTGTTATTCAGGGTCACCGTTTGCGCGGCGCTGGCGGTGCCCACGTTCTGGCTGGAGAAGCTGAGGCTGCCGGGCGAAAGGACAACAGCTGCGGCGGCTGCCGCGCCGACTTTTGCCACCCACGACGACAGGCCTTGTCCTCCCGTCTGGAACGCTCCCGAGGTCAGCGGGAAGCCGCCGGCGTTTTGCGTCGAGCCCGTCACGTAGGCGTTGCCGGAAGCATCGACCGCGATCCCGGTTGGACTGTCTCCCCCCGCGCCCAGATAGGTCGAATAAACCAGTTGCGTCGCCTGCGGATTGACCTCGGCGACGAAGGCATTCTGCGAGCCCGAGAGCGAAGATTGGACCGGATTCGCAACCGGAAAATCGGTCGACTGCGTGTAGCCTGTGACATAGGCGTCGCCTTGCGAATCGACGGCGATGGCCTGGCCGGTGTCTCCGCCGGAGCCGCCCAGGTAACTCGCGTACACAATCGAGCCGCTCGGATCCACCTTGAGCACAAACGCGGTGTTGTTTGCCCCGCTGTTGCAGGTGCCACTTGCGCCGCACTTCGATTGAAAGACGCCGCTGGTGACGGCCAACTGGTTGGAGTTTGTCTGGCCGGTTACGTAGGCATTGCCCGAGGCGTCAGCCGTGATCCCGTAGCCTGCCGTTTGCAGTTGCATGCTTGATGAGGAGACGCCTGAGCCGCCGAAATCCAGCGAATAGACCGGACCCGAGCCGCCCGGCCCGAACTTCTGGACCAAGCCCTGTCCGGGTGAATTGAACTGGGGATCTGCGCCTGTCACGTACATGTCACCGGCGGAATCGATTGCAATGCCTCCCGACGGGTTCACGTTGAGAGCAAGGCACTCGGAGAATACCTGCGAGGCGCCCTTGGGCGCGATTTCAGCCAGCCACGCGCCCATGGTGGTGCCTTGCACGCTGAAGTTGCACGACTGTGTGAATGGGAAGTCGACGGATTGCAAGTTGCCGAGCACGTAGGCGTCGCCTGCGGAATCCACCGCGATGCTAGTTCCCCAGTCGGGCCCCGTGCTTCCTCCGAGATAGGTTGAGTAGACGAGGCCGGTGCCCGTTGAGTTCAGCTCGAGAATGAAGGGCTCTTCGCTGGCGACGCCGCAGGGCAGGCACGAGGACTGGATCGGATTATGCATGGGGAAATCCGGCGAGGAAGTCGAACCCGTAACGTAGGCGTCGCCCGAGGAATCGATAGCGATAGCGTTTCCGGTGTCGTAAAAGCTGCCGCCGATGTAGGTGGAGTAGACAACTCCGGTACCTTGCGGGTTGAGCTTCGTAACATATACGTTACTGGTTCCATTGAGCGCGGATTGAAACGCGCCTGAGGAGACCGGGAACTGCGCATCGAGCGTGCCGCCCGTCACGTAAGCATTGCCGCCCGAATCAACCGCGATACCTCCGAATGGGATCGCAGGGTTGCCGTCGAGCAGCGTCGCATAGCTCAACACCGGATCGATTATCAGCCGATCGCGGCGATTGTAGGCGCCCAGCCGCAGCCGGACTTCCGACCGGCGGCTGTCAATCACGTAACCCGCACGCACCAGCCGCATGTGATGCGCCTCGCGCTGATAGACCACCGGGCGCTGCAATCGCAATTGGCCGCCTGCGGTGTCCACGATTACGCCGCCCGTGGTGTCGAGGTGGAGAGGGGCGGCCTCGCCGACGCCCTGATCGGACTGCTGGTTCACCTGTGGGAAGGCCCTGAGCTTGAGGGCGATCGCGCTCGGGTCGCCTCCCGGCGCAACCTCGAAGTCGTATTCCAACCGGCCCTGCCGGCCGTAATAGACCAGGTCAACGCCCGGGTAGACGCTTTCGTACCTCACCTTCGCGTAATTGGGCACGCCCGTACGCCACTGCGAAGGATCGCTGCCAATCAGATAATTGCTCGTCCCGGGTAGCTGGTCGATTCCATGAACCGCGGCATTCGGATCCGCTCCGATAAGGCTCATCTCCAGCACGGAGCTCAGACCGGCCCGGTTTTCGATTTTCGATCTTTGGTTTTCGACTTGCGACTTTCGAGTCTCGAATTTCCAATCTCGGGTTTCGACCTTCGACCTTGGAGGTTCAACGCCTGACTCTAGACTTTCGGCTTTCGACCTTCGGCTACCGACCTCTTGCAGGGCCAGCACGGCCCTGCTGTTCGTCAGATAAAGGGTGTAGCCCGCGTTGCGCGAGAGAAACCTGACTTCGCCGCTGGCCTGTCCCTGGTTGGCCTCAAAAGTGAGAGGGAGCTTCGCGTAGTCGTGCAGGATTCTCCGGGATACGGCCGGCTTAGCGCTTAACACCCCGGTACCATGCCGAGCCGCCCTTGTGGACGGCCTGATAAGTCTATTTCCGCTCGTGGTCAGGAGGGGTTGGGGGCGGACGAATAATAGGTTCGCCGGCCCCGCCTCGGGCCGTGACGGCAACAGATGCAAGCCTGCCCAGACGCAGCAAGCGAGAAGCGCGCCCAGCGCCATAACCCTAATCTTGTAACGTTGAATTCCGGACGACAGAAGACGCGGCATTTCTTCCCCCTTGAATGAACCCCGGTTTGCGCTGCAAGTCTGCGGGCGTGGGCTCACGCGCCTGGATACGCGCATGTTCTTGCCCGAGCGAGACTAGGCCCCGGCCCCGAACCCTGTCCCGGAATCGTTCCGTGTTGGTCCGCTGTGTCGTGCTGGAAGGACCCGGCCTCCGGTTCGGAATCCCGTTGTAGGCGAGCGATATTGCACTCCGGCTGCCAAAGAAACGAGCGCACCTGCTGGCGTCGCCTCGTTCAGGAAAAGAGCCGTTTGCGGCCCGATCGGTTGAATTCAGGTGAAATGCGGCACGGCTCGAAGCCGAACGCGCGGCAAGGAGTGACCTTTTGAGGACTCTTTGACCGCTGCCTCAGGCACGGATGTGGCACTCGCCTGAACCAGCCGGGGAGCACGAGGCTTTAGAGTGCGGCTGGACGCCGCTCTTCTCGGGCCAACTTACAGGCCGGGAATGACGGGGCAGTGGTTCTACACGATGGCGCGGTCCGTGCGCTGCGCGGCCGGGCCTTTGGTCGGCGGTCCCTTGAGGGTCAAACTAGGAACGCCGCGAGTAACGGTGGACTTCGACGTCAAGCCGCGTAGGGGAGATGTTCAATCAACTCGCTTCAGGCTTTCGCAGGGGTGAGAGCTTCCACTCTTACAGGCGTCGAAGGATCGCCCGCGCCGGGGCCGGAAATATCGGCAAGAATCAGGGTGATGTTGTCCGGACCCCCGTGCCGGTTCGCCGTGGCCACCAGCGAACGGCAGCGATCTTCGAGATCGGCGTTGCCGCCGGCGATTTCCAGGATCTCGTCGGCCTTCACCGGCCCATAGAGACCGTCGCTCGCCAGCAACAGACGATCGCCGTTCTGCACCTCGGCCTCGGTCAACACCACGTTGAGCTTCTCCGATGTGCCCAGGGCCTGCACCAGGATGCTCCGCCGCGGATCATCGTGAGCTTCCACGGCTGCATCGACGGCGCCCATCTCGACCAGATAGTTCAGGAAGGTCTGGTCGCGTGTGAGCTGTGCCATTTTGCCATTTCGGATCAGGTAGGCGCGCGAATCGCCGACCTGAGCGACCAAAACGGAAGTCCCACGCAGCAAGGCGGCGGTGGCCGTCGTACCCATGCCCTTGCACGCCGGACGATTCCGGCTGGTCTCCAGGATGGACTGGTTGGCAGATTCCAGAGCCCTGGTGAGCAGCCCACCCAGCTCCTGGCGGGTTGCAGTCTGGATTTGGCGCAGGCCATCGAGAAGACGAACGGGGGTCAGGTCCGAGCACATCTGGCTGGCCAATTCTCCGCAGGCCTGGCCGCCCATGCCGTCCGCGACCAGCAGAAGTACTCCCTGAGGACCCAGAGCGCGACGGAATTCGAAAGGTCCGGCGAGGATCTCTCCGTTCGAGAGGTCGCAGGCTGCCAGATTATCCTCATTGTTCTTGCGAACGCGTCCCTGATCGGTCACTCCCGAGACGGCAAGCTCGGCTCCGCCAGCAGCTCTGGCCTGGAGCTGCTGCAGGGGGTGAGACGAAGAGGCAGTGTCAGGCACGTGTTTACCTTCGCGGAACTTAAAACTTGGTTATCTCTCCCTGCTCAAAATACTCCAGATACTGACGCGTGGCAATGTCACCCGCAGCTACTGCCTCCGGGGTCGGAGGCTCCGGCGCAACTCGGCCACGATGTCGCGCGCGATGATGCGAGCCTGCTCCAACTGGCCGGGTGGCAGCGAGATCGCCGCCACCTTGGCATGACCCCCGCCGTTATAGCGCTCGCAGATCGACGCCAGGTTCACGTCTTTGGGCGTCGGGTTCCACGGATTGCTGCCGACGGCGATCTTGGCGCGGCCCGGGGAGGCGCTCACCGCCACGCTGTAGACCGCGCCTGGAAAAAGGTGATAGGGAATGAATTTATTGAAGCCTTCGAAATCCCGGTCGGCGACGTCGAAGAACAGCACGCCGTCGCGAAGCTCTCCGCGCTTGCCAATGAGATCGATCCACTCCAGATGATGCGTGTAAAGCTCGTCAAACGCCTGCCGGATATGGGGCAAAGCCACGATTTCCACCAGAGACCTACTTGCCAGCTCGGGGATCAGGCTGGCGACAAATCCCGGCGTACGCACCCCTTCGATCACCAGCGTCAGTTGGGTTGCCGGATCGCGCAGTTCCACAGCGGTGCGCGTGTCGGGATATTGGGCGCCGTCGATGATGTCGGCCCATTTCACCATGTCGTCGAGGTCCGGAGCGTGGAAATTCCACTTCTCGGCGGCGACATGCGCTATGAACTTCGTGCAGGAGCGAAAGCTGGGATCGTAGAACTTGCGGCCGCTCTGGTCGCGCCGGAAGTGTTCGGCGTCAGCCGTGGTGAGAAAGGCGCTCTGATGATGGTCAAACCACCAGTTCAGGCGATCGGAGCTGGAGTACTTGAAGTCAACGATGGCGTTCTCGTCGCCATCGAACATGCCGTCATCGAAGAGCTGCCCGGCCCGGTGGACAAGGCCGCGGTAATTAAACTCGGCGCCGGGATTCAAGCCTGCCTGATAGACCCGGGTAAACAGGGCGGCGGAACAGGCGCCGTCAAAACACTGATCGTGAAAACATACACAAAGGCGCATAAAGGGGGACGCTCACCGGCGGGTTTGCCGTCCGACCACCCCCAGACGGACCCAACGGGCAAGAACAGCTACGTTGCGACATCCGCAGTCATGTTGTCAAGGGGGTTTGAGGCTTCGGCTCGTGATGTCATCTGCGAGATCGCCATTTCCCCGAAAGCGGGAATCCGTTTGTGGAGCTCGCTATCACGAGGGTTTCCTACTAGATTCCCTTCCTGCGGGAACGACGATGTCCCAGGGACTCAAAAGTTCTCGAGGATGTCGGTGACCAGCGTCTGGGCGAAATCGTGTGACAGCCGCTCTAGGGCAGGCCCTTCTTCCTCAAAGAGTTGTGAGTTCGACTGGCTCACCTGGTACTCTTCGCGGAACAGATACTTTGGGTTGGAGAACAGAACCTTGTTCGTATGCCGGTCGACCACACGAACGCTGGCGCTGACCACGACCTGAAGCGCCGTGGCCGCGCCGGTGTTGATATTGAATGCGATCACCCCCGTGGAGACGCCAGTTACTGTGCCTTGGATGACAGCGTCGGCTTCATCCGGGTCCGAGGTCACCTTGTAATGCGTGCGCTCGATCAATTGCCGCGCGACGGCGTCTGAGACGCGCTGCTCGATCCGGTACTGCTGGCTCTTGTTGATGAAGGTGGGAACAGCCACGATCTTGACGTCCGGCGGCAGACTCGAGACGTGCCCCTCGACGTGGTAGCCGCAGCCTGCCATCAGGCAACTGGCCGCGATCGCCGAGATGGCAATAGGAGACAGGATGCCTGGGCGGAATCTCATCAATGGACGTGCTCCCGGCCCCGTTGCGAGCCATTGCCGAGAAGCATGTGTTCTGCGATGTCAACGGCGTTGGCTGCTGCCAGGCGCAAGTTGTCTGCGGCAGCCCAGATCCAGAGCCCGTTCGGCCGGCTGGCGTCGCTGGTAATCGAGTCCACAAGAATTTCCGCGCTTCCGGTCGCTTCAACCTGAGACGGTGCATTTTCCGACGCGCGGCTCAGCCGTAAGGGCTTGCCCACAAGCGCATGAGCGGCTTTCGCCGGCGTCAGAGGCTGCGCGGTTTCCACGTAGAGCGACACGCCCATCGAGTAGAAGACAGCGGATTGCAGGAGCCGCAAGGCGGGCAGCGGCGCGCGTCGGGCGAGCAGACGGTCGAGTTCGCCGCGAACGCGTTTCTCGAGATTCTCCAAAGGCTCCGATCCCGAGCCGGCGAGCCGGGGCAGCAGATTGAAGGCGAGCTGCGAGCCGAAAATGGAGCGCGGAATTTTCTGGAAGCTGAGCAGATTCACGGTCTGTTTTTGCAGTTCCTCGATGCCTCGGGGACCGAGATGAGACGCCGGGCTAAGGACCTGGGCTACGGCCGTGGTAATCTCTGCTTTCGAACCCAGGCGTAGCAGCAGCGCGCTCAGGATCATGGTGATGGGATGGGCCGCGGCCACAACCTTGGTGGCGGACTTGCCAGTCCGTGCGGCTGCTGCCATTCCGGGGCCCGGCTCAGATCCTTCTTCGAGAAAAGCAACGTGCGGCGTCTCGTGTTCCGGTTCAGCCAAGCCCCCGTCAAGGTCGATCACCAAAGGCGGCAGGCCGGAGGCGAGCAGGGCCTGTGCGGGATCGGCGGGCGCAGCCACAAAGGCGAGGTCAATGCCGGAGAAGGACACCTGAGAAGCGAGGAATTCTGCGGCCTCGTCCTTCTCGATATCCAGCACGGGCAGGTCGGGTTCCACACCGGAAGCGCCGCCAGCCTCGAGTTCGATGAGCCGGGAAATAGGAAAGTGGCGCTCGCGGATCAGCGCTCGCAGCTCTCTGCCGAGAAGCGACGAAGCTCCCACGATCGCGACACTGTAACCGCTTTCTCCGGGATTCATTGTGCGTGGACCTCCCGGGGCGGCGGCGCCGGAGGATGGCGGTGCGCCAGCAGACGCGACAGCGGTCCGCTGACCATGTATCCCACTGAAACCAGCAGCAAGACGTACTCGGAGTACTGGTAGACCAAATAGACGGCGAGCCCAATCAGGATGATGGCGGCGTAAGGACGTGCCCGGCGCAGGTCGACCTGCTTGAAGCTGGGATAACGCACGCGGCTCACCATCAGAAATGCGAGGAGCGCGACGAGCAGGAGCCAGCCTGCACCATAGTTCCAGTCCTGGATGGCGTCCTTGCGGCAGTGAACAATGGCGGCAATGACGCCCGCGGCGGCCGGAATCGGCAGGCCCACAAAGTGCTTCCGGTCCGTGCTGGGACGGGTGCTCTGAATGTTGAAGCGAGCAAGACGCGCGGCGCCGCAGATGACGAACGCGAAGGTGACGATCAGGCCGATGCTGGCCAGGTGCTCCCGCCAGAGCGGTCCGATCGTGGGTTCGACGGGACGGATGCCCCAGGAGAAAGCCAGCACGGCAGGCGCGAGGCCGAAAGCGATCACATCGGCCAGCGAATCGAACTCGCGGCCGAAATCCGAGGTGGAGTTGGTGAGTCGCGCGATGCGACCGTCGAAGCTGTCGAACACCCAGGCCCAGCCGATGAACTTGGCGGCGTTGTCGAAAGCGAACCGGCCGGCGTCCGAAGTCAGACCGCCGGTCAGGAGCGCGGTCGAGCCTCGCAAAGTCGCGAGGATTGAGAGATAGCCGCAGACCAGCGTTCCGACGGTAAACAGGCTGGGCAGAACGTAAAAGCCGCCGTGCAAACGGCCTTTCTGCTTCGGAGTGGCTGGCAGCGTTTCCACGTTGATCTCAGTGTTCAGCGATGTGCCGATTCTGGGTAGGGAAGCAGGAAAGCCATATCAGGCCTCACAATTCAAACGTCTACTTCATACTTCTGCCTTCGATAGCGCCGTTCGCCATCGCTCCCTACTCCCTACTCCCTACTCCCATGTCTCTGCCTCGCACCAGGGCCAGCACCGTTGACCCAGCATGGACACGGTTCCCAAGCTGCACTTTTAATTCGATGGTGGGATCAAGCAGCACGTCAACCCGCGATCCGAACTTGATCAGCCCGACGCGTTCGCCGCGGCCGAGGCGCTCCCCTATCCGCTTCCAGAATACGATACGACGTGCGACCAAGCCAGCGATTTGCTTGACCACGATGGGCCCGGCATCAGTCTCAACCGTGAACACGTTCTGCTCGTTCTCGACCGAAGCACGCGGGCCGCTCGCGAGCAGGAACCGCCCCTTCCGGTACACGATTCCGGTCAATTGGCCCGCGGCCGGCGAGCGATTCACATGCACGTCGAGCGGCGACATGAAGATGCTGATGCGGCGCACGGGACGTCCCGCGTGCGTCTCCTCAGCGATCTCCACCACGCGGCCGTCCGCGGGGGAGACGATCGCCGCAGGATCCGACGGGATCGTGCGTTCAGGATCGCGAAAGAAATTGAGGACGAGAACGGTCAGGATGGCAAACACGGCGGCTGCCCAGTCCATGCCGATCGTCGCGCAGCCGATCGCCACCAGGGCCAGCGGCAGTCCGTACCAATAGCCTTCTTTGACCATACACGATGATTGCCGCGCGCCGAAGTGGCGGCGAAGTAGCGCGGAAGCGCGAAGATCCGGCCGTGCGCTGGCAGCCGGTCTTCGACGACTCCGGAGACGGCAGACCACCGCCTGTCGCGCTCAGGCTGACGCAGATTTCTGTGCCAGCATTGCCATTTCGTCTTTGAGACGCAGCTTGAGTTTCTTGAGCCGCGTCTCTTCGATTTGTTCTTGTTCGGTGAGGTAGTGCTTGGCGGCGAGCTGGTCAAGCAGGGCGGCGTAGTGGGCGTGTTCCTCAGAAAGCCGCTGGTACTCCGGGTTGGCCATCAACTCCATCCGGATGGCCGCGGTCGGGGTGCTCACGAGTGGATCACCTCCAGGATCGGATTTCATTTTCCAGCCTCAAGGTAGCACAGCCAGAAATCGGGTTCAAGAGGATTACGGCGTTGTTACGCATTTGTAAACCCGTCCGAGGCGAGAGAGGGTTTCGGGTCGCCGGAGGGCGCCGGTTCGCGACCCTTCGAACGTCGCCATGAATCTTCACCGAGTGGCCTTGGGATGGGTTTGGACGGAGCGGCTGTTGCGCGAGAAAGAGCTGCACGTGACTGTTATTGCGTGGCTTAGGCCGCTGTTGACACCCCAGAGGGCTTACTCTTGCACCGCAGGGGTTGCGGCTGTCCGGAACCTGCCCGGATCAGTGAGTCGGGTTCTTCCGACCCTGTACGTCGTAGCGTTCCCTGGCGGCTTGAATGCTCTCCCGGTTATTCGCCGCCCACTCCTCCAATTGGCTAATTGGTACGAGCAAGCTGCGTCCGAGCCGGGTCAGGTCGTAGTCAACGCGCACCGGAATGGTGGGGTAAAGGTCCTGGTGACCAGACCGTCCCGTTCCAGGCCTTTGAGTGTCAGGGTGAGCATCCGTTGCGATATGCCTTCGATCTCGCGGCGCAGCTCACTGAAGCGCCTCTTGCCGTCGCCGAGCAGCGCCACTATCAGCACGCTCCACTTGTCGCCCACGCGATTCAACACCTCGCGTACGGCAGGGCATTCGCTCGCAACATGTTTGTGACCTGGTGACATGGTTGTTCCCCCCCCGCATCCTTTGGTTCCGATCTTACTCTAAGTTACTAAGGAGAACTTAAAACAAAGAGGGAACCAACATGCAAAGCGTATACGAGACAGCTCATCTTACCGTATCCCGGCCGCCGGCCATAGCCCGAAGGGCGATTTCCGAGGAATCTCTTGATCAGATCTTCCGCGAAGCGCGGACCCACTCGGCGTGGCTGCCCCAACCCGTGTCCGCCGAACTGCTGCGCGAGGCCTATGAACTGGCGCGACTGGGGCCGACCAGCGCCAATGCATCGCCCGCGAGATTTGTTTTCCTGACCACTCCGGAGGCCAAGGAACGCCTGAAGCCGGCGCTGAGTGCCGGCAACGTCGGAAAGACAATGTCGGCGCCGGTTACCGTGATCATCGCGTGGGACACGGAGTTCCATGAGCACCTTCCGCGGCTCTTTCCCCAGGCGGATATGCGTTCGTACTTCGCCGCTAACAGGAAGCTGGCCGATGAGACCGCGTTCCGCAACAGCTCACTGCAGGCCGCTTATTTCATCCTGGCGGCGCGCGCTGTGGGACTCGACTGCGGACCGATGTCCGGTTTCGACGCTGAGAAGCTTAACGCCGAGTTCTTTCCCGACGGTAAGTGGAAGGTCAATATGCTCTGCAATCTGGGCTACGGAGATCGTGGCAAGCTCTACCCGCGCAATCCCCGGCTGGGCTTCGAGGAAGCCGTAGTAGTCCTCTGATCATGCTGCGAAGTGACCGGCTAAGTCAGGCGGACATCAAACAGCGCCAGCCAGTACTGGAGTGACTCCAGCGCGAAGGCGCACAGGATCAGCCCTATGCCGAAGGCGCCGAGGCGCCGTTCCGGCAGGCTGTCCGCATAGTATTCGATATAGGGATTAACTGTTATTCCGATACCGGTGACGAGGCCGGTCACGATTCCTATTTGCAAGGCAAACGTCCAGGGATGATCCACGCGATGGATCAGCACGCTGCAGGCGAGCGCCGAGACGGTGTACCCCACCGTCCGTATTAGGGTTCCCACAAACTGCCGCCGCGTCAGGCGCGGGCGGCGTGACGCCGCATAGTCGAGGGCGGGGCGCATGCCGCGGGAGTAGGCGATGATCTGGCCGGCGGTGATGAGAAGGCCGAAAGCGATGGAAAACTCGAGGCCCACAATCCTGTACAGCCCGGCGCTGAAAGCGAGACCGCGGATGGCGCTGAAGAGCGCCTCCCAGGCCAGGGGATGATGGTCGCGGCCCTGTGAGGCCCGATTCAGCTCCACCGCGACGGTGCAACCGGTGGCGAGGCCGGCGGCGAGACCAAACAAGAATCCGAGGCCCAGTCCATAGCCGATCCCGAAGACGAGCGAGTACGTGACGGCTCGGGTAATCAGTCGCAAAGGTCCATGCCGGCCGCCGAGCAGATCGTAGGCAAGATAAAGGCTGCCCAGCAGGCCAAGGCAGGTGCCGACGATGCTGACGGCTGCCACGGTGTGGTGATCCATCCGAGTGATTATAGGGTTAGTTGGCGCGCACCGGTCACGGCGATCCGGCCGCAGCGCCCTGGCGCGCTTGCTCCTGGGGCAGGCGGGTGAGGTAGGGGAACAACGGCGTCACTTCGAAAGGCATCTTCTCGCGCGCTGATACCAGCGCTACCGGTTTGGCCTTGAGCAGCCGTGCCGCGTCGTTCCAGGGGTCGATCGCCACGCGAGAGCCGAGGGGGAGAGCGGCGATCTGATCCACCTTGCTCCTCTCGAGAGGCGGAGCCCCGCTCATCAGCGCCGCCATCCGGCGCACGTGATCTCCCTGAGCCAACCGGTTGCCCAGGTGGGCTCCGAACAATTCGGGCGTCCGAGGCGCGGCGACGGCCATGGCTCGAAGGAAGAGTCCCGCCTTGCCCAGCTGGTCCTTATACGGGGAATCCTTCAGCAACTCCAGCGCCTTGGCGTCGGCCGTCTCTTCATCATGTTCGCTCGGTTTGAAATTGAGGTAGCGGAGGAGGTCCCGGTCCGGAATCATCAAGCGATCCTCGAACGCCCACCTGGTACTCTCAATGTTCGCGGTCTGTTGTAGCACGACGTGCGCCAGTTCGTGCGCCAGCATGGCCGCAAGAGACGGTTCATCCGGCAGCACGTCGATGAGGCCGCGACTCATGATGATGGTGTTCCCGACCGCCAGCGACTCAAGCGC
>DASYZG010000065.1:0-3542 GCA_035946575.1 Terriglobia bacterium | reverse complement strand
CCCTGGTTCTCCAGGGCCTTCGCCAAGGCGAAACCGAGCAGCTCGCGATCACGGGGCGGCAGATTTTCCCGCGTCAAAGCGCGCCGCAGGGCAGTGGCGTCCGCGGCATCAAAGCGGACCACGTTGAGATTCGACAGCCCGAACCATCCTTCGGCATTGGCAGGATCGCCCCGCAGCACTTCCCGAAACTCGGCCACTGCCGCACTGACCTGGCCCAGGTTGGCCTGCGCCCGCGCCAGTGAGAGCCGCGCGGATATATGGGCGGCGTCGAGCTCGAGCGCGCGTCGCAACGCGGCGATTGCCTCTTCCGTGTGTGCCTGCCGCCCGAGCGCCTCGCCGAGATTGAACCACGCCGACGGAGAAGCACGTTCCAGCTTGCAGGCATTGCGAAAGTGCATCAGGGCTGCATCGAATTCGCCCTGCTCGAACAGGGATATGCCGAGCCCAATCTGCAGATCGGAATCCTCGGGCGACAGCGCAAGGACCCGCCGGAAGCAGTCGATCGCCCTGGCGTGATTGCCGAGGCGTTGCGTCGCCATACCCAGCAACCGGACGGCATCCGGCTCGTCCCGGGCCAGCGCCAGCACCGCGATCAGCGACTGTTGCGCGGCTTCGAACTGTTGGTGCTCCCACTCCTTGCGCGCCCTGGCCAGCAGGCGGGCGGCCACCGATGAAAGCGGCCGCCGGACGGCGCCCCGCGCGGACTGCGGCTCTGTAGGGTGGGTCACGTCATCGTGCAGGTGGCAACAATTCGTCATGCTACGCCGCCCGCCGCCCAGTGCGCAAGAAACCGCCGGGCATCGGCCCGGCGGCGCCTGCGTCACTCAATAGTCATAGGCAACCGAGAGCCGGACACTTCGCGGTGGCGTGAAGTTCTCGACACTGCCGTACTCGGAATTGGGACTGCTGGTCGTCCCAAAGAAGTCGTTGATGAACAGCGGCGTCTGATGGTTGAACACGTTGAACACAGCGATGTTGAAGTCGAGCCCGTGGTCAACATACTTCAACGTCGGTTTGTAATCCAAGCTGAGGTCCATCCGGGTGGTCCATGGCAAACGGCCCAGCGAGCCCGGGGGAACCGGCACGCCGCCGCACCAGTAGTACGTATGGGAGCCGTACAGAGCGATCTGGCCCGGCCCGTATCCACCACGGCACATCCGGGGGGTGCCGGAGGCGGCGTAGAGGTTGGCGCCCACCGTCAGTTCCCGCGTGATCCCGTAAGCTCCGAAAATCTTGAACTGGTGCCTGCGGTCGTTCGGCTGAACGCCGTACGAATGCTGCATCCTCTCGGGGAAATCCCACGCGGTCGTGATCGATTCATACGATCCGCTCTGCTGCGAGAAGGTGCTGACAGGCCCTTCCGTGTTGCCCCACGTCTTGGAGAGGACGTAGTCGAATTTCGCCGACCACCTGCCGTTCCATACGTGCGTCAGTGAGAGGTCCAGGGAGTAGTATTGACGCAGAACTCCCCTCGGGAAGCCCTGAGCCGCTGGTGACAGGTTGACCGGCACGAGGCTTCCATCCGGCGCTTTCATCAGGATGTGGTTGGTCACGCCCGGGTTGATCAGGATGAGGCTTTGTGCCCACTTGTCGCAGGTGTCAGGCGTCATCCAGGCATAGCCCTGTGCCAGCCCCGCTGCACACTCTCTTTGCTCGTCGTCGAAATCGTCGATGATCCGCGGCATCTTCTGGTAGGTGCCCGTTGCCCCGGCCACCCACTTCTCGTCCAGCATCTGGAACGAGTGCTGCAGGCCGAGCACGAAATCGTCCGAATACTCGGCCTTGATGTTCTGGGAAGCCGATATCCTCGGATCCTTCGCCTGGCCGTATTCACTGTCGATCCCCACGCCCGTCGACGGCAGCTGGTACACGGGTTTGAAGCCGGTGGGCGCGCCGGTCGTCGGATCGATGCCCGTGTAGGTTCCATACAAGGAATAATTCACCACGGGCGCCGCGATCGAGAGAGCGGTGGTCAGCGGGAGCGCCAGATAATAGCGGCCGGCATTGCCGAATACCTTGAAAGTGGAGTCGCCGTCCACGTCCCAACTGAAGCCGAGGCGGGGCGCCCATTGGGGCGAGGTCAGCTTGATGTAGGGCACGCCGGACCCGTCGAAGTTGGTGAACTGGTCGTTGCGCAACCCCAGGGACAGCAGCAGCTCGGGAGTAACGTGCCAGTTATCCTCGATGTACTGTGCGCGCTGCTCGACCTTCACGGACGCCGATGATCTGGAAAAGGACTGCTGGACATAGTAGCAACTCCCGTTGAAGCATTGATCCGACGGGCCGACATAGGGCGCGACTCCCGGGGTGGTGCCGGTAAGAAGCGCCGCACCAGGGTCGCTGGTGCCATAGATCCAGGAATAACCGGGTCCGGTGTTCTCGCTGCCGTCGTACAAGTCCCAGGAATTGATGTTATCGATACCCGCTGTAATATCGTGAGTGCGCCACTTGTAGTCGAGGCTCACGCGGTAAGAGGTGACGTTGACATGGTGTCTCGGGTCGGCTTGCGTCGAGCTCGTGTTGGCGTTGGTGATGCCGCCCGGCGGCGCAAATCGCGGATCCTGATTGGATGCGCTCTGGATGGCCGGCAGTGACGCATTGAACCCCGGGCCCTCGGGCTGCTCCACCGAATAGTTGCCGTGAGTTTTGCCGAACATCGCATCCAGGGTCAGGTGATCGGTGAGGTAGGAGGTGAAATTCGCCACTCCCATCCTGAAGGTGGTCTTTACCGTTTGACCGAAAGCCGAGAAATCCCCGAGGCTCGGTGGCTCGTAGTTGACATTATATTGCGTCTGCCAGGTCTTGTTCGCGCTTTGGAGCCCGGTCAGGGTGAGCAGATTGTTGTCGTTGATGTTCCAGTTTATCTTGGCATAGTACTTGGGCGCATCCGTGCGATCATGGGCAATGTACGCATTTTCGAACGTGCCCGCGTTGCCTAGACTCAGGTCGTTGGTGGTTTGTCCCGTGTTGTCCTCTTCGGCGGCCAGGAAGAAAAACAACCTGTTCTTGATGATCGGGCCGCTCACGTAGGCGTCGTAGATCGTCTCCTGGGAATCCTCGGGCGTGTTGTAGCTGTGCAGCAGGCCCGGAGGATATCCCTTCGCGGCCGCCAGCGGATTGGCGTAAGAGGAATTCTTGAAGTCGGCCTGCAAAACGGACGGCTGCACCAGGGCACGCACGCCAAAGTGCCAGGCGTTGGTGCCGCTCTTTCCGATCTGGTTGATCACGCCACCGACGGACCGGCCATACTTGGCGCCGTAGCCGCTGATGAGGGTCTGTTGCTCCTCTATGGCGCCATACGGCAGCTCGAGACCGCCCTGTGCGGTGAGCGCATCTGTGACGTTCATGCCGTCGATGTAGTAGGCATTCTCGGCCGTCGAGGCACCACCGAACACATTGATCGGGTTGCCCAGCGGACCGCTGCTCAACTGCGGCGAGCCCATGTTGACACCCGGCGCCAGCGCCGCGATATCGGCGGCGTCACGCTGCAAGGGCAGGCGCAGCAGGTCCTGGGCCGTCACCGTGGTGACCTGATTGGTGGT
>DASYZG010000064.1:0-1636 GCA_035946575.1 Terriglobia bacterium | reverse complement strand
GACATGCCGCATTCGCAAAGCACCACCCACACCAATTCAAACTGCAGCAGGAGCGTGCTGAAGAACTCGCCCGTGTGGTCAAGCAAGCCATTGGCGACTATCTGCCACGTGATAGACGCGATTTGATGCACCGATGAATTCAGACCAACCTCCAGACGTGCCACGGCGGCCAACCCTACTTACAGCCTATCCGAATAACCTAGTATAGTGAGAGGTATGAACACAGAAGGAACCGAGAAACGTAGTCGACAACGTACCCCCAATAACCCCACCACGACGGGCTTCCGGATTTCTGACGCGCTATGGGCCGTGCTCCAACCACTCCTGCCAGTCCACGTCAATCGGCATCGATTCGGCGGCGGACGACCGCGGGTGCCGGATCGCGCCTGCGCTGACGCGATCTTTTACGTTCTGCGCACCGGCTGTCAGTGGCAAGCGCTGGACCAGACCGAGTTGTGTGCCCATTCGACAGCGCACGATCGGTTCCAAGCCTGGGTGGAAGCTGGGGTGTTCCTCAGGCTGTGGCGGGCGGGCGTCGAGCGCTATGATGAAGTCCGCGGGATCGCGTGGGACTGGCTGGCGATGGACGGGGCGCTCACGAAAGCGCCACTGGGCGGGGGAAAAAACCGGGCACAATCCCACCGACCGGGGCACGTCCGGCGTCAAACGCAGCCTGCTGACGGAGGGGCACGGCGTCCCGATCGGCCTGGAGGTAGAAGGGGCCAATCGGCATGATCTGAAACTGGTCCGCGCGACCGTCGAAAGCCTGGTCGTCGCACGGCCAGAGCCGACCGAGGAACAGCCGCAGGGGATGTGCCTGGATGCCGGCTACGACTACGATGAGGTGTATGCCACGCTGCAGGAGTTCGGCTTTACCGCCCATGTCCGCCCGCGCGGAGAGGAAGCTAAAGCCCTCAAACAGGAAGCGGGGTTCAAAGCGCGGCGCTGGGTGGTGGAGCGCGCGCATTCGTGGATGAATCGCTTTCGTCGCCTGCTCATTCGCTGGGACAAGAAACCGGAGAACTACCTCGCGTTCCTCCATTTCGCCTGCAGCTTGATTGCGTTTCGGGCAGCAGGGTTATTCGGATAGGCTGTAAGTACAATCAACTAACTTTCGTGGCGTGGGACCCGATGATCGAGAGCACGGCGCTCGGCTTCTGGTTGTAGCGGGCGAAGAAGTCGCGGGTGGCCGCCAGCAGGGCCTTGACGGTCACGAAGAGCTCGCAGTGCGTAACCTCGCGGCGGAAATGACGCCACAGCATTTCAATAGGGTTGAGCCAGGGGCTGTAGGTGGGCAGATACAGCAGCACGAGGCGGCCTGCCGCACCGCGTACGACGGCCTCGACCTCGTCGTCCTCATGGGTACTCGCATTGTCCCAGGCCACGTAGACCGTGCCCGTCGGGTGCTTGTTGAGCAGCGTCTGCAGCAACTCGGCGATCGCGCGGCGGCGCTTGTGGCGCCGGACCAGCACCACCGTTTCGCCGGTATAGTAGTTGACCACACCGAGGCCGTAGTGTTTGGTCGGCTGGGCCGGGGTGGGAATCATCACCTGCCGCCCCTTCGGGCTCCACATCGCCCGCACCGTCGGGAACCAACTGAGGTTGAACTCGTCAGCGTAGTAGAAGTGGTCGCCGG
>DASYZG010000063.1:0-33852 GCA_035946575.1 Terriglobia bacterium | reverse complement strand
AGCTTTTCACGCCCGCCTCCACCACCAAGTTGCTGACCGAGGGCACGGTGCTGGCGCTGCTCGGAGCCGATTTCCGCTTCGACACAGCCGTGTATCGCACGGGCGGGTTGGATGCGAACGGCGTGCTCCACGGCGACATCGTGCTGGTGGCAAGCGGCGACCCCAATCTTTCCGGCAGGATTCAGCCGGACGGCACGCTGGCGTTCGAGAACGAGGACCACTGTTATGGCGGCAGCCCCGATACCCGGGCGGTGCCCGGCCCTCCCCTGGCCGTGCTGCGCGAACTCGCACGGCAGGTGGCCGCACGCGGCGTGAAGCGCATCGAGGGGCGAGTCCTCGTGGATGCCACGCTGTTCCCCGAAGGCCAGGCCGAACTCGGCACCGGCACGGTCATCTCGCCCATCGTGGTGAACGACAACATCATTGATGTGACCGCGAGCCCCGGCGCGGCCGTGGGGCAACCCGTCAGCCTTCAAGTCTCGCCGATGACCGCCTACGCGCGGTTCATCAACCAGGCGACCACCGGCGCGCCCGACTCGAACCCGAACATCAATTTCTCCAACGATACCGCGGGCCCGGACGGACGCCGCACGGTCACCGTGACGGGCACGATGCCCTTGGGCAAGCCTTCGATTCTCTTCAATTACAACGTGCCCCAGCCCTCGCTCTTTGCCCAGGTCACTTTCGCAGAGGCTCTGGGCGCGGAACACGTCGAAGTGATGGGGGTCACGAATTCCGCCGCTTTGCCTGATTTCAAAAAACTGGCCGCATCATACACGCCGGCGAATCGGATCGCCGAGCACATTTCGCCGCCGCTGTCGGAAGACATCAAGGTGACTCTGAAGGTCAGCCAGAATCTGCACGCGAGCCTGATGCCCTTTCTCCTTGGCGCCACACTGGCGAAAGGCACCACGGACCCCGCCGGAGCCGGATTTGACCGCGAGCACCAGTGGCTTGAGCAGGCGGGACTGGACCTGGCCCAGGCGTCGCAAGGCGACGGCGCGGGCGGGTCGGAGGCCGCATTCTTCACGCCGGACTTCATGGCCCACTATCTGGCCTACATGGCTCGTCGCCCGGATTTCCCCGTCTTCTTTCGCGCGCTGCCGATCTTAGGTCGCGACGGGACGCTTTGGAACATCCAGACATCTTCGCCGGCCGCGGGACAGATCCACGCCAAGACCGGGACATACACCGCGTACGATCCGCTCAACCGCAACGTGATGGTGACCGGCAAGGGTCTGGCCGGCTATTTCACCACTCCCACCGGCGAGCACATGGCGTTCGCCGCTTACGCCAATCGGGTGGCGGTCCCCCAACAGGATGATTCGGTCACGAATATCGTCGGCCAGGCGCTCGGTGAGATTGCGGCCGATGGGTACCTCGCCGGGGGCGCCGCACCGGAGCCCGCCTATGATGTGATCCTCAAAGGCGGACGTGTGATCGACGGCACCGGCGATCCCTGGTTTGCGGCCGACGTGGGCATTCGGGGCGACCGCATCGCGGCCATTGGCAGGCTGGACCCGTCCCAGGCCCGTCGCGTGATCGATGCGACCGGACTGGTCGTCGCGCCCGGCTTCATCGACATGCTCGGCCAGTCCGAGACGGCGCTGCTGATTGACAATCGATCGCTCAGCAAGCTCTCGCAGGGCATCACCAGCGAGATCACCGGCGAAGGCGGATCCATCGCGCCGCAAGACCCGCAGACGCTGCTGCCGCTCGAACCGTTCCTCGAACATTACCACCTCAAGGTGGACTGGACGGACCTCAGCGGCTACTTCCAGAGGCTCGAGCACGGCGGAACGCCCATCAATCTCGGAACCTACGTGGGCGCAGCCCAGGTTCGCGAGGCGGTGCTCGGTGACGTTGACCGGGCGCCCTCACCGGCCGAGCTCGCTCGCATGGAAGGAATGGTGGAGCGAGCCATGCAAGAGGGCGCCATAGGACTCTCCACAGCGCTGATCTATCCGCCGGGCCAGTATGCCCGGACCGACGAACTCATCGCCCTGGCCAAAGTGGCGGCTCGTTACGGCGGCATCTACGCGACGCACATGCGCAGCGAAGGCCAGGGAGAAATGGCGGCGCTCGATGAAGCTTTCCGCATCGGACGCGAGGCCGGGCTTCCGGTGGAGATCTTCCACCTGAAAGTGAGCGGCAAATCGCGCTGGGGCTCGATGAGCAGGGTCGTCGCCCGAATTGACGCGGAGCGCGCCGCCGGACTCAACGTCGCGGCCGATATGTATCCGTACCTTGCGGGAGCCACTGCGCTCGCTTCCTGCCTGCCGCCCTGGGTCGCGGACGGCGGCCCGGACAAGCTTCTGCAGCGCCTGCGCGATCCGGCCACGCGACGCCGCATCAAATCCGAAATGGCCTCCGATCACCCTGACTGGGAGAATCTCTACTACGACAGCGGCGGCGCTGCGGGCGTGGAGGTCTCCGGCGTCTTCAACAAGGACCTGAAGCAATATGACGGCGAGACTGTGGCGGAGATTGCGCGGCAGCAGCACAAGCAGCCGCTCGATGCGCTGTTCGATTTTGTGCTCGCGGATCACGCCCAGACCGGCGCGCTTTACTTCATCGCCAGTGAACAGGACCTGGAGTACGGGCTGCGCCAGCCGTGGACCAGCATCGGGCTGGACGCGAACGAGATGTCGCTGGACGGTCCGCTGTTTGAGCCGCACACGCATCCGCGAGCTTTCGGATCGATGCCGCGGTTTCTCGGCTACTACGTGCGTGATCATCACCTGATGGATCTGGAGCAAGCCGTGCGCAAGATCACGTCGTTGCCGGCCGAGCGTGAGCACTTGTACGAGCGCGGTCTCTTGCGTCCCGGCTTCTATGCGGATATCACCGTGTTCAATCCGGGCACAATTCAGGATACGGCGACGTACAAGAATCCCGCGTCGGTCTCGCGCGGAGTGGAATACGTGTTTGTGAACGGAGGACTCGAATTCGAGCACGGTCGCCTGACGGGCGCAAGCACCGGCCGCGTGTTGCGCGGTCCCGGCTGGACAGGCCGGTCAAGGGGACAATAGGCTGTCCGGATTCGGCGTAGGGGCGGCCCTTGTGGCCGCCCAAGGGATGACCGCGCCGATATTCCGGAAAAGGCCGCCCCTGACGTCGAATCCGCCTGCGCTTGGATCAAATCGAGTGTAGATTCATTAGAGTGGCTGTCGATCCGGTGCGTGTGCCTCCGGACGCCGGCGAGATTGCATGAACATCAAGCGGGTCGGGATAACTTCCAAACCGAACAAGGCCGAAGTCAGCGAAATTGTGCCCCCTCTGATGGGCTGGCTGCGCGAGCGCAGCATCGAGGTGCTCATCGACAAGGAAACGGCAGCCACACTGGGCAGTCCGGCCGCAGGCATGGACCGCTCACAGGTAGGCGCCGCTGTCGATCTCCTCATCGTGCTCGGCGGAGATGGGACGTTCCTGGCCACGGCGCGCGCTCTCGAAGGGCGGCCGGTCCCGATTTTGGCCGTAAACCTCGGCAGTCTGGGCTTCCTCACGGTCGTCACCCGCGACGAAATCGATGCTTCGCTCGAGGCCGTACTTGCCGGCCGGTTTCGTGTTGAATCCCGCGTGCAGCTCGAGGCGTCGGTGATCCGGAACGGCTTGCAGCTTGGGCCGTACGTGGCTCTGAATGACGTGGTACTTAACAAGGGTGCCATCGCCCGGGTCCTCGATTTCGATGTGAGAGCCGACGATCAGTTTATCTCCACCTACAAGGCCGATGGATTGATCGTCTCGACGCCCACCGGCTCGACGGCCTATTCCCTGGCGGCGGGCGGCCCGGTGATCGCGCCCAACGTTCGCGCCTTCATCATCACGCCCATCTGCGCTCACACCCTCACGAATCGCCCCATCGTGCTGCGCGACAACGTCACCATCGAGGTGGCGGTCAAGACGGACGAATCGGTGTACGTGACCGTGGATGGCCAGGAGGCCATCGAAGTCTACGAGGGTGACCGCGTGCGCCTGCATAAAGCCGCCTCCAGCGTGGAGATGATCCACGCCCTGGACAAAAGTTTTTACGACGTCCTGCGGCAGAAATTGAAGTGGGGACAGCGCTGAAGGGTGATAAGTCGACGGCCAACAGTTGGCGGCTTTCGAATACTGGCTCTGAACCGGATCAACAAAGGGCCAAACCGAAATGGCCCAAACATCCGGCCAGAAAAAGGCAGAATCCTACGATAGAGTACCGGACTCAGCGGCCATCAGATCATCCACGCTCTCGCGCCGCCGGATCAGGCGCAGATCGTTCCCCTCAATCAGGACTTCGGCCGGCCGGGGACGGCTGTTGTAATTCGAAGCCAGCACGTATCCATAGGCGCCGGCGTTGGCGATGGCCAGCAATTCACCTGGCTTGAAGTCGCCAACCACGCGGTCGCGGGCGAGGAAGTCACCGGTCTCGCATAAGGGTCCAACCACGTCGGCGGCGCTCCGCGGGCCGTCATGCTGCTTTACCGGCAGAATCTCGTGATAGGAGCCGTAGAGCGCGGGCCGCAGAAGGTCGTTCATCCCTCCGTCCACCACCACGAAGCGCTTCGATTCCGTCTCCTTCACGTAAAGCACGCGGACCAGCAGCAGTCCGGCATCGCCGATCACCGAGCGGCCCGGCTCGAGCAGCGGCCGGAATGCCTTGCCATAGAATCTCCGCTCCAGTTCTGCGAAGAAGCGATCAAACGCGAACGGCTGCTCGTCGTGATACCGAATGCCGAAACCGCCGCCCAGATCCAAAAACTCGACGACGATGCCTTCGGAACTCAGGTCGCGGGTGAGCGCCAGGACTTCATCGACGGCGCGCAGGAACGGATCATGTTCAAGAATTTGTGATCCGATGTGACAGGCCACGCCGCGCACCTGGAGGTATGCTGAGCGCGCAGCGCGACGATACAGATCCAGAGCTTCGGCCTTGGGCACACCGAACTTGTGAATCGTCTGTCCGGTTGAGATGTAAGGATGCGTGTCCGCTTCGACGTCCGGATTGATGCGCAGGGAGACAGGCGCCCGGCCGGATCCGCGGTGGCGTGCGCGGCTTTCGATGACGTCCAATTCGCCGGCCGACTCGACGTTGAGCATCAGGACGCCGGCGGCGAGCGCCGCGTCGATCTCATCGGCCGTCTTGCCGACACCGGAGAAGACCACGCGTGCCGGATCGGCTCCGGCGCGGAGCACGCGGGCCAGTTCGCCGCCGGAGACGATGTCAAATCCGGCGCCTGACGCGGCCAGCAGCTTGAGGATGGCGAGGTTCGAGTTGGCTTTGACGGAATAGCAGGCGAGGCCGTTCAGCCTGCCGAGCGGCCCGGCAATCCGCTCAAAATTCGAGAAGATGCGATTGCGGCTGTAGACGTAGGCCGGCGTGCCGAACTCCTCCGCCACGCGAGCCAGTTCCACATCGTCGCAGCAGAGCATGCTCGAACGATAATGCAGGGCTCCAGAGTCCATTAGAGATTATGTACGGTTGATGTCCTTTTGGTTCAGCAATCTGATGAAACCGGGCCCTCGACTCACGTCATTCCCAGCGAAGCGAGGAATGACATGGATCGAAATCCCCCACTCATCTCCCCGTTAGTTTAGAGGGCGCGCACCAGCATCAGCGTTTGATCATCGCGCGGCGGATGGCCGCGTTCGAAGCGCGCGATTTCCTTGAAAACGAGCTCGATGATCTGATTCAACGGGCGCCGGGCATTTTCACGGAACAGATTCTCGAGGCGGCGCATGCCAAACTCGACCTCGGAGCTGGCGGCCTCGACAAGCCCGTCGGAGAACATTGCCAGCAGGTCGCCCTTTTCGAGTGTGACCGATGTTTCCTGATACTCGGTGTTTTCGAGCAGCCCCAGCGGGACGCCTTCCGCCCGAATCGACTGAGTCCGGCCGCGACGAACGAGGACCGGCAGCGGCATTCCGGAGTTGGCCAGGGTCAGCCGGCGGCTCTTCATTTCCCACACGGCGTAGGTCAGGGTAATGAAATGACCCTCGATTTTGCGCTCCATCAGCGTCACGTTCAGGCGGCGGAGCATCTCGGGCGGCGACAGGTGGCGCGGCGCCATGCTCCTCAGGATGCCGCTCACCATGGCGCCGTACAGCGCGGCGGGCGATCCCTTGCCGCTTACATCGCCGATCACCAGAATGTGGCGGTCCTTGCCGTATTGCAGGAAATCGTACAGATCGCCCCCCAGTTCGCGCGCCGGCTGGAATCGCGTCAGCACGTCGAGGCCGGGGATGGATGGCTTCAGACCCGGCATCAGGTGAAGCTGGATTTCGCGTGCGCGGGCAAGATCGCGCTCGAGCAAGGCTTCGCTGCGTACCACCCGCTCATAGAGCCGCGCATTCTCGATGGCCACGGCGATCTGCGGCGCCAGCGTGGAGAACACCCGCACGTGCTCCTCGGTGAAATAGCCGAGCCGCGGACTTTCCAGGTCCACCACGCCGATCACGCGATCGCGATAAATCAGCGGGACGGCCATTTCGCAGCGCGTCTCGGGATTGGTGGCGATATAGCGCGCGTCCTTGCTCACATCGGGCACCACCACGGTCTGACGGCTGCCTCCGGCCGCGCCCACCACGCCCTGCCCGAATGGGACCTGGGGCTTCTCGGGCATGCGCTCGTCCTGCTTGATCGAGATCACCGTGTTGTAGTTGCGGGTGCGCTCGTCAGCCAGCAGAATGCTGAATCGCTGGTAGTTGATCAGTTGTTTCGTGAGCTGGCCGATCTTACGGAGCAGGTCGTTGAGTACCAGCACCGAACTGAGTTCGCGGCTGATCTCGTTAAGAAGGTGCAAGGTGCGCGCCTGCCGGAGCGTGCGCCGGTACAGCCGCGCATTCTCGATGGAAGTGGCGATGCGCCCCGCCAGCAGCTCCAGCAGGCTCTGATGGCGCTCGCTGAAGAAGTCCGGCCAGGGCGCTTCCAGATCGATGACGCCCACGACCTTGCCTTTGGCGATCAGGGGCACCGCGAGCTCCGACCGGACGCCGGGCAGCGACGCGATATAGCCGGGCTGCTTGCGCACATCATTCACCAGCAGCGACCGCGCCGTGGCCGCCACGCGGCCCACCACGCCCTCGCCCACCTTGATCCGCAGCTTGCGCACGGACTCGTCCGGGTGGCCGATGTTGAAGCGGATGCTGAGTTCCTGCGTTCTCTCGTTCAGGAGCAGGATGGCGAAGACTTCGTAATCGATGGCGCGCTTGACGAGTTCCGCGATGCGGCCCAGCAGTTCGTCCAGATCGAGGGTGGAGTTGAGCTTCTCGCTGACTTCGAGCAGAAGGGTCAGCAGCTCCGTGGCTTCCAGCGGGCGCGCGGCTGTTCGGGGGGCCTCGGGCATCGGGGATCAACGCTCAGCCGTAAATGCGGGCTTCCGCGAGTGTCTTGCGGTCTTTCCGGTCAGCGTCTGATTCAGTATTGTACCATAGCCCTTGGGGCTCTCCGTTCTCCGGTCTTAACGCGCACCGCCGCGCCGGCACGGTAGCTAGCCTACGGACAAGGCCATGATCATCCTCAGCTTCGACACCACCAGCGCGTCCGGCGGGGCCGCCCTCTCCCGTGACGGCGTGACCCTGGGAGAACTCGAGGCCGGCGGGAGCGCCAATTATTCCGTCGAGCTCTTCGAGATCACGCACCGGCTGCTGGCGGCTGCGAGCTTGCGCCTGGCAGACGTGGAGCTCTTCGCCGTCGCCACCGGACCCGGGTCTTTCACCGGCATTCGCGTCGGACTGGCGGCGGCTCAGGGTTGGGCGCACGCCCTCGGACGTCCGGTGCGGGGCGTGTCCGTGTTTGAGGCGATGCTGGCCCGGGCCGATCCGTCTGCTGATGTCGCCGTGCCGCTCCTCGACGCCCGCCGCGGCGAGTTTTACCTCGGCGTATTTCGCGAGCGCGCGCAGGCATCAGCGGGACCGGCGGGCGCGACTCGTTGGACCCAACAGGGCGACGGGCTTGTCCTCGATCCGCCTCGAATCGCGGCGGTGGCGGATGGTCTGCGATCGGAGAGCGGCCGGGGACCGGCTTTCGTTTTCCGCGCGCACGATAACGCGGCTCGCGACTTATGCCAGCGCCTCGACGCGGCTCGCGGGCTTTCCGCGCAGAAGATAGGTGTACCGGGGTTTCTGGCGGGTGCGATCGCTCGCGTGGCCTGGCAGGCGGCCGGCGAGGGACGCCTCCAAAGGCCTGAAGAGCTCGATGCCTATTACATCCGGCGGTCCGACGCCGAGTTGAACTGGCGGGAGTGACGTGTCAGCGAGCCCCATCGTTGTTCGCGATCTCACCCCGGCTGACGCTGCGGCGGTCCTGGAGATTCAACTCGTCACGCCCGAAATGGCGCAGTGGCACCGGGGAGACTACGAGAGCCTGAGCCGGAGGCCGGGTGGAATGGTGCTGGTTGCCGAGTCGGGCGGGCCTGGCGCGGCGATCGTCGGATTTCTCGCGGCCCTGGCCGCCGGCGCGGAAGCGGAGATTCAGAACGTTGCGGTTCGCGCCGACTGTCGCCGCCGCGGCGTCGCCCGGGCGCTGCTCGAAGAAGCCCATCGCCGGCTGGTGGCGCAGGGGGTGGTGAGCGTGTTCCTTGAAGTCAGGGTCTCGAATCTCGCTGCCCGAATGCTTTATCGGCGGTTTGGCTACTCGGAGTGCGGCCTGCGCAAGGGCTATTACGTGAGCGACGGTGAGGATGCGCTTGTTCTCCGGCTAAGGTTCTCCGACGCGACCGCATAGCCCGGGTACTGCCATTTCAGCATCCATGATAAGAGGAAGAATCACGGTCGTACCCGCCTCTGCGATTTCCGTGCTGGCGTTGCTGTTCAGCGGCGCTCCGGCGGCAGCCCAAGGTCAGGATAGTTTTCGCCAGATCTTTGTTGAGCGCTACCTGGCTGACGATGCCGCGATTCCACCCGGCGTCCGTCGCGAGTTGGCGGCGCCGCTCCGGCGGATGGTTCGCGATTCGGCGGGCACCCCCTGGGAGGCTGAATCGGGCGGGCTCGCCGAAGGTGCCGTGCCCCGGCGCAAGCTTTGGACCGCCGGAGACGGCTTGCCGTATCCGAAGCTGGACGGCGTCGCCGCGGCGCGTTGCCCGCCGGGCGCCGCAAATCCCGACTGCCTCTGGCTCGCAAGCCATCAGGGCGCGATGCTCTTCGTTCCCTCCGCGCCACCGGGTCAGCGGTGGTACCTCTTCGCCGGTCGGCGTTATCTCGCCGGCGACGTCGTGCTCGGTCTCGTGCCGGATTCATCGGGCGCCTGGATTCGCACCCGCCGCGGCGTCTCGCGGATCGCTTTTCGGCCTTACACGCTCGAGCAGAAGGCCGGCTACTTTGAGGACCGGCTGGCGCGGCGCCATCTACGTGACGGATTCGTGGATGACTGCCACATGGCCTCGCCCGGCGATTCTGCCGCTTGCCGGCCGGAGCCGAGCGACAACGATGGCCTTTGGACCGCCATCTACGTGGCCGCCGAATGTTTCCGCTACGCGTCCACGGGCTCGCCCGAAGCCTTGGCGCGGGCCCGCGCCTCGCTCGATGCGATGCTGCGCCTCGAGTCCGTGACCGGGATGCCCGGGTTTCCGGCTCGCGCCATCGCCGCGCCCGGCGAGGATCGTGATCCGGCCGGCGAGTGGCATCCGGCCGGGAACGGCCGATTCTGGAAAGGAGATACCAGTTCTGACGAACTCGTCGGCCACTTCTTCGCCGGTTGGATCGCTTACAACCTGCTGCCTGCCGGTTCGAATCCGGGATCGCCTCCGGATAACGAGGTGCGCGGGCGGGTCGCCGCCGAAGCCGGGCGCATTGCGCAACGGTTGCTCGACAACGGCCTCCGCCTCGTGGGTCCCGGCGGGCGCATGACGCGCTGGGGCAACTACACGGCGCAATACTTCAAAACTCCCGAGGGTGCTGAGGACGCGGGGCTCGATTCGCTCGAAATCCTCTCTCATTTGCGCGTGGCGTCGCGCATGGGCGGCCAACCGTGGCTCGACTCGGCGTATCGGCACGTCGCCTTTGACCTCGGCTACCTCGACTATGTCTCGCGGCTCGCGCGCCCTCCCGGCGAGGTCAATTACTCCGATGAGGAACTCGCCTATCTCGCCTTCGCGCCGCTGCTCGACCCGCTGCCGCGCTCGCCGTCAAACCGGGGTACGGGCGCCGAAGATGATCCGGCGCCGGCGGCGCGCTATCGTGCGACTCTGCGCCGATTCTGGCGGCGCACTCACGACGAGAATAATCCCCTGTGGGCGGTGATCGCTGCCGCCGCGCTGCCCGGGGAGGTTGATCTTCGGGCGGCGCGCGAGTCGCTGGAGCGAATACCGATGGATACCGTCGAATGGACGGTTCGGAATTCGGACCGTGCCGACATAACACCGCGGACACGATCGAATCGATTCGGCCGCCCGCAGTCCACACGAGCTTTGCCTGCCAATGAGCGTCAAGTGATGAAATGGAACGGCGACCCCTTCGAGCTGGATGGCGGCGACGGGGGACGCAGTGAGGACGACGGCGCCTTCTTCCTGCTGCCTTACTGGATGGCGCGGTACTACGGCCTGATCGGTCCGAAGGCGGGCGACTGCGACGCGCACCACCCCAGGGACAAGACACAGCGTCGTGTAACAGAAGAAGGTTAACAAATTCGGTCACTGTCACCCTGAGCGTAGCGAAGGGTCGCTGCATTTGTTTTGCAAGAACTACAGAGATGCTTCGCTTCGCTCAGCATGACAATGATTTGCTGACATATGTTGCGGATTTCGTTTATATCAGCCTGCTAGCTAGGATGTGGCCGTCGTCGGCGCGACCGGAACCGGCGGAGCGAGCGCCCGCGCTTTCACTTGCGAGTCAAAGCCGCACTCCTTGTGCTTGCTGTCGCAGAAGGGTTTGTTCTCCGAGCGCCCGCAGCGGCAGAGGCTGATCGCCGTGCGTCCGGCCAGATCGAAGGCGTTGCCCTCCGCGTCGTAAATGGTGAAATCGTCGCCTTCGATTCGCACCGGTCCGTTGTTGCGAATGGTGATCTTGGTCACGAGTGAAGTCTCCTGTAGCGCCGGTCTCTCATCGGGTGCTGTCGGGCGCTGAGGACAGCACCGCTGCCGTGGCATTTCAAAGCGGGTTCTTGAGAATCCCGGTTTCTGACGGACTGTCGACCGTTAACTATCGACCTCTTTGGTCCCGGTTCTACCGCCTTACGAGAAAGGCTTGAGCACAGCCAGAACCACGATAAAGAACAAGAGCACCGCCACCGAGCCGTAAAGGAGCTTTGCCTGCTTGGGCTCGATGGCGGCCTTCCCTGCCTGCGCAGCGCGAAAACGCGCCGTCAGCAGCAGGTCCACGGCGATCAGAATCACCACCAGCGCCAGCTTGACGTGCAGCCACGTCTGCCGCAGGTATTCCGGATCGGCCAGCAGGATGCCGATGCCGGCGAGCACCGTGACTGCCGCGCCCGGATGAACGATCCGTTTCAGCAGCTTGTTTTCGAAATTCCCGAGCGCCGCGCGGGCTTCGGGCGAGCTCTCATTGCCCAGACGCATCAGGATGTGCGCGGCTGCGACCAGTCCGCCCAGCCAGTAGATGATCCCGATGACGTGCGCCACCAGCGCCCAGTTTAAAGGAGTACTCATAAGGGACGGCTTCGCCGGATGCTTTCGAGCAGAGGGGCAGCGAATTCCAGAGAACATCGTACCGTGGCGGCGTCGCCGGGCGCAAGGCATCCGGCGACGATTGCTGGTGTTGAGAGTGCGCGTCGTCTGGTGTCGGCCAGCGGGCCTGGAATCATCCTACGATCGAAGCTGGAAAGCGATCTGGAGTCAGTGGCTTGCATGGAGAAGCTTGGGTGATGCTCGGAAGTTGGCTGATGGGGCATCCCTCGCACAGATGCCTGCCCCTTTGCGGACCCCACTCGCCGCAGAAGATGCGGGCGGTGAAATTGCGCCCGCAAGGCGCAAGGGTGGAATTTCTGGGGTACACGTTCCGTGTGCTATGATCGCGGTGGCGGAACTGGTTGCAAATCCGCCACTTGCCTGCCGTATGAGCCTTGAAACCGCCCGCCGCGTGCTCGAAATCGAAGCCCGGGCTCTCAGCGACCTCGTCGACCGCCTGGATGGTCGATTCAATCGCGCCCTCGACATCCTGGAGCAGTGCCGCGGCCGCGTGGTTGTGACCGGCATGGGCAAGTCCGGACTCATTGGCCAGAAGATTTCGGCCACGCTGTCGAGCACCGGCACCCCGTCGTTCTTCCTTCATCCCGCCGAGGCGCTGCACGGCGACCTCGGACGCCTGGTTTCGGGCGACGTGGTCGTGGCGCTCTCCTACGGTGGCGAAAGCGAGGAACTGTTGCGTCTGCTTGACACCATCAAGCGCCTGGCGACTCCCCTCATCACGCTGACCGGTAATCCCGGCTCGACTCTCGGCCAGGCGAGCGATGTCGTTCTCGACGTCGGCATCAGTCGCGAAGCGTGTCCGCTGGGACTCGCGCCCACCGCGTCCACCACCGCCATGCTGGCCATGGGCGATGCGCTGGCCATGGCGCTGCTCGAGCGCCGCGGTTTCACCGAAGAAGACTACGCCGTGCTCCATCCCGGTGGCGGGCTGGGTGTTCGGCTGCGGCGCGTGGAGAACGTGATGCACACCGGCGACGCCCTTCCGCGCGTCGCGCCCGAGACGCCGCTCAACGACGTGATCTACGAGATGAGCCGCAAGGGTCTGGGTCTCACCACCGTGGTGGATCCGTCCGGGCGTTTGGCAGGATTCATCTCCGACGGCGATTTGCGGCGCTTTTTCGAGCATGAAGGCAATCGGGCGCTCAGCCTGAAAGCGTCGGATTGCATGACGCGCGCGCCGGTCACCATCGGCCCGCACGAGCTCGCCACCGAGGCGCTGAACCTGATGGAATCCCGACGGATCACGGCCCTGCCCGTGGTCGGCGCCGATGGAACGCTTGCCGGCGTGGTGCATATCCACGATTTGTGGAGAACGGAGATGTTTTAGAAACAGGAGTCAGAAGACCGGAGTCAGAATATGGCAGCATGACGCAGCCTGTCTCCTGACTTCTGACTTCTTGCTATGGACTCGAAGAAACTAACACGCAGTGATTTGAAGGCGCGCGCTCGCAAGATCCGTCTGCTGCTGCTCGACGTGGACGGCGTGCTGACGGACGGACGCATCTACTACGTCCCCGCCGCAGGAAGGTCCGCCGGCAGCGGCCTGAAGCTCGTGGAGACGAAGACATTTCATTCGCGCGACGGGTACGGCATCGGAATGTGGCATCGCAGCGGATTCCAGACCGGGCTGATCTCGGGCCGGGACTCTCCCATCGTGGCGTACCGGGCCAGCGAGCTTGGCATCCAGTTCGTCCGGCAAGGAGTTGGCCGCGAGAAGCTTGGACCCTATCGCCAGGTCCTTAATGAGGCCGGTGTTCAGGATCACGAAGTCTGCTACGTGGGCGACGACCTGGTTGACCTGCCGCTGCTGACGCGCGTCGGTCTGGGGGTCGCCGTGGCGGACAGTCATCCGCTGCTCGCCCGCTACGTCCATTACGTCACCAGGGCTCGCGGTGGCCTGGGAGCGGTCCGCGAAGTGATCGAGCTGATTCTGACGGCGCAGGGAAAGTTCAAGCCACTCTTGGATGCCCATGTCGCTAAGGAATAGGAGGTTAGCTCTTGTAGGCCGCTGGGGACGCTGTCCACCGGCTCGAGCTGGCGCGCCTCCGTGCCGCGCCCCTAACCTCTTGCCACTCTTTCTCTTGGAAAAGCATCGCGGTTGTGTTACTATCCGGCCTCGTAGGGAAAAGAATTGCTCGCCGAATCGGGAGCATTGCTGGTGTAAGCCATTGGATTCAAATAGCTTGATGGCTCCTGCAGGGTCTCAAGTTGACCGTCGCGCAGGATGACCATCTGGGTGGCTGATGCGCTCTGTTCTTGCCCGCCGCATATTTCCTCGACCAACCAATACCGGGAGGCGTCCGTGACTTCTCAGGGCCCTAGAGAGGCAGGCCCGGACGCGATCGCTGCTAGGCACGGCAGCGCCACGGCTGCGGAGGAGCCGCGCGACCTCAACCGATTTCTCAGCTATATCCAAGTTGAAAAAGGACTTGCGAGCAATACCCTGCTTGCCTATCGCCGCGACCTGACGAAGTTCTCTATCTATCTCAACAAGCACAATCGTCAGTTCCGTGGTGCCGAACGCGAGGATATTCGCGGCTTCCTCGCCGAACTCCATCGCAATCGGCTAAGCGCGCGCGCCGTGGCACGGCACCTGGTGTCGCTCCGTGGCTTCTTTCAGTTCCTCGTCCGCGAAGGCGATCTCGACCAGGACCCGACGGCCGAGATCGACTCGCCACGGCTGGCGCAGGCTCTACCGAAGTATCTGGCGGCCAGTGAAATCGAGAAGCTCCTCGCCCAGCCCGACCCCTCCACGGCGGCAGGACTGCGCGACCGCGCCATGCTCCAGGTGCTTTACGCTACCGGGATGCGCGTTTCGGAACTGGTGGGCGTCCGCTGGGAAGACTTCGACGGCGGCCTCGGAATCGTCCGCTGCCTCGGCAAGGGCAACAAGGAGCGCCTGATTCCAGTGGGCAAGCCGGCGCTGCGCGCTCTCGACGAGTACGTGGCGCAAGGACGCGCCAAGCTGGCGCGCAAGCCGGGCGTGCCGTATCTGTTCTTGAATCAGCGGGGCGGCAAGCTCTCGCGTGTCGGGTTCTGGAAAATCCTGTCGCGTTACGGGCGCGCGGCGGGCATCGCCACGCCGCTGACGCCGCACCTCGTGCGGCACTCGTTCGCCACGCATTTGCTCGAGCGGGGCGCCGATTTGCGCTCGATTCAACTGATGCTGGGCCACAGCGACATCTCGACCACGCAGATCTACACTCAGGTGGTCCAGGAGCGGTTGCGCGAGGTCTATCAGGCCCATCATCCCCGGGCTTGAGGGAGGGTGATTGAAGACGGGGCAGGCCCCCGTGCCTGCCTGCAACCAGCAAGTAGTGCCCGGGGGGGAGGGGCAGGCCCCTGAGCCTGAAAGCAGCGGGCGCGGCTCGACTCTGAAAGGCTGGACACCAAACCATGCCTGATTACAACTTTCTGATGGACAGCCGGCTGAAGCCGGCCCAGTCCCGGGTGGTGAGCCAGATGGGAAGGCTGGCCGCGACCCAGGGGTTGAATCTCTATCTGGCGGGCGGGGCCGTCCGCGACCTCACGCTCGGCCTCGAGCCGCAGCGCGAGCTCGAATTCGTGGTCGAGGGCAACGTTCAGAAGCTGGTTAAGCCCTTGACGACCGGCATTAAGGAAAAGCCGCGCCCGGCGGGCGCGGTTGCCGAAGAACCGATCGACCTCAGAGTGGAGAGCATCCATCTGGACGCTTCTCGGAATCGCGCCGAGGCGGTCTTTGAGGGTGGGGTACCGGGCGAGATCGCGGGAGCGCGCAACGAGACCTACACCTCTCCCGGACGTCCCCCAGCGACCTCGCCGGGCAGTATCTTCGACGATCTGCGGCGCCGCGACTTCTCGGCGAACGCCATGGCCATCTCCCTGCATCCCTTCTCGCGCGGCCTGCTGCTCGACCCCACCAACGGCGCCGCCGACCTGGAGCGCCGCGAGTTGCGCGCCCTGCACAGCCGCAGCTTCTTCGACGATCCTTCGCGCATCTACCGGCTGATCCGGCTCTCGACCCGCCTTGACTTCAGGCCGGATGAGAAGACTACGCGCTGGCTGGACGCAGCGCTCGCGGAAAAGGTGTGGCAGGAACTGCGTGAAGACCAGCAGGGCCGCGAACTGCACGCCATCCTCGAAGAGGATCTGTGCGGCAAGGTTTTGAAGGCGCTGCGCGACCGCGAGTTGCTGGGCGGCCTCGACCGCAAGCTGGCGGCGGCCCGCATCGAATTTGACCGCTTCGAGCGCATCCACAACGCGGTGCGCACGGCGGGCGAATCGAGCGTGCTGTTCCCGAATTTCCTGGCACTGGTGGAGAAGCTCCCGGGCGGTGAACGCGCCCGTCTGGCCAAAAAGGTCTTCGGTGACGCCAAGACCGTCAAGCTTGTGCTGGGGCTCGAGCATGAAGCCGCCAAACTCGCCAAGCTTCTGGGCAGCGCCAAGGCCGCCAAAGCGAGCCAGGTCTATACGATTCTTTCGGCCGCGCCCTCGCCCCTGCCTGTCCTGCTCCTGGTCCGCCACTCGCAGGCGGCCGTCCAGAATCGAGTGAAGGCGTTCTTCACCAAATTCCCGGCAGTTCGCGCGGCGTTGCCGCGAGCTGAACTCGAAGCGATCGGCATGCCAGCCGGGCCGAAGTTTAACAAAGTGCTGGAGCAGGTTTTCCTGGAGCAACTGGATGGCAAGCTGAAGACTCCGCCGCAGATTACCAAGGCTCTGCGAGCCTACTCCGGTATCAAGGAACCGCCGCCCGCGCCGCCACCGCCGCCCGCGAAGGGAGGCACGAAGGTCGCGAAGGAAGCGATCAAGCTCGCCAAGGTCGCCCCGGCGGCCGTTCCTGCAGCGCTGCCGCCCGCCAAGCCCCCTGCAGCCCCGGCCAGGTTCGCAGTCAAAGCCAAAGTGGAAGCGGCCGCCAGACCCGCGCCGCCACCCAGGGTGGAGAAGCCGCCTGCGCAAGCCGGTAAAAGGTCTGCACCACCGGCTCAACCACCAAAGGCTCCGCGCAAACCTGCGGCCCGCAAGCCGGCGAAACCGTCCAAATCAACCAAGCCTGCAAAGAAGAGTACCAAGCCTGCGAAGCGAAGATGATTCAGGGCGGGTTGCTGAAGAGGCTCTTATGCACTGCCATGACGCTCTTGTGCACCGTACCCCTGAGACCGCGCCCGAACGCTTCTGTGTGCTTGGTGAGCCCTCGTTGAAAGCGTTTACCTCGGACTCGGGAGAGGGCCCCTTCCGGCAACCTGCCGGACTCAAAGCCTCGTTCTGCCTGGCGCCCCTGCTGCTCGCGGCCCTGCTCGGGTCGGCCGCTTGCTCGCGCGCCCAGAATTCCGGCCCGGCGCGCGACCGCTGGAATCGGCCTGACGAGGTTATGGACGCGCTCGGGATCCGCGCCGGCTCGGTCGTCGCCGACGTCGGCTGTGGCAAGGGATACTTTGCCCTGAAGTTCGCAGCGCGCGTGGGTCCGGCCGGCAAGGTCTATGCCGAGGATATCCGGGACGACGTCCTCGATGACGTGCGCAGCGAGGCAGCGAGCCAGCATCTGAGCGGCATCAAGACGGTGCAGGGGACCGACAACGATCCGCGCCTGCCCGCCGGCTCGCTCGACGTGGTGTTCACCATGGATTCCTACCACGAATGGGTGGACTACGACGCCATGCTCGACCGCCTTTACGCCGCCCTCAAGCCGGGCGGTCTGTTCGGGCTGATCGACGGCGAAACTGCGCCCGGCAAATCGCGCGACGACTATCACAGCATGCATCGCATGCCGGAACAGATGGAGCGCGACGACCTCACCCGCCACGGCTTCCGCTTCCTGCGCTCCGAGCCCGGATTCATCCGTCCGGGCGACGGCAAGACATACTACTTCATGATCTTCCAGAAGCCTGCTGCCGGGACGAACGGTCCCACGCAGTAGCTTGATGAATCTGCACGCTCTTGCCTGTGCATTCTGGTCGGGCGCGCCAACGGCTTTTCGAGTGCTTCAGCTTTTGAGTGCGGCAGCTTGCTGCCGCTTTCTCCCCGCGAGCTTGCTCGCGGTGTTTACCCACTTCTCTTGATTCCCCGTAGTCCGCGGCCGGCAAGCCGGCCTGATCAAAGCGGCAGCAAGACTTGCCCTTGAGCGAAGCGAAGGGCTGCCGCACTCTAAAGCTTCGCGTTACGGAATCACGCGAAACGGCACGTTGCTCGACAGAGTCCCGCCCGGCGTGACCACCTGGATCTTGCCGGTCGTGGCGCCTGCGGGCACGGTAGTCGTGATTAGCGACGGCGAGACGACGGTGAATGTCGCCGCCGTGCCGTTGAACACAACACTCGTCGCACCCTCCAGAGAGGTTCCAAGGATCGCAACTCTCGTTCCTGGTCTGCCGGATGTGGGCACCGCCTCCACGAACCGGGGAAGTCCGACCGAGAGGCTGAAAACAGTACCATAGTTGTAGACCCCGCCCTCGCTCGTGGTTCCGTAGAAAGTCCCGTTCGTGGATTGAACCAGGCTGGCCGCTGGCTGACCACCATCGGTCAGATCAAAGACATGAAGCGTGGTAAGGGCGCCGGCCGGAGTGATGCTGAAAATGGTGCCATCGCCGATCGCTCCGCCGATCGCTCCGCCCTGAGCGGTTTCGCCGTAGAAGCTGCCGTCTGCCCCTTGAATCAGCCCGGCGAAGGGGGCGTCGCCGTCCGCACAATCAAAGATGCAGAAGTTGTAAAACGTCGTGAATGTCGTGCCATCGAGGCTCATCTTAAATACCGTACCGAAACCGATGCTCCCGCCGGAGGGGATCGTGCCGTAGACGTTCCCGTCTACCCCTTCAATCAGGCTGGAAGTGTAGGGATTCGCACCGTCAGCGCCGTCGAAGCTGTGCAAAAGCGTGAACACTCCGGAGGGAGTGACTTTGAAGATTGTGCCGCAACCGCCGTAACAATTTGGGCCATCCATCCCGCCTTGGTTTGTCATTCCGTAGAGACTCCCGTTGCTGGCCACAAGCAGCCCAGTCATGGGATAAGCTCCTGTAGTGTAGTCGAAGGCGTATAGAGTGGTCGTCGTGCCGCTCGGCGTCATCCTGAAAACCGTGCCGTAGTTGCTGCCGCTGCCTTGTGTCGTTCCGTAGAAGTTTCCGTCCGTGGCTCGAACGAGCGCTCCTTGTGGATAAGCGTTCGTCGAACCGAAGCTGCACAGCGTGGTTATGGCACCCGCTGGCGTGATTTTGAAAGCTGTGCCGTAGCCGTTGGGGCCGCCCTCACTTGTAGTCCCATAGAAATTACCATCGGCACTTAGCGTCAGTCCTGCGGTCAGGTATCCGCCGTCAGAAACGTCGAAGCTGTGCAACGTAGTGAGGACTCCTGCTAGTGTGACCTTGAAGACGCTGCCATAACCGTTCGCTCCCCCATCGAAAGTCGTTCCGTAGAGACTGCCGTCCGGACCTTGGATAAGAGACATCGTCCTGAGATTCCCACCATACGTCGCGTCAAAACTTACCAGTGTGTTGAACGTCTGCGCCGACGACATCATCGCCGTTCCCGCGCACACCGCAGCCACGAAACAAGCCGTTCTCCGCCAGTTGCACATGTTGAACCTCCCTTTGAGTCCGGTGACGTTCTCCCCTGCAAGGCACCAGGCGTTCACCGGTCAATCCTGTCGATCTCGGCGCGCCAACGGCTTTTGAGTGCGGCACGCTTGCTGCCGCTTTCTCCCCGCGAGCTTGCTCGCGGTGTTTGCTCCGTTCTTTTGATTCCGCATAGCCCACGGCCAGCAAGCTGGCCTTATCAAAGCGGCAGCAAGACTTGCCCTCGAGCGAAGCGAAGGGCTGCCGCACTCCAAAGCCTCGCGCTACGGAATCACGCGGAAGGGCACGTTGCTCGAAAGCGTGGCGCTGGGCGTCACCACCTGGATTTTGCCTGTGGTTGCCCCGGCGGGTACTGTGGTCGTGATGAGAGTTGGTGACGCCACGCTGAATGTGGCCAGGACACCGTTAAACGTGACCCCAGTAGCGCCTACCAAATCGGTACCCAGGATCGCGACGTGTGACCCCGTTCGACCCGAGGCAGGCAGCGTCTGGACAAACGGGTTGAGACCCAGAGCCACGCTGAAGAGGGTACCGTAGCTCTTCGAGCCGCCGTCGACGGTTGTGCCGTAGAGCCTTCCATCGGTAGCTTGGATCATGGACGCGACGGGGGTGGCGCCGTTCGATTCGTCGAAGCTCTGCAGCGTGGTCAGCGCTCCATTCGGAGTGATTTTGAAGAGCGTTCCGTAATAAGTGTCTGCTCCGCCGTTCCGCGTCGTGCCATAGAAGTTTCCGTCGGTGGCCTGAACTAACGCCGCGACAGGGTTCGCACCGTCGTCACAAGGGCCGTGCGAGCAGAAGCTGTACAAGGTGGTGAGTGTGCCTCCAGGGGTGATTGCGAACACTGTGCCATCACCATTAAACCCGCCACTGAAGGTCGTCCCATACAGTTTTCCGTCAGCGGCCTGAACGAGTGCCCCGTACGGATTGGCTCCGTCAGTGAAGTCGAAACTATGGAGCGTCGTGAGATTGCCTTGCGGGGTGACCCTGAATAGCGTCCCACAACCTTCAAAGCAGGAGCCGCCGGTGCCGCCATTGGAGGTTGTCCCGTAGAAGTCTCCGTCGGCGCTTTGAATCAGCCCGGCGGAAGGGAAGTAGCCGTCAGCGCAGCCCTCCTGGGAGCAGAAGCTGTAGAGAGTCGTCAATGTCCCGTCCAGGCTGATCCTGAAGATCGTACCGGGGCCGGGACTCCCACCCTCGCGGGTGGTCCCGTAAAGCTGGCCGTCGGCAGCCAGAACGAGGCCTGCCGGATACGCCCCGTCGGGGCAGCCAAAGTTTCTGCAGAAACTGTAAAGCGTAGTCAGTTTGCCCGCCGCACTGATCTTGAACACTGTTCCGCAACCGGGGGGAGCACATTGCCCGCCGGTGCTGGCTCCACCTTCGTTGGTCGTTCCGTAGAAGTTGCCGTCGGTAGCCAAAACCAGTCCAGCATAGGGAAAAGCCCCATCACTGCACTGCCTTTGGGGACAGAACCGGTAAAGCGTAGTCAGGGTTCCGGCCAGACTCAGTTTGAACACTGTGCCATAGCCATCCCACCCTGCGTCCGCTGTTGTTCCGTAGAAATCACCATCCGTGCCCTGGACCGGCGAAGAATATGGGTTGGCACCCTCGGTCAAGTTGAAATTCACCACCGTCGTCAGCGTCTGCGCCGGCGAGGGAGTTACGGGCGCCGCCCACAGAACCGCCACGAGCCGAGCGCTTCTCCGCCAGTCGTACATGTTGAACCTCCCTTCAGCCCCGGTGCCGCACTCTAAAGCTTCGCGCTACGTGTCTGTACGTCCCACGCTGCTGATCGATAATCACCCGGGTATGGCGCCCATCATGCTCCTCTACCCCCCCCCGGCTGTCAAGCAATGATGTGTGGTTAAGTCGGGATATGACGACTTGATAGAGGCACCCTGGTACCACCGGCTTCTGCTGGTTGTCAGGCTCGACTGCACCAGCCCTCACCGGACCACTGATCTGAGCGCGAGTAATTTCGACGTACGACGAAATCAGGACAAGCGCCAAATAAAATAGAGACTTGACATTGAGCCGATTCGGTGTATAATACAGTTAATGAGTAAATGTTACCGATTCTACTAATCGTCGGCTCGCGCTGTCATTTCACTCTTTCGAACAGCTTTTGCCTCAGACGCCAAAGCCAACCAAACCCACTGTGCTTAAAACCAATAACATCAGCGGGTTATCCCCGAAATGGCCTGTGCCAAACCCAACTCGCTTATCTTGCTTGCTTTCAGCAGCTTAGCCTCGAAAAAGGGCGGCTTTTCAGCAAAAAGATAGTTAAACGCTCTGGAACTCCCTGCCTGTCGCCCTACCATCACGACGTGTCGCGCTTACCGTCACCGTGCGTTGTGATGCGCCAGCGAACGGGGCACCAAAACATCCCTACGATCGAAGCTGGAAAGTGGTTTGGAATCAGCGGTGTGCCGGGAAAATTCCGGATCGGCCGCGAGCGTCAACCCATCAGCCATAACACTTCCGGCAAACGAGGCAGAAACGAGAGGCGACTCCTGAGTCCCGAGCTCCGAACCCTGAACGGATGCCGATATCTCGGCACTCGATCGTCCTTGCGCCAGACCGACTGCCAAGGCAGCAGGCTCGGGCGTCATTGGGAGCGCCAGGCATCCTCGTCCGCTTCCCGCTACGGCCGGACGGCGCGACGCCTGGTGGGCAGGGACACGCCAAATGGCACGAGCACGAATCAACGTTGCGGTTTGATTTTGCTGCCCGCGTGGTTCCATAATCGGTTGTTACACCACTTTGCAATCATGGAGCCAGCCCTGTGAGACCCTGCCCTGAAAGCTCAATTTCGCCCATTTCGAGCCGCAAGTCTGATAGCCTGGTCCGGCACGCAACTCGATTCGCTCTCCTCGCACTTACATTTTCCACGCTAGGGAATTTGGCCCGCGCGCAGTCCACGCCCGCGACGGCTCCCGACCTTACCTCCAAACCGACCCTCTACGTGGTCGGCTACGCCCATCTCGATACCGAATGGCGTTGGGAATATCCGCAGGTGATCGGCGAGTATCTGCCCAAGACCATGCGGTTGAATTTCGATCTCTTCCAGAAGTACCCGCACTACATCTTCAATTTCAGCGGCTCAAACCGCTACGAAATGATGAAGGAGTATTTTCCGCAGGATTACGCCCGAGTAAAGCATTACGTGGCCGAGGGACGCTGGTTTCCCGCCGGCTCGTCGGTGGAGGAGGGCGACGTGAACTCGCCGTCGCCCGAGTCGATCATCCGGCAGGTGCTTTATGGGAATGATTTCTTCCGGCGCGAGTTCGGCGTGGCCAGCGCCGAGTATATGCTGCCTGACTGCTTCGGATTCCCCGCGGACCTGCCGAGCATCCTGGCCGCCGCCGGCGTGAAGGGTTTCTCCACGCAGAAGCTGACCTGGGGATCGTCGGCGCCGGTGGGCGGTCCGGATTCGCCGGAGAAGACCCCCGTCGGCACGCCATTCAACGTCGGCATGTGGATCGGTCCGGACGGGAGAGGGGTGATCGCGGCGCTCAATCCGGGCGATTACAGCGGCGGCATCGATTACGATCTCACCAAGGCGCCGCCACCGGGCGTTCGCGGCGCCGTCGATTGGCCCGAGCGCGTGGATCGCGACGGCAAAGTCAGCGGACTTTACGCGGACTACCACTACTATGGCACGGGTGACACGGGCGGCTCGCCGTCGGAATCGTCGGTGAAGTTGCTCGAGGCGATCCTGACCAAGGGTGAGACGGTCCTGCCGCCTCCGCGCCGGAATTTCGACGAGGACGAAGAAGAACAAGCGCCGCCGGCCGGACCCGAAGTTCGCGTCGGTGAAGGTCCGCTCGACGTGATCTCGTCCAGGGCCGATCAGATGTTTCTCGACATCCTCAAGACCGGCAAGACTTCAGGACTGCCAACCTACAAAGGCGACCTCGAACTGACCAACCACTCCGCGGGCTCACTGACATCGGAGCAGCAGCACAAGAAGTGGAACCATGAAAACGAGATTCTGGCGGACGACGCCGAGCGCGCTTCCGCGGCCGCGGCCTGGCTTGGCGGTCTGCCCTACCCGCAGGAGCGCCTGAACCGGGCCTGGCGGCTGGTGATGGGCGGGCAGTTCCATGACATCATGGCCGGCACCGCCACTCCCGAGTCTTATCACTACTCCTGGAACGACGACGTGATCGCCATGAACCAGTTTGCCGGCGTCCTGACCAGCGCGGTTCAGAGCATCGCCTCGGGCCTCGATACCGCGACCGAGCACCTGCCCATCGTGGTCTACAACCCGATGAACATCGAGCGCGAGGACGTGGTCGAGGCCCAGATCAAGCTTCCCGGCGGCGCGGCGCCGGCCGGCGTGCGCGTCAGGGGGCCGGACGGCAAGGACGTTCCGGCGCAACTCGAATCAGAGGGCGGCGGCAATTACAAGGTCGTGTTTCTCGCCAAAATGCCTGCCGTGGGTTTCGCGGTTTACGGCGCCGAACCCGCCTCGGCGCCCGGTTCGAGCTCCGAGCTCAAAGTGACCGGGTCATCGCTCGAGAACGCCCGCTATCGCCTCAAGCTGGACCAGAATGGCGAGGTTTCCAGCATCTACGACAAGGCGCTCGGGCGTGACCTCCTCTCTGGCCCCGCCCGCCTCGCCTTCCAGACGGAGCATCCGCACGACTGGCCCGCCTGGAACATGGACTGGTCTGACCAGCAGAAGCCGCCGCGCGCATACGTCACGGGTCCGGCCAAGATCACCATCGCCGAGAACGGACCCGTGCGCGTGGCCCTCCGCGTGGAGCGCGACGCGGAAGGCTCGCACTTCGTGCAGACGATTCGTCTCGCGGCCGGCGACGCCGGCAATCGCGTGGAGTTTCTCAACCATATCGATTGGAAGGGCGAGGCCGCAGCCCTCAAGGCGGTCTTCCCGCTGACCGCTTCGAATTCCGAAGCGACGTATAACTGGGGCGCGGGCACCATCCAGCGTCCCAACGACAACGAGAAGACGTTTGAGATGGCGTCACACGAGTGGTTCGATTTGATGGACAGGAGCGGCGACTATGGCGTGACCATCCTCTCGGGCGCGAAAACCGGGTCCGACAAGCCGGACGACGGCACCCTGCGGCTGACCTTGATCTACACGCCGGGGCTCGGCGCGGGCAATGGACGCGACTACGCCGACCAGACGACGCAGGACTGGGGTCATCACCGGAGCCTTTACGGTCTCGCCTCGCACGCCGGCGACTGGCAGCAGGGCGGGACAGACTGGCAGGCCTACCGCCTCGATCATCCCTTGATCGCCTTCGAGACCGCACCGCATCCGGGCTCGCTCGGCAAGAGCTTTTCATTTTTCCACCTCGATAACAATGACGTCCGCGTGATGGGTCTGAAGAAGGCCGAGCACGGCGACGACCTGATCGTGCGCGTCGTGGAGATGCGCGGCCGGCCGGATCAGCGCGTCCACATCATGTTCGCGGGACCGATCGAGTCCGCTCATGAGGTGGATGGCCAGGAGATGGACCTGGGCCGTGCCACCGTGACCGGCGGCGCGCTGGCCACGTCGCTCGGGCCGTACCAAATCCGTACCTTCGCGGTGAAGCTGGGGGCGGCGCCACGGAAGCTCGAAGCGCCGCAGTCGCAGCCGGTGGCGTTGCACTACGATCTGGCTGCGGCGAGCGAGGACGGCATCAAGTCGCAAGGTGGCTTCGACGCCGCCGGCGATGCTTTGCCCGCCGAGATGCTGCCCAACCAGCTTTACTACAACGGCGTCCGGTTTCACCTGGAGCCCGCCTGGACCGGCAAGCCTGACGCGGTCGTCGCTCGCGGCCAGACGGTCTCTCTGCCGTCCGGCGATTTCAATCGCGTCTACGTGATCGCGGCCTCGTCGGAAGGCGATCAGAAGGCAGCCTTCCGCGTTGGCGATGCCTCGACCGAAGTCACCGTCGAGAACTGGGGCGGCGATATCGGGCGGTGGGACCTCCGCACGTGGAAGCAGGTGCCCCGGCCGCTTCCGCCGGAGCCCGCCGCGAAGGATACGAGTCCGCGCGCGCAACGGATCCGCAGGTTTCTGGCATACGCGAAAGTACACGGGCCTGAGATGGAGCCTGTGTACACGGGTCTTCAGCCCGGATTCATCAAGCGCGCTCCCGTCGCCTGGTTCGCCTCGCATCATCACACGCCCGACGGCGGCAACATGCCATATTCTTACGCTTACCTGTTTGCCTATCCGCTCGATCTTCCGTCGGGCGCAACCACGCTGACGCTGCCCGACAACGACAAGATCCGCGTGCTCGCCGTCACCGTCGCGCATGAGACGCCGGAGGTCGACCCGGCCCAGCCGCTCTATGATCTGGTCGATCGCAGCCACGTCGATATGTCACGATGGAATACGCCCGGCACAGGAGGTTCGGGAAAGTAGGGCGCGAGTGGTGAGTGAGTACAGAGGCCACAGAGGAATCACCGGGGACACAGCGAAATTCCGGTTCTCGTCAGTCGGTGTGGAAGACCTCCTCCATCGGGGACCACCACTCCCCCTGCTTCGCCGTCTCGACCGGATGCTGCATGCGATCCATGATGGTCCACCACTCCTGCGTCTTGGGGTCCGCCGCCATTCTGGCCATATCGGCGTCGTAATCGTCCCCGATGTACTCGAAATAGGCAAAGAGCAGATTGTCACGATAAAAGATCGTGTAGTTGCGGATGTTGCAGTCGTGGATCGTTTTTAGAACCTCCGGCCAGACGGCGGCGTGGTAGCGGACGTACCCTTCGTAGGCCTCGGGCTTGAGCCCGATGATCCGCCCGTAACGCTTAAGTGATGCATTGCTCATGGCACCTCCTCTGCTCCGGTCCCTCGGTTCCCGTCCTGGCGCTCCCTACATCGTCCTTCAGGCCGGACCGCCGGCAAACTCAACCGAGGCGGTAGACGCGGAGCGCGTTTTCGTAAAAGAGCTGGCTCCGATTTCGCTCTCCCGCGTTCGCCGTCAGCTGCGAAAGCGCCTCCACCCACTGCCGATATGTGGCCGAGAGCGTGCACACCGGCCAGTCGCTGCCAAACATCACGCGGCCCCAGCCGAAGCACTCGATGACGTGCTCCACGTAGGGCCGCAGATCCTCGGGCGTCCAGCGCGCCGGATCGGCGTAGGCTACAATTCCCGAAACCTTGCAGCACACGTTCGGAAAGGCTGCGATCCGGCGCATGTGTTCGCGCCAGGGATCGAGAACTCTCTCCTTCACCTGCGGAACGCCGCAGTGGTCCAGGATGAAATGGACCTCCGGACAGTGGTCCGCCAGCTTGATGGCGATCGGGAGCTGGCGCGCAAGCACGCAGACGTCAAACGAAAGCCCGTAGCCACCCAGGCTGCGGACGTTGTCGCGAAAGGTCGCGCCCTGGCCGAGTTCGTCCGGCTGCGTGTGCAGGATGCGGCGAATGCCCTTGAGCCGCGGATGGCCGGCAATCTGGTCGAGGTAATGCTTGAAGTCCGCACTCTCCGGACGCGCGCAGGCCACCACGGCTTCGAGCGGATTGTCCGGCTGGCTGGCCAGCGCCAGGACGTGGCGGGTTTCGTCCAGCATGTAGGGCTCGTCGACATCGGCTTCGAGGTGAACGGACTTCTCCACGCCGAGCCCGGCCGTGGCTTCGAGGTAGTCCGGCATGCGAAAGCTGTGCTTGAGTCCCGCACGCCCGCCGGCGAGGCTGCCCGGCTCCGGCTGCGCCTCGATCCAGGCGTAGGAGAAACGGTCAAGGTCCCAAAGGTGCTGATGAGTATCGACGATTCGCATCACTTGAGTCCGTTGGAGAATCTATCGAAGCTCGGGGCCGCCGTCAATCACGCCGCATCCAGTCCACACGAGTCGGGCCTGGCCGGCAGGACGATCGGGCGGGGCGGTTTCCTACGTCAGCACCCGATCGAGGATCTGGCCCACGGCACGATACCCTTCGAGGATCGCCACTTTGTGATCCGCGGTGCCGCCGAGATCCGTATTGGCGAACGTAATGCGTCCGAAGGGGACCTTGCGCAGGATCTCGCGCGGCGCCGGCTGGCCGTCCTTGCCGAAGAAGAACCCGGGCTGCGGATTCACGTAGGCGTGACCCCAGCGATTCAGGATGATGCCGGCAATGTCGCGCCTGGCGTCAAACCCGCTCGGCCCGAACATCTCGGTCATCTGCTCGCGAATCTGCCGCTCGTATTCGCGGAAGCTCGTGGCCAGCAGTTCGGCGCGTCCGCGATTACCTTGCTCCTCGATGCCGAGTCCGGGATAGCAGTAGAGCACCTTGAAGGTAAGCACGGTGGGCGACTCCGGGCCGATCGTCTTCTGATCGGTCGAGAAGAGCGGAACTTTGTGGACGCACGTGAAGCTGCCGAGGCCCTCGTACCAGTTCGCGCCCGAGATTCCGAGCCTGTAGAGGAACATCCAGTTGCGCACCGCAACGTTCATCACCATGCAGGGCGAGCGATAGAACTGGCTGTAGGCCAGGGCATGAGCCGCAGGCAGGTCGCGCACTACGCGCCTGGTGGTCCAGCATCCGCCCGCCATCACCGCCGAACGGGCTTTCAGCCGGTAGACCTTGCCCGCGCGTGCGTAAGTGATCCAGACGAAACCGGACTTCTCCGGCTGCCCGGGATGCTCGTGCTCCACCCGGACCACCGTCGCGCCCAGGCGCACGCGCGCCGGCCGATCGGCGTTCGGCGGATCGAGCGCGGTGAAATCCACGGGGTTGCGGCAGACGCCTTCCAGCGTCTTCGGACCGGGAATCGAATCGGGAATCAGCGTCTTGACGATGAGGCGGCCGATGCCTCCGTTGCCTCCCGGAAATGCCTGCCAGCCGGTCGCGGCGCTGTCGTCGAGGCAGTGGAGCTCATCGAAGGCGTACTCGCAATAGGCGGAGAGCACGTCCGGACCGAGGCCGTATCCCCCGCCTTCACCGGGCGTCATGAAGGTCCGGATGACGTCCTCCGTGAGGCCGCGGTCCTCGATGAAGTGCTGCTCGATGGTCATACCGTCGAGCCGCCGCGACTTGGCGTCGCCGGGATAATCGTAGGGCTTCGGCGACGATCCTGCGCGTCCGCGGCGGCGCCGCAGTTCGGCTCGCATGGCGGGCGGGACTGGCAGCTTGTCCGGATTGTGCGCCACCGCGCCCGTCAGCCACAGGCCGGGCTTCTGGCCGAACTTGGGGCCGAACCAGGTACCGTTCGGTCCGGGCATCTGCTCGAACGTCCGGCCCAGCGTGATTTCGGGCAGGGAACTTCCCCACGTCTGGTACTTGAACTCCGCGAGATCGAGTCCGATCATTTCGTAGAATCGCGCGATAAAGCTGTGCGGATAGGGGATCTGGAAGTGATCGGCGCCCTGCGGGGCCATCAGCCGCTGGCCTTCCACCCTGAACTCGTTGCGGCGCGCCTCGCCGCCGAACATGGCGTGATTCTCGAGCACCAGGCACTTCAGGCCGTCGCCGCCTTGCGTCTTAAAGGCAAGCGCCGCGCCCAGTCCGCTCACCCCGCCACCCACGATCACGCAATCGAAGATCTCTCCGCTGTCGATGGCGTCGGCCGGCGGCGAATCGAACACGTGATCGCGAATGCGATGCCCCGCATTCATCACCTCGGCCGTGTTGCCATTCGCGCGAGCGTAGTCGCCCACGCCGCCCGGCCCCGTCCACTCGTCGTCCGGACCTTCGGCCAGAAGCTGCTGCCCAAACACGGGGCTGAGCAGCAGGCCTCCCGAGGCGAGCAACGTGGAGTTCAGGAAATCGCGCCGGCAGATGCAGGTGTCCATCCCCAGCGTTTTGTCGTGCGGCTTGGCGGAATCGGGCATCGGTCCTCCAACGATGCATCATGCCGAAGATGGCGCGCGGGGAACAACCGAAAAGTGCTCCGCGTGCTCTGTGTCCTTAGCAGGCTGCTGAAAATCGTGTGGCGGCGGCCTCAGCCCGCCACGCGTGTATTGAGAGAGTTGGATTTATGGCGAGGTAAACTCGCCGCTACGCTTTTCAAACCGTTTTTTCAGCAGCGTGCTGATCGAGTGGCCTCTGTGGTGAGTTCTTCTTGCTAGCCGCGTCGCGTTTGAACCACGGCTTCCTGCAACGGCGCCTCCTGATCCGGCGCGTGCTCGCGCGGCAGCTCGATCACGAAGCGTGTGCCTTGTCCGGGCTGCGACTCCACGCGGATGGTGCCGCCATGAGCTTCCACGATCTGGCGCGTGATGGCCAAGCCGAGTCCCGTACCCTGCGCGAATCCTGGACGAAAGGGCTCGAAAAGCCGGTCGAGTTGTTCTGCCGAGAGCCCGACGCCGGTATCGCCCAGGATCACGCGGACCTGTCTCGCCTCGCCTTCCACGGCGGCGCTCAGCACCCCGCCCGCGGGCATGGCTTTCAGCGAGTTGTCGCAGATGTTCCAAAGCACCTGGCGCAGGCGGTCGGGATCGACCGCCGCGACCACGGGCTGCGGCGGAAAGTTCCGCTCCAGCCGGCATTCGGCGTGCATCACTCGCGGATGGTGCTCGAGCAGGAGCAAGGTCTCGTCGAGCAGGGCCGTCAGATCGACCTCGCGGAACTTCAGGCGCTGCTCGCGTGAGTAGGCGAGAAACTCCGAGACCAGCTTTTCCAGCCGCGACGATTCCCGATTGACGATTTCGATGAGCTTGGCCTGATCCGCCTCAAGCCCCCCCAGGCTCTGCAACACCTGCACCGAGCCCGCAATCGATGCCAGCGGGTTGCGGATTTCGTGCGCGATCGCCGCCGCCACGCGCCCCAGCGTCGCCATGCGGTCGCGCGCCTGGTAATCGGCCTCGCGCCGCTTTTCGTCGGTGAGATCCTGAAACGTGTAGATGTAGCCGGCAACGCCTTTTTCCGGCAGCCGCAGCGTCGAAACCGAATAGCCGAGAATGCGCACGGCGCCCTCGGGGCGACGGTAAGTGATCTCGCGCCGGGTGTAAGCAGCGATAGGAAGCCCGCCACCATTCGAACCTGCTTCGTTTGCGGAAGGATCTTCATCCGCCGGTCCCGCCACCCCGGCATCGGACGAACCCGCCTTCAGCCCGGGCAGTTCGAACTCCGGCAGCGCGGCCTGGAGGCGCTGTCCTCTCATATCCTCCGCTGTGCGGCCCAGAATGCGAGCCCCCGCGGGATTGAGCTCGTGAATCGTGCCGTCAAGCCCGGTGCGGATCAATCCGCCGCGCATGCTCTGGATGATGTTCTCGTTGATGGCGGCGAGGCTCTCCACCTGCCCCGCCTTGTCGCGCAATTCCACGCCGGTGCGGCGCAGGGTCTCCGCCAGGAAGCTGGCGAGATAGGCTACGGCGAAGAATCCGAAGAGGCTGGCGGCGATCCGCACCCCCAGCGTGCGCGGATCCATGGGCGCCGACGACGAGGCGAGAAATGCCAGGGCGGGATGGCTCCCTGCCAGCTCGGGATAGAGTCCGCGCAGGTTCGCGATCTCGGCCATGCCGCCCAGGCACGCGAAGCTCACGCCGGCAACCAGGTACGCCTGCGCGCGCGAGAACAGGATGCTGGCCAGAATGATGGCCACCACGTACAGCGAGAGGTAGTTGCTCGAAAGGTCGCCCGTCACGTGGACCACGGCCGTGATGATGGCGATATCGACGTAGACCTGTAGCCTCGCCTGCAGGAAGTAGTCCCGGCCGGTCTGGTGGTAGATCAGGAAGAAGAGGCCGATCACGTACCAGAGGATCGTCACCATGCCCAGGCGTTCGATCGATCCCCCGGCGGCCGATCCCGGGGCCAGCTCGCGGGTGACAAAGTCGATGGCGAAGACGAGGCTGATGATGACGAAGCGGATCTTGATGACCCACAACAGCCAGGCGCGCAGATCGGCTGTGGATTTCATGGGATGACGAGTTGATTATAAGCCGGTCCGCCTATCAAAGCACGCCGCTTGGTGCCTCAATTTGTGGTGCGGGCTTCCTGGCCTGCGTCCGGCGCGCACCGCAGGCAAGATGCCTGCACCACAAACCGAGACCTCACTCGTTCGCGATGCCGGACCGATAGAGGATTACAAAATGGAGTGACAGCGGTGCGCTGTAGCGCGCCTGTCCCAGGCGCGAAAATCGCGGGCGGGAACGCCCGCGCTACCGCACTGTCACCCTGATTTGTAATCGTCATTAATGCGACTAAATGGCGACATGGCTCCGGCCGCCAGAGTATGCTTAAGCCTGCCTGGCGCAAGGGCGGAGGTATGAACATGGAAAGGTTCTGGCAGGACGTCCGTTATGGCCTTCGAATGCTCGCGAAATCTCCGGGATTCACCGCCGTCGCCATTCTGACCCTGGCGCTCGGCATCGGCGCCAATACGGCAATCTTCACCCTGATTGACGCCGTCATGTTGCGTTCGCTCCCGGTGCAGGATCCCCAGCGGTTGGCGGTGTTCGGATGGAAAGCGCACGCCGACCCGAAATATCACAGCTATAGCAGTTTCGGCGACTGCGGGCGGAACGGCAACGGCTCCGGCTGCTCCTTCTCCGTTCCGCTCTTCGACGCCATGCGCAAGCAGGCGACCGTCTTCTCCGGACTCACCGCCATCGCCGGACCCATGCAGGCGGTGGTCAGCGGCCATGGAGCCGCGACCATGGGGCGCGGAGAAATTGTCTCGGGCGATTTCTTCCCGACCGTCGGCGTGAACATGGTCCTGGGACGGCCGCTCGGCCCGTCTGACGATTCGCCTTCGGCGCCGCCCGCCATCGTCCTCAGCTACGCCTACTGGCAAAAGGCCTTCGGCGGCGAGCGCTCCGTGATCGGCCGCGTGATTCACCTGAACGGCACGGCCTTTACCATCGTCGGCGTGACCGAACCGCACTTCACCAACCTCGCGCCGGGCAAGACCCAGGATTTCTTTCTCACCCTGTCGTCAGCAGGCTCGCTCAACGTGCCCTGGTTGCGAGGCCCGCAGGTGATGACCGACACCCAAAGCTGGTGGCTGGTCATCCTGGGGCGGCTCAAGAGCGGAGTCTCAATGAGCCAGGCCCAGGCCGGCGCGACCTCGATCTTCCGCAACCAGATGCTGCACGGCGCCAGGCCCCTTTCCAAAGCGGCCGATGATCCTGCCATCGTGCTCACGCCCGCACAGCAGGGTCTTTCGGGCCGGCGCCGGTCGCTTTCGAGCCTGCTCTACGTGCTGATGGCTGCGGTCGGATTCGTGCTCCTGATCGCCTGCGCGAACGTCGCCGGTCTGACGCTGGCGCGTTCCGCGGCGCGCCAGAAGGAAATTGCCGTGCGGCTGGCGCTGGGCGCGGGACGAAGGCGAATGGCGCGGCAACTGCTCACCGAAAGCGTCATGCTGTCGCTCATCGGCGGGGCGCTCGGCGTGCTGATCGCCTTCTGGGGCGTGCACGCCATCATGGCCCTCGTCACGCGCGGCCCGGATGAGTCCTTTCCTTTCGTGATTGCGCCCGACTGGCGGGTTCTCGCCTTCACGGTTTCCGCCTCCCTGCTGACGGGAATCTTCTTCGGCCTCGCGCCCGCGCTGCGCAGCACGCGCCTGGACCTGACGCCCGCGCTCAAGGAGAACATATCCTCCCTGCCGGCGGGGGTGGCGCCGGGAGGGCGCCGCTTGCATCTCGGCAGCGCGTTGGTGATCGCGCAGGTGGCTCTCTCCATCGTGGTGCTGATCGGCGCCGGCCTGCTGGTGCGCACGCTCGAGAATCTGCGCAACATCGACCCGGGCTTCGACACGCAGAACATTTTGACCTTCGGCATCGATCCAACCCTTTCGGGCTACAAGGATGCCGGGATTCAGGGCCTCTACCGTGACCTGCAGGATCGCTTCTCCGCGATTCCCGGCGTTACCTCGGCCAGTTATTCGTCGGATGCGCTCCTGAGCGGCTCTCTCTGGAGCGAGGATCTTCACCTGCCTGGGCAGCCGGCGAAATCCAGTGTCGAGGTGGATATGCTCGCCGTCGGGCCCGGTTTCTTCTCCACCATGCACATTCGCTTTCTTGCCGGGCGCCCGTTCAACGCGGCCGACTTCGCGGCGGCGGCGGCCACGGACGCGGCGCAGAAGGCAGCCCGGGAAGCGTCCAGCAAGGCCGCGCCCTCCGGAGATCCCGCCGCCGCGCCGCAACCCGCTGCAGCTCCGAAATCGACGGGCGCGCCGATTCCCGTGATCGTCAACGAGGCCTTTGCGCGTCGCTACTTCGGCAAGGAGAGCCCGCTCGGCCGGCATGTCGACGAGGCCGAAGGCGACGAACCGGGTACCGGGCCGAAGTCGCCGGGTTATCAGATCATCGGTGTGGCGGGAAGCACCAAGTACGACAGCCTGCGCCGCGAGATTGATCCCACCATGTACCGGCCGCTCACCGGCGGCGGCGCCCATTTCGAATTGCGGACCGCAGGCGCGCCCACCGCCGTGGTCCCGACCGTCCGCGACATCGTCAGCCACGCCGGCGCCAATCTGCCGGTGTTCGACCTCGCGACACAAACCGAGCACATCGATCAATTGCTCTCGCAGGAGCGCATCATGGCTCGGCTCTCGAGTTTCTTCGGCCTGCTGGCGCTGGTTCTCGCCTGCATCGGACTCTACGGGCTGCTTTCCTACGAGGTGACGCGCCGGACGCGCGAAATCGGAGTCCGCATGGCCCTGGGCGCGCAACGTCGCGAGGTCATGCGCCTGGTCGTCGGCCGCGGAGTTTTTCTGGCCGTAGCCGGAGCCGTGTTGGGCGTCGCGGCGGCGTTCGGCGTCATGCGCTACCTCACGACACTTCTCTACGGCGTGCGT
>DASYZG010000062.1:0-13722 GCA_035946575.1 Terriglobia bacterium | reverse complement strand
CCCAAGCCGTGAAGAAGGCCATGAGATTACCCGAAAAGCGAAACGCGGAGGCGCTGGCGCTGCTCGTCAAGGGGCACCGGCTCTACAAGGCGTGGAAGCGATGGGAAGCGGTGATCGAGTCCGGAGACATCCGGCAACTGCGGCCGCCCGAGCCCAACCCGTCGTGTGAGGCTCACGCGCTGGTGGGGCAACTGGGTCGCCGGATGGGAGCCTGATAGGAGGTGTCAGGTGCCAGGTGTCAGGTGTCGCCTATCAGCTTTCCGCGATCAGGCAGCCGGCACGTTGGGTATGCGTTGCTATTGCAGATTGGCTTCCGAACTGGCCAGGACATGCCGTAGAATCTGCAAGATGCTTAGAGTGCGGAGAACTCGGGTAGCTCCCATTCTGACCGGCCGGGAGGCGTCATTGATCCTTTCTATCTGGCTCCGGATTTTTCGCGCACTGCACAGTACAAATCCTGTACTTCTTCGCGGTCCGCGAAGATTTCTGGGGCTCGTCACTCGCCACTCGCCACTCGCCACTGTTCTTATGTTGCTGCCCTGTGCCATGGCGGCACGGGTCCGATTCCAAACACCGGTCCCGGCCTCGATGGGGGCTCCATCGGGTTTTCGAGTCTGTAATGTCCGCGCCTATGGCGCGACGGGCCAGAAGTCCGACGACGCCCGGCCGGCCATCGAAAAGGCCATCGCGGCCTGCGCCCAGGCGGGGGGCGGCACCGTCTACCTGCCTCCGGGCGACTATACCAGCGCCACCATTCATCTGCGCAGCCACATCACTTTTTACATCGACTCCGGCGCCACGCTCTATGCCCGGGTGGGCGACGAGGGCTATGACAAACCGGGGCTGCTTCACGGCGAGGACCTCGAGAACATCTCGATCGAGGGCCGCGGCACGGTGGACGGCCAGGCGCAATACGAGTGGCGGCAGAACGATTTCAACGACGCCTATATCCGCGACAACCAATTGCTCGCCGAAGCCGCCGGCGCTTCGCTCCTGCGTTCGTTTCCCGTGGGCCTGAAGACGCGCAAGGTCTACCCGCACCTGATTCTCCTCCTGCGCTGCAAAGACGTGCGCATCGCGGGGCTCTCGTTCCTGCACTCGCCGAGCTGGACGATCAATCTTTACGCCTGCGAGAGGCTCGTCATCGACGGGATTTACATTCACACCAGCCAGCGGGACGGCGTCTGGGCCGACGGCATCGATCCCGACGGCTGCAAGGACGTGCGCATCTCGAACAGCACCATCGAGACGGGCGACGACGCCATCGTGTTCTATTCGTCCACCGGCTGGGGGCCGGCCTTGCCCTGTGAGAACATCACCATCACCAATTGCCGGCTTTCCTCCTCGTCAAGCGCGCTCAAGTTTTGCGACGGCAATGCCAATGCGATACGCAACGTCCTGGTGGACAACTGTGCCATCACCAATTCCAACCGGGGCGTCGCTTTTATGGTTTTCGACGGAGGCTACGTGGATAACGTAGTGCTTTCCAATCTGACCATTGAGACTCATCGCTTTTCCTGGTTCTGGTGGGGCGACGGCGACCCCATTTTCTTCAGCGTCCGGCGCCGCAGCGAGGTGGAAGGCAGGCCGCCCAAACCCGGCGAGCCGCCGGCGGGCGGCATTCGCAACGTGATCATCCGCAACGTCATTGCGCACGGCCAGGGTTCGTGCTTCATTATGGGTCATCCGAGCAGCTGGCTCGACCATGTGAGCCTGGAGAACTTCAAGCTGCACCTCACGGCCGACCCTTCCGCTCCCTACGACAAATCCGTGCACGCCATGCAATTTCGCTACGCGCGCAATGTGACGGTGAAGGACGTGGATGTGATCTGGGAGAAGCCTGCGTCGAAGAAGTGGCAAAGCGCGCTCTATTTCCAGGATATGCAGGATGTGAGTGTGGAGAATTTCGCCGGCGGACCGGCGCGGTCGCACACGGAGATTCCCGCGATCGTGCTGGACCAGGTCGAAGGCGCCAGGATTTTTGACTCAAAGGCGGCGGCAGGTTCGCAGGTGTTCGTAAAAGTGACGGGCGCCAGGAGCCGCGCGATCCAACTGTACAACAACGAATTAAACGGCGCGCGGGGTGCTTACCGAATTGAGCGAAATGTGAAGACGGGCACGGTGAACCAGAGAGGGATCTTTTGATGGGGGTTCGGCAAACGTGCGCTGTCGCCGTGTCAGCGCAGTACGACCTCATAACCGGCTTGAGCGAAATGTTGATCTTGCGTCAGCGCAGCGTCGATGCCGGCTGCGTCCATGATGAGAAAACTGGCGCAATCTGTCAGGCTCCAGCTCTTGTCCGGCCTCTCGCCATAGAGCCTCAGTGCCTGCGCAAATTGCTCACTGGTCTGCGCGGCTATCGATACCCCGGGGTTCTCGCGCAAGGATCGGACGATATCGGCGGCCGCAGAGCGAAGATGAGGTCCGGCGCCGCTGAAAGAATTCAAGAACTCTGCGAGAACCATTTCGCTTGTGACAATTCGGTCGCGGAGTGCTTCCGGGCAGCGAGTACGGCCTTAGAATGTAGGCCTTCACGAGGATTCAAAAGTGCGATCCAGTAGTTGCTATCAGCGAAGACTTGCCTCATCGGGAGGTCTTAGGGCTTCCATAGAGATAGTGATCCAGATTCTCAGCGAGATCGGATGGGACACGCTCCCACTCCGCATCCGGTACTCGTGCGGCAATTTCGCCAAAAACCTCATCCAAGGGCTTTACGGGCTCGGGCGCACGGAGTACCGCCACCGGACGTTCGTCGTTTTCAATGACGAACTCCTCACCGCCCTGTACGCGCTGCAGCAGGGAGGCGAAATCATTCAACGCCTCGGCGTCGGACACGTGGATCACTCGAGTGCTCATAAGCCTATTCTACACCGGTTTGCGGCCGTTTCTCCGAATTCGCCTGACGTGAGGTCCCGTGACTTCGTTGCGCCCTTTGAGGAGATAAGAATGCGCCTTTGGATGCCGGCCTGCGCGGTCCTGCTGCTGACGATTTTGTCTGCCACGCCTCTTGTGTGGGCTCAGAACGACCACGTGACCGCTCTGCGCTTCGAGGTCACGATACCGGCAGCCACCGCGCCGCTGACCGGTCATCTGGTTTTGGTGATCGCGAAGAAAGAGAAGCCTGAGCCGCGATTTCAGATGAACGAAGGCTACACCAGCGCGCAGGGTTTTGGCGTCGATGTCGAGAACCTGCCGCCCGGCACACCAATCGTCGTTGACGACAGCACGCTCGGTTATCCGCGCGATCACCTCAGCGACCTGGACCCGGGCGAATACGTCGTGCAGGCTGTCTTCAATGTCTACGAGCAATTCCACCTGGGTGACGGCAAGACCGTCTGGCTGCCGCCTGACAGGGGCGAGGGCCAGCACTGGAACCAGAAGCCGGGCAATCCTTACGATGCGCCGGTGAAGCTGCGTCTCGACCCGGCGTCGGGCGCTACGATCAGGCTCAAGCTCGACAAGACGATTCCTCCGGTCGAGGATCCTGCACAGATGGCCGCCAAAGACCCCGGCGCGAAGTGGCTGAAGTACCTTCGCTTTAAGAGTGCAAAGCTGACCGAGTTCTGGGGTCGCGATACGTACCTCGGCGCCTGGATACTCCTGCCCGATGGTTTCGACGAGCATCCTGACGCGCGCTATCCGCTGGTTGTATACCAGAATCACTTCACGCACCGCTTCAGCGCGCCTCTGGCATTCCGCACCACGCCCCCGGCACCGGACCTCAAGGGCGGCGCCCTGCTTCGCGCCCAGTACAGCTATAAGTTCTTTCAGGATTGGACCTCCGGCCGGCTGCCGCGCGTGATTCTGATCAACGTGGAGAATGCGAATCCTTATTATGACGACAGCTACGTGGTGGACTCGGCGAACGTGGGCCCTTACGGCGCGGCGATCACCGAGGAATTGATCCCGGAAATCGAGCGCCGCTATCGCGGGATCGGCAAAGGATGGGCGCGCGCCACGTTCGGCGGCTCGACGGGTGGCTGGGAAGCCCTGGCCCAGCAGGTCTTCTATCCGGATTTCTACAACGGCGCTTACGTAGCCTGCCCGGATCCCGTGGACTTTCACGCCTACCAGGACATTGATCTCTACGACGACAAGAACGCCTTCCTGCGCCAGGGCGACTTCGGCGAAATCCCGATTCCGGCCGATCGCAAACCGGACGGCTCGATTACCGCCGACACCGGAGGAAGCATCCGCTACGAGCTGATTCTCGGCACGCACGGGCGCTCGGGTGAACAGTGGAACATCTGGCAGGCGGTCTTTTCGCCGCAGGGCGAAGACGCGTATCCGAAGCCGATCTTCGATCCCATAACGGGCGTCATCGACAAGAGCGTGGTTGCCTACTGGCACGACCACTACGACCTGACGGCGATCCTGGAGCGCGACTGGCCGGTGCTCGGTCCGAAGGTCCAAGGCAAGCTGCACCTGGCCGTCGGCGACGGCGACACGTACTTCCTGAACAACGCCGTGCATCTGCTCCAGAAGCAGCTGGAGGCGACCCGCAATCCGCACTCCGACGCCACCTTCCAGTACGGCGAGGGCGAGCCGCACTGCTACACCGGCGGTCCGGGCGAATACACGATGCAGCAGAATAATCTGACGTGGGCCCAGCGCGTTCTGCCCAAGATGGCCGAGCATTGGCTGGCCACCGCGCCCGCAGGAGCGGACGTCAAGAGCTGGCGGTACTGATGAGGGTCGAGAGTCAACCGTCGGGGAGCGGGATGCAGGGGAAGCGGGCTCGGGAAACCAGGTCCGCGCGGCCTTAATGCAGGTTACCGGGCACAGTTGCCGCCGCGTCGGGCTGGGGTTTGGGCTTCTGGACGCTGAGGTAGTCAAGATCGTTGTTGATGCGCGTGGTGCAGGCGTCCCGGTAGGCGTCATCGACAGCTCCGCAGAAGGCTTTCGCCTGCTCGGCCGTGGCCGTGTTCATGAGATTGTCGGCGGCGCCTCGCACGCACTGGCCGACGTGGCCGGCCGGGAATGTCTGGCAAAGTCTCCAGGCGTTCTGGAGAAACGCGCCGCTCCCCTTGTCGGGCCCGAGCAGACGCGCCTGCCAGGCCGGGCTGGTCGTGAGCAGTCCCAGGCTTTCCATGCAAGGCCTGACCGCGTCGGGAGCCGCTTTCAGGCATGCCTGCGCGGCCGCCGCAACATCGTTGTGGTAGAAGTGCAGGAGCCAGCCCGGCTGGTTGAAGTAGCACTCGAACTGGTGCTTCGCGTCGATCTGGTCGCAGGGCGCCAGCGGGTCGTCGCGGGAAAAGGAAGCCTTCTTCCAGTCACCTTCCAGCGCCACATCGACGTTCTCCATGAAGGCGCCCTGCCAGCACGCCTCCTGCGCCGGAGGCGACTGCAAGGTGTCGCAAACCCCGAGCGCCTTGGGAATGTCATATCCCGCGTACAGCATCACGCCGTGGCCGAACCCGTGATAACACGACTGCCAGGTCTTGCCGGGGTAGCCGGGGCCCTGCAGACCATCGCAGATCTTGGCTGCCGCCTGGCTCGAGAGCGCGCCCATGCCCAGCGCGTGCTGGAAGAAGCCGTGCATGCAGCCGTAATTGTAGGAATCGGGACACAAGGCCAAAGCTTCGGCCGTCGGCCCGAAATCCATCGCCGTCTCGTGTCCGATGTGATGCGCGATGTGATGACCGTCAACCGTCGGGCGGATGTCACCGCGGGTTTGAAGCAGCGTGAACAGCGCGATGGTTGCGCCCGGCCCGTTTTTGGCCGTGACGGTGCTGAATTGGTCCTGGAAGCACGCCAGACTCGATGTGGGACAGGCCCTTTTCGCGAGCGTGTAGAGCTGTTCCAGATCGTAGGGCTCCGCAGATTCGCGCGCAGTTGCGGTACCAATGCCGAGGGCGCAAAGGAAGATGGCGGCACTGCAGAAGCACGTCAGCTTGGTGGCATAGGCCTGCATTTGTTCGCGGGCGCCTGTTGGCGGCAGCACCGTGGCCGCAACCGGCGCAACCCGCAATTGTACCAGCCCGGCACGAACTTTCGTGCAAGGCCGCGGCGGGGGTTCGGGGGTTCCGACCTGCTGCTGCCGGGCGCGCCTTGTGCTAAAATTAGCTTTCCAGGAACCAAGCGGCCTGCCCCGGTAAATCCAGCGTTCCTGGGTGCTGTTCGACCAACTTCACTCCACTCTTATGCTCCCTGAAAAGTCTCTCGAGGGACGGGTTGCGATCGTTACCGGCGGCGGGACCGGCATCGGCTTCGGCATTGCGTCCGAGTATGCGCGGCTCGGCGCTCGCCTGGTGCTGGCCAGCCGCAACGAGAAGCACCTTGGGCCCGCGGCCGAGGCCCTCACCGCCCGGGGCGCCGAGGTGCTCACCGTGCGCACCGATGTCCGCGAGCCGGACGACGTGGATCGCATGGTTGAAGCGGCCGTCGCGCGCTTCGGCGGCATCGACATCCTCGTGAACAACGCTGCCGGCAACTTCATTTGCCTGGCGGAGAAGCTCTCGCCGCATGGCTGGGACGCCGTGGTGAGGATTGTCCTGAACGGCACTTTCTACTGCTCGCGGGCGGCGGGGCTGCGCATGATCGAGAGCGGACGCGGCGGCAACATTCTCAACATCGTGGCCGCTTATGCCTGGACCGGCGGCCCGGGCACCGTCCATTCGGCTTGCGCCAAGGCCGGCGTGGTCTGCATGACCCAGACCCTGGCGGTTGAATGGGCCCGGTACAAGATTCGCGTGAACGCCATCGCCCCCGGACCGGTCGAGACCGAGGGTGCCGGAAGCAAGCTGTGGGCGTCGCCGGAGATTCGCGAAGCCATGCTGCGCAGCGTTCCGCGAGGGCGGATCGGCACGGTCGAGGAGGTCGCGCAGGCTTCGGCGTACCTGGTTTCGGACTACGCGGATTACATCACCGGCGAAGTGCTGGTGATGGACGGCGGTCAGTGGCTCGGAAAGGGCATGTTTGGCCGTTAAGCCTCCTCAGGATTGATTCGCGGGACCTCGACACCCCCGGAATTCGCGACCCCCGGTTTTCGACCGAAACCAGCCCGGCGTCTGCTTCGTGAGAACGCTTAGACAGGTTTGGGGACCAACCCATGAATCCCAGGCTGATTGCCCTTTCGGGGCCGCTGCGGGGTGCCCACTACCCCATCGAGGATGACGAGTTCACGCTGGGACGCGATGAAGGGAACAGCATTCTGGTGCCTGACCCGGCGGTTTCCCGACGGCATTGTGTAATCCGCAGAAATGGCGGCACCTTCAGACTCATCGATCTCCAAAGCCGCAACGGATGCCTGGTGAACAACGTGCGCGTCCAGGAGCATGACCTCAAGCATTCCGATCACATCTCGATTGGCGACTCCCTGTTTCGCTTCGCGCTTTCCGATGAGGGTGGCGGACAGGCGTCGGCAGGCATCGATCTGGACGACTCCCGGTTGTTTTCCTCCCACACCGTCCAGCTGCGGCCCGAGGACGCGGCCATCCTGCACCCGCAGAACTTCCTCACCGGCGGCGTTCCCACCGTTCGCCAGGCGCGCGATCTGGAAGCCCTGTTCAGGGTTTTTCAGGCTCTCGATTCCAGCCACGATGTGCCCACCCTCGCCCGGGCGCTGCTCGATTTCATCATGGACCTGGTTCCCGCGGACCTCGCCGCGATCCTGGTTGTTGAAGAGAGCGGCGGCATCCGTCCCGTGCACGGGCGGTGGCGGCGCGCGGATGACAACCGCAGCGTTCCCGTCAGCAGGACGCTGGCGCGCGATGTGGTGGCGAGCAAGCAGGTCCTGATGTGCAACGACGTTCTGCAGGACACCCGGATCGCTCACACCGAAAGCATCCTGGCTTCACCGGTAAGCGCCCTGCTGGTGGCCCCGGTACTCTGGCGCGAGAAGTGCATCGCTGTTATTTACCTGGCGGCCTCGAGTCTGCTGCGCCCCTTTGACGACGCCGATCATCACCTGGTTGCCGGACTCGCCAGCATGTCGGCTCCCGCCTTTGCCAGCGCCCGGCAGATGGAACGTTTGCAGGAGGAGAAGCGGCGTTTGCAGGGCGAATTGGGAATCGAACACCGCATGGTGGGAAACAGCGCCGCCACCCAGGAGGTGCACCGGTTCATCAAGAAGGCGGCGCCCGCCGGCTCCACGGTCCTGATTACGGGCGAGAGCGGCACGGGGAAGGAACTGGTGGCCCGCGCCCTGCACGAGAGCAGTGCCCGCGCCTCCGGGCCTTTTCGAGCCGTCAACAGCGCGGCGCTCTCCGAAAGCCTCCTGGCGAGCGAGATCTTTGGGCACGAGAAAGGCGCCTTCACCGGAGCCGTGGCGACCCGGAAGGGTCTGATCGAGGCGGCGCACGGCGGCACGCTGTTTCTCGATGAAGTCGGCGACATGTCCCCGAGTCTCCAGGCCAAGCTTCTGCGGGTGATTCAGGAGCGCAAATTCGAGCGCGTGGGAGGCACCGAAACCCTTAGCGTCGATGTCCGCATTATCGCCGCCACCAACCGGGATCTGAAGGCCGCCATCAGGGCAGGCACGTTTCGCGAGGACTTGCACTTCCGGCTTAACGTTCTTTCCATCGAGGTTCCACCCCTGCGCGAGCGCCGTGAAGACATCATTCCGCTGGCGCGGCATTTTCTGGAGCGCTACCAGCGCCGCGAGAAGCGGCGCGAGGCGGAGCTTTCTCCGGAAGCGGAAGCCTGTCTCGAGCAGTACGACTGGCCCGGAAACGTGCGGGAGCTGGAGCACCTGATCGAGCGCGCCCTGGTGATGACTTCGGGAGTGATCATCGACCGCGCGGACCTTCCCCCGGAAGTGCGTGGCAGCGGCGAGCCGCCCGGCTCGGGAAGCCGGTATCACGATGCCATCATCCGGGCCAGGAAGCAGGTGATTCTGCAGGCGCTCAGGCAGGCTGGCGGTGTCTACAAGGAAGCTGCGCGTCTGCTGGGAATTCAGGACACTTACCTGCACCGGGTGATCCGCGAGTTGGGCCTCAAGGATCAGGTGAAGCGGTAGCGCACCGCGCGGCTGGCCGCATTGCAATCGGCCAAAAGTGGCGGATCGCGAGTGGCTGGTCGCGAGTGCCTGGCGGCGAGCCACGCTTCTTCTCTGTGACCTCTCTGAATCCTCCGTGGACTCTGTGTTGGAAGCTCTCTTCTTGATTTCCCTGTGGCGCGTTCGGATGTGGACTCAGGTTCCTACTTGCGCGCCGAAGCGCCGCTTCCGGAACCCGTGACCGGAACCACGATCGCCTGAACCTTGTCGCGCCGCGCGAGATCGTTGAACGCCACCACATCCTTGCTCTCGATATTCCTCCAGACCGCCAGTTGCGAATCGAGCTGGCCGCTCAGATCGGCATACGCCTGTCGCGTTCCTTCCGTGGGCGCGCCGAAGGCGCTCTCCACCGCGATTTCCAGCGCCCCCAGCTTCCCGTCGAGTTCGATGGGGTAGTTCAGCGAATCTTCGCTGGCGGTGATCCTGGGGTTCATCAGCTTGTCTTGCACCGCGCTCAGCTTCTTATCGAGATCCCTGGACGCGGCGTCGATTTCGCGAGCGTCTGCGCTCCCGGTCAGCTCCCGGTCGAGCTGCTGGAGCTGCCCGTGGAGGCTCCGGATCTGGTTCACCGTCGCATCGAGCTCGGAGAGCCGGCTTTGAATCTGCATGGCCAGGTCGAATTGCTGCTTGAGATCGTCGGCGGACGCCTTCACTCTGGGGTCCATTTTCACGTCGAGCGGCTCGGTGAGTGTCTGGCCGCCGGCGCTGAGCCGGAGCTGATACGTTCCCGGCACGGCATACGGCCCCTTGATTCCTCCTTCGTAATCCCAGAGCGAATAGCCTGGCACCTTGACCGCCGGTGCGTAGCGCAAGTCCCAGTTGAACCGGTTCAAACCCGGCTCTGCCGGCAGAGGTTCATTGGAGGTCCGCTCGCCCTCTTCCGCCTCCTCTTCCTCCGCTTCCGCAGGTTGCGTGGCGGCCGGCTTCCTGCTCGAGTACTTCCGCACCGTGCGGCCCTGGCTGTCGAGGACCTCGAGGGTAATTTCCTGGCCTGCCGGCGGGGCGGACTTCAGATAGTAGTAGAACGTCGCTCCGGTCGGTGGATTCTCGCCCACCGGCTGCCCCAGGGCGGGGCGGTGATGGATCTGGCTTTGAATCGCCAGGCGCGGCTTGAAGAGATAGACCGATTTCGCCGTGACCTCCCTCGAGAGTTCGCGCAGGGGCGAGAGGTCATCCAGCACCCAGAACGAACGGCCGTGCGTCGCGATGATCAGATCGCCGCCGTGAACCGTGAGATCGTGAACGGGCGCTCTCGGCAGGTTCAGCTCCAGTGATTGCCAGTGCGCGCCGTCGTCGAAGGAAACAAACACGCCGGTTTCGGTGCCGGCGTAAAGCAGCCCCTGGCGGGCGGGATCCTCGCGCACGGCGTGGACGTAGCTCTGCGGCGGGATGCCCTCGGTGATCCTGGTCCAGCTCTGGCCGAAGTCGGTGGTGCGGTAGATATACGGCCGATGGTCGTCGAGGCGGTGCCTGTCAACGGCCAGATAGGCGGTCCCGGCATCGTGGGGCGACGCTTCGATGAGGCTCACCAGGCTCCATTCCGGCATCTGTTTGGGCGTGACGTCCGCCCAGTTGTTTCCTCCGTCGCGCGTCAGGTGCACCAGGCCGTCATCGCTGCCGGCCCAGATCAGGCCCTTCTCGACCGGCGACGCCGCGATGGTGAAGACCGTGTCGTAGTACTCCGTGCCCGTATCGTCCTTGCTGATCGGCCCGCCGGAGACCTGCTGCTTCGATTTGTCGTTGCGCGTGAGGTCAGGACTGATCGCGGTCCAGCTCTGGCCGGCGTCGCTGCTCTTCATGACCGTCTGCATGCCGAAATAGATCACGTTCGGATCGTGCGGCGAGATCACGATCGGCGCCGTCCACTGGGCGCGGTATTTGAGAATGGCCGCTCCCCCGCCATCGGTGATGATGGGCCACGGCCCTACGCTTTTCACCTCCTGCGTGTGCTTGTTGAACCGGTCAATTCCGCCCTCGTAGTCGCCCGAATAAACGATGTCAGGGTCGGGCGGGTAGGGCGCGATGTACCCGCTCTCGCCGCCGCGCACCGAGTAGTAATCGCGGCGGTCGATCACGCCGTCATCGCTGCGGGTGGCGATGGCGATGCTGCTGTTGTCCTGCTGCGCCCCATAGACGTGGTAAGGGAAATCGTTGTCGGCGATCACGTGATAGAACTCGGCCGTGGGCTGGTTGTACACGCTCGACCAGGTTGCGCCGCCATCCATGGAGATGGTCGCTCCGCCGTCGTTGCCGTTGATCAGGCGCCGCGGATCGACGGGATCGATCCACAGCCCGTGCGTGTCGCCGTGCGGCGGATGCAAGGGGTAAAAGGTCTTGCCGCCGTCGGTCGAGCGACACATGCTTACGTTGAGCACGTACAGGGTGTCCACCGATTTCGGGTCGGCGAAGACGTGCATGTAGTACCAGGCGCGCTGCCAGAGCTTGTGATCGGCGTTGATCAACGTCCAGGAGTCGCCGCCATCGTCGGAGCGGTAGAGCCCGCCTTGCGCCGCCTCGATGAGCGCGTAGACGCGATTGCCATCCGCGCGCGACACCGACACCCCCACGCGGCCCCAGATGCCCGAGGGCAGCCCGTGGCCCCGCAGTTCCTTCCAGGTCTCGCCGTCGTCGGTCGATTTGTATAACCCGCTGCCCGGTCCGCCGCTCGCCAGACTGTACGGCGTCCGGTTCACCTGCCAGAGAGCGGCGAACAGCACGTGCGGATTCGAGGGATCAAAGGTGACGTCCACCGCCCCCGTCTTCTCGTCCTTGTACAGCACTTTCCTCCACGTCTTCCCCCCGTCCAGCGACTTGTAGACGCCGCGATCGGGATTCGGCCCGAAAATGTGCCCGAGCGCCGCCACAAACACTTCGTTGGCATTCTTCGGACTTACGATGAGCTTCGGGATGGTCTCGGTCTGTTCGAGTCCGAGATGCACCCACGTCCTGCCGGCGTCGAGCGACTTCCACACGCCGTTGCCATAGGTGACGTCGCCGCGCGGGCAGCCTTCGCCGGTGCCGACGTAGATCACGTTGGGGTCGGAGTCCGGCACGGCGATGCTGCCGATGGAGGCGATCGGCTCTTTATCGGTCAGCGGTATCCAGGTGTTGCCCGCGTCGGCCGTTTTCCACACACCGCCGCTGACTGCGCCCATGTAGAACACGTCCGGCTGGCCGCGTACGCCCGTCACGGCCAGCGCGCGTCCGCCGCGATAGGGTCCGATCAGGCGCCACTTCATGCCCTTGAACCAGCTCGCGTCATAGGTTCCCGGCATCGGTGCCGTCTCCGAACTCGAAGCCGGCACGGCCGATTCCTGGCGCTCCGGGCCGTTCGGGACCGCAGAAGCGTCCTGGGATCGGGCCGTCCCGCACGAAATCAAGCCTGCGGCAAGCACGAGAGCCAGACGACGATGTTGCATCGAATCCTCCCGAAATCCGGGGCACAGCCATCCAGGCCGTTATCGCCCGTGCGCTGTCGCCGTACCCCGCCAACTCAGTCGTGATTGTGAACAGCAATCTTTTCACAAATGGCCGATCTTTGGAAAGTGGCTGCCGAATGTGCCCGGCGGACGCAAGTCGCGTGGAGCGCGGGAATCCTTCCGCCCGCTGCGCGGGCTGGGGGTCGGCAATGATGCGGGCCGGGCGGCGCGCCGGTGCAGTGACCCCTCCACGATCTAACTCGCTGAAAACACTACGAAAATAAATTTTCCAAATTTTCTCACTTTTCTCACTTTTCTCCATTGTCCCAAATTTTGCGTTCACACTACTTCAATGGGCTCCCACGGGCCCGCGGGTTGGGGAGGACAAGAGGAGAGAGGGCACAAAAACCGGCAAAACGAAGCCGTTAGGTTATTGAAAAATAACGCACTTCCATTTTTCATAGGGCTTCAAAGCCGTTAGATTGCTGAAAACAGGCAGGTTACGAAGTCAAAGCCGTTAGGTTGCTAACGAGCAAGAGGTTAGCCTTCAAAGAAGGGAGAAAAACAATGTCTTTGTTGCAAAAAGGAACAAGTAGTGCCATGGCAGTTGCCAATCGAGCCAATGCCCGTAAGTCCACCGGACCCAGGACCGTGCGCGGCAAATCAGTTTCGCGCTATAACGCCAAAAACTGGGGCCGCGCCGAGCGCATGCGCGGGCTGATGGCCGCGCTCGGCGAGAAGCCGGAGGAATTCGAGGCCATGCTGGCCGATCTGCGCCGGACCCTCGGGCCACGTGACGCCTTCGAGGACATGCTGGTGACCGACATGGCGGAGATCCGCTGGCGTCTGCGCCTGCTGATTCTCGGCGACGTGGCCCGGCGGGCATTCCATCGCCGTGAAAAACAGGCGCGCGACGAGGAGACCGACGCGCGCATGGAAGCAGGGCGGCTTCAGGAACTGGAACCGTCCCTGATCTCTGAACTGGGCATGGCCGGCTTGCACGACTCGCCGCCCAAGTTCGCGCGCCTCGTCCCGTGTCTCGAGGCCTTCGACGCCCTGGTCCAGGTGCAGGGATTCGCGAGCGAAGGGCCCGCCTACCTCAAGATCATTTATGGACCGCGTCCGGGATTGCGGGCCAAGGCGCTGATGGATGCCTACGAGGAATGTGTCCTTTCGGTAAGGCTGCGTGACTCGGCCTACCCTTAGTTGATAACGTCGGTCTGCCCCAGGAGGATCGACGATGCCCACAGAGTCGCTCGACATTCCCCCAAAAATGCAGAAGGTTCTGAGGCGCTTCGAGCGGTG
>DASYZG010000061.1:0-22507 GCA_035946575.1 Terriglobia bacterium | reverse complement strand
GGCTTCCACCCGTACGCATCTCCCATAACTATCCCTTGCGCCGCATGGGCGTCATCACCTGAGGCAAGAGCCGGATGCGGGAAACCCGCTCGTCCGGATCTGTGGAGGGGGTTATGGGTGACCATGATCCCTACTCCGACTCGGAAGATCGTTGAGATGTCGTTCGCCGCCTGGCGTCGGGCGGGCAGTTGCAGGCCCCGACCTGCGTGCAAGGTCAGGCCTCTGCGGGCCTATTTCTTCAACACTCGCCCCGCCCTTCCGCCGCGTCCGGTGAATTAGTGATGTGGGGGCTCGCAGCGTTTCAGTCGACTATTGATTTCGCGTTGCCTTTCGCCGGCCCCGCTGTGGCCACATCCAACCCTGTGAGCTTGGCACCTGGAAGGGACGAGAAAGCGGTAGGGCCGCGGCTTCGGCCTATTCTGAGCGGGTCAGGCGAGTCCGGAGCACTCGGATTAAATCGGAGCACGCGCTCAGGGAGTCAAGTTGAGCCAGGAGAACCGGCGGAAATCATGCCTGTTGAACGTTGCGAGAGCCGATATTCTGTCTTCGCGGCGAGCGCGGCCAGATAGGCGTCCGCGAAGTCGATACCATGTCGGCCAAAAAAATCGGCAGCCAGTGCTACGGCGCGTGCCTCGGTAAGAACGACGCCCGGCGTGGTAGCGAGATCCTGGATAACTTGCGCGATCTCCGGGCGGGAGAGCCGGGTGAGGGGCTTTGTCGGCTGGTGCTCTGGAAACGAACCCCCCTTCCGCTTTTGGACTCCTGGAACTGCCAAACTTCTGCTGCCACCCCGGCAGAGCAAACCAATTGGGCTGGGTACTTTTCGGTGGTTACGCATCAGGGAACAGTGATCGGATAGACCTTTTCTGCGCGCAAAACGGCGCTCGCGCAGGCCAGGCAAGCCAGCAGATCATCGTGCGTCATCCCCGGGCAGTTCTTGAGTATGTCGCCTTCACTCCAGCCCTGGGCAAGAAGATCGACGATGAACTCCACTGCCAGGCGTGTGCCCTTCACAACGGGCTTTCCGCACAGTATCTCCGGATCAATAACGATGCGACCTTCGTAACCCATGAGTTGTTCCCTCGCGCTCAAGCGCATTCTAGCATTGCGGCGAGCTGAGCGGTACGGCTGCGGAATTTCGATGCTGAAAAAAGCCGCGGACCCTAACGGCGGGTCCGCGAGTGCAGAATTCAGATCCAAAATCCCAGATTGAAAAAAAGCCACGCTAGAATCAGTGCCCGCCGCCTCCGCTCAGCTCGTGCACGATGTCGCTGACGAACTTCTTGGCGTCGCCGAAGAGCATCAGCGTCTTATCCATGTAATACAGCGGATTGTCGATGCCGGCGAAGCCGGGGTTCAGGCTGCGCTTGATCACCATGCTGGTGCGGGCCTTATCGACCTCGATGACCGGCATGCCATAGATGGGGCTGCCCTGATCGGTTTTGGCCGCGGGGTTGGTAACGTCATTGGCGCCGATGATCAGCGCCACGTCCGTCTGGGGCATTTCGCTATTGGCCGTTTCCATGTCGATGAGCTTGTCGTAGGGAACATCGGCCTCCGCCAGCAGCACATTCATGTGGCCGGGCATGCGGCCGGCGACGGGGTGGATGGCGAACCTCATGTCGATGCCCTTCTTGGTGAGGACGTCGAACATTTCGCGGACCTTGTGCTGCGCCTGCGCCACCGCCATACCGTAGCCGGGAACCACGATCACCGAGTTCGCCGAGCCCAGGATCTGCGCCGCTTCTTCGGGCGAGGCGCTGCGTACGGTGCGTTCCTCCTTTTCTCCGGCCGCCGAGACCTGAAGCTGTCCGAAAGCGCCGAAGAGGACGTTGGTGAACGACCGGTTCATGGCCTTGCACATGATCACGGACAGGATGAAGCCCGACGATCCGTCGAGCGCTCCGGCAACCACCAGCACGCGGCTGTTGAGCACGAAACCGAGCAAGGCGGCCGAGAGCCCGACGTAGGAGTTCAGGAGAGAGATCACGGTCGGCATGTCAGCGCCGCCGATCGGCATCACCAGCAGAAAACCGAAGCACAGCGATACCGCCACCATGACGGGGAAAAGCAGCGTCAGGCCGGGATTGAACATCAGCACCAGGGCCAGGATCACGGCGCTGCTGAGTACGGCGAGGCTGATGATGTTCTGACCCTTGTAGACGATGGGCCGCTGGGGGAGGATCTCCTGCAGCTTGCCGGCGGCAATCAAGCTCCCGGTGAAGCTGAGCGACCCTATGATCACTTCCAGCGCGATCTCGACCATGCCGAACTTGGTGATCCGGGGGGTTTGCACGTAGTACTCGGAAATGCCGATCAGCGACGCCGCGAGCGCGCCGAAGGCGTGGCTCATGGCGGTCCGTTGCGGCACCGCCGTCATGGGAACAAGGCCCAGGGGGATGCCGATGATCACGCCGACCAGCAGCGCGATAAAGATCCACTTGAACTCGACCAGTTCGGGATTGAAGAAGGTGGTGACCACCGCCACCGCCGCTCCAATCTCACCGGCGAGGACGCCATGACGCGCGGTGGCCGGCGAACTCAGCCACTTGAGCGACAGGATGAAGAGCGCGATGGCGAGAATATAGGCAAAATCAACATACTGTGCCGCTGCCAGTGTGGTAGTCATTGTTTTTTACGCCCGCTCAGTTTGAACATCCGCAGCATGCGGTCGGTGATGAGGAACCCGCCGATCATGTTGCTGAAAGCCGCCGCGACCGCGACCGCGCCGAGGATGGTGGAGAGAGTAGACTCATGGCGTCCGCAGATGATGATGGCGGCAATCACCACGATGGCGTCGAGGGCGTTGGTGAGAGACATCAGCGGCGTGTGTAGCAGGGGCGAGACCCGCTTGATGACCTCAAAGCCGAGGAATCCCGCCAGAACAAAGACGTAGAGACTTTCGGTGAAACCAACAGGCACGTTCACCTCCTGGATTGCAACTTCCACGCTGCTTCTGAATGCCGAGATCCTTCGCTTCGCTCAGGATGACGCATGACCGGGAAAGGTGCGGCATTCCGAGAATGCTGATTCCGAGAGGAGCGAGGCATCTGCTTTTTGCCGGCGGTCACAGACCGCCGCTACAGCCTACGCATCCGGCGCTGAGGACAGCGCCGCTACAGCCTAGCCCTGACCCTGCGCGGCGGCGGACGGGGTCAGATTGAAGAATTTCTGCACCATGGCGTTGACGATCTGCCCGTCGCGCGTGAGCAGGGTGTCAGCAGTGATCTGATCGTCGAGCTTCAGTTCCAGTTTGCCGCCCTTCACCAGGTGCGTAAGGAACGTGGTCAGGTTGCGAGCGTACATCTGGCTGGCGTGGTGCGGCACGTAGCTCGCCAGGTTGATGTAGCCCATGATCGTCACGTCGTGCTCCACCACGACTTCGCCGGAGCGCGTCAGTTCGCAGTTGCCCCCCCGCTCGGCCGCGAGATCGACGATGACCGAGCCCGGCGCCATCCTCTGCACCATATCCCTGGTGACCAGTACAGGTGACCTCTTGCCGGGAATGACGGCGGCCGTGATCACCACGTCGCTCTCAGCCACCACATTGCCGAGCAACTCGCGCTGGCGCTGGTAAAAGCTCTCGTCCTGGGCCACGCCGTAGCCCCGGGCGTCTTGCGCGCCCTTGGCCTCGATGGCCAGCTCGACGAATCGCCCGCCGAGGCTCTGCACCTGTTCCTTCACGACCGGACGCATGTCGTACGCCGAAGCGACCGCGCCCAGGCGCCGCGCTGTCGAGATCGCCTGCAGGCCCGCCACGCCGCACCCGATAATAAACACCCGGCTGGGCGAAATGGTGCCCGCGGCGGTGGTCATCATGGGGAAAATCTTGGGCAAGGTATCGGCGGCCAGCAGGACGGCTTTGTAGCCGCAGATGGTCGCCATCGACGACAACGCGTCCATGCTCTGGGCGCGCGTGATACGAGGAATCAGCTCGACTGTGAACGAAGTCACGCCCGTGGCCGCGATCTCCTGCACGGTCTCAAGCGTACCGAAGGGACGGAGAAAGCCCATCAGCACCTGGCCCTTGCGCAACAGCGGCAGATCGTCCCGGCCGGTGCTGTCGTTCGAGCCATAGCAGAGCACCTGCGTGATGACGTCGGCTGTCTGGAAGACCTCGGCGCGGGCGGGCAGAACCTTGGCGCCCTTCGACGTGTATTCCGCGTCGGGGTAGCCGGCGCTCGCGCCTGCGCCTGCCTGGATCACCACCTCGAGTCCGGCCTTGGTCAGTGCCGGAAGCGCGGCCGGCACCAGCGCCACTCGCCGTTCCCCGGGAAAGCTCTCTTTGGGCACGCCGACGATCATACGTTTCCTCCCAACCGGGCTTGCGCCCTGCCGATCGACCTTCTCAATACCAGGCTTGAAAGATCGGGCGACGATTTCCAGCGGTTCGGTTCTGCTGTCGCCATCTCTCTAAGATGCGCGTCTCTCAAGAGCCAGCTTGTCGCCCCGGGAGCACCTTCCGGGGTGATTTCAGTCACTCGTAATCGTGAGATTCGTCACAGCTGTAGCGGCGGTGTCCTCACCGCCGGCAGCTGCGGCTTTGCCCATTCACTGCGCAGTCTCCGAGCTCGCCAGTCCGACGCGATCGCGAATCTTGCGGAAGGCCGAGTAAATCTCGGGCAGCTTGGCGTAGATTGCGGTGCACCTGAGCCAGCGGGTGTTGTCGATGGCCGGTGAGCCCGAGACGATCTTGCCGGACTCCACGTCGCCTCCGACCCCGGATTGCGCCGTGACGATCACACGGTCGCCGACGCTCAAGTGTCCGGCGGAAGCGGACTGCCCGGCGAAGACGACTTCGCGGCCCAGCCTGGAGCTCCCGGCGAGCCCCACCTGTCCGCAGAGCAGCGTGTGCTCGCCGATATCGCAGCCGTGCCCGATCTGGACCAGATTATCAACCTTGACGCCGCGGCGCAGCCGCGTCTCGCCGACGGTGGCGCGGTCGATGCACGAATTGGCCTGGACCTCGACACCGTCTTCCACGACCAGGCCGCCGGCCGCGGCAATCTTGTAGTAGGACCCGTCCGCCTGGCGGGCGAATCCAAATCCGTCGCTGCCCAGCACCGCACCGTTCTGCAGGATCACATCGTCCCCCACCTGGACGTTCTCACGGACCACGGCGTGCGAATGCGCGGTGAAGCGCTTGCCGATGCGCGCTCCGCGGTAAATGACCGCGAAGCTCTTGAGGACACAATCGTCGCCGATCACGACCTCGTCCTCAACGACGACGTAGGGACCGATGGATGGATTCCGCCCGATCCGGGCGCTGGGCGCGATGACCGCGGTGGGGTGGACGCTGGCTCGAGGCCGGGGCAGATCGGCAAAAAACTCGACGGCGCGGGCAAAAGCCAGATAAGGATTTGTGGAGCGCAGCAGGGTTTTTCCCGGCAGGCGGGTGGTCTTATCAACAATCACTGCGCCGGCGTTGGTGGCCTGCGCCTTCTGGTAGTAACGCGGGTTAGCAAGAAAGGCGAGCTCGCGACCCGACGCTTCTTCGAGCCCGGCCACGCCTTCAACCTCGAGGTCCGGCGGTCCTTCTAGAGCGCAGTCGAGTCGAGCGGCAATTTCCCCTAATCTCATAGGCTTTCTCCTGTACCGATGCAAAGCGAGAAGTCGCGGGAGGGCTGGGTACCCGGACTCCGCGGTCTCTTCCAAAACAAAAGAACGTGACGTGTAGCCGGGGCTGATTGATGGTGCGGTTGATGAGGAATCGTTCGGCGCGTTGAGGTCGATGCGCCCGCATATCAATCGCTGAGAGAATATCTTTGTAGTTGAGGGCTCCGGCTGTCAAGAGCGAAGATTAGAGCAAAGAGACCGCGCCGGCAGATTTGCCGTCAAAAGAGGTGAAGGCTCAGAATCTGCTCGGCGATCTGCCCTGCCGTGTGCCCGTCGGTCGAAACCCTGTACTCGGCGCGCTCGTAATAGGGCAGCCGCTGCTGCAGAAGGTGGTCGAAGCTGGCGCGATCGCGGAACAGTGGACGATTCGTGATCCCCTGACAGCGCCGGTAAAGTTCTTCGGGCGCGCACTCGAGCCAGATTGTGGGTCCGCCGCGCGCCTGGATCAGTTCGAGATTGGACGGCTGAGCGAATGTGCCTCCGCCGAGCGCCACCACCGCCGGTTCTGTCTTGATCACCTCCTCCAGCGCGGCCCGCTCGACGGCCCTGAAGAAGGGCTCGCCCGCCTGCTCGAAAATCTGGCGAATGGTCAGACCCTGGCCGGCCTCGATCGTCGTGTCAAGGTCAATGAACGGCCACTTCAGGACCTCAGCCAGACTCGCGCCGACCGACGACTTGCCGGCCCCCATAAAACCCACCAGATAGATTAACCGCGGACGAGTCGACCCCATGGGAAATGCGTGGCCAAAGCACGGCCAGTTCTCATTGTAGCGAATTTGCCCCGGGGTGACACCGAGGGCGGGCCCAACCATCGCGGGCCGAACGACGCGGTCGCGGCAGGAATTGCCGGATAACACCCTCAGGGGCGCGGACGCATGTGGATGGCCCCGCTGTAAGACTTCACCGTTACGCTGGCCTCGCCGGGTCCATTAGTGCCGAAGGAGCTCGAGCCGCCTAGTCGGGAATAAGGGACGTGGGACTTGCGCCGCAGTTTGAACTGATTATCCATCTTGCCGCGAAGGCTCTGCGCGTCCAGCGAGAAGGAGTCGCTACTGGGACAAATTACGTTGATATCACCCGCATACGTCTTCAGGAGATAGTCGCCGATGGGCAGGAAATCCCCGTCAAACGTGATCTTTCCCGATTCCGTCTGAGCGTTGATCTTCTGGCTGTGCGAGCCGGTAATGGTTAGATTGCCCATGATCGAGGTGGCTTCGATGTGTCCGGAGGGACGGACGAGGTTAATGTCGCCATTCAGAGACCGGACTTGAATCAGGCCGGCTCCATCGGTCACTGAAATGGCAGCCTTTACGGAGTTGATCCAGTCATCACCACTGATGTTCTCGACGCTGATGCTTCCCTCCGGGCTGCTGATCACCAGGTTGGAGTCCCTGGGGACGTCCAACTCGTAGCTGACCATTCTCTCCTGAAGGGTGGCCTGAGGATTGAGAACGTGGGTGGCAAAATCGAGCCTTTCGGCCTCGGCGTTCGCGGGCGTGGGCTCGGAATCGACTTCCACCTTCGGCGAGTTCGTCACGCACACGGCATGCACTTCCGCTTTATCCCAGCCGCGCACCACGATGGCGCCCCCGGTGGGGTTCGAAATATGGATGCGGCAATTGGGAATGGCGCGGAAGCTCTTCTCCACGCGGCCCTGACCGGCCGCCGGTAGAATACCGGCGGAAACGAGCAGCGCCAAGGCTGCAGAAAGACAGGCTACGGCACGATGTTCAAACGGGCGCCTACCGGGCATCGCTATCCCCCAACTCCAGAGCCGATTCCAAAACCCGAGCCTTTTGAGTGTAAGCCGAAGCCAGGTATTCACGCGACAGATCATCTTCGGGTTGCCGGGCCAAAGTGTCTTTGCACTCTTTGATTTCCCCGTCGAGGGACGCGAGGTCCTCTTCGTAGGCCCGTTCGATCGTGGGGTTGAGGCGGGCGGATTGCGCCCGGAAAGCCGCTTCCATCTGGGAGACGTTCGCGATCACGTCGCGTCCGACAACCAATTCAGCGACGTCTTTGACCGCCTGACGATGTTCATGGACCAAAGAGCGCGCGGCGAACAATGACAGCAGGATCACGGCGGTCAGGGCGGCCGCCGGCGCCGGCGTCAGAAGCCATTCCAACCACGCACGCTGCCGGCCGGGCGGATGAATCAAGCCTTCGGCAACCAGGGTCGCTCTTACATTGGCCCAGATGCGGGCCGGGGGCTCCTCGACCAGCGCGGCTTCCGGCAGTTCACCGCAAGCTGACCGCGCCAGCAGCAGGTCGGCAAGGAAAGCTCCGCAGAATTCACAATCAGCCGCGTGAGTAGTGACCTCGGGCCGGTCGGCGCCCTCCAGGTAATCGCTCAATTGGGCGTCAAAGCTGCGGCAGGCGGCAGCCGCCCGCTGCGCCGCTCCATTGCCCCCTTGCTGTAACATGACTTCGTGTCCTTCGTTCCCGACCCCATTTCACCCGGGTGGCGGTTTTAAGCACCACCCATCGACGCTGGCAATCGCTGGCTTCTGAGTAGTTCGCGGAGTTTCAACCTCGCTTTGTGAAGCTGCGACTTTGAGTTGCCTACAGAACAATTCAAAATCTGCGCGATCTCGTTGTGCTCGTAACCCTCCACATCATGCAGCACCAGCACCGCCCGGTAACCGGGCGGCAGGCCTTCGATCGCCCGCGACAGTGTAATGCGATCGATGGCGTGCAGCAAGCGTTTGTCGTCATCGCCGTATTCGCGCCTGACGGGTTCATCCTGCGAGGCGTCCGGCTCGTCGAGCGATACCTGCTGCAGTCCTTTCTTGCGCAGGTGCATCAAGACGACGTTCACCACCAGGCGATGCAGCCAGGTGGAAAAAGCCGACTCGCCGCGGAAGGTCGCGATTTTTCGGAACAGCTGCAGGAAGGCTTCCTGCGCCAGGTCCTCCGCTTCCGCCGTGTCGCCGGTCATGCGCAGACAAAGGGAATAAACACGCCGCTTGTGCACCTCGAAAAGAGCGGCAAACGCCTCTTCGTCGCCGCGCTGTGCCCGCGCGATCAGTTCGGCATCGGACGCCGCCTTCGAAGATCGACTCTGTGTTGAGGCCAATGACTCTCAATGTTCGCTGCGTCCAATCCGACGAATGAGATGCAGCGCTTACGAGATGAGTTGTACGTTTTTACTGTTGTCAGAAGCTGCAGCTAGGGTCTCTGACCCGCGGCTACAGCTCTTATCCCCGGCTGCGCGGGCGGCCTGACAATCGGAGGACCGCTCTATCGCTCATCGCAGTTAATGCCTGAATTATTCCCCGCCGGACAGCAGGACCGCTCTCCCGGTGCCCGTGTTTCCCGCGATGTCGGTGGCCCGCAACAGCACTTCGTGCTCGCCGGGCGCGAGCTCCGGGACAGTGACCGTGAACGTCTCGACCCGCGAATCGATAATACCGTCATCGGCCGCCGCCGCCTTCCAGGGAGAGCCGTCCAGGGAAACCTCGGCCGCCCGCAACGGCGAGATTGAAGTACTCGCCCGGAAGTGGATTTCCGCCCCTCCTCTTTGGACTTGCTTGGACGTGACTTCGATTCTCGGCGGTGTGTTGACGATCCAGAAGGGAGAGCTGACCAGCTCGGCCGCCCGTGCCTGGCCGGGCGGATTCGATTCTGCGTCCGAAGCCACCACCCGTGCCACGTACTCGCCGTCCGGCAGCGCGGAGCCGTCAAGCGTATAGTTGTTCTCATGAAGGCGGTCCTTGAGCAGGTGCCAGTCCCTCTCATCAGAGGCCCTCAGGTAAAGGGAATAGGTCAGGCGGTCGCCGTTGGGGTCATCAGCCTGCCAGGCGATGGTGGTCTTGTGCTCCGTCTGGGGCGCGCCTCCGCCGTAACTGCTGCCGGAGTTGCCGACGGAAATATTGGGCACACCCGAAGGCAAGGGGCCGCCATTGCTGTTGACGTCGAGCGAGCGGACCGCCGGCGGCAGGTTCTCATTGAGATAGGCCAGGGTCACATCATCAAGCCGGGGCGTTTCGCCATCCTTGCCTTTGAAAAGGGCCTTCCACTGGACGTAGCGAGCGGCGGGGCTGGTGACGCGACTGCCGTCTGCGTTGGAATAAGGTCCCGCCCAGTCGCTCCAGGTTGCGTCCGGGTGCTCGGAGTTCCCGGCGCGCGTGTAAAGTTCGAGCGAAGACCCGCCGGGCGCCTGCGAACGCCAGCTCAGGTTTCCCCAATGCGAGACGAATTTGGTGTCTTTCACCGGGGACTCGTAGCTGCCCTCCTGGGCCGCGCCGCTACCCAGCCGAAACAACTTGGCGACATTGCTGGTTGCCACATAGACGCTGCTGCCTTCCACCAGGAGCCGCGTAGCCTGCGCTTCGCGAGTTTCCGTCATCAGGGTCAGGAGGGGACCGTCCGCGGAGGGGCTCAACCGGAAGATGCGCCCGCTGCCGTCAGTGGAGAACAGTACGTTTCGACCGTCGAGTGTCAGCCCGAAGATGCTCTCCCGGTCCGACGTCCACAGCGTCTCGACGGAGTTGTCCGGAGAAATTCGGACGAGTTCGCCCCGCCCTTGTGGCGCCGCGGGCGGGGTGAAGTTCCCCGGACCCGTACGATTGAAGCTCGGCGAGATGTGCTCGGAAGTAATCGAAGGCGGCCGCGGCGGAGCCGGTTGAGGCGTCGGCGTCTGCTGAGCTGAATTCTCTCCGTTCCCTTCGGACGCGTTGCCGCCCGAAGCCGTTACGGTGACGGTAGTAACACCCGCGGGCTGAGGCTGAGTTGGAGCGGGGGGAACGAAAAACGGCGTCGTCGGTGAAGCTCCGTTACCTCCCAGGGCTGCGGCATAAACGTCGCCGCCGGGAGCCAGGGCGAGCGCGTGAACTTCGGGAAAATCGGCCTTGTAGAGCACAAAGCCTTTGCCTTCCGGGGTGATGCGGAAAATCAGCCCGTTGGGATCGCTGCCGGCCAGCAGGTTGCCCTTGGCATCCACCGCCAGGCAGATCACGTGGGTCTGCCGCGTGTCGTAGAAAACGCGGCCTTTTCCGTCCGTGCCGACCTCATAGATCTTGCCGGCGTCGCCGGTTCCGGCGTAGAGATGCCCGTGCGCGTCGAACACCAGCGACCAGATGTACTTTTCTTTTGGATCAAAGAAGACGCTCGACTTGCCATCCGGCGCAATGCGATAGATCTTGCCTTGAGGCGAACTGGCGGCATAAACGTCGCCATCAGGGGCGATAGCGATAGCCAGAATTTCGGGCTCGGGAGCCTGAAACAGGAGCTTGCCCTGGCCCTCACTATCGACGCGGAAGACCTTGCCCTGGTGACCCGTGCCCACGTAGAACCGGCCGCCGGGACCCGAAGCGAGCGACAGCGCCAGGGACTGCTCCGGATCAAAGTAGGCTTGGATCGGGGGCGCAAGCTGCAACGATCCCTCCTGGTTCAGGGAGACGTCATGCAGGGTGCCGCGGAGAAACTCGTCAAAGGCACCCACCTGCCAGAACTGCGTCTGGCTGGCCGAGAAACGTGCGGGGTGCAGGACCCAGACTGTCACACCCGCCATGATGAGCGCGGCCGCGGGCGCCCAGGCGGCACGGCGTGCCTTTCCCGGGCGTCTGCCCGCGTCGCGCGACGCTCCGCGGGCTCTGTTTCCGTTCTTACTCAAGCGACACCTCGATCTGCTTTCGAATCCCAAGCTTAAGCTCCGGCTTTAACGTGCTATTCACCCATGCTGATGACCTTCAACTGCAGCGTCTGCTGCCCGGTGACGGTGTAGGGCGTGGGGTCGGTCGCGAAGTCGCCGACAACAGACGTCGAACTCATGGTCACCCGGCCTGCAGATGCCGCATCCGAAAGGAAGGTTTGCAGCAGGGACGGAGGCGGGGCGGGGAACTCGTCTCCAGCCAGGCGGAAGGACCGCTGCGGGGCGAGCAGTACCGCGTATATCCGGTTGTTACGCCGCATCTTGTTCAGGGCGTCCACCATCCGGTGGAGGTCACGGGGCGGGGACGCCAGAGGCGTCAACCGGCCCTCGATCGCGTCCGCGGCCGCGCCACTGCCCACGACCAGCGCCAGCATCTTGCTGTTCACGTTTGCCGGGATCGTAACGGGAATCCTTTGGGTGAACGACTCGCCGGCCGGCGTCCGCACCACGGTCATGACGTCGATGGAATCGCCGGGCCGGACCTCGAACTTGCTCGTCCACGCCGACTCCAGTGTGGCCGCGCGGTTCTGGTCACTGACGCTCATGTTCAGGTCGATGCCCTCGATATGCAGACCGGGGAAATCGCTGGTCAGCAAGGCGTTGAGCGGCGCCGAGACCATGGCCGCGGCGGCGTTGGCCGGACCCGAGTCGCTGACCAGCACGTTGTCGATGTTTACCGAATCGCCGCCGGTCAGCCTGATCTTTCCGTTCAGAGAGAGGGTGGATGGCCCGAGCGTCCGCTCCGTCGCGCCTACCGCCGAGACCAGGGCCAACTGCAGCAGCAACGGCGATATCAGGGGCGCCTCGGCCACCCGGAAGCGATACGTCTCGGTGCGATTGAGGTCTGACTTGACGCTCATGCTCACCGGAATCGTCTGTGCCTGGTCGCCGAGCTTGCCGTAGATGGCGCCAAAACGGTCCTGATGGATGCTGCCCACCGGGGCGCCCGGATCGTCGACCTTAAACGATACGGTTAGCGCCGGAATCGTGGCGAGCACGTGCGCCGGCGCAAAGGGAATGTCGGTCTGGCCGAGTTGAAACACCTGATGCCCGCAAGCATACACGCGGTCGCCCTCGCGCAGCGTCACCGTGCAGTCGGCGGCCAGATTGAAGTCGCCACTCATAAACAGCATGCTGATCATTTGCCCGGGCTGGACTTTGTCCAGCTCGGCGGCACTCGGAGGCCATGCGCCTGCGGAAGTGTTGCCGGAGGGTGCGCCGGTTAATGCTCCGCCCGCCAGCGGCTCCAGGCCAAGCGCCCGGAACTGCGGCGCATACTGCTCGATCAGCTTCTCGTCAAAGCCGCCGAATCGCACCGGCAGGCGCATAGCCGCCACCAGAGCGCCTCGCGAACTGTTCGCGGGCTGAGTTCCGGCAAGGCCCGGCCACGCCGCGGGCCGGTCCGGAACGAAGCGCAGTTCTCCGGGTGTACCCCCTTCAACACCAACAAAGTGCCCGAGTGACGATTCGAATCCGGGTCCGCTCGGCGCGTTTTCCGGGGCGGGCCGGGCAGCCTGCTTCCCATCGTTCCCAGCCGGCGGTGCCACCGCCACGATGTCCTGGATGGGTGTGACCAAGCCGTAAGGTTCCTTCGAAAAGGGGAACGAAACTGCCACGGCGCCGACCAGTTTACCGTCGATGTAAACCGGACTCCCGCTCATACCGGCTACGACGCCGGTCTTCTCCACTTGAGGTCCCGAGAGCTTCACCAGGATGGCATCGTGCTTCGGCGCCAGCACGCCGCGCAGAATCCCGAGTACCTCCACCTGGAACTCGGTCATTTGATCGCCCTGAAAGATCGTTTTCCCGATGCCTTTCAAGCCGGGATGGATCTCGCTGAGCGGGAAGAATGATGGGGATTCCTGACCGAAAAGAAGGGCGCGCGAACCGGGCGCCAGCGCCAAAAAGATACAGAACGACAGCTTAAGCGCCGTTGAGAATTGCTTTAAGCGCATTGAAAACGTTCACCTCACTGAAGGGGCACAACATCAAGTTTAGGGAACAGTTACCGGACGCGTCAAGCCACTTGACCTGCCCGGTATTGTCCGGACTTCGCGGATGATCTCTCTGCGCCCTCTATGAGTCCTCTGTGGCCTCCGTGTTAAGGGCTTTCAACCGAGAGGGCAGGAAGGTTGTCGCGCTGCTTTTACCATTCCAGCCGTAACGCGAATTGGACCTCCCGCCCGTTCTCCGCGGAGGTCACCACGCCGAAATCCGACGTGCCCACGATCAGCCCGGGGCGGTCGAAATTCGGATGGTTGGCCAGATTGAAGAAATCCGAGCGGAACACCAGGCCGCCGCGCTCCGTCAGCCGGAAACGGCGTGCGAGGCTCAGGTCCCAGTCGCTGTAACCCGGTCCGATGATCACGTTGCGTCCTTCGTCGCCGAGGATGCTGAACGCGCCTTGGGAGTCGTTATAGATCGGCGGCGGCACCAGCGAGGCGGTATTGAACCAGTGGGCCGGACGGCGCTCGAACCCCGGCAGGTTGGGATTCGCGACCAGATCAGGCCGGTCGGTCCCGTTCGATCCGGTGCCGCTCAGAGCCGTGGAGAGAACCGCCGTCATTGGCTGGCCCGTCTCGAATGTCAGGATATTCGACGCCTGCCATCCTCCCAACGCGCGCCCCGCGGCGCCGCGCGTCAGCCAGCGCCGTCCCGGACCGAGTGGAATCTCCCAGGTGTTCGACAGCACAAAGCGGTGGCGGACGTCGAAATCGGACAGCCCGCGCTCGGCGCCGATGTCATAAACGTTTTGCGGCTGGCTCGTGCCTTGCAGACCCGAGCCGTCGTCGATCGACTTGCCGTACGTGTAGCCGGCTTCGAATGTGAGTCCGTGGGACGTGCGGTGCGTCAGCCGCACCACCAGCGCCGCGTAAGTGGAATTGACGTCGGTGGCGCGCGTGAATTGATTGGAGCCCGGCTGCGGGTGGTACCCCTGGCGCTTGTCCGGCAGGTTCGGCACGCCCTGGTTTTGCAGCGACCGGCGCGGCAGGTGGTGACCGTCGGAACCGTTGTAGCTGATTTCGAGCTGGGTATTGCGGCCCAGCTCGCGCTCGAGCGAGAGGTTCCACTCGTAGACGTAGCCGTTGCGGATGCCGGGAGGTGACGAAACCGCGTCCGGTGGCTGATTGCCAAGCGTGTAGGCGAGTGGGTAGGTAAGGACCGGTGGCGCGAACGGCTGCCCGCAGGCACCCGGACCGTAGAACCGGCAGAGATCCAGCCCGAAGAGGAACTCCGTCAGGGGCGGAGAGAGGCGAGTCTCCGAGATGTAATCGAGTTCCATCAGAGAATTGAAAATTCCCGCGCCGCCGCGCAGCGCGGTCTTGCGGTCGCCCGTCAGGTCGTAGGCGAAGCCGAAGCGCGGCGCCCAATTGTTCCGGTCCGGCCGGATCAGCGAATCGGGCAGGCCCGCCTGCTCGGAGGTGATGTAGCTCAGACCATAAAGCGAGGTAAGCCGCCCGACGGTGGGATTCGCGATCATCGGCGCGGCCTGGCCGTGATTGTTGAGCACGATGAAGCGCGTGGCGTTCGTGGGATCGAGGATCGAAGCGCGCCCGTCGATGTTCACCGCCGGCGAGTAGAACTCCTCGCGCAGTCCGTACGTCAGGCTGAGCCGCGGCGTGGCGTGGAATTCATCGGTGAAGTAGGCGCCGAAATAGTCGGTCCGGTCGTTGCCACCCGAGTTGCCGGCTTGCGCGAAGGAAAGAAACGGGCGGCCTAGAAGAAAGTCCGAGAAGGCGGTGCCGGAGACGGAACTGAAGCCGTCGCTGAAGTCGAACACGCCCTGTCCGAAGTCTTCAACGAGATAAAAGAGGCGCAATCTCCGGACGTCGGCGCCGAACCTGAACGTGTGCCGTCCTTTCACCCACACCAGGCTGTCGGTGAACTGAAATGTCTGGTTCTTGCGGATCTGTGGCTGGAAAATGTCGCTGTCGCCGAGATCGCCATATCCGGGAATGTTGATCGCAGGAATGCCGTTGTTGGTGGCGCCCGGCGCGCGCGTGATCCCGACCGATGGCAGAAATCCGCTGCTGATGTTCTGCGCTTCCTTGGTCCCATGGTAGTACTGATACCCGAAGCGGAAATCGTTGACCAGTGTCGGGCTCAGTACGGAAGTGAGGCCCAGTGCCAGGTTGCGCCCGACGTCGTCGTGGTTCGTGCCGAATCCCGGCGGCGCCGGTGGATTGTTCGCAAACACGTCCGGCACGAAGGGGAACAGTTGGGCGCTATTGAAGAGCAGAAAGCGCCCGAATATTTGCTCCTTGGTGTTGATCTGATGATCGACGCGCACCGTGAACTGGTCGGCGTGGACGGTGCGCAGGCCGGTGTCGATGCTGTTGAGCGCGCTCGAAGCGGCGTTCGACGGGCTGGGCAGCGGCACGCGCGCGAGGAGCGCCGCCGATACCGGGTTGATGGCGGGCACCGGAATCTGGTTTCCCGGAAATGGCTGCCCGGTGGCCGGATTGATGATGGCTGGGAACGGCTGGCCGGTGGCCGGATTGATCCCGCTCAGATCCCCATTGCGTTCGGCCGCCGTCGGCAGCAGCGTCTCGTTGGTAATGCTCTGGCCGATGCGCAGCCCCTCGTAGTTGCCAAAGAAAAACGTGCGATCGCGGCGGATCGGTCCGCCCAGGCTCGCCCCAAACTGATTCTGCCGGTACGGCGGAATCGGCAGGGAAGGATTATCGAAAAAATTGCGCGCGTCCAAAGCGCTGTTGCGGAAGTACTCGTAGGCGGATCCCGAGAACTGATTCGTTCCCGTGCGCGTCACGATTTCCACTTGCGCCCCGGAGGCGATGCCCTGCGCCGCCGAATACGAATTCTCCACCACGCGGAACTCGCGAATGGCGTCGAGCGACGGGTCTACCGTCAGGCTGTAAGCGAACGGCTCCATGATGGTGACGCCGTCGAGTGAGAAATTATTGCGCTCGGAACGCTGGCCGTCCACCGAGAACCCGAGGCCGAGCGCCGCGGTGTTGAACTGCTGCGTGGCGCTGTTGGGGTAGGGGGGTACGGCGCCTCCGGCCAGCAGCGCGAGTTGGGCGAACTGCCGGCCGTCGAGCGGAAGGTTCTGTACCCGCTGTGGCGAGATTTCGTCGCTCTCCTCCGGCGACACGGTGTTGACCAGGTTCCCGCCGGCCCGGACGGTTACCTGGGTCCGCTCCCGCGCCAGGCGCATTGTGACGTCAATGCGCAGCGTGGCGCCCACGCGTACCACCACGTCCGGTTCATCGTGTCCCGCAAAGCCCTGTTTCGAGATGTCCAACTCGTAGGTGCCGGCCGCCACCAAAGGCAGGCTGTAGGCGCCGCGGTTGTCGGTCACCGTTCCGCGCTCGGCGCCCGTCATGGTGTTCGCCAGGCGCACGCTCGCCCCGGGGATCGGAGCGCCTTGAGGGTCGGTGACGGATCCCTCGATGAGGCCCGCCCAGTCTTCGGCAAGCGCGCCGCTCGCTCGCGGTATCAGCGTGGCGCAGATCGCCAGTAGCACGAGTATCTTCATTCGCATCGCTGGTGGTGAAGTCCGGTTCGGGGCGGGAACAGAAGGAGGCGCACTGATCAGTGGCGGGTGGGGAAGAAACCGCAATCCTGCCACCTCAACTTGCCACTGCGGCCGGCGTCTGCTTGCCGTCGGCAGACATACCGGCAGGCACACGCCATCGCGCGTCTCGACCTTCTTCCATCCGGACTATACCGTCGGCTCCGGAGTTTCACCGGATCGTGGGCTGAACAACGGTGACACGTGACGAGTGCCAAGTGAGGAGAGGGTTGGGACACCTCTCGCTCGTCACTTGCCACTTGTCACTGCCACTGTCTTCAATCCCTCGCGGGCTTTACCGCCGATCGGGAATTGGGACGGCCTGAGCTGTCCCTCACCCTGCCCCGAAGGTCACTCCAAATCAAAAGTATACCAGAGGCGCCGGGGATGGTGCCTGGCCCTTCGAAACCCGTAGTCCTGGACAGCCCGGTGTTCGGGTAGCGTCCTCATTCGAGCCGCAGGGTGTCTCTGTGTGGCTTTTGCCGTTAAAGGCTGTCAATGCCTATATGCCACGTGTAGCCTAGCTAGGCTCTACATGGAGCCTATGGTCCAGTTCTCGCGCGGATGTCAGTGCCCCTGCCAGCCCGCCCCCGGGGTGCAGAAAAGCTTAAAAATTACCAAACGAAGCCGTTAGGTTATTGATTCACAATGACTTGGATTTTCCGGTGGTGCGTCAATCACAGGGGGGCCACGGGCGGCGGAAACCGCCGTTTCGATGACCCGGCAGCAGCGGCCGCGCTTAGTTCTTGCGCCGGAGCACGCCTTTGATGTAGTCCTCGCGCCCGAAGTCGTTCTCGAACGCCTCCTGGATCTGTTCGAGCGCCTGATAGTGGTGAGTGATGAAGGGCAGCACCTGGACCCGGCCGCTCGCCACGAGTTCGAGCGCCGCCCGGTAGGTGGTGGGGCGGCCGTCGGACTCGAATCCCCCCGAAGCGCCCACGCTCGCTACCAGGGTGGGCTCCAAAAACAGAATGGGATCGATCACGCTGGTGTCGCGCCCGTTGTGTCCCGCGGCATAGATCAGCACCGTGCCCTGCTTGGCGAGAATGCCGGGAATGTCGGCGAGAATCTGCGCGCCCCCGCAGGCGTCGATCATATATTGCACTCGTTCGCCGTGGGTGAGTTCCTCGACAGCCGCGCGCAGGTCCTGCCGCGCCACGTTGATCGGCGTGCCGCCGAACCGGCGCGCGAGTTCGAGGTTCTTTTCGCGCTTGTCGCTGATCAGGATCGGTCCGCTGAATCCTCTCACGTTGCGCAGGTACTGCAGGAACAGCAGACCCGCCGGCCCGGCGCCGCAGATCAGCACGTGCCGGACGCGTTCTTCGCCTTCGAAGGTGTAGCGGTTGCGGGCGCGCTCCAGCCAAACGCAGGCGTGCAGCACGCAGCCGAGCGGCTCCACCAGCGCCGCCTGTTCCGGGGCGAGCGAGCCGGGCACGCGCAGGCAGTTCACCGCCGGCATGGCAATGTAGTCCGCCAGCGCCCCGGGCAGGCCCGTGATGCCATGCTCGCCGTAGTGAACGCACTGGTGCGAGTCGCCCGACGCGCAGTAGCGGCACAGCGGACGCTGGCCCCGGCTCAGGCAATTGCGTCCCTGGTCGCAGATCACGCGGTCGCCGGGCTTCAGGTCGCGCACCTCCCGGCCGATCTCCACAACTTCGCCGGTGAATTCGTGCCCGAGGATCTGCGGGTGCACCGTCAGCGGCACCTGGCGTCCTTGCGCATCAAAGTTGTAATTGCCGTGCCCGCGATATAGGTGCAGATCGGTGCCGCACACGCCGACCGCCTGGACGCGGATCAGCACCTCGCGCGGCGGCACCGCCGGATCGGGGATGTCGCGAATCACCAGCTTGCGGACGTCTTCGAGCAACAGCGCTTTCATCGTCCGCCATCATAAACCATCTGGGGAACAATGCGGGGCAGATAATCCTCGGTGGACAGGCCGAATTGCGCTATCATCCGCGCTTGAGCTCGCTTGCGGCGCTTCGCGCCTTTGCCGTTGCACCGCGATCAGCCGCGCCCCGGGTCTGACTTCCAGGAGGTTCTCGGATGCAATCATTCCGTTTTGTGCTTGTGCTGGTTGCCGCCGTCGCCGTTGCCAGCTCGATCAAAGCGCAACGCGCGGGTCACGAGGCGCAGGCTCACCCTGCCGCAGAAGCGCGTCAGGGGTTCTCGCCGGCCGAACTGCGCCAATTCGCCGCGCTCGAGCCTATCGACACCCATACGCACGTCTTTCAGAATGCGCCGGCGTTCTTCGCCATGCTGGATCGCCTGCACCTGCATATCGTTGACATCTGCGTGGTGGACGATCACAGCAGTTTCCAGAAGAACCTTGCCGCCGAGCGCGCCGCCGCGCTCGACGTGGTCCAGGGGAGCGGCGGGCACGCGTCGCTGTGCACGACCTTCGATCCCTATAAGTTCCGCGATCCGGGGTTCACTGAGGCTGCCATCCGGCAAATCAACGGGGATTTTGCTCGCGGCGCCATCGCGGTGAAGATCTGGAAAAACATCGGCATGGAGCTGAAGGGCGCGAACGGCCGTTACGTGCTTCCCGATGATTCCATCTTTCTGCCCATCTACAAGGACATCGCTGCGCATCACAAGACATTGATCGCCCACGTGGCGGATCCCGATACGCTCTGGCAGCCGCCGAATCCCGCCGCGCCCGATTACTCGTACTACATGGAACATCCCGAGTGGTACATGTACAAGCAGGCCAACCCCGCCTCGAAGCAGGCGATTCTCGAGGCTCGCGATCACATCCTGGAGCGGAACCCCGATTTGCGCGTGGTCGGGGCGCATCTGGGAAGCATGGAGGCCGATTTCGGAGAGATCGGCCGGCACCTGGACAAGTACCCGAACTTCGCCGTCGATCTTGCCGCGCGCATGCCGTATGTGATGAGGCAGCCTCGCGACCAGATTATCGCCTTCATTACCAGATACCAGGATCGCCTGATCTATGCCACCGACTTCGACTTCGGCCCGCACGCCGATCCGGCCGCGACGGTGAAGGAGTGGGAACGGAACTACGCCCGCGATTGGCGGTACTTCGCCACCACCGGCATGGTTGAAACCGCGCACCGCGGGAAAGTGCAGGGTCTCGGCCTGCCGCTGCCCATTCTCCGGAAGCTTTACCACGACAACGCGGTGAAATGGTTTCCGGGTATTCTCTAATTGGCCGATTTTCCGATTCGCGATTCCTGGGGAGCCCGCCAGCCGGATGAAAGCTCGAGCGTTCGAAACAATCAAGTCAGTCCGGGAACTTGTCACTCGTCACTCGTCACCTGTCTCTTACCTGACGCCACTCGCTACTTTTCTCGCCACTTGCGTCGTTCTCGCTGTTCCCGCCTTCGCCCGCGTCAAGCTGCCGCACACCAGGATCGAGCAATTCCAGCTGGCGAACGGCCTGCGCGTGCTGATGGTCGAGGACCACGAAGCGCCGGTGGTGAACGTCCAGGTCTGGTATCACGTCGGGTCGAAGGACGAGAAGTCCGGGCAGACCGGCTTCGCGCACCTGTTCGAGCACCTCATGTTCGACGGCACCACCAATCTCGACCCGGACGAGTTCTCCAACTACATCGTGAAAGCGGGCGGCATCGATAACGCCTACACCACCGAAGACACCACCGTGTTCTGGGAAACCATCCCCTCTTCGGTGCTGCCGGTGGCGCTCTGGCTCGAAGCCGACCGCATGCATAATCTCGACATCAGCGACCGTAGCTTCAAGAACGAAAGAGAAGTGGTGAAGGAGGAGCGGCGGCAGCGCTTCGACAATCAACAGTACGGCGACGTGCTGGAGGTGCTCTACGCGCACGCCTTCACCGTTCATCCTTACAAGCACGTACCCATCGGCAGCATGGAGGACCTGAACCGGGCCAGCGTGAACGACGTGCGCAGCTTTTACAACACCTACTACGAGCCCAATAACGCCACGCTGGTCGTGGTGGGCGACTTCTCGCCGGTTGCGCTCAAGGCATCGGTTCAGGAGTATTTTGCCCCCATCCCCCAGGGGCAGCCCGTGCGGCGCGACATTCCCGTGGAGCCGCCGCAGACCGCGCCCCGCACCCTCAAGCTCAGCGAAGACGTGGCTCTGCCGGCCGTGATCGAGGGGTATCACATGCCCGCCGACGGCACGCCGGACGCCTACCCCATGCACCTGGTCTCCAAGATCCTGGCGCAGGGGGAGAGCTCGCGCATTTACAAGCGGCTGGTGTACGAAAAACAGATGGCGCTCGAGGCCGACAGCCAGGGCAACTTCACCGAAGACCCGAATCTCTTTTTCGTGCTCGCGGTGCTGAACGCCGGATTCGCTCCGGCGCAGGCCGAAGCGGAGATCGCGAGCGTGCTCGCCGATCTGCGCGATCATCCGGTCAGCGAGCAGGAGCTGGAGAAGGCCAAGAACGAAATGCTGGGCGATCTCATTGTCGGCCATCAGAGCACGCAGAGCCGCGCCGACGAGCTCGGCTACGACGCCGTGGTATTGAAAGACCCGGAGCTGGTCAATACGGAGGTGGATCGAATCCTGGCGGTGACGCCGGCCGATATCCAGCGCGTGGCGCGCACCTACTTCGTTCCGGACAACATGACGCTGATCGAAGTCATGCCCGACGCCAAGCCGGGGCAGGGAAGATAAGGGGAAGCTGCTTCACCACAGAGTTCACAGAGCCTCCGTGGCCTCCGTGATCTCTGTGGTGAAGAGCAGTCAGCAGTTCAAAGGGTAACTTGTGAAAACAACTACGCTGTTGATGTTGCTCGCCGTTCTCGCTCCAGGCCTCGCGAGTGCGCAAGCGAATCAGGAGGAGTACCAGCTCGGTCCGGACTCGAATCGCCACCCTGGCGTTCCCGCCGGTACGGTCACGCATTACACCTGGAGCAGCCACATTTTCCCGGGCACGACCCGCGACTACTGGGTGTACGTCCCGGCGCAGTATTCGCCGCAGAAGCCCGCCTGCCTGATGGTCTTTCAGGACGGCGGAGGGTTTATCAAGGAGGACGGCCGCGAGCGCGCGCCGATTGTCTTCGACAACCTGATCGCGAAGCACGATATGCCGGTCACGGTCGGCATCTTCATCGATCCCGGCGTGCTCAAGGCCTCCTCGCCCGATCAGCAGGACCGCTTCAATCGCAGCTTCGAGTACGACGGCATGAGCGACCGTTACGCGCGCTTCCTGCTGGAAGAGATCATCCCGGAGGTGGCGAAGCACTACAATCTCTCCACTGATCCCAACGATCGCGCCATCGCCGGCCTGAGTTCGGGCGGTATCTGCGCCTTCACCGTGGCCTGGAATCGTCCTGACGCCTTCCATCGCGTGCTGAGCTTCATCGGCAGCTTCACGGATCTCCGCGGCGGCGACGTTTACCCGGCGCTGATCCGCAAGACCGAGCCCAAGCCGCTGCGCGTCTTCCTGCAGGACGGCAGTCACGACCTGAACATCTACGCCGGCGATTGGTGGCTGTCGAACCAGTCGGTGGCGTCGGCGCTCGGGTTTGCCGGCTATGACGTGAAGTTCGTCACCGGCGACAAGGATCACGACATGGACCAGGGCGGCGCCATCCTGCCCGACGCCCTGCGCTGGCTGTGGCGCGATTATCCGCAACCGATCGCCAAGCCCGCGCCGGTTCGCAGCGGCCTCGGAAACACGGCGATTTTCGACCCGGCGAGCGATTGGACGCTGGTTAGCGACGGCACCGGGGCCGCGAGAACC
>DASYZG010000060.1:0-52561 GCA_035946575.1 Terriglobia bacterium | reverse complement strand
AGGCAAGCTCACATTGACAAGCCCGGACGCGCCCGGGCGGCAGTTCGTGGCGGTCTCCGGCACCGAACACGCGCTGGTCATCGATGACAGCGAAGGCCGTACGGGCGCCAAGCCCATCGAACTGGCGCTGCTGGCGCTTGGAGGCTGTGAGGCCTTCGACGTGATCGGCATTCTGCGCAAGAAGCGGCAGAAGGTGACGGCGTACGAGGTCGAGTTGCACGCGGAGCAGAACCCCGAACCGCCGAACTATTTTACGCACGTTGAGATCAAGCACCGGCTGCGCGGCGACATCGATCCCGAGGCTGTGGAGCGGGCGATCCATCTGTCGGAGACCAAGTACTGCTCCGTTGGAGCGATGATCTCGAAGACCGCCACAATTGAAAACACCTTCGAGATCGTCAGCGAAGAATCTCCCGAGCCTGCAGAGGAGGCTCTAGCCGGGGTCTGCTCATGAGGCGGAACTCGGCTCTGGCCGCCGCGGCCTTGTCGGTTCTGGCCGGCGCTGCCCCTTTGCGGGGGCAAGTCGTCCCCAACCAGCAGGGATCGAACGCACCCCACGAGATCACGCTTCCCCAGGCGGTCGAGGCGGCGCTCAAGAACAATCCGACGATTCAGGCGGCGGATTCCTATGCCGAGGCGGTACGCCATGCGGTCGCAGGAGCGAAGTCCGGATACTATCCACATCTCGGTTTCTCCGAGGGATTCGTTCGCAGCAATAATCCGGTGTTCGTCTTCAGCAGCCTCCTCATGCAGCGGCAGTTCACGGCTCAGGACTTTACGCTTGGAGCACTGAACTTTCCGCTCCCCTTCGACAATTTCCGAACGCAGATTGCGGCTGCCATGCCGCTCTACGACGCCGGCCAGACTTCACGCGCGGTCCGCAATGCGCGGCTGGACTCCCAGGATGCGCAACACGGCGCGGCCCGCACTCGCCAGGAAGTGATCTACGGCGTTATCAATGCTTATCTGGGCCAAGTGCTTGCCAGGGAGAGCGTTCGCGTGGCCGAGGCATCCGTAAAGTCCACGGGTGAGGACCTGAAGCGGGCCCAGGCACGGCAGCAGCAAGGGCAAGCCTTGATGTCTGACGTGCTGAGCGCGCAGGTGCAGCTCGCGCAAGCGCAGAGCGAGTTGATTCGGGCTCAAAATGACTTCGCGACCGCCCAGGCCACGCTCGATGTTGCCATGGGACTGCCCGAAGACACGCCGGAGCAGGCTCAAGGACCGCTCAGCGAAGCCGACTTCGACAGCGGATCGCTGGCAGACCGGCAGCGGCGAGCGCTCGATCTCCGGCCGGATTACCAGCAGGCCCTGATCGGCAAGGAAAAGGCAGGCAATGCCGCCGCCGGCGCGCGGGCCCAGTTCCTTCCTACGCTCAGCGTCTTCAGCTCTGCGGAGCAGGACAACGAAACCTTCGCCGCGCACGGCGGCAACAACTGGACGGCCGGTGCCACGCTGAATTTCGATCTCTTCGACGGCGGCGCGCGGCGCGCGCAGCTTGCGGCCTCGCATGCCCGCGAACGCCAGGCGGAAGCCCTGCGGATACAGATGGCATCCGGAATCCGGCTAGCAGTTCGAGAGGCATTTCTCAATTTGAATGCCGCGCGCCAGCGTGTGCAGGTCTCGCGCGATGCTGCTTCCCAGGCGGAAGACAGCCTCGAAATTCTGCGAAACCGTTACCAGGCCGGCCTGGTGACGATCACGGACCTGTTGAGCGGTGAGGCGGCGCACGCCAGGGCTCAACGTGACTACCTGGGCGCGGTGTACGACGAACGCATCGCTTACGCCACGCTCGAATTGGCCACGGGTGAACTGGGCCCGAATTCCCCTGCGGTGGTGCGATGAAGCCGGGATTAAGCCCGGAGGAAGGAGCGTGATGATGTTCCAACGAGTGACAACTCTCACCGGCGTTATCGCCGTTACCGCCTTGCTGTCTGCGTGCAGCTCGAAGCCGGGCACGGCTGAGCCCGAGCCGGCCACGGTCACCGGTGTGCAGCTCGAGACCATTCACCTTCAGAGTTGGCCGGACGCGTACACCGCGACCGGCACTATCCGCTCCGCCACTTCAAGCGTTCTCGGCGCGCAGATCAGCGGCACGGTGCGCGAGATCCGCGTGAAGCCGGGCGACCGAGTCCGGCGCGGCGAGGTACTTGCCCTGCTCGACGATCGCACACCGCGAGCGCAGTTGGCCTCGGCGGATGCCGGCGTGGCCGCCAGTAAAGCCGGCCTCGACGAAGTCGGCAACGCGCTTGCGGCTGCGGCGGCCCAGCGAAAGCTCGCCGAGACGACCTATCACCGTTATCAGGACCTGCTTGCGAAGAATTCGGTTACTCAGCAGGAGTTTGACGGCGCCGAGGCCGCGTACAAGTCCGCCCTGGCCAATGAGGCCGCGGCTGCTGCCCGGAAACAGCAGATGGAAGCACAAGGCCAGGCGGCGCAGTCCGAGCGTGAGGCGGCGCAGACGATGTTCAGCTACTCGCGAATCGTCTCGCCCCTCGATGGCCTGGTGACGGCGAAGCTGGTCGACGCCGGCACGCTCGTGATGCCCGGCACCCCAGTGCTGACCGTTGAGGACACGGCGCATTACCGGCTGGAGGCAAGCGTTCCCGAGGACATGCTTCCGAGGATCCGCGTCGGCCAGCGGGCGCGGGTGGCGACCGGCGAAAGCCGGTTTCCCGGGACCGTGGTTGAAGTGGTGCCGGCAGCAGATCCCGCCAGTCGTACGTTTGTGGTCAAGGTCGCTCTCCCGGCGTGCGGCTGCCGCTCCGGCGAGTATGGGACGGCCGACTTCGCGTCCGGCGACGTGAAAGCCCTTGCCGTGGCTCGTTCCTCGGTGGTGGAGCGCGGGCAACTCGAGGGCGTTTACGTGGCAGGCCCGAACGGTATTGCCGAATACCGCCTGGTGAAGACCGGCAGGACTCTCGGCGATCGCGTTGAGATTCTCTCCGGCCTCTCCGACGGAGAACGAGTGGCCACATCCGAGCTCGACCGGCTCAGGGACGGCGTGCGGGTGGAGGCACAATGAGCGAGGGCCGTCTGGGCTTCGCCGGCCGCGTCGCCCGCTACTTCGTCAACTCCAAGCTCACCCCTCTCATCATGGCGTCTGCCATTCTGCTGGGGGCGCTTGCGATCTTCGAGACGCCGCGCGAGGAAGAGCCGCAGATCATTGTGCCCATGATGGACGTCTTCGTGGAGATGCCGGGCGCGACGGCCCGCGAGGTCGAGCAGCGCGTCACCACGCCGATGGAGCGGCTGATCTGGGAAATTCCCGGCGTGGAATACGTCTACTCGATCACGCGTCCCGGCCTCGGCATGGTGATCGTCCGCTACAAGGTGGGCGAGAAAGAGGAAGACTCGGTCGTCAAGCTTTACAACAAGCTCTATTCGCATTTCGACCTGATCCCGCCCGGAGCCTCCAAACCGCTGATCAAGCCGCGTTCCATCGATGATGTGCCGATTCTCGCGCTGACGCTCTGGAGTTCGCACTACGACGGCTACACTCTGCGCCGCATCGCGGCGGAGGCCGAGAACCAGATCAAGAGCGTGGACGACGTCTCCGTCACTCACTTGATCGGCGGCCAGCGCCGCCAGTTGCGCGTCCTGCTCGACCCGGCGAAAATGGCCGCCTTCAGCGTCGCTCCGGCTTCGATCGTTCCGGCCGTGGAGCGCTCCAACCAGCGCCTGCAGGCGGGGGAGTTTGCCGCCTCGAACGAGGAGTACTCCGTCGCCACGGGAGATTTCCTGCGCAGCGCCGATGACGTGGGCGCGGTGGTGGTGGGAGTCTCCGGCGGGCATCCCGTCTACCTTCGCGACGTCGCTGCGGTCCGCGACGGGCCCGAAGAGCCTGCCGATTACGTTCTTTTCGGCTTCGGCGCCGGCGCCCGCGCGCGTCGTGCCGGCGCGTCGAGCCCTGGGGGCGACTTCCCCGCCGTGACGATCGCGGTCTCGAAGCGCAAAGGCACCAACGCCGTTGTGGTTGCCGATCATGTGCTCGAAAAGGTGGAGAGCCTTAAAGGCGGCGTGATTCCGGCGGACGTGCCGGTGACGGTCACCCGCGATTACGGACAAACGGCGCAGGACAAGTCGAACGAATTGCTGGAGCACCTGCTGCTGGCCACGCTCTCCGTCACCTTGCTGGTGGCCCTGGCCCTCGGCTGGCGATCCTCGATCGTGGTGCTGGCCGCGGTGCCGGTCACGCTGGCCGTGACGCTGTTCATCTATTTCATTTACGGCTACACGCTGAACCGCGTCACGCTCTTCGCGCTGATTTTCTCGATCGGCATCCTGGTGGACGACGCCATCGTGGTGGTCGAGAACATCACCCGCCACTTCCATTTGCCGCAGAACAAGGGCAGGCCGCTCGCCGAGGTTGCCGTCGAGGCCGTGGACGAGGTGGGCAATCCCACCGCGCTCGCCACCTGGACGGTGATCGCCGCCGTGCTGCCCATGGCTTTCGTAGGCGGGCTGATGGGGCCCTACATGCGGCCCATCCCGGTCGGAGCCTCGATGGCGATGCTGTTCTCGCTCTTGGTGGCATTCATCATCTCGCCCTGGGCGGCGCTCAGGGTGCGCAGGCGCTCGGAGCGAAATTCCCTGGCCCCCGCAGAGGCGCACGAAGACCACGAAGGCTGGGCGGGACGGCTGTATCGCCGCATGATGAACCCGCTCATCCGCGACGCCCGCAAGCGCCGCATTTTCCTGACGGCTGTCGTTCTGCTCCTGCTCTTCGTCATGGCGCTGCCGCTGCTCAAAATCGTCAAGGTGAAGATGCTGCCCTTCGACAACAAGAGCGAGATGCAGGTCATTGTCGATATGCCGAACGGCACCACACTGGAACAGACCACGCGCGTGACCCAGGAGATCGCGCGCCGCATCGCCCGGGAGCCCGAGGTCGTCAATTACCAGATTTATGCCGGCACCGCCGGGCCCTACAATTTCAACGGGCTGGTCCGGCATTATTTCCTGCGCCAGGGATCCAACCAGGCTGATGTCCAGGTGAACCTGCTGCCGAAAAACGAGCGCTCCGACCAGAGCCATGATATTGCCAAACGGATTCGCAGCGAGATCGACCCCATCGGCGAGCATTACGGTGCCCGGCTGAAGGTGGCGGAGATTCCGCCGGGCCCGCCGGTGCTCGAGACGCTGGTGGCGGAGGTCTACGGTCCCGATTACAACCAGCAGATCGAAACCGCCCGCCAGATTCGCCAGCAGTTCAGGCAGACGCCCGGCGTGGTGGACGTGGACTGGTATGTCGAGGACCCGCAGCCCGAGTATCGCTTCGTGGTCGATAAGGAGAAGGCGGCGCTCAACGGCATTGATGCCGATCAGATCACCCAGACGCTGCGCCTGGCGGTGAGCGGTGCGCCGGTGGGTCTGGCGCACCTGCCCAGGGAGAAGGAAGATGTCGATATCCAGTTGGAAGTGCCGCGCGCCGATCGCTCGAGCATCGGCGCCCTAGGCGAAATTCGCCTCGGTTCCCGCAGCGGAGCGCTGGTGCCACTCAGTGAACTTGTGCGCGTGGAGCAAGGGACCATCGAGCAAACGATCTATCACAAGAACTTGAAGCCCGTGGTCTACGTCACGGGCGACGTGGCCGGCGCGTTGGAGAGTCCGGCGTACGCCATGATCAGCCTCTCGAAGAAACTGGATGCGTTGAAAACGCCGCAGGGCGGCGCCGTGGAGCGCTATCTGACCGCCCAGCCCTTCCTGACCAGTCGCGTTGCCATGAAATGGGACGGCGAGTGGCAGATCACCTACGAAGTTTTCCGCGACCTCGGCTTTGCTTTCGGCGTGGCGCTTGTCCTGATTTACCTGATTGTGGTCGCCTGGTTCCAGTCGTTCCGGGTGCCGCTGGTAATCATGGCGCCGATTCCGCTCACCCTCGTCGGCATTCTGCCCGCACACGCGGCCCTGGGCGCGTTCTTCACCGCCACCTCGATTATCGGGTTCATCGCGCTGGCCGGAATCATTGTGCGCAATTCGATCCTGGTCGTCGATTTTGCCGACCTGCGGCTGAAGCAGGGCATGCCGCTCGAGGAGGCGGTGATTGACGCCGGTGCCGTCCGCTTTCGTCCCATCCTGCTGACCGCGGCCGCGGTGATCGTGGGCGCTTTCGTGATTCTCTTCGACCCGATTTTCCAGGGGCTCGCCATTTCACTGATGGCCGGCGCGCTCGCCTCCACGCTGCTTTCGCAACTCACCACGCCCGTGCTTTACTACCTGAATGCGCGGCATGGCGAACGGAAATCGGTGGCCGCGAGCGGCGCGGCGCTTTTGTAAATATCGCCCCGGCCTGGGAGCCACGGGCATGCTTGCGCGCGCTTGACGTACAGGGCGAATCTCTAATTCGGCGGGCAAGGACGCCCGCGCTCCCAGGCCCGGGGACTGTTGACTGTCAACCAACTGTCGACTTTTTGTTCCGGCTCTGCCGGGTCAGGAGGAATGCCATGGATGTTAACCGCTGGTTGAGATTGGTTGCGGGCGCGTTTGTGGTGGCGTCGGTCGCGCTGGGATACTGGGTCAGTCCCTGGTGGTTTCTCTTCACTCTGTTCGTCGGACTGAACCTGGCGCAGTCGGCCTTCACGAACTGGTGCCCAATGATGCTCTTCCTGCGCAAGCTGGGCGTGAAGCCCTAGCAGCTGCTGAAAAACACGGTTTGAGGAGCGTAGCGGCGAGTTTACCTCGCCACCAGTCCAACTCTCTCAATACACGCGTGGCGGCCTGAAGCCGCCGCTACACGCTTCTCAGCAGCCTGCTAATCTAGCTTTCTGGCCGCCTGGATTCGATCCAGGGGAGGCCACAAGAGCCTCCCCTGAACGCAGTGGAGGGCGCCCCTCATCAAAATCCGAACGCTGCCGCTCGCATGTTGGGCTTGACAATAATGACTCGGGTGGCTCAGCGTATAGAGTTGTAACTAAAGCTGCCGCAATAAAGAGCCTGCTTAGCTTGTCGTCCGCTGATATCTACTTTTTTTTTGCGCCGGGTGCAATTTCCATTGATTGAGGGGAACGACTATGGTTTGGCGAATGACGCGGCTTTTGACGCTCCTCACCCTGGGTTTGCTCCTTACCTTTCTGCTGCCACTGCGCCCGGACTTCGGGCAGGCCGTTTCCGGCAGCATCTTCGGCACGGTCACTGACCCCGCCGGCGGAATCGTCCCCGGCGCTACCGTGACCATCCGCGACCTGGACCGCGGCGTCGATTACCATGCGCAGACGATCACCGATGGAAACTACATCCAGACCCACCTTCTCGCCGGGCGTTATCGAGTAACGATCAGCTCGCCCGGCTTTGAGACCTTTGCCGCCGACGCCACCGTTCAGGTGGATGCCGCCACGCGCGTGGACGCGAAACTGGCGATCGGCAAGGCCAGCAGCACGGTGAATGTCGTCGGCGCAACCCCTCTGCTCAAGACCGATCGCGCCGAATTGAGTGACACACTTTCGTCCCGTGAGCTGGCCGCTCTTCCCGTCCTGGGCCGGAACATGACGGATCTCATGCTGGTCATGCCGGGCGCCTACGCCGACAGCTTCCAGGTCGCCACGGCCGAGAACCCGCAGCAGGGTATGCAGATCGATACCAATGGCGAGAGCTTTACCGCCAACGGATTCCTCCTGGACGGCACGGAGAATCAGAATCCCCTGCTGGCGATCGCCATCATCAACCCCAATATCGATTCGCTTCAGGAACTGAAAGTCACCACCAGCAGTTACGACGCTGAGTTTGGCTCCGTGGCGGGAGCCCTGATCCAGGCCACGACGAAGTCCGGGACGAATCAGCTCCACGGGACGGGCTTCGAATACCTGCAGAACAACATCTTCAACTCGGCGAATCCCTTTACCCAGCTAAACCCGCCCGTGCGCTGGAACCAGTTCGGAGGGTCCCTGGGGGGACCGATCAAGAAGGACAAGCTCTTCATCTTCGGTGATTACCAGGGGTCTCGCCAGCGCAACGGCGCCTCTTTGATCACCACCGTGCCGACGGCGGACGCGCGCAGCGGCAATCTTCAGGCCCTGCTGGGAAGTTACATTTGCTCCAACGGCTCGGTGTCGTCGGGCGCCTGTGGCAGCCCGTTGATGGTGCCCACTACCGAGGGGGGCCAGATCCCCGCGCAAGCGGGCATGGTATTCGATCCCGCGACGGGTAATCCGGACGGAACGGGCCGGGAGGCTATCACCGCCAACGGCCAGCCCAACATGATCTCCGTACCCGCGCCGCTGACCAAGATCATGGGTTATCTCCCGCCGCCCAACACCGGGGCCCCCGGTCAGATCTTCAACAATTACATTGCCGCGGGCTCCGAGGTTTACAACATCGACCAGCCCGATGTTCGCGTGGACTACAACATCTCCGATAAACTCAGCTTCTTCACCCGTTACTCCCTCGCCGACTTCACCATCCAGGCGCCGGCCGCTTTTGGAACCGTGGCGGGCGGGCCCTCTCTGGGCGGCCTCAATTTCGCCGGCCAATCGCTCGACCGGAACCAGAGTCTTGCCATGGGACTCACCTGGACGGTCAATCCGACCTTGGTCGGAGAGTTTCGCTTCGGGACCTTCCGTTACCGCATCCGCGTGGAACCGTTCGGCGCGGGCACCACGCCCGCCACGGACGCGGGCTTGCCCGGCCTGAATCTCGGCACCCAGGATACCAGCGGCATGCCGGCGTTCTACATTAATGGGAACGGCGGGTTCGATTTTGGATATGCGCTGGGAGTGAACGCCTGTAATTGCCCGCTGAAGGAGACCGAGAATCAGTTCGACTGGATAACGAATTGGACCAAGCAACTCGGCAACCACACCATCAAGTGGGGCGCTGAAGTCCCCCGCGACCAGCAGCAGCGCGTCCCGAGCGATGAACACCGCTCGGGCGAAATCAGCTTTACAGACTCGGTGACCGGGAACGCCACCGTGGATGCGCTCGCCAACGGCTCCGCGACTACCGGCGCGGCCCTCGCTTCTTTCCTGCTCGGCCAGCCGTCGTCTTTCGGGCGCTATTTCACAGGAATCGGCTTGTATCCCGGCCTGCGCCAGACGCGCATCTTCCTCTACGGCCAGGACACTTGGCGCATCACTCACAGACTGACTCTCGACTACGGCCTGCGCTGGGAGAACTACCTGCCGGAGGGCGCAGCCAAGCCCGGCGGCGCCGGAAGCTTCGATCCGCTGACCGGCCAGGTGCTCGTGGCCGGGCTCGGCGGCAATTCCCTGAGTCTGAATGTGAAGCCTTACAACGTTGGATTTGCGCCGCGTCTGGGCGTCGCTTACCAGTTGCAGACGAGAACCGTCCTGCGCGCCGGATACGGCTGGGGCTACACGCCGGCCGGTTACGGCTCCATCTTCGGGCAGGGGCTTGAGTACAATCCTCCCATTCTGAACGGCCAGACGATTCCCCAGGCAAATCCCTACAGCCCGGATTTCAACCTGCTCACCGGTCCGCCGCTGCCCGTGAATCCCCCCATCGGGTCCAATGGCAGTTATCCGCTCCCGGACGGTATAAGCGTCTACAACTGGTTCTGGCCTCTGAATGCCTATCGAGTGCCGATGGCATACTTCTGGAACGCCACCGTTCAGCACGAGTTCTCCGATGGAGTCTCCTTTCAGATCGCCTACGTCGGGAACGTCGGCCGGCATCTGTACGCCAACCCCAACATCAACCAGGCGGTACCGGGTCCCGGCGATTTCGACTCGCGCCGTCCGTTCTTCCCTCAGTTCGGTCTTGAACAGGGAATCTATTACACGTGCAACTGCGAGACCAGCAACTACAATGGGCTGCAGGTACAGGTCCAGAAGCACTCCCACAATCTCGACTTCATGCTGAACTACACTTATGGCAAGGCGATGGGCAGCAGCAATTTCGGCGGCGGTGGATTCGACAATAATTACAACTGGATCGGCTCCTACGGCCCGCTCAGTTTCAATCCCATCCATGCCCTGACGTTCACCAACGTGTGGCGAATCCCCTACGGCCGCGGCCAGCGCTGGGGCTCGAGCAACAGCAAGGCGCTGGATGCGATCCTGGGAGGCTGGAGCCTGGATGGCATCACCACGCTCGACTCCGGCCGTCCCTTCTCGCCCACGGTTTCCAACACCGCCTCGGTCAACGCCGATTTCAATGGCGTTCGGGCCGACATCATCGGCAACCCGCGCGCCCCCAATCAGAGCGCCGCGGAGTGGTTCAACGTGGCGGCTTTCACCGATCCCCAGCAGCCTTACCGCGACGGCACGGCGGCGGCGAATTCCCTTTGGGGACCGGCCTTGTACGTCTTTAATCTGGCGCTCTCCAAGACCTGGGTGATCGCCGAGGGCAAGACGCTCGAGCTCCGCTGGGAAAACTTCAACGCCTTTAACATCGACAATTACGGGTTTCCCGCAAACACCATTGACGTCTCGGGCGCCGGCCAGATCACGGGCACTCAGGTTCCCATGCGCCAGATGCAGTTTGGGTTGCACTTCCGGTTTTAGTGGGCCGTCAAAGCCATTTCGTAATAACCACCCCCGGCCCCTCCTTATCAAGGAGGGGAGTCCTCACGGGAGTCCCCCCTCCTCGTCGAGGAGGGGGTTAGGGGGTGGTCGCGACAATCCTGACCAAGGAAGTCGATGCTCTCGCTCCTTGCCTTCGCAGTTCCCCTGCTGGTGGGGGCGCAAACGTGCGCACTCCCGCCGGCTCAGGGGCAGCACGGCGACTTTATCCTGCCCGGGGCCGTCAGCGGCCTCCCTTACGCGCCGCCTTATTTGCTCGACGCCTACGCGCCGGCGGGCGCGCCTCGCCCGGCCGCCGTCATCATCCATGGCAGTTCCGGCAGCCGGACCACGCACGTGGACCAGCTTTTCCCTCTGCTCGCAAGCGCCGGCTTCGCCTGGTTCTCGGTCGACTACGGCTCGGCCGATGACGTGTCGAAGGCCATCGATTACATCCGCTGTCCGGGCCGTTTCAACATCACGAACCGGATGGTCCTGATCGGCAGCGATACCGGCGCCGGCATCGCTCTGGATCTGGCCGGGCGCGGACGCTTCGACGGCGTTGTCACCATCAGCGCCAGGCTACCCGGCACCCAGGCCGCTCAAATTGCCACCTCCACAAAGGCTCTGATGATCCAGGGAGCCGGCGATGACGAGGTCAATCCGGAAGAGATCGCGAGCTTTTGCGGACGTCTTCCGCACTGCACTTTCTTCCCTGTTACCGGGGCCATTCACGATTTCGAGAACTGGCATCCCGATCAGTGGTACTGGAAGGAGGAACTCAGGGCCTGGCTGCGCGGGGACCAGCGTGGACTTTGGAAGGACATTCCGTATTCCCGCCCTGGCGGCCGCGACCTGCTGATGGATGCTTACGTTCCCGAGGGCCCGGGTCCTTTTCCGGGCGTGGTCATTGTTCACGGCGGAGGCTGGGAGGCGGGCGACAAGATCACCTATGTCTCGCCCGTGTTCGCGCCGCTCGCCCAGGCCGGGTTCGCGTGGTTCTCCATTAATTACCGCCTCACGCCTTACGTCCATGTTCCCGATCAACTCGAGGACGTGCGCAACGCGGTCCGCTTCGTGCGCCGGCATGCCGGCTGGTTCCACCTTGACCCGAACCGTATCGCGCTGCTCGGGGAATCCGCCAGCGGACACCTCGTGGCCCAGGTCGCATCCATGCCTTGCCCCGGGTGCGAAGTGCAGGCGGTCGTCTCGTTCTATGGCGTTTACAATTTTGAGCGCTGGAGGAACGACCCCGATTTCAGGCGCATGTTGCCCCGTATGTTTGAAGATCAAAGTGAGGCGACGCTGCGCCGTTACTCTCCCCTGTTCCATGCGAGTTCCGGCTTGCCGCCGATCCTGATCGTGCAAGGCACGGGCGATGAGCTGTATCCGGGAACGGAAGAGTATGCCCGCCGCCTCACCGAGGTTCAGGCCCGCCACGACGTGATTCTGCTCGGGAAGGCTCCGCACGGCATGGAGAACTGGGAAGGGCACCCGGAGTGGATGTTCTACAAAGCCCGCATGGTGAAGTGGCTGCAACAGAACCTCGGACGGTGATTGTTGAGAAGTAGAGAGAATGGGGTGAACGGGCTTTAGGGGGGCTCTGTGCCCTCTGTGCCTTCTCTGTGTTCTCCGTGTTAAAAGCTTTAACACACAGGCCACAGAGCACTCTGAGTGCAGAACACCGCAGGGTGCAGAAACCCCGAGGGTGAGACCGCAAGAGGCAGGCTTTCGAGAGTATGAAGGACCGATTTCCCGCCCCCATTTACGATGAGACCGTTCTGGCGGTCAATTTTGAGGACGCCAAGGAATATTTCCTCGATTCCTTGCTCGAGATTCATGCCGCGCACACTCTGATGCTTTGCCGCCAGAGGATCATTCCGCGCCGTGACGCGCAGGTCTGCCTGCGAGCGCTTGGCCGTCTGGACCGGGCGACGCTTGCCGAGGCCACCCGGGACGGGTGCTGCGAAGACCTGTTTTTCCACATCGAGCAGTGCCTCGTGGAGCAGTGCGGCGCCGAGATCGCGGGCAAGATGCACACGGCCCGCAGCCGCAACGACATCGACATCACCATGTATCGCATGGTGATCCGGCGCGAAATCCTCAAGCTCATCGAAGCCTCCACCGGAGCCTCGGGCGTTCTTTTGGATTGGGCGAATGATCACGTCAACACCATCATGCCCGGCTACACGCATACCCAGCCGGCGCAGCCCACGACGGTCGCCCATTACCTGATGGCCGCCTGCGAGTTTCTCGAACGTGATATTGAGCGGTTGCGGGCGCTGTTTGAACGCGTCAACCGCAGTCCCCTCGGCGCATGCGCCATCACCACCACGGGCTTTCCCATCGATCGCGCTTATACCGCGAGTCTCCTCGGGTTTGAAGGACTGGCGTTCAATTCCTACGGAGCCATTGCGTCCGTGGATTATCTCACCGAGGCGGCGGGAGCCGTCGCCGTGCTGATGATCAACCTGGGCAGGCTGGTCCAGGACATGCTGCTCTGGTGCTCGGAGGAATTCGGCTTCCTGCGGCTCAGCGATGCCTACGTCCAGGTGAGCAGCATCATGCCGCAGAAGCGCAATCCGGTGGCTCTCGAACACACGCGGATTCTGGCCAGCAAGGCGCTCGGCCAGGCTCAGGCGGTGCTGACCTGCGCGCACAACACCCCCTTTGGCGACATCGTGGACAGCGAAGACGATCTGCAGCCGCTCGTTCTTTCCATGTTCGCGGATGGCCTGAGGGCTCTCCGATTATTCGCCGGAATCCTGGCGGCTGCCGAAATCGACAAACAGCGCCTGCGCCGGCGCGTCTCTGATCGTCCGCTGACCGTGACGGAACTCGCGGATACGCTCGTGCGCAAGGAAGGCATCAGTTTTCGCCAGGCCCATCAACTCGTTTCCCTGGCCGTCGAAGAGGTGGCCGCCGCCTATACTCATCGAAACCTGGTCTCCGCCCTCAAACGGCTGGCTCCGGCAACAATTCAGCGCCGCCTCGGCATCACCGGCCAGGAGTGCATGCGTGCCCTCGATCCGGTTCATTTCGTCAACATCCGAACCGTCGACGGCGGGCCGGCCCCGGGTCAGGTCAAAGCCGCAATCGTGCGCGCGCGATCGGCGGAGGCGTCGAATCGGGTCTGGTTGAAGCGAAAGCAGCGGTTGTTGCGGAACTACTCGAAACGTATCCGCCTGGCGGCGGCGGCACTCGGTGGAGCGTCGAAATGATCCGCTGCTTAGGCGCTGTCTTTCCTGAACTCGATGACTGTTCATGGTCTTCGTTCGGCAGACCATGACCGGGCTGGCGTGGTGGAATACGCCCACGGCAGGTTTCCAGGGGCCCTGGCGGCCGAGCACCGGCTAAGCTGCTGATTTCATTGCGAAAATAAACTTTCCCAATTTTCTCAGTTTTCTCACTTTTCTCCATTGTCCCATTTTAGGGTGCTAGGCTCAAAAGTATGAGAGCTGGAGGCAAAATCGGCGGCAGTCGGGTATGGGCGGTCACTACGAATGGCAGTGCGCCGAGAACGACGGGGAAACTAGGTATCTTTTCGAAATCTGAGGGAAGCGAACCCATAAGTTATTCCCTACCAATCACATGGGAGTTTTGGGATGACGAAGCGAACCCACGAAAGCCAAATTGGGCGCTTGTAAGTCGTTTAGAACTGATCCGCGACGGCAGAGAAGAGCGGGGAAAATACGGATTTTATGCGTAATTCGAGATCTCTGGAAACAGTCGGCTATCGACCTCTGACCCTGGGCGTCCGGCTCCACAAGTCAGGGCGGGGCCGCCTTTACATCGAACGGGCCCACGGCTAATAATCAGTAGGAGCCGACCCTTTCCTGGAGCGATAATCGATGTTCCGAAGAGTCAGGCGTGACCGGGTGTTCGCCGCTGCCTTCGCCAATCTTGGGACTTTGGGAGGCGTATGATGTGGAAAAAAGCGATCGTCGGCGCAATAGCCGCCGCTTTGTCGCTGCTGGTATCCATCGGCATATCCGGACAAACCAGCACCCCGTCAGGTTCCGGACACAAGCCGCGGGTGATTGTGATGGCGGTGAACGGCGCGGAATGGGACATCCTTCGGCCGCTGCTCATGCGCGGTGAGCTGCCTAATCTGAAGCACGTGATCGAAAACGGGGTCTACGGCAAGCTGCGCACCACCCCGGCGCCGAACTGCCCCAAGGTCTTCACTACTTTCTTCACCAGCGTCTCTCCCGACAAGAACGGAATCACCGGATTCATCGTTGACGGCCAGACGGCGAACACCAACATGCTGAAGAGCGAGCCGATCTGGTCGATCCTCAGCAAGCGCGGGGTGACCGTCGGCATGGCCAACGTGCCCGCCACCTTTCCGGTGATGCCGGTGGACGGCTACATGATCAGCGGCATGCTGACCCGCGGCAAGGGCTGCGAGGACGGCATCATGTGCGCGCCCAAGCTTTCCCAGGTGGAAGGCGGCGATGCCGTCTACCCCAAATCCATGGTTCCGGAGCTCGAATCGAAGATCGGCGACTTCCGCATCGATTGCTCCCGCATGCCCACGGAGGACGAACTCCGGGGTCACGAGGCGAAAGAAGTGGTGGCCTGGCTCGATGGCGTGCAGAAGATCCGCGATCAGCAGCAAAAGCTTTTCGTGTACCTGCTGAAGAATCATCCCACCGATTTCACCATGTTCGATCAGTCGTGCGAAGACCGCACGGGCCACTGGCTCTATCCCATCCAGAACTTCAACGTCGGTTACAACCCCAAGGTGAACTCGGTGCGCGTGGACGCGTTTCCGAATCAGTACATCGCCTTCGACAAAGTGCTGGGATCCATCCTGCCCTTTGTGGACGCCAACACCACCCTGTTTATCATCTCCGACCACGGAATCAAGCCGCTGCGCGAATGGGGCAACCGGTACATGCCGGATATGCACGGCAGCCACGGCTCCGTAACTCCGGTCATTGCCAAGCACGATTATCCCGACGGAGACGACGTCCCGGGCGCGTTCATCGCCATGGGGCCGGGCATCAAGAAGAACTACGAGTTCATGGGATTCGCGGCCAGCAGCTACGACATTGCGCCCACGATTTTGCACATTTTCGGGATCACGCCGCCGCCGCAGATGCAGGGTCACTTCCTGGCCGAGATTTACGTGAACGGCAGCCATCAGCAGCAAACGGCCAAGCTGAATCACTGACGCCGCTTCGTGGCCTGCCGAGCCTGTTCTGTGAGCCGGAGGATCTCGCCTGACTCGGGCGCCAGGCGCCGGGCCTGATCGAGCTGCCGGAGCGCCTCGGCGGGCTTCTCTTCTGCGAGATAAACGCGTGCGAGCTCGACGTACGCCTCGGGCCGGGAAGAGTCGAGAATGATGGCGGCCTGAAGCGGGTCCTCTGCCCTCCTCCAGGCTTTCAACTCCGCGTCAATCTTGCCCAGCAGATAGATGGCGTCGTAATTTCCGGCGAGCAGGCTTTCGCCGGATTCAAGGCGTGCGCGCGCGGCGGGCAAGTCTCCGGCGCCGTAAAGCGCGCGAGCCTGCCCGTAAACCGCTGCGGCGTTCCGGGGCTGAATCGCGACGGCGCGGCCGAACAGGTCCGCGGCTTGGCGATAGTCTCCCTGCCCGAGTTCAAGCTCACCAAGCTCCGCCAGGACCACCGCCGACTTCGGGTCCAGGCGGAGGGCGCTCTCGAGATCGCTGCGCGCTTGCTGCGCGTTTCGGTCCTCGGCCGCGACCATCGAGCTGTGAATGAGATTGAAGACGCGAATCTCGTCCTTGGGATCGGGAAGCAGCGAAGGCTCGGGCGCCGTCGTCACTCCGGGATTGGTTGGGAGATAGCCCAGCGCGCGGAGTTCTTCGATCTTGGCGCGCCCCAGTTTGGCAACGCCACCCCTTTGCGGCGCCGCCTTGCGAACATCCGCCTCCAGTGCGCGCAGCCTCTGCACGTCCGGGTTCCAGGGTTCGTAGAGGTCTCGCGTTTCGCCCGGGTCTGTGTTGAGTTCGTAGAACTCCGGCCGCGGCGCTTCGATGTATTTCTTCTCGCCCGCCCGAACCGACCGGAGCGGAGCCCATCCGAAGTCGAGCGGATAGTCTGTCTCCGCGAAAGCAACGCGCGGGGACAGTGCCGCTGCATGATCCGGTGCCGTCCATAACGGCCGCAGCGACGCGCCGTCCCGCGGCTCCGGGTCGTGGATGCCCTCGAGATCGAGGATCGTAGGGGCGATATCGACCGTCCTCGCCTGAGCGGTGACAACGATCCCGCGCGGCGGGACGGCTCCCGGTGCTTCGGTCGAAGCCCTTCGGGGAAGCTTGAGAATCAAGGGCACGTGCAGCGTGGAATCGTACAGGAAAATGCCATGGGTCTGCTCGCCGTGCTGCCCAAGACCTTCGCCGTGGTCGCCCGACACGATGATGGTCGACGCATCGTAAAGGTTCTGCTTCTTCAGAAAGCTGACAAATCGGCCAAGGGCGCTGTCGGCATACGCGATCTCGCCATCGTAGAGCCGGCCGGCGTACTCCGTATGGTAAGGCTCCGGCGGATCGTAGGGGTCATGCGGATCGTAGAAGTGGATCCAAACGAATGCGGGCTGCTGGTTGCCGTGGTCCAGCGTCCAGGTCTCCGCCCGCCGTTCCACGTCCATCGCCCGCCGCTCCAGCCGCTCGTATCGAGATGCCGTCGGGGGAAGATTGTCCGGGAAGTGGTCGTAGGAATCGAAACCGCGATCGAACCCGGGAGCCAAGCCGCGGCTGTCGAGAACCACGCTGCCGATGAACGCCGCCGTAGCGTAGCCGTTCTCCTTCAACACCTCCGCCAGAGTGCTGGCGCCGGGGGCGAGCGCCATCCCGAAATCGCGGACGCCGTCGTGAACCGGAAGCAGACCGGTGAGGATGCTGGCGTGCGACGGACTCGTTATCGGGCTCGCTGTGAAAGCGCTGGCGAATCGAATACCGTCGGCCGCCAGGCTGTCCAGCGCCGGAGTCCGGATGTTCCGGTCGCCGTAACAGGCCACGTGGTCGGCCCTGAGCGTGTCAATGGTCACAAGAAAGACGTCCGCTCGCGTGTCCCCTTCGGCCGGCCGCGCCGAAGCCCCTCCCAGGCAGGCCGGTGCTACGAAATAGCTCAGGAGCACCGGAAGGAATACCCAGGCAAAGCGCTTCATGTCCATTCCTGGTTGTAAGCGTAGCAGAAATACAGGTGCGCCGGTCTTCGCCCGAATGGCTGGGGAGGCAGGTTCTTGATTCGGCGCTGCGGTCTTCAACGACGAAACCATAGTCAGAAGCGAGATGGCTTCAAGCGCGCTCATCGGGTCGGTAGCACGCTCTCGCACTATCGGATCCCTTTCCGCGTAGGCTATTTTGAAGCCTCGAAATACCTAAAAACAGCCATAATGTAGCCTACATCGTGAGCCCAACCCTGTAAATATTTCCCATTGACAAATGCCGCAACTGAGTTACGATACCTCCGATTACCTCGCCGGATCCCCGGCCGGCGTTGTGGGAGGTCCTCATGTCACTGCTCAAGCGCCTTACCCTTACCCCCAGGAAACTCGAGGCCAATCAGGCCAATGCTCAGCTCTCCCAGGGACCAGCCACCGCCGAGGGCATCGAGCGCATCCGTGACGCGCAAGTGGTCCACGGATTCTATTCCAAGGCTCCGGGTGAGGCCCTGCGCGCCCTCGGCGAGAAGCCCGACGATTTCGAGTGCCTTCTGGCCGCACTCACCGAGACCTGGCAGCCCGAAAATGACTACGAGCGGATGCTGGTCAGGCGGCTTGCCCGGGCGCTCTGGCGCGTGGAGCGGGCCGACCGTATTCAGGAGGCCATGACCGTCGCCCAGGTGGAGCGGGTCTCGATGCATATCGAGGAGCAGGCGGAGAGGGCCGCGGCGGCGCACAAAGAGAAGACGGGGGTGCTCGAGCGCCTGCTGCAGCAGGTGCAACATGCCGGATTCTACGCCAGCGCCAGCGATCTTCGCGACCTGGAGCAGGTTCTGGGCAGCCACCCCAAGGGCCGGCAGGCGGAAATGATCTACCTGGTATGGCGTCTGATGCGGCCGTCGGACCCGGCCGCGAACATTCTGGCTGCGCAGGGGACCGAAGCCGGTCCGGGCGCCACTCCGAACCCTGACGGCGCTCTGGAATCTCGTGCGGCCAGCGGCATGGGCGGGCCCGATCTCGCGCCGGCCACCGGAAGGGAGCGCGACCGGCGGCGGTCGGAGCTGCGGTGGTTGTTGCGCCAGGAAATCGAGGCTGAACAAAACGCCTACCGGCAGAAGCGGGACTGGCGCGCCCGCGAGATCACGCCGGCGGCGATGGACGCAGCCATGGCGCCCGACGATCCGCAGGCAGACCGGATGCTCAGGGCTGAGACGGCGGCATTTCGTCAGGTCAAGCAGATTACGGAAATGCTGACTCAGTTTCGTCAGATCCGGCGGCAGGGACAAGGGAATTCCGAAAAAAGGCAGGAGGAAGGGCCCCCGGAAATCAAAAATGAAGGTAAGTCCCACGATGTTGTTGATAATAAAGGACCGAGCTCTGAGACCGAACGGTAAGTCCCACGATATTCTTGAAAACAAGCCACATAGCTATTTTTCGTGCCCCTCGGATGTAGCCCCCGGGGCTTGTTGTCCGCAGCCAGACTCATTTCTTCAGCTCGGCCGGCCAATTCGTGACCAATGTAATCGACGAAGACTCCGTTGGGTCCGCAGTAAGCACCGCGAATCGCTGACCGTCGGGGCTGACGTCATACAGCGGATAGGAACTCGTCACGTTCGGGAAATCCAGTTGAAACATCGGCCGAATGGGGTCCACGCGGAAGCTCGGGTGCGTATGAATCTGCGCCGACATGAGCCGGTTGCCCAGGGTCACATAAAACAATTCGTCGCGACTGAAGCGCGCCAGCCAGCCTCCCGTTGTCGAAACCTGGTATTGCGATCCTGCGCCCGGAAACGGCACCACGTAGACTTCCGGCCGGCCAGTTTCGTAGGCGAAGTAGCAAAGCCAATGACCGTCGGCGGAGAATCGGCCTTCATATTCACTGACGGTCAGCGCGGATGTGGCCGCGGGCCGAAACGCCCGCCTGCCGCCTTCCAGAGGCAAACTCCAATTGGAATAGCGGCCCATCTTGTCGCTCAGGTGCATCGAAAGGTACTTTCCGTCCGGGGACCAGTCGATGGGCACGTAAAACTGATAAGCCTCGTTGGTGTACAGGGTTTCTTCGGGCCGGCGGCCATCGAGCCATCGCCGCCGGATGGAGTGCCTCCCGTTCTCATCGACCTCGTATGCGATCTCCTTTCCATCCGGGGACCAAACGGCAAAATCATCATTGGGTCCGAACGTAAGCCGGACCGGTTGCCCGCCCGCCACCGGGTACATCCAGATGTCGGTCGTTCCAGTCTTGGGGTCTACGACCGAGACGGCGATCGACTTGCCGTCAGGGGAGAATCGCGGAGTCAGGTAGTTCCCAGGCGGGCCAGGCGTGGCGATCACGTTGCCGGTGCGATCGAGGACTTTCAGCTCCGATTCTCCGGAGCCTTCGGGATACGCAAGCACGCCGTTTGCCGACACCGAGAAGAATCCCGCTTCCCCCAGGGTCTGAGGGTCGCCCGAAAGTTTCAAGGTTCCAGGATCAAACCGCTGAGCCTCGATGTGTCCGCCGCGAACGAAGAGCAGGTGGCCGGAGGCAAATTGCGGCAAGGTGCCGGCCGCAATTTCAATCCCCGCCTGCTCCGGCTTACCAAGCTCAGCGACCTTGATCTCGCCAGGCTCGTCCTCATTGTTGTGGGAGACATACAGGAAGTGTTTGCCGTCCGGCAGGAACGATGGTTCGATCTGTTCCAATTCCGTCTTCTCGAGCCTTGCCGCCGGCGAAACATCTCCCCCGGAGGCGCTTACTCGAGAGATCGCGCCAAACCGTTCCTTGCAGAACAGGATCGTCCCATCCGAATTCCAGGTACCGCGGCCAGTCTCGGTTCCCAATCCTTCCGCGAGGGTTTGCACGTCGCCCCTCGAGACGCTGATCTTCTCCAGCTTCCCGTCGGCAATAAAGCCAAGGTCTTGGCCGTCGAAGGACCAGAATGGATACGTGGCATCCTCCGTTCCCGCCAGGGGGGTCGCCTGCTGTGCCTCGAGCGCCCTCAGCCACAGCCTGGTAACGCCTTGCTTGTCCACGGCGGTGAACGCCAGCGTCCTGCCGTCCGGCGACACAACCACGGGACCCATGTCCAGGCCGGACGTCCGAAGCGCCGTTCCCGGGGGAGGCGGCATATAAGCCCGCACCGAAAGCGGCGGGGCGCCGGCGCGCGGCGTCAACAGGTAACTGATTGCGGCGCCCGCCAGGAGCAATGCCGCGCCAACCAGCACCGCACCCACGCCAAATCTCCGCGGCACTCCTCTGTGGGCGGTCCCTTCTCCACCGTAGTCTCTGCCACCGGGGTAAACCTCGGGCTCCGGCACGGCGCCAGCCGCGCCAGCCAGGCATTCCTGAATCGTGATGCGTGCCTCCCCGATGGCCTGCAGGCGTTGCTTGCGATCTTTGGTGAGGCACCGGCGCAGCAGCCTGGCGATGGAAGGCGGCGCCGAGGCCGGCAGCGCGTTCCAATCGGGGTCGAACCTCAGCACCGAAGCCAGAACGTCCGAGGTGGTCTCGCCCGCGAAGGCGCGCTGCCCGGTCAGCATTTCGAAAAGCAGCGCGCCGAAGGACCAGACATCGGCACGGTTGTCGACGGTGTGGCCCCGGGCCTGTTCCGGAGCCATATAGGCCGCCGTTCCCATGATCATGCCTGCCTGCGTCGCCGCCGTCAGTGTCGGCGAGCTGGACGGATCACCGGGTGCAGCGGTGTCGGCGGCCGCCTTCGCCAAGCCAAAATCCAGCACCTTCACGGCGCCTTCCGCGGTAACCTTCACATTCGCAGGCTTGAGGTCGCGGTGGGTGATCCCTTTTTCGTGCGCGTACTCCAGCGCCTCGGCGATCTGTTGGGCGATGCGCAAGGGGTCGAGAGTTTCAACCTTCGAGTCTCGCGCTTCCAGGAGTTCGGCAAGGGTTGGTCCCTCGACCAGCTCCATCACCAGCGCCCGCGTGCTCCCCGATTCTTCGAGGCCATGAATCGCTGCAATGTTGGGGTGATTCAACGACGCCAGCACCCGGGCTTCGCGCTCAAAACGAGCCATGCGCTGGGGGTCCGAGGCAAAGGCTTCAGGCAACACCTTGAGCGCGACCTCGCGCCCGAGCCTGGTATCGCGGGCGCGATACACTTCGCCCATCCCGCCTGCGCCGAGCGGTGCCAGGATTTCGTAAGGACCCAACTGAGTATGCGAGGTCAGGCGCATGAGTTGCCGCTGGATTATACCCTACGGAAGCCCGCGGGACACCGATGGTCGCCCTTGCGCATCGTGCGGCAGGTTGATCATCTTCGCGATTTTCGGCCAGCGGTGGCTGGATCTCAGCCCCTTCGAAACCACAAAGCGGAGATAGTACATGATCGAGGCGTCCCTCTCTTCGATCGCCTTTTCGGCCCAATCGGCCCCGCGCTCCACATCTCCGCACAGGAGGTGAAAAACCGCACGGGTACGGGCATTACGCGGCGCCTCGCCGGAACCCAGCCCTTTTACCAGGCTTTCCGATTCGGCCTCTTCTCCGCTGCGCCGCAGGAGCGCGGCAAGCAGAGCAACCGTATCGGTGTACCACGGCCCAACCGCGTGGGCCCGGCGCGCGATTTTCAGCGCCTCGGCAAGATCACCCTTGTCCGCGTACAGCATCGCCATCGATACCAGGGCCACAACCTGGTTCGGGTCCAGTTCCAGCACCTTCTGCAATTGCTCCAGGGCTTCCGCATCGCGGCCTGCGGCCTGCAGGTAGGCGTGCAGATTCATATGGGTCCATACTTCGAGCGGGTCTTCTTCAATCGCGCGCTGTGCCAGCTTGATCGCCTGCTCCACATGGCCCCGCAAGAATTGAAACCCGGCATACAAGGGCCGCGTCAGCTCGAAACTGGCCTGTTTCGCCATGGGAAAATCGAAGTGCCGCTCGGCAGCAGCCCAGTCCATTTCACACATTGCCGCCGAAATGCCCAGAAGCGCATGGGCCTCGGGAAGGGTGGGATCAATCTGCAAGGCGCGCTGCGCTTCCGCACGCATGGCGGCCACACACTCACGGGCAGGGTGCTCACCGAAGTGCGCCAGGCACAACCAGTAGTGTCCCAATCCAATATGAGCCATCCCAAAAGCCGGATCGATTTTGCACGCCTGCTCATAGCATCCTCGTGCCAGTTCCAGCGACTCGGGCGTGATCTTCGCCTGCAGATGCCTGCCCTTGAGATAAGACTCATAAGCCGCGAGCTTCGGCGTATAACGCTGTGGAGCACCGTCCCGCGAAAGCTTCACCCGCAAAGCCCCCGCGATCGCCGCCGATATCTCATCTTGAACTTTGAAAATATCGCTCAATTCCCGGTCATAACGCTCCGACCAGAGATGACACCCGTCGGTGGCGTTGATCAGTTGCGCCGTGACGCGGATGCGGTTTGCGGAGCGGCGCACGCTGCCTTCCAGAATCGTGTGCACGCCGAGAGCTTCGGCAATGCCCCGGATGTCCTGCTCTTTGCCGCGGAAGGCGAACGCCGAAGTGCGGGCGATCACTTTGAGTCCGGGAACCTGGGCCAGCAGGTTGATGATCTCTTCGGCCAGGCCGTCGCTGAAGTAGTCCTGTTCGGGGTCGGCACTGAGGTTGACAAAGGGCAGCACCGCGATGGATTGAGCGCCAGGAGCCATTCCGGGGGAAGCTGTTTTCCGATCCTCTTGGATGTCCAACCCCGCCTTTCGCCAGCCTTCCATCAGCCGCTCCACGTACTCGGCATCCCACCACTTCTCGACGTGGTTCCTTGCCGTGGCCGCGAAGTCCGGGCGCACTTTCTGCAGTTCCCGCAGGGCTTTGGCGCCGGCTTCGCGTTCGCCGAGCTGCCCGTAGGCGGCGGCCATGGCCGCGTGGAAAAACCAGTGACCCGGCATATTGACCTTGAGCGCGAAATTGAGAGCATCGCGGTAGTCGCCCTTGCGGTAGGCGTCGTAAAAGTCGGCATACCAGTACCACCCGGGATGAGCGGGATTCAGCTGTTTGGCGCGCCCGGCCAGTGCCAGGCCGCGTTGCCAATCGCCGGTATAAGTCAGCAACTCTCCGAGAAAAGCTACGGAGTTGCCGTCCAAGGGGTTAAGTTCGACAGCCCGTTCGGCCGCATTGCGGAATCTCTGGAATTCCTCCTGGAAGAAGAGTGCCTGGGCCAGAGCGCAGTAGCCAAGATAGCTGTTCGGCGCCATTTCCACCGCGCGCTGCGCCGCGTTGAGCCCTCGCTCCAGGGAATCGGCATGCAGGTTGAACCCTTGAGCGTAGTCCTGGCCGTAGAGGTGGGCCAGGGCGCCCCAGGCGTCGCCAAAGGACGGCGCTCTCCGCACCGCCAGTTCGAGAGCAGAAAGCGCGGCGGACAGTTCTTCAGCCGTGGCTCGTGTCCCGTAGCCGAAGCTCCGCAACACAGCTTCGTAGGGCGTCAAGGACTCCGGATCCCGGCTGCGCACAGCCTCACTCATACTCCGGGTCAAGACACCGTTCATGTCGGCGACAGTGGAGACAATGCGCGGCACCAGGTCGTCCTGGACTTCAAAAGCGGACTCAGAAGTGAAGGCTCGCTCGTACGTCTCGGCCCAGAGATGCGCTCCCGAGGTCGCATCCGCCAATTGCACCGCGAGCCGCAATCTGCTTCCCGCCTGCCGCAAGCTGCCCTCCATGACGTAGCGCGCGCCGAGTTCCCGGCGGATGGCGCGGACGTCGCCGGACTCGCTGGAGTATTTGGCGGTCGAGCCGCGCGCGATCACCCGCAGGTAGGAGAATCGCGACAAGCCAGTCGTAACCTCTTCGCAGAGGCCTTCGGCGAGCGCTTTGAAATCAACATTGCTGCCGGTGTATTTGAAGGGCAGGACGGCAATCCAGAAACCTTCGTCCGCGCGCCCTGCCGACGACGAGATGTTGACAGAAGGAGGCGGAGACGATATTGGCCCGGCGGCGGCTTTCGCATCGTCCAGCCCCGCCTTGCTCAACCCCTCGATGAGATGCTCGACCATTTCCGGCTCGAACCATTTCTCGAGTTCAGCGCGTGCCGCCACGGGGAAATCAGGCCGGCAGGCGAGCAATTCGTTCAGCGCTTTTCGAGCTGCGTCCCGCTCGCCGAGCTGACCCTTGGCCGCAGCGCAGGCCAGAGGCGCCCAGAAGTAGCCTGGCATCTGGATGCGGAGGGCGGCATCAATCGCGGCGCGGTAGTCGCGCTTTCGATAAGCGTTGAAGACGGCCGCCAGCCAGTACCAGCCGGGGAAGTTGGGATGGAGTTTCATGGCGGAATCAGCCACGGTGCAACCTCGTTCCCAGTCGCCGGAACAAGCCAGCATGATTCCCATGATCGCCACCGTCGCACCTTCCATGGGGTTGAGAGCGATGGTGCGCTCGGCCACGGGCCGGAAAGCTTGCCACTCGTGCCGCGTGAACAGGCTCTGGGCAAGGGCCTGGCTGGCGAGCGCGCTCGCTGGGGCCAGTTCGGCCGCCCGCTGCGCGGCCGCGGCTTCGCGGCCCAGCGCGTCAGGCCGGAGGTTGAAACCAAACCAATGTTCATCGGCATAAAGCGTGGCCAGCATCGCCCAGCAATCGGACTCGTCCGGCGCTTCGCGCACAACCCGCTCCAGCAGGTCCCGGCAGGCCGCGTGTTCCTGCGGCGTCATCGTTTCGTGCAGATTGAACACCCGGAACGCTGCCTCGTAAGAAGTCACTTGCTCATCGCTCTTCTTCCGGATCGCGGCGCTGATGCTTCGTGTCAGAATCCCGTGCTGGTCGGCAACGGTCGAGACGATCCGGGGTACAAGCTCATCTTGCAAGGCAAAGATCTCCTCGGGGCGGAAAGCACGCTCAAAAGTCTCAGCCCAAAGGTGGGCCCCGGCCGATGCGTCCACCAACTGCGTCGTTACCCGGATGGTTGGACCGGATTGGCGGATGGTGCCCTCGATAACGTACCGCGCGCCGAGTTCCTTGCCGATAGCGCGGACGTCTCCGGATTCGCTGGCGTATTTGGCGGTCGAGCCGCGCGCGATCACCCGCAGGTACGAGAATCGCGACAAGCCGGTTACGACTTCCTCGGAGAGTCCTTCGGCAAGAACTTTCAGATCTGCGTTGGTCCCGCCGTAACGAAATGGCAGCACAGCGACCCAAAAGCCTTCTGCGGCGCGGACGGAACCAGAGTCCGCCGCAACCGCGGCCGGGGCGGCCGAAGCGCTGGCGCCCGAGTCAGGCGCCGCGGGCGCGGCGCTGGGCCTTGGCGCGTCCTCGGCCGGCTCCAAACCGGCTTTGCGGAGGCCGTCGAGAATCTGATCAACCAGCGCGGGCTGCCACCACTTGGCGCACTCAGTCCGGGCAATGGCTGCGAAGTCAGGTTTGGCCGCCAGCAGTCCCCGCAGCGCACTGTGTGCCTCAGCGTGTTGGCCAAGATGGCCGTGGATCGCCGCAAGCACGAGATTCGCGCGCCAGTAATGCGGCATGTTGATCTTCGCGGCCACGACGAGTGCTTCCCGGTAGTTGCCCTGGCGAAAAGCGTCAAACGTCTCCGCGTACCAGAACCAGCCGGGATGATGCGGATTGAGGCTGCGGGCTTGCCTCGAGAGAGCGCACCCCCGTTCCCAATCGCCGGCATAAGCCAGCAGGAAGCCCAGATATGCCAGCGTGAATCCGTCCATGGGATTGATCCCAAGCGCACGGTCCGCCGAGCTTCGAAAAGCCGCGTAATCGCGACGCAGGAACTGGACGGCAGCCAGCGCCTGAAAACCGACGCTGTCCGAAGGTGCGATCTCGATGGCACGTCGCGCTGCAGCATCGGCGCGCTCCAGGGAAGCCGGCTTGGGATTGAAACCCTGGGTGTATTCCTCCCTGACAATGATCGACAACATCGCCCAGGCGGGCGCATAGTCGGGCGCGCGCTCCACGGCCGCTTCCAGGGCATCGCGTGCGGCCCGGTGTTCGACCGGCGTGATGCGATTCAAATAACCGAAGCTGCGCAGTACAGCCTCGTAAGGAGTGAGGTCGCGAGCCGGTCGGCTGCGCAGCGACTCTCCCATGTTGCGCGGCAAGACTCCCTGAGCGTCGGCAATAGTCGAGACGATCTTCGGGACCAGTTCATCCTGAAGATCGAAAACTGCCGTTCGCTGGAAGACCCGATCGTAAGTCTCGGCCCACAGATGGGCGCCGGTGCTGGCGTCCAGCAACTGGACCGTCACGCGCAGACGGGCATCTGCCTGGCGAAGGTTGCCTTCAAGGACATAGCGCGCGCCGAGCTCCCTGCCGATTTCGCGCACGTCGGCGGACTCGCTGGCGTACCGCGCGGACGAGCCGCTGGAAATCACCCGCATATAGGAGAACCGCGAGAGGCCTGTGATAATCTCCCCGACGAGTCCTTCGGCCAAGGAATCGAGAGTGGGCTCTGTACCCTTGTGCTTGAAGGGAAGGACCGCGACCCAAAAGCCTTCGCCGGCTCGGTTCTCCCCCGAGGCCGTCCGTGCCGGGTGGGTGCTTGACGAAGCCGCAGTCGCGGCAGCAACCCCGGGGGCATCCAAGCCGGCATTTCGAAGATCGCCGAGCATTTGTTCCACCATGTCCGGTTGCCACCACTTTAGGAGTTCTTCCCGAGCCGTGGCCGCGAAGTCCGGACGAAGGGCGAGCAAGTCGCGCACCGCGGCCCGTGCCCGCTCCATCTCGCCAGCCTGGCTGTAGATGACGGCGTGCGCGATTTGGGACGTCCAGAGGCCCGGCATGTTGAGCTTGACCACGTATGCCATCGCCCGCTGCACATCATGCCCGCGGTAAGCGTCGAGCATTAGGGGGAACCAATACCAGCCGGGGTGATTGGGGTTGAGCTGTGTGGAGCGCTCCGACAGGGCGCAGCCACGTTCCCAGTCGCCGGAAAAGGCGAAGAGCATGCCGAGGAAAGCAGTGCTGTGTCCTTCGGCGCATTTGAGTGCGAGCGCCCGCTCGGCCGTGGTGCGAAAGGCGCCAAGTTCGCGACGGAAGAAAAAGGCGGTAGCCAGTGCGGCGTGCGCCAACCAGTTGGAGGGCGCCAGATCAACTGCGCGCCGCGCAGCCGCCAAGGCCCGATCCATCGGGTCAGGCCGGGGATTATACCCGTGCGAGTACTCAGCACGGTACAGCCAGGAGAGCTGAGCCCAGCAATCGGCGCGATCAGGCGCCTGTTTCACGGCGCGCTCCAAAGCCGTTCTCGCCGCCAGGTGCTCCGCCGCGCTGACATGCTGATGCCATCCGAAGCTGCGCAGCAGAGCCTCGTAGGGCGTCAGCGACTCCGGATCGCGGTTGCGGAGAGATTCAGTCATGCTGTGAGCCAGGATCCCCTGCGTGTCGCCGACAGTGGCAACAATGCGCGGCACGACGTCGTCAACAAGGTCGAGCGTTGCCTCCGGACTGAAGGCGCGATCATAGGTCTCCGCCCAAAGCCCGGCGCCGCTCCCTGCATCGACCAGTTGCACGGCGATGCGAACCTTCGTTCCCGCCTGCCGGAGGCTGCCTTCCATCACATAGCGGGCGCCCAGATCCTTGCCGATCGCGCGCACGTCCCCGGACTCGCTCGAATACTTGGTGGTTGAGCCGCGCGCGATGACTCGCAGATACGAGAACCGCGACAGCGAGGTGATGATCTCTTCGGTAATCCCTTCGGCCAGACCGTCGATCGACGGATCTTGCCCGCGGCACTTGAGCGGCAGAACGGCAATCCAAAAGCCCTCCTCGTCCCGAGATGCGGCAGTCCTTCGGGAATCGGAGACGCCGGGCGCCGCCGCCTCCGCGACGGCGGAGCGGTCCGAAGTGGTATCGCGCTTCAGCCGATGCAGATCGGAGAGAAGTCCGGCGGCAGTCTGGTAGCGAAGCCGGGGATCCTTCTCCAGCGACTTGCTGATGATTTCTTCCAGCTTGGCTGGCACGTCTGGATTCAGCCGCAGCGGCGAAACGGGAGTGCGCCGCAGAATGAAATCGAACACAGCGGCGGTGGTGTCACCGCGAAACGGCTGGCTACGCGTGGCCATCTCGTAAAGCACCACGCCGAACGAAAACAGGTCGGAGCGCGCGTCGAGCGGCTTGCCCAGCGCCTGCTCCGGCGACATATAAGCCACCGTCCCGAGCGCCGCGCCTGGACTGGTGAGATTTGCTTCGTCGATCGTGAGCTGGTTGGAAAGCCCTTCCGCGCCGGACGGACTCTGAATCGCGCTTTGCTTGGCGAGACCGAAATCCAGGACCTTGCACTGGCCGCGAGTGGTCACGAATAGATTCGCGGGTTTGATGTCGCGATGAACGATGCCCTTCGAGTGCGCTGCGTCCAGGGCGTCGGCAACCTGAATCGAGAAATCGAGCAACTCGTCCAACTCGATGGCGCCGGCGTCGATGCGCTGTTTGAGTGTGCCGCCTTCCAGAAACTCCATGACGATGAAGGGCTGGCCCTCATGCTCCCCGATTTCGTAGATGGTGCAGATTCCCGGATGATTGAGGGCCGAGGCGGCGCGCGCCTCCCGGCGAAAGCGTTCCAGGGATTGAGCGTCCGGCGCCAAACCTTCGGGGAGGAACTTGAGGGCAACGAAGCGACCGAGCTTGGTATCCTCGGCCTTGTACACCACGCCCATCCCTCCCCCGCCGAGCTTTTCCACAATGCGATAGTGCGATACCGTCGTGCCAATCATGACTCGGGAAATCCGCCAAGGCGCGGGACAAAATCTTAGCACGACCAGGCGAAGTCAAGGCGAACAAATGAAGAGGTTTGTGCCACTTGCTAATGGCTGGCAAGCGTATCCCGTTTCCAGCCATAACTGCTTGGAAGGAAGAGAGCGTTACTCTGGCGGCGGGACGCGCGCCGGTGCAGCAATTCGATTCCAGCTTTCAAGCTAAGTTGATTGGCTCCGGACCCGATTACCCGCCTGAGAAGGTCACGTGCGCGCTTTCCGGCGAGACTCGTTGCAAGCTTGGATGCTGGCCTAACCGGTGTTCGGAGCCTGTGATTTACGCGGTCGCGACGGGTCTAGCCGCTTAGGTACTTCACGAACACCACTTCATTCTGCGCTTCGTTATACAGCAGTTCGTCGGCCATTGACTTCACCAGGAGAATTCCGAAGCCTCCCGGGCGGATTCCTTGTTTCGCGCGCACTTCGAGGTGCCGAATAGGATTCTCGGGGGGGTTGGTGGCCGCGGCGTGATCGAGCCCTTTGAAACGGAAACCGGTGCCCGGATCCGCGATGCGGTAGAGCACCATGCGCCGCCCACGCAGATACGATATGCGCACCTTCTGATTGGGGTCGAGCTTGCCGCCCCACTCGATGGCGTTCAGCAGCAGTTCACGCAGGGCCTGGCCGATCTCGTGCCGCAACTCTTTGGGCAAGTCGGACTCGAGCTTGCTCACAAAACTCGTGATCCGGTCTGCCACTTCCAGTTCGCAAGGAACCAACAGCTCCACCCAGTTCGGCCGGCCGGAGAGGACTTCGATAGGCATGCGCGCCGGCTTCGCCGCAAGGACATCGGAGACTAGTTCCACGATGGCCTTCGGGGCAACGGGCTTGGTGACGTACTGATAAGCCTGCTCGCGCACCGCGCGCAGCACCGTGTCAGGCGTATCGTCAGAGGTCATCACCACCACCTTCGGCGGGTCCGGCTGCCGACGTACGTGCGCCATCAACTCGAGGCCATTCATGCGCGGCATCCAGACATCCGTGAGCAGGAGATCGAACTTCTGCCGGCGCAGGCGGTCCAGGGCGGCGCGGCCGTCGGCGGCGGTTGCAACCGAGAAGCCCGCAGACTTGAGCACGCCTCGCAGCAAGTAACGCGTAGTGCGATCGTCTTCGGCCACCATGAGTCTTCTCATCGCGTTCCCCCTCGCCTGGCCGGCGTCCGTCTTCTGGTTTTCACTTTGGGCGAGCCGACGGCGCCGAGTTCTGCGAGAAACGCCGGCAGCAGCTTCTCAAGTTCGATACAGGCTGCCTTAGCCTGCTCGAGGTTGCCCTGGCGTCCCGCCACTTCCACTCGCTTGGCCGCCCCGACAACATCGGCCGCGCCGAAATTAGCAATCGCCCCCTTCAGAGTATGGGCTGCCTGGGCCACGGCATCCGCATCTCCGCCATGAAGCGCCTTTTGGATATCGCCCAGCAGTCGCGGGCAATCGTCTCGAAAAATGTCGGACAGCCGGCGCAGCATTCTTTCGTCACCACCGAAGTGACCGAGCAGCGTTCTTCGGTCAATGCCGCCTGCCGCAGCCTTTTCCCGGTGATCGTTTCCGCTCGCTGCGCTCGAACCAGACGCGAGGGCTTCGATCGCGGCGAACAACTCCGCCGGTTGAATTGGTTTGGCCACATAGCCGTCCATGCCGGCTTCGAGACACCTCTCCCGATCGCCCTTCATTGCGTGCGCTGTCATGGCAACGATGGGCAGGTGCCGGCCGCTGGATTTCTCCGCCTGACGGATCGCCCGCGTGGCCTCAAGGCCGCTCAAGTTTGGCATCTGCACGTCCATCAGGACCACGTCGAAGCTCTCGCGCTCGAGCGCCTTCAGGGCCTTCGAGCCGTCTCCGGCGACGGTGGCGGTGTGGCCGCGCTGCCGTAACAGCTCGAGGACCAATTCCTGGTTGACTCGATTGTCCTCCGCCACCAGGATGCGCAGCGGGCGCCTCGCTTTGACAATACGCAACCGGGCGCGTGAGGGGGCGCGCGGGCGTGCCTTGGTCCGCCCCGGCTCGCTGAGAACGGTGAGGATGGCATCGAGCAACTCAGATTGCCGCGTCGGCTTGGTCAGGCAGGCGGCCACGCCTGGGGTTGTCTGGCAAAGGGCTTCCGGCTGCCCGGCCGACGTCAGCATGATCACCTTCACATCGCCGAAGTCCGGTTGGCCGTGGATGCGTCGCGCCACTTCGAACCCATCCATCTCCGGCATCTGGCCGTCGAGCAGTACCAGTCCGAACGGCCTGCCGGCACGCACGCTCTTCTCCAGAAACTTGAGAGCCGCGAGTCCGCTCGACGCAACCGTGGGCCGCATGCGCCATTTGCGCAGCATCTCCTCGACGATGCGCCGATTGGTGGCACTGTCGTCCACCACCAGCACCCTGAGGCCGCGCAGGTTGCCGGCCGCCGGCAGAGCGGCTTGGACGGGCTGGAGGCCGAAACGCGCCGTGAAATGAAACTGGCTGCCTTCTCCCAGCCGGCTCTCGACCCAGATCCGTCCGTGCATCAGCTCCACGAGCTGGGCGGATATCGTCAGGCCCAACCCGGTGCCGCCGTGCTTGCGCGTGGTGGAGCTGTCGGCTTGCACAAACGCTTCGAAGACCCGGTCAAGCTTCTCTTCGGCGATTCCGATGCCTGTGTCTGTGATGGCGAACTGAAGCTCGACCTCGCTCGCACTTCTTGCTTCGGCTTCGACGCGCACCACAATCTCCCCGCGTTCGGTAAACTTGATGGCGTTGCCCACCAGGTTGACGACGATGGCGCGCAGCCGGTTGGGATCGCCCACCAGCCGTTCCGGCACGTTCGGAAGGATATGGCAGGCGAGTTCGAGGCCCTTCTGCTGCGCGCGCACGGCGAGCGACTTCAGACTGCCCTCGAGAGTCTCGCGCAGGTCGAATCCCACCTTCTCCAGCTCGAACTTACGCGCCTCAATCTTGGAGAAATCCAGAATGTCATTGATCAAGGCCAGCAGGGATTCCGCTGAGTCCTTTACCGTCGCGAGGTACTCGCGTTGCCGGCCGTTGAGCCGGGTCCCCAGCGCCAGCTCCGTCATGCCAATGACCGCATTCATAGGGGTCCGGATCTCATGGCTCATGTTGGCCAGAAATTCGCTCTTGGCGCGCGTGGCTTCCTCGGCGCGCTGCTTGGCCAACTCCAGCTCTTTCACCAGCTGCTCCAGCCGGACCGCGTCCTCCTGCTGAGTCTGCCGCGCCGCTTCCAGTTCAGCGGTGTACCGCCTCAGGTCCTCCTCGGCGCGCCGCCGCTCGACGAATCCGCCGATCTGGCTGCCTACGGCGTCGAACAGACTCAGCAGATCGTCATCTGGCTGGCGAATCTCGCGACTGAAGAACTCGATCACGCCGATCACCCGGCCGTCGCTGCGCACGGGAAAGCCGAACGCACTGTGCAGGCCTTCTTCCGCCGCATAAAGGGCGCGGGGGAAATTCGGATCCTGAACGACGTCGGGAATCCACAGCGGCTTATTCCCGGCCCAGACCCGTCCCGGAAGACCTACTCCGGACGGGAACGAGGCGGTCCGTGTGAGCTTCTCGAACTCGGGAGCGCGCAACCGGGGAGCGTGCCACAATTCGACGCAGTGCAGATGTTTATCCTCTTCCAGGCGCCAGATGGCGCCCAGTTCCCAATCGAGGCTCCTTCCCACGGCCTGCAGGATTTGAGGCGCTGCCGTCTCCAATGTGACAGCGTCCGCCAGCACGCGGGTGACCGCATACCCGGCGGCCCGCCGCGCTTCCGTCCGTTTGCGGTTGGTGATGTCGTGCGCGGTGGCGTAAATGAGCTGCTGTTCCGCCACCGGCGTCGCGTTCCAAAGCAGCCAGCGGTAGGAACCGTCTTTCGCGCGGTAGCGGTTTTCGAAGGAGATTACGTGCGTCCCTCGCACCGCCCCGACTGCGGCTACCTTCGTCGCCGCGCGATCGTCGGGATGGATGAAGGAAAGATAGGGTTGGGCCAGAAGCTCCTGGGTTGTAAAGCCGAGGGTTGTTTCCCAGGCCGGATTCAAGCGTTTGAAATAGCCGTCGAAGCCTGCCACACAAAACAGGTCCAGCGAAACCTCGAAAAAGCGCTCGAGCTGCTCTTCCGCGCTGGATCCCTCGACGGGCAGCATGGCAGGCGCATCGCCGCCTGGGAACGCGGCATCATCAGGCAAGGCCGCCGGATCACCGGGCCGCGAATCACCACGTAGCGCTTTCATTGGCTCGGGACTTCCGTGCATGGCGCGCAACGGAATCCTTCAAAAGCCGATCTTAGCGCATTCCGACAGCCAGGCGCCCGCTCAACTCACGAGGTCATATGCCTTCAGCTACCGTAAGGAGCAGGCTCATACACGTGACTCCTGCCTCCGCGTTCTGCAACTCGGAGATGTCGATCGGAAGCACGCGCCAGCCAGCCCTATCGAGAACGCGCGCAGTTTTCGGGAATGATGCCGGGATGATGATCGTATCGTCGATCGCCAATACGTCTGCGGCGGCCGGTTCCCCCGGCGCAACGTCGATCACCCGCACATTCCCGAACGGTGTAATGTTCACCCATCCGCGGTGCGCCAGTAGCGTATTCCTTCCCAGATATGTGCAGGCTGATTTGAGGTGCAAGCAGCTTTGTATTTCCACAGGCTGCACGCTGTAACCAAACGGCGTCAATTCGGCTGCCAATTGCGCGATACCGGCGTCGTTGCTGCGCGTCGATCTTCCCACAAATAGCGCAGGGCCGATGCGCACCACGTCGCCACCTTCCAGTGTTCCCGGTTCGGTGATCCAGCGCAGCGGACGGAATCGCGCGACCGCTTCCGCCAGGCTTGCTGATTCGCCACGCCGCGCTTCCGCACCCATACGCGTCATAATGGCTAACTCATCCAGAACAATGGCCGGATCTTCTACAAAAACGGCGTCCGGGCAGTCCGGCAGGGCCGGCAGCGAAACCACGGCGATTCCCAGCGATCGCAGGCACTCCTCGTATAGCTGATGTTGCCTGGTGGCTTTTGTGATATCGATGGGCAGCCGCTCGATGAACGCCAGTTGGCAATTGTTCAGGGATGGACCGACGGCACGCGTGATAGCGCTCAGTGGCATGGAGATCAATTCTAACGGATCGCAAGAAACAGGCGTCGTACCGCCCTGAAACTCCGCCGCTCTGACTCTTGTTTGAGAGGCGAGGTTTTAGGTGATCGACTCAGCCTGCAGGTATCGTCTTTTCAACAAGGTGGCTCCGCCTGCCTCCTTACCAGTCCTTCATAACATCCCCCACCTTGGCCATCTTGGGATACTGCACCACTATCGAAGTTGATCAGAAGTCAGCCCTGGCGAGGTATATAATCAGAGCCGCTATGATGTTGTCGTATGGAGCAAAGGGGGCGTTTTCGGGCTTGCTGAAGGTGTCGCGTCGAGGATTTGCGCGCAGAGCCGCCGCCGTCGTTGCAATATCCTTGTCACCCGCTTCGAGCTTGCTGTCTGCAGACTCCGGTTCCGAACCGCAGACGTTGGCCGGCATTCCCGCGGAAGATACCAAACTCGGCATGACCTTCGAGCAGATCCGCCGCGCGGACGCCAGACTTGCCAACGTAGTCCGGGAGTTCGAAGACCGTTTGTCGGATCAGCAGCGGCAGCGGATTCGCCGGATTCTTCTATACAACGAGAAGATGCTGTCTTCAGTGCGTTCTTTTCATCTTGAGAACGCTGATCCGCCCGCCAGTGTTCTGAAGTGTGGCGGCGATGGAGAGGCAGCGTGAACGACCGTCTCCGAGCTGTTTTAGATCGATAAGACGGTGCTCCGGGAAAAATCACACCTGGACCATGCTTGCCGAAGATACATTCTTTCTCCCGGTCCGTGAGCTGGGCGAGCGCATTCGAGCGCGAACCGTGTCGCCGGTGGAACTCGCCGAGGGTTATCTTGACCGCAGCCAGAGGCTTGGTCCGCGATTCAACGCCTATGTGACGCTGACTCGCGAACTGGCGCTCGAGCAGGCAGGCGCGGCGGAAAAGGAGATTGCCGCCGGCCGCTACCGGGGACCCCTTCACGGCGTTCCCTATGCCGTCAAGGATTTGGTTGCCGTTGCGGGCTACCCCACAACCTGGGGCGCTAGGCCTTACGCGGCGCAGAAGTTCGATTACAACGCCACGGTCATCGAACGCTTGAAGCAGGCGGGCGCGGTGCTGATCGGGAAGGCCGCCATGATCGAACTCGCCGGCGGCCTCGGTTATTCGACGGGACAGGCCTCACTCACCGGCGCCTGCAAGAATCCATGGAATACGGACTACTGGACCTGCGGCTCATCGAGCGGATCAGGCGCGATTGTCGCCGCTGGCCTGGCCCCGTGGGCCTTGGGTTCCGACACGCGCGGCTCGATCATTTGTCCTGCCGCCTGGTGTGGCGTCAGTGGATTGCGGCCCACATTCGGCCGGGTCAGCCGCCACGGAGCCATGGCCATCGCGTGGAGCATGGACAAGTTGGGTCCGATGGCTCGGACCGCGGACGATTGCGGTTTGGCGCTATCGGTGCTTGCGGGACATGATACGCTCGACCACGATTCACTTCCTTCCCAGCTTGCTCGATTCAATTATCCGGCGCACGCAGGCTCGGCCGTAAAACCAATTCGCATCGGAAGGCTCACCAATGTCTGGCGCGAGCCCGATCATGAGATCGAGTCAGCGATTGATGCGGCGCTGGCCGTTCTCGAAAAGGAGGGCGCCCGGCTCTCCGACGTTGAAATCCCGGACGGACCCTACGAGGAGGCTGCCGAGCTTACGATCCTTATGGAAGCGGCTTCCGCTTTTCAGGACCTGATCGCGAGCGGCCGCTGCAGCGAGCTTCAGGACCCTGTCGGCCAGGTCAATGGTTATGCCAGCCTTCAGTTTTCGGCGGCGGATTACCTGCAAGTGCAGCGTGTGCGGACCGTCTTGCAGAAGCAGATCGACAAACTTTTTGATCGCGTCGACGTTCTCGCGGCTGCGGGCCAGTCGTCCGCGGCCTCGCGCCTCGACGCGCCCCCCGAAGAGGATTCCGCCGGCCCTATTGAAAGACGCGCTCCAGACGGGATCTCCAGCTTGTGCGGCCTGCCCGCGATCACCGTGCCTTGCGGTCTGAGCAAAGAGAGACTGCCATTCGGTGTGCAGTTTATCGGGCGAGCCTTGAACGATCATGCCGTAATCAGCACGGCGCATAGCTTTCAGCAGAAAACGCATTGGCACCGCCTTCGGCCGCCCGGAGTCTGACCTATCATCGGGGCGACGCGAGCACATCTAGGAACAGCCTATGGTTCGATCCAGGCAGGATCACCTCAAGCATTTTCGGGACCTCCGCGCTTCCGGCCGGCCGATCATCGGCGCGGGCGCCGGCACCGGGATTTCCGCCAAGTGTGCCGAGCAGGGCGGAGCTGATCTGATCATCATCTACAACTCCGGCCGCTACCGCATGGCTGGACGGGGATCGCTGGCGGGCCTGCTCGCTTACGGCGATGCCAATGGCATCGTGATGGAAATGGCTCGCGAGGTCGTACCCGTAGTGAAGAACACGCCGGTGCTGGCGGGAGTCAATGGTACCGATCCATTCCGTCTGATGCCGCGGTTTCTCGCGGAGGTGCGCGACACGGGCTTTGCCGGCGTGCAAAACTTTCCAACCGTCGGCTTAATTGACGGCACCTTTCGCACCAATCTCGAAGAGACGGGGATGAGCTATGATCTCGAAGTGGAGATGATCCGGACAGCGAGCGCGATGAATCTGCTCACCTGCCCGTACGTCTTCGATCCCAGCCAGGCGGAGCAGATGGCCCGCGCCGGTGCGGATATCCTCGTGGCCCACGCCGGGCTTACAACCAGGGGAACCGTTGGCGCTCGCACGGCGATCAGCCTTGACGACGCAGTGACGCTCTTCCAGTCGATCCATGACTCGGCAATCGCCGTCAACCGGGAGATTCTGGTACTGTGCCATGGCGGTCCGCTGGCGGAACCCGAAGATGTCGCTTACGTCTTGGGGAAAACTCGTGGATTGGCCGGCTTCTTTGGAGCATCCAGCATGGAAAGGCTGCCCACTGAACGGGCCGTTACCGATCAAGTGCAGAAGTTCAAAGCGATTCCGCTCCAAGATTGACGGGAGTTGCGCAGGCTTCAGAAAACCTCGATGATTCGTTGCGCGGGCTTCCGAGCCCGTGCTAAGGGGAGGGACTTATGGCCGACCTTCAGGGACTACGGTTCGTATCACCGGCGGATGTGGAGACGATGGTCTTCGACTGGGGCACCATCAAGTGGATGAGCGAGCCCCGGGTGACACACACCGAGCGGTTCACCATGGGCGTTGTGCTGCTTGAACCGGGAAAGGGGCACGAGCGCCACAACCATCCCGGCAGCGAGGAGATCCTGTACGTGGTCTCCGGCAAGGGCAATCAGATGGTCGACATGGACGGCGAGCGCTGGCAGCGCATCGCCGCCGGCGACGTGGTCCACATTCCACCGGATGTCTTTCACGCCACGATAAACACAGGCTGGGAGCCCTTGAAGATGGTGGCCGTCTATTGTCCCCCCGGCCCCGAAGCGATCCTACGAACGCTGCCGGGATGCAGGTTGATTCCCCCGGGGACGACGGCGTCCCGCACCTGAATTGACGTCTGAGCGCGGGCCTTTGGCCCACGTAGCATGGGCATCTTGCCCATGGGCCAAAAGGGGGCGAGGTCGAACCTCCATGGCTGAGCCGGGGCGTATCGCCGGCAAGGCCAGCGCAGAATTGTCGGGCTGTAAACGCTCGCCACGGTTCCATGCCGAAGATCGTTGCCATTCTGGGAACACTCGACACCAAAGGACAGGAGTTCGGCTATCTGCGCGACCGCATCGTTTCGTGCGGACTGGGTACGGTGCTTGTGGATTGCGGGGTCCTGGAGGCTCCGCAGCTGCCTCCGGACATTTCGCGGCAAGAGGTGGCCGCCGCCGCCGGTCTCTCCGTCGAGGATCTTGCCAGGGCGCACGATCGCGGAGCCGCCATCACGGCCATGACGGCCGGAGCAGTCGCCGTCGTCCAGCGCCTGTACCGCGAAAGGAAGATCGATGGCTTGATCTCGCTGGGCGGTTCTGCCGGTACCACCATCGGGACAGCAGCGATGCGCTCCTTGCCTGCAGGATTCCCTAAACTGATGGTGTCGACGCTCGCTTCGGGCGACACGCGGCCGTTTGTCGGAACCAAAGATATTCTGCTGATGTACCCGATCGTCGACATTGCCGGGCTCAATCGAGTTTCGCGGCGAATCCTGGCGAATGCGGCGGCAGCCATCAGCGGAATGGTCTCGACGGAGTGGGCAGAACCCGGCGGCGCCCAGCCACTCATCGCCGCTACCATGTTCGGCGTGACAACCCCATGCGTGACGGCCGCGCGCAAGGTGCTTGAGGAATCGGGTTGTGAAGTACTGGTGTTCCACGCGACTGGCAGCGGCGGACTGGCCATGGAACAACTGGTTTCCGATGGTTATATCGCCGGCGTGCTCGACATCACCACTACCGAGCTGGCCGACGAGCTTGCGGGCGGGGTGATGAGCGCCGGGGCTGAGCGGCTGGAGGCGGCGGGGAAGAACGGTATCCCTCAGGTCGTTTGCCCGGGTGCGATCGACATGGTCAACTTCGGCCCCCTCGCCTCGGTTCCCGAGAGGTACCGCAGCCGGCGCCTCCACCTTCATAACGCCAACGTCACTCTCATGCGGACCTCGCCCGAGGAATGCGCGCAATTGGGTCGAGTCATGGCAGAGAAGCTGAACGGGGCAAGGAGCGAAGTCGTATTCCTCATGCCGTTGCGCGGCGTCTCCGCGATCGACGCGCCCGGAATGCCGTTCTGGTGGCCGGAAGCCGATCGAAGCTTCCTGGATGCCCTTGAGTCGAATCTGGATACTCGAGTGCGCCTGGTGAAAATTGAGGCTCATATCAATGATGAGAGTTTCGCCCGTGCAGCCGCCGATGCTCTACTGGAGCTGATGAGCTTGCAGAACCCGGCCTGGAAGGCCACGCGACGCCAGGCGTAGCACGGGCATCTTGCCCGTGCGCCCGCGCGCCTTGGGAAGTTGAGCCGAACCTGGCTCAGCCTCGGTTCGGTGCGCACGGCCCGGAAGGCCGTGCTACGTCAGTACCGACACGGATTCGGACGACGAAGCTCATGCTTTTCTCCAGAAGAGACTGGCTCAAGATCGCCGCAGGCATTGCTCTCGGTCCACGCGCTCCGGCGTTTTTCGGATCAGTGTCGCAAGGCAGCCTGTCCTCCGCGAGAAAGTTGCACGGCAGTCCCAAGAGCCCAAACGTTGCCACGCCTCCAGAGCCGGTCAAGTCTACTTTTGTGGACGTGGCCGCATCGGCCGGGATCACTTTCCGGCACGACAACGCCGCTTCTCCGGAGAAATACCTGATTGAGACGATGGGAGCGGGTTGCGGCTGGATCGACTTCGATCAGGACGGTCTGCTTGATCTCTATCTCGTGAACAGCGCCGCCACTCGTCTCTATAAGCCAAAACAACCGCTGCGCAGCGCCCTCTATCGCAATAACGGCGACGGGACTTTTACAGACGTGACGCTCAAGGCCGGCGTCGGGGCGGAGGGACTCTTCGGTATGGGCGTGGCCGTAGGCGACTACAACAACGATGGATTCCCCGACCTCTTCGTAACCGGCTACGATCGCTCCATTCTTTATCACAACAACGGAGACGGCACCTTCACGGACGTCACGGCGAAGGCCGGCGTGGGCAATCACGGCAAGTGGGGCTCGAGCGCTGCCTGGTTTGATTACGACAACGACGGGCACCTCGATCTCGTGATCGCGAATTACGTGGACTGGTCGCCCGACCACAACGTCTGGTGCGGCGAGCATAAGCCGGGCTATCGCGGCTACTGTCATCCCGACGTTTATCATGGCCAGACGCCTACGCTCTATCACAACAACGGCGACGGCACTTTCACCGACGCCAGCGCCAGTTCCGGCGTCGGGGCCAAGCCCGGCAACGGCCTCGGTGTAGTGACTTTCGACTATGACAACGACGGCTGGCAGGACATCTTCATCGCCAACGACGGCATGGAGAATTTCCTGTTTCACAACAACCGCGATGGCACGTTTCGCGAAGTCGGTTACGTCGCCGGAGTAGCGGTCAACGCCGACGGCAAGACTGAAGCGGGAATGGGCACCGATGCCGCCGATACCTCGGGCGACGGCCGCCTGGACCTCATCGTGACCCACCTCGATTTCGAGCAGGCGCGCTTCTATCGCAATCTGGGGGACGGGTCATTTGAGGATGCGACGTTCGCAGCCAAGCTGGGTTATGCCACGTTTCACTTGAGCGGCTTCGGCACGCGCTTCATGGATTACGATAACGACGGTCGTCGCGATCTTTTCATGGCCAACGGCCACATCCTCGACAACATCGAGCTTTTCCATGCCGACACCCACTACGCCGAACCGAAGCTGATGTTCCGGAATGTGGGCCGCGGGATCTTCGAAAACGTAAGCGGCAGGCTCAGTCGGGACTTCATCGCGCCGCGAGTGAGCCGGGGTGCCGCCGTCGGCGACTTCGACAATGACGGCTCGCTGGACATCCTGGTGAGCAACAATGGCCAGGCGCCGCAACTTCTTCGCAACGAACTAAGTCGCGCTGACTCTGGCCGGGCCCATTGGATTCAGATTTTCCTCATCGGAACCAAGTCAAATCGCGACGGAGTGGGCGCACGCGTGAAAGTGACCGCGGGGGACCTGGTGCAGTACGATCAGCGCAAGGGCGGGATGAGTTACCAGTCTGCACAGGACCCGCGCCTGCACTTCGGACTCGGCAGCCGAACCAGCGTCGATGCGGTCGAAGTTCGCTGGCCGAGCGGGGCAGTCACGAAACTGGAAAACCTTCCTGCTGACCGCGTAATCGCCATAAATGAGAGTCTTGGGATCGTGCCGAAGGCCTTTCCCAGGCTCAAAGTCTCGTAGGCATTGTAGTGGATACTCAAGCTCGCACGGGCGGGGATACACGGGCAGGATGCCCGTGCTACGGCGGCGGGGAGCGTGTCGCGCGGCGTGCCACGGCCTTCCAGGCCGTGCGGCCCCTGCAACGGAGCTATCACCGGCGTACCACGGCCTTCCAGGCCGTACGCATTATACTGCAATGTAGGCTACTTGATAACAGCCCGGAGGTGTGCTAGTCTGATATTGTCCGTTGATAAATCAAGGAGCGTGTCATGACTCCATATCGCTTTCTATCGTCGCGCATGGGTCCGACAGGTGCGCCTGAAGATTCATCCACGGAAGAGCGACGGCTGAGACATGCCAGACCAAGAAGCTGAGATGCAGCCTGAGAAGAGATCTATAAGCGGGTGCGCCACCGGTTTTACTCGTCGGCTGCCGACCCGCCGCGTTGCGACCGGGCCGCGAGGACCGTGGCATGTACAAGAATCAGCCTCCCAAAGCCGGAATGTGATGTTGAATGAGCAAGATATAAGGCTAGCGGCAGCATCAGGCCATCGAACGCTAAATGCGCGTCACCCGTACTCTGCTGGAATGTTTGGTTTAAGCCATGATCGGGTCGCCGGAAGAGCGCGAAATGCGTGAAAAAACATCCACGCCCCCAAAGCCCGAATGTAACGTGGAATCAGCAACATAGGTGAAAAATGGGGGCTAGGCCCAAAGCCCGAATGTCCTTTAGATTCAGCAAAAACGGGGCTACATCGAGATGCATAAAAATGCGGTTTTTCGGTCTTTTGTTGCGAAAACGAGCAAGCTACGTCCGGCACTTGCGGTTCGGGTTTCCGGGACTGAGGCACGAGAGACGCTAGTGTCTCGCTTTGTGGTGCCAGGCATCTTGCCTGCCCTACGCTCCGGCGCACGGTTGACCACAAACTGAGTCAGTACCGTCGCCGCCGTCGTCGGGTTCGGCTTGACATCGAGGTAGGCGCTGCGATAAAGCTCGTTACGGAATCGATCCGCGATGCAATCGACGGAGTAGCCGATGCAGAGCGAACCCGGGTCGCCCGCATCACTCCCGCCAGCAAGTCAGGAGGACCAGTCCAGTGTCCACTATCCAGAGTATAAGTCGAAGAAGATTCGTTACTTCCGCCGCGACTGCGGTTGGAGCGTCCCTTCTGCCCCGAATCACTGTGAACGCGGCGCCCCAGGATCCCGTAATTGACAAGGCGCGCGCCCAAGCCACTCCGCAAGGGCAGCGGCGCCGGGATCGCGGTCCCCAGGGAGATCGGGAGAAAGTGACGTGGAAACTCGAACCCTTCACTCTCGAGCAGGTGCGCTTGCTCGATAGTCCGTTCAAGCAGGCGATGGATATCAACAACAAGTGGCTGCTGTCTTTGCCTTCTGATCGCCTGCTCCATACCTTCCGGCTGACATCGGGCATCGCTTCCACCGCGGAGCCTCTGGGCGGCTGGGAAAAACCTGACTGCGAACTACGCGGTCACTTTGCCGGCGGGCACGTCCTTTCTGCGCTTGCCCTCGCCTATGGCTCAACCGGGGATGATGAATTCAAGGCTCGCGGCAACGAGCTGGTGGCCGAGCTCGCAAAGTGCCAGGAGAAGAATCAGGACGGCTATCTGAGCGCGTTTCCGGAGGAGGAGTTTGACCGGCTGCGCGAGGAGCGCCGGGTCTGGGCCCCCTATTACACCTACCACAAGGTCATGGCGGGCCACCTCGACCAGTATCTCTACTGCGGAAATGAGCAGGCGCTGCACACCGCCGAGAACATGGCGGGTTGGGTGGGACACTGGTGTGAAAGCATCAGCGATGCCAAGATGCAGCGCATCCTGCAAACCGAGTTCGGCGGCATGAACGAGGTCCTGTGCAACCTTTACGCCGTCACCGGCCGGGGACAATACCTCCACCTGGCCAGCCGGTTTGAGAAGAACATCTTCTTTGACCCTTTGGCCGACCATCGCGACGAGCTCAAGGGGATTCACGCCAACACGCATATCCCGCAGGCCATCAGCGCCGCGCGGCGTTACGAGTTGACCGGCGAGCCGCGCTACCACGACATCGCGTCGTTCTTCTGGAGCGAGATCGTCAACGAGCGCGCCTATTGTACGGGCGGAACCAGCAACGGCGAATACTGGACCACCGATCCCGGCAAGCTGGCGAGCGAACTCGGCGAGTACACCGAAGAATGCTGCTGCGCTTACAACATGCTGAAGCTGACGCGGCACATCCTGGGCTGGACCGGCGATCCCCGGGCCATGGACTACTACGAGCGGACGCTTTACAACCACCGGCTGGGCACTCAAGATGCCGACGGTCTCAAGAGCTATTTCCTGCCGCTCGGCTCCGGTTATTGGAAGTATTACAACTCGGCGTGGGATTCCTTCTGGTGCTGCACGGGCACCGGCGCCGAGGAATTCGCCAAGTTCTCCGACTCCATCTACTTCCATGACGAGCACGGCGTCTACGTCAATCTCTTCATACCTTCTGAGCTGAACTGGTCAGACCGAGGCGTCAGGATTCGCCAGGACACTCGCTTCCCGGAGCAGGAAAGCACAAAGATAACCCTGAAGGTGGAGAAGCCCATCGAGATGCCGGTGAGCGTGCGGATCCCATACTGGGCGACGCGCGGCGGAAGCCTGAAGATCAACGGCGAGGCCGTTCCGGTGTTCGCCAGCCCGTCGAGCTACTTGACCGTTACCCGACTGTGGCGGGACGGCGACCGCATCGAAGTCAGCCTGCCGATGAGCCTGCACATCGATGCCATGCCGGACGACTCGACCGTGCAGGCAATGATGTATGGCCCGCTCGTGCTCGCCGGACAGCTGGGTAATCAGGGTCTCGACGAAGCCAACACTCATCCTGGTTACGACACCGCTCCCACCGGCCGGCCGATCCCCGTGCCGGCAATCGCGACGAGCTCGAAAGAGCCCACGGGCTGGGTTGAACCTGTAAACGGTGAGCCGCTGAGATTCCAGGCCACCGGGCAGCAATCGGCCATCGCCCTGGCCCCGCTCTCGGTGGTGTCGGACCAGCGCTATGCGGTCTACTGGAAGACGACAAGCTCATGAGTGGAGTGCACGCGGCTCCTCGTTGCGGTACGCCCCCGTTTCGGGGCCGAACACTTGGAAGCCGCTGTCAGCTCGTCGATCGGGGATTTCATGGCCGACAAAATCTCACGGCGTGATTTGCTGAAGACTGCCGCCGTTGCCGGTGTGGGGCGGCTGGTTCAGCCTGACTACGTGCTTCCAGCCGCTCCGGTCCAACCTCCGCCCTCCGGGCCGTCGGCTGCCACCGCCGCCGCTGCTTCAGAAAGAATCCTGCCGCTCGCGTCCACCGACGGCGTCTTCGTGCCGCCGCGCGGCGAGAGCTTCTTCAAGTTCAGCTTCGATTTCCCCGAGCCGTCCGTGGATTTCGAAGGTCTGCAGTTCTCTTTTCGCCTTTACACCTTCGAGAACACTTACGCGCTCGATCGCGAGGCGATGAAGGTGGAAGCAAACGGCGATGGCCTTGATCTGGATTGCACCCAGCTTGTGTGGGCGGGCGGGCAGCAAAAGTCGGCGGGCAAGGTGCGCGCGCAACTGCGCCGCAACGGCTCCTTCATCGAGTGGTCGGCCACTGCGGAGATGCCACAGCCCATCAAGTCGATCGCCGCCATCGTGCGCGGAGTCCCGCGGGGCAAGATTTCGGCCGGCGGCAGCGGGTTCTACGATCCCAAAGATAACGAGGTCCTGCTCGGGTATCCGTTTGGTGGAGGCTCGCTTTTCACGGCTCGCGGCATCAACACGCCGCTTGCAGTCATCCAATCCGGCGAAGGCGAGTACTTTTTCTTATCGGCGCTGCATGACCAGGTTAGGGCTCACCGGTTCTATTTTCAGCCCGGCGAAAAGGGGTACCGCGTCGAGTTGGTGTTCGAAGCGCCCGGCTGGCAGCGAAACCCGAAGATCGAAACGCCCGCCTGGCGGGCCGGCAGAACATCCGGTGCCGACGCCGCTTTCAGCCCGCATTTTGAGCACCTGGAACGAGCCTTTGGAATCCCGGCCTGGGCCGACCGCCAGGACGTGCCGGCTTGGTTCCGCAGCGTCAAACTCGTGGTGTCGCTGCACGGCATGCACTGGACGGGCTACATCTTCAATAGCTACGCCCGCCAGCTCGAGATCCTGCGCTGGGTGGCCAGCCAGATTCCTCCGGCACAGGTGCTGGTCTTCCTGCCGGCCTGGGATGGCCGCTACTACTGGAACTATCCTCTCTACGAAGTCGATTCGCGAATGGGCGGCGAAGCCGGCTACAGGCAACTCATTGAGCAGGGACACGCGCTGGGCTTTCATTTCATGCCGATGTTCGGAACCAACGCCGCCAATCGCCTGCAGCCGATGTTTCCGAAGATTGCGGATGCCACCGTGGCCCAGATCGACGGCGATGCCTTCAACCTGAACTGGGTCGATTGGGATAACGACCGCCACTTCGAGGGTTGGCAACCGTACATGAACCTGGGTGTGGACTCCTGGCGCGAGTGGCTCAGCGGGCGCATCGCCGCCATGATCGAGCATTATCGCGTCGAGTCCTACTTTCTCGATATCGCCGGCGGCTGGGAGAATAACACCAAGGCCGACACGCACGAAGGCACGCGGAAATTAGTTTCCGATCTTCGCCGGAAATACCCGGGCGTTCTCTGCTGCGGCGAAATGCCCTACGATGCGCTGATGGCGTTTATCCCGCTTTATCACGTTTTTTCCGAGCACGCTTACCCCGCCGCTTTTCAGAAATACTGCCGGGCCTTCCAGCACCTCAGTCATCCCGCGCCCGGCCGCGGTTCGAGCGGGGTGCACGAATCAGGCTTCAGCCGGTTCGATCCGGCAACGCTTTCCTTGAGCCCCTATCAAATTCCAACGATCACCGTGGTCGACGACACTTTCGATCGACATCGCGACGTCATGGCCCAAATCATCGCTCGCGCCAAGAGCCAGAGAGCCCGTGAGTACTGACGAGCCAGGCCGGCGTAGAGTACGACGTCGCGATGCCCTCGGCCGGCTGGGTCTGGCGGGGGCGGCCGCCCTCCTCGGAAGCGACTCGCTTCGCGCGGCCGCTGGCCGTGACTCAACGGGAGCAGACGGGGCGGCAACGCCTCTTCGTGTCGCCGGCCGAGAAGCGGAACTCGTGATCACGCCGGTGAGTGCGGCGACTTTGCGCGTCAGTCTACTGCCCGTCGAGTACGGTAGAGCGATTCCCGTTGCCGGTAGCATCGTTTTTGCGGACAATCAAGGGCCCGAACCGGCGGCCCGCATCCGCAGCGTCGCCGCACCGCGGGAAATCGCGCTTCAGGAACACCGGCTCCGGATCTCTGCCGATTCATCGCTTCGGCAACTGTCAATCGCAGGCACCGGTTCCGCACCGAAGATCACCGTAGATCTTGAAACCGGTGCCGTTCGCTTCGCGCGTCAAGGCAGAATCTTCGGCCTGGGCGAAGGTGGTCCCCAGTTCGACCGCAGCGGCCACTTGTATGCGATGAAGAACGGCGAGGAGGTTCGCGATCTTGCTGTCAATGGCGCCCGCCTGCCGATCCCATGGCTGATCAGCACAGCCGGCTGGGCTTTGTTCCTTCACTCGCCGCTTGGCCGGTTCGATCTCACGGAGCCGGAAGGAAAGTTCGAGCGCCTCGATTCCGAACCGCCGCTCCCCCTGGACTTCTTCGTCATGGTCGCAGATCGCCCGCCCGGCATCATGAAGGAGTACGCCAGGCTCACGGGCTTTCCCCATTTGCCGCCGCGGTGGGCCCTCGGCTATCAGCAGTCGCACCGGACGCTCGCCAGCCGCGAAGAAGTGCTCGGCGAGGCCAAGACGTTCCGCGAAAAGAAACTCCCTTGCGACGTGCTGATCTATCTCGGCACGGGTTTTTGCCCATCGGGTTGGAATACCGGTCACGGGTCGTTCACGTTCAACGCCAGCGTTTTCCCTGATCCGGGCGTGATGATCCGCGAACTAAGCGCGGAGAACTTCAAGGTCGTTCTGCACGTCGTGAATCCTCCGCCCGGGCTGCACGGCCGCGCGAGCGACACCGGCCCGGCGGCGCACGACGAGACCGATGCGGCCCGCTACTGGCAGAAACACCTGGACGTTTTCCGGCTTGGGGTGGGGGGTTGGTGGCCCGATGAGGGCGATGCGCTCGGACCGATCGAGTGCCTGGTGCGCAACCGCATGTATTGGGAGGGGCCGCAGCTCGAGCGCCCCACCGAGCGCCCTTACGCACTCCATCGCAACGGTTACGCGGGCCTGCAGCGCTACGGGTGGCTATGGTCAGGCGATATCGACTCCACCTGGGAGGTGCTGCGCGCGCAGATCGCAGTCGGTATCAATACCGGCCTTAGCGGTATCCCATTCTGGGGCACGGACACGGGCGGCTTTGTCACCACGCCCGAGTTGACGGGGGAACTCTACGCCCGCTGGTTCCAGTTCAGCGCCTTCTGTCCGCTCTTTCGTTCGCACGGCCGCACCTGGAAGCTCAGGCTCCCGTGGCAGTGGAATACAGGCGACTATGGGCCTACCGAACTGAACGGTTACCACGGCAAATCGGGCCTGCCCGATCCGAAAGAGCTCCACAATCCTGAGATCGAGCCCATCTGCCGCAAGTATCTCGAACTGCGCTCGCAGCTGATGCCTTACACCTACACCGTCGTGCGCGAATCGCACGATACCGGGCTGCCGATCATGCGCGCGCTCTGGCTGCACTACCCTACTGACCTCGCAGCGGTGGAGCGCGCCGACGAGTATCTGTGGGGCCGCGACATCTTGGTGGCGCCTGTGACGGAGAAGGGAGCCGCCGAGCGCGAGGTCTATCTGCCGGCGGGCTCATGGTGGGATTTCTGGACGGAGAAGGCCGTCGAAGGAGGACGCACGCTCACCCGTCCGGTTGATCTCGCGACCCTGCCCCTTTTTGTGCGTGCCGGCGCCGTGCTTCCGACGGGGCCGGTGCGGCAGTACGCGGCCGAGAATCACGACGAACCCCTCAGATTCACGGTCTATCCCGGGGCCGAGGGCGCGTTTGATCTTTATGAAGACGACGGGGTCAGCTTCGAATACGAGCGTGATCGCGTCATGCGCCTGCGCGCGCAATGGAGCGACCGGGATCGTCAACTCGCGCTGAGTCTTGTTGAAGGATCGCTGCCCCCGGAAGCTTCCTCCCACAAGTTCGAGCTGAGAGTGGCCGGCGAATCCGAGGTGAAGGAATTCGAGTTTTCCGGTGCGCCGCTCACCGTGCGTCTGTAGCACGGGCATCTTGCCCGTGCACGCTGAGCGGTCCCAAGTCACAGAACTCACTGCACGGCCAGGATGGCCGTGCTACGTGGGTGGGCGCGCGTGGTCCGGCAAAACAGCCGCGATAGCCACACCACGAGGGCGACTTCACGGCGCTTCAGTGTTTCGCTTCGCGAGCAGAAGCTCTCTCCTGGCGACCGGGTCGTCTGGATTCCAGGCCAGTATCGCCGTGCACTCCCCTGTTACGGACTTCCAATCTCTCGATGCAAGAGCGGCTTTCGCAAGCTGCCGATGCGCCTCGATCAGGCTCGGCGCCAGCTCGGCAGCGCGCTGGAATTCGCTTAGAGCCTCCGGCTTATGATTGCTTTGTTCCAAGGCAAGCCCCAGCTGCAAATGCGCCTCGGCGTCGTCATCCTTCAGCGCAATTGCACGGCGCAACTCCTGGACGCCTTCCACACCGCCGGGGTCCTTCCGCTCGAGGGCGCGGGCCAGTTGCAGATGCGCTTCGGGGTATTCCGGGCTCAACGCCACGGCCTGACGCAATTCAGCAACCGATTCCGCCACCGCTCCACTTCGAAGGTGTTCGAGCGCAGACCCCACCAATACGCGGGAACGTCCGGCGTTCCGCTCCAATTCCTTGAGCCGTCCCGCTTCCTGTAATTCCTGCTGCGCTTCCTGTTTCCTGCCGGCTCTGGAAAGGGTCTCCGCCAGGGCAGTGTGCGACGCAGCATCGTAAGGATCCAGATCGACAGCCCGCCTAAGTTCGCGAATCGCACCGTCAAGGTCGTTCAATCTCGCGAGAACAGAACCGAGGTAGTAGTGGGCCTTTGAGTCGCGGGGATCCGACTCGGAAGCACTCTCAAGTTCGTCGCGTGCTCTCGGATACTCCCCTTGCTGCCGCAGGATGATGCCCAGTTGGCGATGAGAAACGGCGGACTGAGGATTGAGGCTGAGAGCTCGACGAAATTCGGAAGCGGAACCGTCGAGATCGCCTTTGATCCGCAAAGCTTCTCCCAGCGCGTAGTGGTATTGAGCATTGCCGGGGACGAGTTGCGTCGCTCGTCGCAGGTCCCTTGCGCCGGAGTCGAACTCCTGGCGCTCAATCTCAATCTGGCCCAGCGCCTGAAAAGCGTCCGCGTTCCCGGGTTCGCGAGTGGTCGCTTCCCGCAGCGCTTCGGCGGCGTCCGCCAGCTCGCCGACCTCGCGCAGTTCGATCCCGAGGTTGTAGAGCACCTCACCGGCAAACGGCGGATTCTCCGCAACAATCTGCCGCAGCAAGGCGATGGCGCCTCGGAGATCGCCAATCGTCCAGCACGCGGCACTGAGGCCATAACGGGCATCAGCGTTTCCGGGTTCGAGCCGCAGCGCGGTTTCGAACTCGGGAATGGCGTCGCGAATCTGGCCGGCGCGCTGATCGGCCATCGCCAGGTGAAAGTGAGCGCTTGCAAAACCAGGGGACAGGCTGATCGCCTTGGTGAACTCGGCGATCGCGTCGGAAGTCCTGCCGGCCTCTGCAAGAGCCGATCCCAGCTGGTCGTGCGCGGCCGGATCCGACGGGCGAGACTGAACTTCGAGGGAGAGTTGGTGGAGCGAGGTACTGCTTGGTTGGGCCGAGGCAGCAGCCGGTCCTAAGCCAAGCATGAGGGCCATACCCAGGCCGCGGCGCGCCAGCTCCAGGAACCGGGAAACTCGTTTATCCAGCCGCACCAAGCCATATTAGCGCACGGCGCCCCACATCGGTCTTTTCAATCTGCGTGCGGCTGGGGAGCGCTTTTTCGAGAGCCTCCAGGTGTCACGACTGTCCACCTGCTTACGATCCGGCGCCGTGCCAGTGGGCGTAAAGCCACGTTTTCCCCGAATTGTTCCCAAGCGTCAGAAAATAAAGGGCAAAAAAACTTTCTCAAATTTCTCATTTTTCTCAGTTTTCTCCATTGTCCCATTTTTCCCGTCCACAATGAACCATGGAGGCAGGCAATCCGGGTTTTGAGCCCAGGAGCTCTTATGCCGGTGGACCTACGGTTTCAACAGCCCGGCTCCCCAGATGACGGCGGGACACCCGATTCTCAAGTCTTCCTTGTCGGCGAGGAGGGGAGGACGACGGCCGGAAAGCGGGGCATTACGGACGAAGCCGGAATGTTACTGATTCCGCAATGGATGGCGGTTTGTCTCGCCGAATGCGGATTCCATCCGTGCGCGGATTCCACCGGCGGACCCGCGCGCAAGCTCCCCTCCTGCAATCAGGACAGGTGGCGGCGCCCATACTCACAGCGCACCCCCTCCCATAAAAATCCTGGAGACGGAGCCAGTAAGCTCAATGGAATCAGCAAAGGTTGTGAAAAGACAGGCAAAAACGAACCGAAAACGAACCGAAAACGAACCCAATTTTGCCCCGACTTAACTCTGAAAACATCGCCAGAGGTCGCGTCTCCGGCCGATCTCGGAGAAGGGGACCGCTGCTTTTGCCTTTTTGGTTGGCGTCCAGTCGGGAGACGGTGTCCCCCAAAGTCGGTATTTTTTGCCAAAAAAGGCTTGACACGGTGAACTATAGGGTATTAGAGTCGCGGGAACCGGAGGGGGCATTTACTTAGTGAGAGCGTTCGCGTGGGAAGGTTCAACAGGCATGAAGCGCCCCAGATGTAAGCGCTTGCAATGCTGTGCGGCTACCGACGAACTCCTGAGAAAGCCCGATGAGAGGGAGGCCCTGATATGAGATCTCCTCGACTTGCGATGATAGCGGCCTGTGCTTTGCTGCTCGGAGCGCTGGTACCTAACCGTGCCTGGGCGCAGTTCACCAGCGGCGTTGAAGGCACTATTCTCGATCCTTCGGGCGCATCGATTCCGAATGCCACCGTGACCCTGAAAGAGGCCAGCACGGGCGTGAGCCACACCGCGATAAGTTCGTCGGCCGGTGTTTATCGCATCACCGCTCTTCCCGCGAGCACCTTCACGCTGAGCGTGGAAGCCAGAGGCTTCGAGACAGCGGTGCTTGACAACATTACTTTGCAGGTGGCCGAGACCCGCATTGTTAACGTGAATCTTAAGGTGGGCGGCGCCACCACCACTGTCACGGTTTCTGCGGAAGCCGCCGCCCAGGTGAACCTCGCCTCGGGAGCTGTCTCCGGCGAGATCAATGAGACCAAAGTGCACGAACTCCCGCTGGTGGGCCGCAATATGTACAGCCTCGTGGTGCTGACGCCAGGCGTTACCGGCACGCCCAGCGGCGGCGGGCAAGCCTATGCGCAGGCTACGGCGGACATCTTCAACGCCGAATACGGGGTAAACATGAACTCCAACGGGCAGCGCGCGGAGTCCAACAACTTCCAGGTGGATTCCGCCGATGTTAATGGCGGCCCCCGCGGCGGTGTAACCAACCTCACGCCCAACGCGGATTCCATCCAGGAAGTTAGCATCCTGACCAACAATTTCTCGGCGGAATACGGACGCAACGCGGCGGCCATCGTGAACGTGGTCACCAAGGCCGGCACCAACCAATTCCACGGCACCATGAGCTGGTTTCACAGCGACACCCACCTGAATTCCCGGACCGTCTTCCAGAACTCCGGCGGCTATCAAAACCACGGGGCTCCAGAGTTCCTGCGAAATGAAGGCGCCTGGAGCCTCGGGGGCCCGATTCGCAAAGACAGGGACTTTGCCTTCGGCTCCATGGATTTCCTCCGCTCCGGCGTGGGTGATGCCTTCCCCGCCCAGATTTTCACGCCCCAGTTCATCGATTACCTGAAGACGAATTATCCCAACAATGTCTCCACTAATGTGCTGTCCGGGTTTCCGACATCCTTTGAGCCGGACCGCCAGTTCAACACAGCAGGCTCGATCCTGGGCTCCAGTTGCAGCGGCACCACGCCCATTGCTACGCCCGTCGGGACCTTGCCCTGCAATTTCGCCGTGGACGGGACCGGCGATTTTTCCAGCACGATTTTCCGCAACGGCATCCAGTGGAACGTGCGGGTGGACCATAACTGGAACAACTTTAAGGACCGTCTCTATGGCAGCTTCTACCGCACCACTCGCCAGACGGTGGAATTCGCTTCGCCCAGCGTCTACTATCCGGCTTTCAGCCCATCAGAGCCGCAGTACACGCACCTCCTGAACCTGAATTGGACCCACACGGCCGGCCCTGGCTTTGTGAACGAAATGACCCTTGCTTATACCCGTACCTT
>DASYZG010000059.1:0-25044 GCA_035946575.1 Terriglobia bacterium | reverse complement strand
AGAACACCGACCCTAGGCTCTGATTAGGACACTTCCGGCTGCGCCCAGCATCCTGGTCGCTAACGACCGAATACGTGAGTGAGCTCATGCCCGACGCAGCCTTCACAAGCGCGCGCGGCCTTCGGCCGCGCCGAGAGGTGGTGTGTGCCGTGGCACTCCGAAGGGTTAATTCGGGCAGTTCGCGACGATGAAAAGAAAGAAGAAAAAAACCACTTGATTCCGCCGCCCCCTTCATACATGCGCCAGCCCGCCAGAACGAACAAGTACGGCGGAAGGAGCCCGGAGGAGCAGGAGCGGCGATGCGGGCTGGCGATCGACGGCGTGCGCTTGCCGGCCGATGAGAGGGCCCGGATATGAAAGGCCGCAGACCTTGAACGGCAGGTCTGCGCTACTCGCTCTGATTTCGCCGCCCCCTTCATACATGCGCCAGCCGGCCTACAAAACAGGCCCGCGCTACGGTTGCTCCGCTTTGAAGATGGATAGACTGCGCTGCTCCCGGGCATTTGTTGCCGCTGGCGAATGATCTCAACACAAAGATGGCGGGATAAACCCGCCGCTACGTGGCGCTGGTCGTCTCCATCCATTAACCGCTAACTGCCAGCCACTCACGTCCCCGGCCTTCCGCAAGGCAGGTGCCTTGTCCGAAGGGTAAGCGTAGGCGTCTAATGGGAACGGAGCGCGGGCATCTTGCCTGCCGAAGAAAATGGCCCCTCCCGACGCCATCACGCCCCCGGCCGAAGTCCGCGAGTCCGCGACCGACTGGCCGGCCTGGCAGCGCTTCCTCCTCGCCCTCGTGGGGCTGGGTCTTGCATTGCTTCTCGCACTCGAGGCCACGGCGCTCCGCCAGACGGGCCGCTATGCGCTGGCCGCGGCCTCGGCGGTCACGGCGCTCGGTCTCGCGGCCGCGGTCGCCGTCGGGACGATACCATATCTCGCGCGCCGCACGGTCCTCAGCCGGCTGATCCTGCGGATCGAGTACGACTTCACCCGCACCGGGGCGGTCTACGTGCTGCTGATGTTCTCCATCGGCCTGGCCGCCGTCAATACCGGCAACAACCTGCTTTATCTGGTGCTGGCCGTGCTGCTCGCCGGCGTGCTCGTGTCCGGCGCGGTCTCACGCCTGATGCTCGGACGTCTCGAGATCGAACTGGAACTGCCCGAGCACATCTTCGCGCGCCGGCCCGCGCCCGCGCGGCTGACGCTGCACAACCGGAAGAGCGTGTTTGCCTCGTTCGCCGTGACGCTCGCGCCGCCGCGCGATCGCCGTCGCGCTCGGGACGATTCGCCGTTGACCCGGCGCGAAGGGCAGGTGGTGACCGAGCCTGTTTTCTGGGAGTATCTTCCGCCGCTGTCCGCCGCCGTGCGCCACCTGGAACTGACCTTTCCCGCGCGCGGCCGGTACGCGCAGGAGGGCTTCCGGCTGGCGACGCGGTTTCCGTTCGGGCTGCTGGTGAAGGCGCGGCGCGTGCCGCTGCGCCGCGAAGTGATTGTGCTGCCCGCCATCGAGCCCACGGCGGAGTTTTACGAGGTGCTGCCGCTGGTGACCGGCGAGGTGGAGACCTTGGCCAAGGGCCGCGGCCACGATCTTTATGCGATCCGCGATTACCACGCGAGCGACGCCGCGCGGCACGTGGACTGGAAAGCGACGGCGCGCTCGCAGCGCCTCAAGGTGCGCGAGTTCACGCGCGAGGACGAACGCCGGGTGATCCTGGTGCTCGACCCGCATCTCCCCGCCCAGGGAGCGGCCGAGAGAGCGCGCTTCGAGAAGGCCGTCCACCTGTGCGCGTGCCTCGCCTGGCATTTTTACGAGATCGGCGCCGAGCTGCAGTTCGTCACCCAGGGCTCGGAGACGCGCATGGGCCCGTCGGGTTCGGTGATCTATCCGGCGCTCGAACGCCTGGCACTCATCGAGCCCAGCGCCGACGCCGGATTCCTCGGCCGCCTGCCGCTGACCGCCCCGGGCTTCCGCATCATCCTCACCGGCCGGGCGCGCGGGTCGATCGCGAGCGGGCTATGGAGCACGTCTTACATCGTCTTTTTCGATTCGCTGTAAGGCCGCATGACCATGCGCCCCTGGGCGAGGTCCGTACCGCTATGAATGGCGCTGTGCAACAAATCCTGAACTCCCTGGCGGCCCGCGGAGATTTTTGGGGCTCGCCACTCGTCACCCGCCGCTTTTTGAGGTGCGCATTCCCCTGCGGAGAAGGTGCTCATGATTCCCCTGCTCAAGGCGCTGCTGCTGCTTCTGCTCGTGGCTCTAAACGCCTTCTTTGTGGCCGCCGAGTATTCCCTTATCCGCATCCGGCGAACCCGCCTCGAACAAATGATCGCGGAGGGCAACAAGCCTGCCCAGCTGATTCGAACTCTGCTGGCCGACACGGGCCTGCTCTTTTCCGGCATCCAGCTGGGGATTACGGTTGCGAGCCTGCTGATGGGGTGGCTCGGCGAGCGCATCACAGCCGAGGCCATCGAAAGGCTGCTTCAGGGACACCTGCACCCTTACGCCTCACTGGCCATCGCCCACTCGATCGCCACCGGGGTGGCGTTCGTGTTTGTCACCGTGCTGCTGATGGTACTCGGCGAACTCGTACCCAAGACCTTCGCCTATGAACGCGCCGAGCGGGTGGCGCTCACGGTTGCCCGGCCCATGACGCTGTATTTCCGCATGGTGCGCCTGCCGGTGAAGCTTCTGGGCAACCTCTCGCTCGGGTTGATGCGCGCGCTGGGGGCGCGGCCCACGGGCCCGGCGCGCCAGATTCATACGCCGGACGAGGTGAAGCTGATTGTCTCCGCAATTCGCGAGGGCGGCCTGCTCGAGGAGGAGCAGGAGGAGATGATTCACGGCGTGTTCGAACTCGATACGGTGCACGTGCGCGCCATCATGGTGCCCTGGCCGAGGGTCGCCACGCTTCCGGTCACGGGTTCGCTGGGGGAGATTCTGGAACGTGTGGTCGTTGACCAGCACACCCGGGTGCCCGTGTACGACGAGTCGCCGGACGAGATCGTCGGCATCCTGCACACCAAGGACCTGCTGGCGCTGTTCCTGGAGAGGCAGCGGCGCGGCTTTGCGAGCGACGATTCATTCGATCTGCGCAGCCTGCTGCACCAGCCGCTGATCGTGCCCGAAACCATGACGCTGAACCAGATGCTGCAGGAATTCCGGCCGCGGCGGGCGCAGGCTGCCCTGGTGGTGGACGAGTTCGGCACGTTTGTGGGCCTGGTGACGCTCGAAGACGTGCTGGAGGAAATCGTGGGCGAGATCAGCGATGAATACGATCGCGAAGAGCGGCCCATCGAGCGCGTAAGCGAAAACGTCCTCATGGTGGACGGAGCGCTCGGCCTGCGCGAACTCGCGGACGATTACGGGATCGAGCTTCCGCGCGACGCGGGATATGAGACGGTGGCGGGGTTCGTGCTCGACCGCCTGGGGGCGGTGCCCCAGGGCGGAGAAACCTTTGTTTTCGGGGATCGGCACTACACCGTGATGAAGATGGAGGGGCGGCGCGTGGCCAGCGTAAGGGTGGAGAAGCTTCCCCCGGCTCCGCAGCCGGGGGCGCCCACCGCCTCGGGAACGGCCGGTCGCGGCGCCGTCTGAGGGGCCCTTATTGAACATTGCCGAATATAGCGACGTCTGCTGTAGCGGCGTTCTGCAGGCGCCGACTTTTTCGGCGCAGTTTCCTCAGGCAAAGCGGCGCTCATAGAGCGCCGCTACAGCAGACGTGGGCACAATATGCTGCGTCCTCATCAGAACGCTGCTTTCTTCGGCAACTCGAGGTCTGCCGGATCGCCCTTATTGACGCCGAGGATGTCGGCGGCCGAAGCTTCGCGCGCCGAGATCTCGATGAATCCGGCGCTGCCTACGATGGCAAAAACTTCGCCGGGCTCGCCGTCGGAATAGCTGGTCACCAGGTGTGTGATCGGACTGCCCTGAACCACCAGGCGGAAGCCGGAAGGCAGATCGCCGGGCCTGAAGTTGGTGATCACGTTGCCGAACTTGTCGACCCGCAGCACCGACCCTCGCAGGCGGCCGCCCGACTTCTGAGGTCTCGGCGCTTCGACGCGCACGTAGTCGCCGACCACGGGACCGAAGCTTCCGGCGGCCGTGCCCCGGCTCAGCCAGGCGGCCACGGGCGCAAAGATGTCGCGGCCCTGAAAGGTCTGGCTCACCGGCCGGCGGAAATATTGCTCGGCCATGATCTGGCGGACCTCAAATGCGGGCTCGCGCTCGTAGATCAGCGAGAAAATGCCGTTGTCGGGACCGACGAAGGCGGCATCCGGAGTGCTGAGCAGGATGGGCCGCCGCTCCGAACCGACGCCCGGATCAACCACTACCAGGTGAATCGTACCGTGGGGGAAGTAACCGTAGCTCTGCGCCAGGGTAAGCGCGCCCTCGAGCACGTCGAAGGACTCAACCTCTTGGGTGAGATCCACCAGCTTGGCCTCGGCATTGATGGCCAGGATCACGCCTTTCATGATGCCCACGAAAGGATCGCGCAAGCCGAAGTCGGTGGTGATGGTGATCAGCGTAGCCATGAACCGTCATGCTGTCGCGCGGGCGTCCTCGCCCGCGATTGGTCGCGTCCCCGCCCGTGATGGACGCGCCTGGGACAGGCGCGCCTGTATCTTTCTACAGCGTGACGCGCCCGAACCGCGCGAAGTCGTAATCGGGATCGAGTTCCAAGGCGCGGAGCCAGGCCCGGACCGCGCCCGCAGGCTCTTCGAGCAGAAGCAGGCTGAAGCCGAGCGCGTGATGAACGAATGCGTCTCCGGGCCGATAGTCGAGCGCGTCCTCATAGGCGGCGCGCGCGCCGCGCCAATTGCCGGCCAGCACACACTGATAGCCTCGCTCGCAGGCGCGCTTCCAGCCCTCAAGACCAAGCTCGGAGGGCGCCGCCAAGCGATCTTCCTGGCGTACCTCGAGAAGCCTTCGGGCGCAGTCAGGAAGACTTTCGAGGGCCGGAGAGTTCTGAAAGATGGCAGCCGACTGCACCAACTCGCGCACAGCTTGATTCAGGTCTTCGAGGCCGGGTTCGGGACCGTAGAGCAGCCGCAGGCCGCGGCGGTAATGCTCGCGGCTGGTCAGCAGCGCCTCGGTGCGGATCAGGAATTCCTCGGCCTTGACGTGCCGCGGATCGATCTCCAGAGCGCGGCGATAGCAGGCAGCAGCGCGCTCCAACTGGCCGACGGTTCCGCAGGCGTTGCCGAGGACGTAGTGCGTATCGGCCTGGCCGGGATCCGCCTGCACAGCGCGCTCCAAGGCGGTGAGCGCCACGTCCGGCTGGCGGATCTCCAGATAACAGACGCCGAGCGCCCGCCACGCCGCTGCGTTCGACGAATCCTCGGCCACCACCAGGTTCAACTTGTCGATGGCGCCGGGAAAATCGGCGCGGCTCAGGGCGTCGAGTCCCTGCTGCAGGCGATCTTCGAGATGCTCAGCCGGCATGGGGTCTCTCTTCGCCGGGCGTCACACCGCCGAACATGGCCCGGTAATCCCTGAAATTCAAAGGTGGGACGCGGGCCGTGGCCAGATTCTCTTCCACGTGTTTGCGGTGGCTCATTCCGACCAGGGCGGTTGTTATGCCCGGCGTCGAGCGTACGAATTGAATCGCGCGCTGTGCGTCGGTGGCGAGGCCGCCGAGGTGTTCGGCGATCTCCGCCGGCAGTCCCTCGCTCAAGCGGCCTTGCAAAAGGCTGGCGCTCGCAAACACCATCAGGCCGCGCGAGCGTGCCGCCACCAGGGCCGGCGCCGGCTTGTCTTCCAGAACCTGCATGCCCGGATCGAGCGCTTCCAGCATGGCGAGATTGAAAGGGAGCTGCACGGCCCGAAAGTGGTGGGCCGGACCGCCGACTTCCTCCGCCACCTTCAGGACTTCGATCAGAGAGATCGCATCTTGCGATCCGGGTTGCACGCGATACGCGTTCCAGGTCGCTGTCCCGTAAGCGGCAATCTTGCCGGCCTGGACCGCGGTCTCAAGGGCCTCGAATGCCGCCCTGAGACGCGGGTAGAACTCTTCGCGTGTCCCACGCTCGAGCTGCGTCTCCGGGTTGTGGACGTAGTAGAGGTCAATCATCGCGAGGCCCAGGTTGCACCGGCTGACCTCAATCTGATCCGCCAGATACTCGGGCGACATGACGTGGCAGCCGGCAGCTACGTCCGCGGGCCGCACCAAGCCGGTATCCAGGAATCGCTGCCGGAAATAAGCGTTGGGATCTGCCGGTTCCTCGTTATCGAAGCTCAGGAATCCACCCTTGGTGGCAACAAAGACCTCGTCGCGGCGGAGTCTTCCGGCGGCGATGCGTTCCGCCAGTGCTTCCCCGATGTTGCGCTCGCTGCGCTGGTGCCGATAGTTGATGGCGGTGTCGAAGACGTTGACGCCAAGTTCCAGGGCCCGATTGACCGCCTCGCGATAGAGGGCATCTGTGGCCGCGTCCGGCTCGCCCAGGTAGGTCCCGAGTCCGATCGAGGAAAGCCACAGGTGGTGCGTTTCGCGGAAGTGTCCTGGAAACTGCCCGCCAAAGTGATCGCGAAAGCGAGCGGTTCCCTCAAGCGTGGCGCGTCCGGGGATGAGTTCTCTCTGAGCCATTCCCCATAATCGCTCTGCGCCGGTTCCCAGGCAAGCGACCGTTCAGTTCGTTCAGTTCGTTCCTTTACGCCGAAGGACACCACGACCGGCCGGTAACGGGTCACGACCTCAGGCGCGCCGCGCCGCGCCGCGCTGGTGTAATCGAAAGTGGACGCTTAACCGGGTCTGACCGGCGAAGAACCGGACGCTTCAGCCGGGACGGGTCCGGCCCTGGGACGAGACTCAGCGGTCGAGGACTACGCGCTGAGGGAGACTTTCGCGGGCCCGGGTTACCCCACCACCCGTGAAGACTGGCGCATCAGATCATTGCTAACCCAATAACTTTGCTAGGGGTTACTGCTCCCTGTCCAAACGGGACATCACGCCTGTCATGCCCGAGCTGATTCCCGTAGAAGAGGGTTTCCGGACGTGCCGGCATCCGAGAGCCTACGTCAGTAATCACGCTTTGGTAGCGCGAATGCTTGAACGGGGTCGGGTTGAGAAGTGTTTTACCAAGCCCTTATCAGCGATCGACTGGAAATTGGTCGGGGGCGCGCCGGGAATCTGGCGCGGTTCAGTTTCTGCATTAAGGCGCGCCTGAAGCCTGGAGTTCCGAAACAGAACCGATTCCCTAATCGACCGTACTGGGAGAGAACGATGCTTACGAGCTCCGCCTCGAAAGTCGCTTTCACTCTGACGCTCCGTGTGGCCGCTGTAGGAGTTTGTCTTGTCGCCATGACCGCCACGGCTCCGTCAATGTTGGCCCGGAGCGGGCCCGGCGGAGCTGGCAAGGCATCGGCGGCTGTTCCGCGGCAGAAATCGGCATCTCAGGCCAGAGTCCAGAAGGACTATGGCCGGCTGCCCTTGAGTTTCGAGCCGAACGCAGGGCAGATTTCCCGAAACAACGAGGTCAGGTATCTCTCGCGTGGCCGCGGTTACTCGATCTATTTGAATGGTTCCGGAGCCACGCTGGCCTTGCGGCAGCTGCGCGGCAACGCACGTCGAAAGAGCACCCCAATCACGCTGCGAATGCGGCTCGTGAACGGGAATCCGGCCGCGCCCCTGGCCGCACTCGGGGAGCAGCCGGGCAAGAGCAATTATCTTATCGGCAACGACCCTTCGAAGTGGCTCACCGGTGTGGCGCATTACGGTGAAGTCGCGGTGCGCGGGGTCTATCCCGGCGTCGATCTGATCTATCACGGCAACCAAGGCCAGCTCGAGTACGACTTCGAAGTCGCGCCCGGCGCAAGCCCTTCCATCATCCGTATGGCGCTCGAAGGCGCGCACGGAGCACGCGTTAACGCCCAGGGCGAAGTTGTCGTGGAGGTAGACGGTGGCGAAGTGCTGTTCCGCGCGCCCTTGGCCTATCAGAAAATAGGCGGCGAACGGCACACTGTGGCGAGCAGCTATGCGCTGAAGCACGGAGGAATAGCATTCCGGGTCGCAAAGTATGACAAGACCCTCCCGCTGGTAATCGATCCGACGCTGGCCTACTCGACCTACCTCGGTGGCAGTAGCATCGACGGCGCCAATGCCATCGCCGTAGCGCCAGACAACACGGCATTCGTCGCCGGCGAGACCTTCTCCTCCGACTTTCCAACGGTCCACCCACTGCAGGGGTTTACCGGCAGCGAGGATGCGTTTGTTGCGAAGATCAGCGCCGACGGCTCGACTCTGCTGTATTCGACTTACCTAGGCGGTTCGGTAGATACCTACGCCAGCGCCATCGCCGTCGATACTTTCGGTGACGCTTACGTGGCGGGAAGCACGGACTCCGCGGACTATCCCGCCACCCCGCTCGTCTTCGACACGCTTTGCGGAAGCGACGGCAAATGCGGCGCCAGTTACAATCTGAGCGGCTTGACGGTTTTCAACGGCTTCGTAACCGAGCTGAATTCGGCTGGCTCCGGGCTGTCCTATTCCAGCTTCATCGGCGGCTATCAGGAAACACAGGCGAACGCTATTTCCGTCGACGGCGCCCACAACGCCTACATCACAGGGGAGATTGGCCCGCCCATAACGCCCCAGCAGAACGGACCCGCTGCTTACCTCCCGATCGATCACGGCTTTCAATCCACGAACGGAGGTACGGCCGACGCTTTTGTGCTCAAGGTTGACGCCACCGCGTCAGATGCTCTGTATTCCAGCTACCTGGGTGGAGTTGACGAAGATATCGGCTACGCTATCACAGCCGATTCAAATGGAAATGCTTACGTAACCGGTCTGACCTATTCGACCCCAAGCGACACGCCACCATTCCCGATTACCGCAGGGGCGCTTCAGAGCACCTACGCAGGCGGGGGTGACGCTTTCCTGGTCAAGGTCGACACGACCACGTCAGGCGCGGCCTCGTTGCTCTATTCCAGCTATGTCGGAGGCTCGGGGCTCGACGAGGGCAAGGGCATCGGCGTGGACAGCGGTGGCGACGCTTATATCACGGGCACCATCACTTCGACCGCAAGCACGCTGGGCTTCGCCGTTCCTGCTGGGGCCTATCAGGCGGACTGCGCCCTGGACTCGCTCAGCCAATGCGAGGGCGACGCTTTCCTTGCCAAACTGAATCCGGCACAAAGCGGCGCCGCGTCCTTGCTGTACTTTACCTATCTGGGCGGCACCGCCGCCGACGCGGGCTACGCCATTGCGCTCGATCCGAACGACAACGTCTACGTCACCGGCTCGACCGTCTCGAGTGACTTCCCGGTCACTTCCGGCGTGTTCCAGACGCAATACGGCGGCGGCGACGCGGACGCGTTCGTCGCCAAGATGACGCTCGCCGGTAAGGGCACGAGCGATCTTGGCTATTCGAGTTACCTCGGAGGAACCAACACCGAGACGGGCAACGGCATCGGTGTGGACGTCAATGGATCGGCGTACGTTGCGGGTCAAACGTGTTCGGTGGATTTCCCGATTGCGAACGCCTTGCAGAACGCGCCCAATGGCAACTGCGATGCCTTTGTCACCAAGGTCAGTACGCTGCCGGGCATCGCACTCAATCCGGCCGGCCTGATCTTCCCTACACAGAATGTGGGCACGACCAGCCAGTCACAGACCATAACTCTGACGAATGCGGACACGGCAGTCACGATCTCCAGTATTGCCATGGCGGGTCCCTTCGCCCAGACAAATACCTGCGGCAGTTCCGTGGCGGCTGACAGCAGCTGCACTATCACCGTCACTTTCACGCCCACCTCCAGCGGCGTACAGAAGGGAACCATCACGCTAACGGACAGTGCGCCGGGCAGCCCGCAGACGGTCAATCTGACCGGAAGCACGTCTTCTGTAACCCTGTCGACGTCAACCATAGCTTTCGGTAACCAGGCCCTCGGCGGGACAAGTGCCGCGCAGACTGTTACCGTTACCAACGCCGGCACAACTGCCCTGACGATTTCAAGCGTGGCCGTGAGCGGCGCGTTTTCCGAGTCATCGACGGATAACGGCGACTGCGTGAAGGCGCCCCTTCAGGCGACCACCAGCTGTACGATCGCCATAGATTTCACTCCGGTGGTAGCGGGGTCCACCATCGGTGCCTTGACCGTCACTGATAATGCGGTCGGCAGCCCGCAGGTGGTGCTCTTGACCGGCACGGGGCTGGCGGAGCCCGCAGTCAGTCTCTCGCCCACGACCCTCACGTTCGCGAGCCAGGTTGTCAATACAACCAGTGCCGCGCAGCTGATAACGATCACTAACACCGGCTCAGCGTCGCTGACTGTGAGCACTGTGACGGTCACGGGGCCGTTTACCGAGACCAACACGTGCTCGGCTGCGGTAGCGCCGAGCGCGCTCTGCACGGTGAGCGTCACCTTCGCGCCGACTGCGGGTGGTGGAGCCCTCGGCACTCTGACGATCACGGACAACGCGCCCAGCAGCCCGCAAACGGTCTCCCTGACGGGTACCGGGACGGCGTCGCCTATCGTGACCCTGACTCCCGCCAGCCTGACGTTCACCAATCAGGACCTGAGCACGACCAGCCCGGCGCAAGTGGTCGCCCTGAAGAACACGGGCGGCGCCGCGCTGGCGATTTCGGGGGTTACAGCCAGCGGGGACTTTGCTCAGACCAACACGTGCGGGAGCAGCGTGGGAGCCGGAGCCTCATGCACGATCAGCGTGACCTTTGCTCCCACCGCTTCCGGCAGCCGCAACGGGTCCGTCACCATTACGGACAATGCTACGGATAGTCCGCAAACGGTATTGCTGGCAGGCACGGGCGTGGCAGCCCCAGCCGTAGCGCTATCCGTGACCAGCCTGAATTTTACAGCTCAGCCGGTCGGAACCAGCAGCGCCGCGCAGACCCTTACCGTGACGAACTCGGGCACGGCGAACCTCACGCTCAGTGGGATCTCGGCAACCGGGGCGTTCAGCCAGACGAGCACTTGCGGCGCCAGCCTGGCGCCTCAGGCGACCTGCGTGATCAGCGTGGTCTTTGCCCCCACGACGACAGGTACGGCCTCGGGGTCGCTCAAGCTTACCGACAACGCGCCGAACAGCCCGCAGACTCTGACGCTCGGAGGATCGGGTTCCGACTTCGCTGTGGCCACCACGCCCGCGTCGGGGTCGGTCGTCGCCGGCAACTCGGCCACGTTCACCGTCACCGTGACTCCGTCGTTCGGATTCAACGCAGCCGTCAATGTAAGCTGCAGCGGCGTGCCTGCCGCATCCACCTGCGTGGCGTACCCGAACTCTGTCACGCCAAGCGGAACGGCTCCGATTACAGCAACGCTGACGATCGGTACCACGGCGCGCACCATGGTTTCGCCGCGGGGATGGCCCTCACTGCGAATTCCCGGTCCTGATTCAAATCCGGCGTCGTATGCTCTCGTGCTGCTGATTTTGCTTACCGTGGGCGCTGCGCTGGTGCGCGGGCACAAACCCGGATGGGCGCTGGCCGTTCTGCCACTAACGCTTCTCGCCATGCTCGCCGTGGCGGCCTGCGGTGGAGGCTCCGGCTATACCAATCCGACCGGAACCCCCGTGGGCAACTACACCGTCAAGATCACCGGGACTTCGGGGAGTTTGTCCCATACCTCGACCGTCAATCTGACCGTCCAGTAAAGCTGTCAAGCCAGATCTGGCGAGAATTGGAATCTGGATGTCAGATATCAGGAGACACTGAATGCGTAACGCTTACTGGTTCATTGCGGCATTGCTGCTCATGCCTTTGCCGGTCGCGGCCCAGAATACTCCTGCCGTGGAGGTGTTCGGCGGGTACTCGCACCTGATGGGTAACCTGGGCAACTCGACGGTCAATCTGAACGGCTTCGATGGGTCTGTGACCGAGAATCTGAATAGATGGTTCGGCGGCACTCTGGATATCAGCTCGCAGTTCGGCACGGAAGCCGGGTACAAGGTGAATTCGCAAACCATTACCTATGGACCCATGATCGCCTATCGCAAGAACCCGAAGATCGTACCGTTCGCTCATGGTCTGCTGGGCGCCGTCCGGGGAAGCCCGGAGTATTTGGGCATTTCGAAATCGGAGTACCGCTTCGCAATGCTGGGTGGCGGCGGCGTGGACGTCCGACTGAGCAGCCGGGTGTCGCTGAGGCTGGTCCAGTTCGATTACCTCTTTTCGCACTTCAGCATGATGCGCCAGGACAACATCCGGATTTCCGCCGGTTTCGTCTTTCGCTTCGGACAGAAATAGCTGCTGGGCCCCCGCGGCTCGTGCGCTTCGGGGTGGCCGTCTCTCCCGCACCGCGTCAGAGGTTCTGTACCTCTGTACTTGAATCTGCAATCTATCCTTCCATCAGCCGGCGGCGACGACGATACACCGCCGGCCTCCCACCTGCTGACTTCCTAAACGGCCGCGCGGCAGCACGGTCTCTCTAAGTTACGGCGAAAGAGCCAGAGAGCCGGACCCTAACGTTTAGAGAATTTTTACGGAACGTTTATGCCTCGTTTATGCCTGCAGTTCTACAGTGAGATTGATCTTGTTGAGCGGCAGGAGCGGGACAGAGTTGATTTCCGGGAAGCTCAAATCTGCGCGTAAGAGGCTGTTGCAGGAATGCAGCCCGAAATCCAGGCTGCAGATGCGCGGACCCGGCTCGCTGGTTTTTATAACGCAACGCGGAGGAAGAGATGTTTGACCTCTTTTACGTCTTCGTTGGAGTGGTCTTCTTCGTGGGCTCTTGGGCATTGGCCAAAGCCTGCGATCGCATGTAGGAGGCTCTAGAGAATGGACTACGTGATTGCGGGCATCGCGGCTGTCTTCTTATTCGGTTACCTGGTGTATGCGCTGCTCCGTCCCGAGCGTTTCTGAGGAGAGGTCATGACTGCCACCGGGATTCTCAACATCGTGGTTTTTCTGTTGGTATTGCTGGCGCTCACCAAACCCCTGGGCGTTTTCATGACGAAGCTCTTTCAGGGTGAGCGGACTTTTTTGCATCCCGTGATCCGCCCGATTGAGAAGCTCACCTATCGCCTCTGCGGCGTGCGCGAGGACACCGAGCAGCGCTGGACGCAATACGCCGCGTCGCTGATCGCCTTCAGCCTGGTTGGCCTTCTGTTCGCTTACATCATCCAGCGTTTGCAGGGCACTCTACCGCTCAATCCGAATCATTTCGGCACCGCCCATGCTCCTTCCGGCGCTACACCCATGACGCCCGATCTCGCCTTCAATACCGCGGCCAGTTTCGTGACCAATACCAACTGGCAGAACTACGTTGGCGAGAGCACGATGAGCTACTTTGTGCAAATGACCGTGATGACGGTGCAGAACTTTGTTTCTGCCGCCGCCGGCGTGGCTGTATCCGTGGCGCTGATTCGCGGCTTTGCGCGCAAGCAGGTAAACAGCATCGGCAATTTCTGGGTGGACCTTACCCGGGCGACGCTCTACGTGTTCCTGCCGCTTTCGTTTATGGGCGCGCTCTTCCTGTGCTCGCAGGGCGCAATCCAGAATTTCAAGGGCAACAGCACCGTGAGGACGGTGGAAGGGGTGTCGCAAATCATTCCTCAAGGCCCCGTGGCCTCGCAGGAAGCGATCAAGATGGTAGGGACCAACGGTGGCGGCTTCTTCAACGCCAATTCCGCTCACCCGTTCGAGAATCCCACGCCGCTGACGAATTTCGTCCAGATGCTGATGATTTTCGTGATCCCGGCCGGCCTCACCTATCAGTTCGGCAGGATGGTGGCTGACCAGCGCCAGGGCTGGGCTCTGTTCGCAGCCATGAGCGTGCTGTTCCTGGCCGGTGTTTTCATCTGTTATGCGGCCGAACAGGCGGGCAATCCCCAACTCACGAAGCTCGGTCTCGAGACCAAAGCAACCTCGATGCAGCCGGGTGGCAACATGGAAGGCAAGGAAGTGCGATTCGGCATCCCTGCCTCAACGCTGTTTGCCACTGTTACCTCGGACGCGAGTTGCGGCGCTATCAACAGCTGGCACGACAGCTACACGCCGATCGGCGGCATGGTACCGCTCTTTAACATGCAACTCGGCGAGGTGGTGTTTGGCGGGGTCGGCGCGGGCATCAAGGGGATGTTGCTGTTCGCGATCCTTGCCGTTTTCATCGCCGGGCTGATGGTTGGACGCACGCCGGAGTACATCGGCAAGAAGATCGAGCAGAAGGAGGTGAAGATGTCGATGCTGGCGCTCATTCTGATGGCCGCCAACGTCCTCGTCTTTACCGGGATCAGCTCGGTGGCCAACTTCAAAAAGAACGGCTACTGGAACCCGCCCGGCCCGACCGCAGCCAACATCAACAATGACGGACCTCACGGTTTCACCGAGATTCTCTATGCGTATACGAGCACGAATGCGAACAATGGGAGCGCCTTCGCCGGATTGAACGGCAACACGCCCTGGTACAACCTGACGCTGGGCCTCGCCACCCTGATCGGCCGATTCTTCTTTATCATTCCGATGCTGGCGGTGGCGGGAGCCCTGGCAGCGAAGAAGAAGGTCCCGGTGACGAGTGGCACCTTGCCGACGCATGGGGTGTTATTCGTGGGCCTGCTGATTGGAACCGTAGTCATTGTCGGGGCCCTCACGTTTTTCCCGGCCCTGTCGCTTGGACCCATCGTGGAGCACTTCCTGATGCACGAGGGCAAGCTGTTCTCTTCACTGTTCTCATTACCGATCTGGAGTTGAACTTATGGCAGCCGTTGTGGCGCCGCCACCAGTTGTGAATGACGAGACCGAACTGCTACCCAAGAAGCTGGTGCGGGCGCGTCCGTTGTTCGATCCACCCATCCTTAAGCGCGCGATTCGCGAGTCGTTCGTCAAGCTCAATCCCGTCACCTTGATGAATAACCCGGTGATGTTCGTGGTCGAAGTCGGCGCGGCCCTGACCACAATCTTTGTCACGCGCGACGCCATTACCCGCGAGCATCCCATCGGCTTCACGCTCCAGATTACGCTCTGGCTGTGGTTCACGGTGCTCTTTGCCAATTTCGCCGAGGCCATGGCGGAAGCGCGCGGCAAAGCGCAGGCGGACACCTTGCGCAAAGCGAAGACCGAAACCATGGCCAAGAGGGTGCTGAACGTGACTGGCAAGATCGAGGAAATGTCGGCGTCGCGGCTGCGTGCAGGCGACACAGTGCTTTGCGAAGCCGGGGACAATATCCCCGGCGACGGAGAAGTGATCGAGGGCATCGCCACCGTCGATGAGTCCGTTATTACGGGCGAAAGCGCCCCGGTGATCCGGGAATCGGGCGGCGATCGCAGCGCGGTCACCGGCGGAACCAGGGTCCTCTCCGACTGGATCAAGATTCGCATCACCTCCAACCCCGGCGAAACCTTCCTCGATCGCATGATCGCGCTGGTGGAAGGAGCCGAGCGCCAAAAGACGCCCAATGAAATCGCGCTCAACATCCTGATCGCCGGGCTAACTCTCATCTTCCTCCTGGCGGTGGTAACCCTGCACCCATTCTCTCTCTACGCCGTGAAGTCGGCCGGGACGGGCGAGGTGCCGTCCGTGGCCGTACTGGTCTCCTTGCTCGTCTGCCTGATCCCGACCACCATCGGCGGCCTGCTCTCCGCCATCGGCATCGCCGGGATGGATCGCGTGATGCAGCATAACGTGCTGGCCATGAGCGGCAAGGCAGTGGAAGCGTCCGGCGACGTGAACACGCTGCTGCTCGACAAAACCGGGACGATCACCCTCGGCAACCGGCAGGCAGTCGAGTTCATTCCGGTTGGCGGTATCGAGCCTGCGGAACTGGCTGACGCCGCGCAACTCTCGAGTCTCGCTGACGAAACTCCCGAAGGACGCTCCATCGTCGTACTCGCCAAGGCGCAGTTCAATCTGCGCGGCCGCGAGGTTCACGACTTGGACGCGCACTTCATACCGTTCTCCGCTTACACGCGCATGAGTGGCGTTGACCTGGACAGCCGTCAGCTGCGCAAGGGCGCAACAGAAGCCATCGTGCGTTTCGTGCGCGAGCAGGGCGGATCAGTACCGCACAATTTTATGGACGTCTCGGACCGCATCTCGCGTTCCGGCGGCACACCGCTCGCCGTCACCGACGGCGCCCGCCTGCTGGGCACGATTCATCTTAAGGACGTCGTGAAGGGCGGCATGAAGGAACGGCTCGGCCAGCTACGCAGCATGGGGATCCGCTCGGTAATGATTACCGGCGACAATCCGCTGACCGCGGCTGCCATCGCCTCGGAAGCTGGAGTGGACGATTTTCTGGCGCAGGCGACGCCCGAGCAGAAGCTGCAGTACATCAAGCGCGAGCAGATGGAAGGACGTCTGGTGGCCATGACCGGTGACGGCACCAACGACGCGCCGGCGCTGGCTCAGGCCGATGTTGGCGTGGCCATGAATACCGGCACCATGGCGGCGAAAGAAGCCGGCAACATGGTGGACCTCGACAGCAATCCCACGAAGCTCATTGAGATCGTCGCCATCGGCAAGCAATTGCTCATCACTCGCGGGGCGCTGACCACGTTCTCGATCGCCAACGACGTCGCCAAGTATTTCGCCATCATCCCGGCCATGTTCATGGCCACCTATCCCGCGCTCGGGTATCTGAACATCATGCATCTCCACACGCCCCAGAGCGCGGTGCTCTCGGCGGTGATTTTCAACGCGCTCATTATCATCGCACTGGTGCCGCTGGCTCTGCGCGGTGTGAAGTATCGCCCCAGGGCTGCGGAAGCGATGCTGCGGCGCAACCTGCTGATTTACGGAGTCGGCGGCATCATTGCGCCTTTCCCAGGAATCTGGCTGATCGATCAGATCGTACACTGGCTGCATCTGGCATAACGGAGACTGACATGTGGAGACAGTTCGGACCGGCGCTGCGCATCATGCTGCTGTTCACCATCCTGACAGGCCTGATCTATCCCGGCATCGTCACCGGCTTATGCCAAATCTTGTTCTACCACCAAGCCAACGGCAGCATGGTAACGGTGAACGGCAAGGCCGTCGGATCCGCGTTGATCGGGCAGAACTTCTCCAAGCCGCAATACTTCCAGCCCCGGCCGTCGGCGGCGGGTAACGGCTATGACGGATCATCCTCGAACGGGTCGCAGTACGGTCCAACCAACCAGAAGTTGATCGACCGCGTCGAGGTTTCGGTCGATCACTTCCGGAAGGACAATCCGGATTACACGGGTCCGATTCCCGCCGACGCCGTGACCGCTTCCGCGAGCGGCCTTGATCCGGATATCAGTCCCGCGAATGCCGAAGCGCAGGCGTCGCGCGTGGCCAAGGCCCGCGGCGCCAGCCTCGAGGATGTTCGGCAACTCGTCGCGCAGCACACCGCAGGGCGTACCTGGGGGCTGTTTGGCGAGCCGCGCGTTAACGTCCTGCTGCTGAATCTGGACCTGGATAAGAAGTTTCCAGAAAGAGAACCCAGCCATTGATTGCAACCAAGAGAATCCTGCCCGCGCTGGCGGTCAGCGGACCGGTATGCGTAAGTCGGTTCTGGGGCAGAGGTCGAGCGTCCGATAACAGATGAGAACTGGCACAACTGAAGAGCACTTAGCCCGCTGGCAGGTAATGCAGCGGGCCCAGAACCTCGAACCACGGCGAGCCGCTCGGCGCTGCATGTTTACGGTATGGGCGCTGGTCTTCTTGGTTGTGTCGGCGCCACGGTGTGCCCGCGCAGCGGCTCAGGATGACCCTGCGTCGTCTGCGCAACCAATGCCAGCTGCACCTCCATGGCATTACCGTGGCTTCACGGATTTCGCCTACCTGGTCGACTTCAATCATCCCGCGAATGACCTGTTCCGAAGCCGCAGCACAGCGTCTTATGTCGATGAGCCGGAACTCAACATGGCCGGTCTCTTTCTCGACAAGGACACCTCGGAGCGGTCTCGCTGGGGCATGCAGTTCGGTATCCAGGGTGGGAAGGATTCCGAGGGTTTCGGCTTTTCTCCGACGGCTCCCCCGCTCGACGGCTCAAAATGGCTTCGCCACCTGGGGCTCGCCAACGTGTCGTATGTCGCGCCCGCAGGCAGGGGACTTACCGTACAGGCCGGACTCTTTAACAGCCTGATCGGATACGATTCGCTCTACGCGAAAGATAATTTCGACTACACCCGGTCCTGGGGCGCTGACTTCACACCCTACCTCATGTTCGGCGTGAACTGCAGCTATCCTCTGTCCCCGAAGCTCACGGGCACCGTATTCGTGATCAACGGGTATCTTCATCTGGCACATGCCAACAACGTGCCCAGCTTGGGCGGACAGCTGGCTTATGAGGCCACCGACCGTCTGAACTTGAAGGAGACGCTCCTTTACGGGCCGCATCAGTCCGACACCGCGCTCCGACTCTGGCGGTTCTTCTCCGACAGCATCGTCGAGCGCAAGGGAAAGCCATCGACGGTGGCGTTCGAATACCAGGTTGGAACCGAGGATGTAGCGCTTCCCGGAGACCCGCGCGCCTTGTGGATGGCCGCTCAGCTTCCCTGGCACCGCGCCCTCAGCGACCGCTGGAGTGTGACGGTTCGCCCCGAGTTTTGCTGGGACCGGGACGGCCGCTGGACCGGCTCGCCGCAGCTCGTGAAGGCCCTCACCGGCACCGTCGAGTACCGCATGCCTTACCGGCGAACCACAACCATCCTGCGCCTGGAGTATCGATATGACGATTCCAGGGGAAGCGGCGGCGGATTCTTTCGGGGCGCTGAGCTACAACCGGGAATCGTGGCGCTGACGCCTGGGCAGCACCTGGTGATTGCGGCGCTGATCTGGACGTTCGAATCTCCCTTTCACCGCCAGGCAAACTACCCGTAGATTGCGCGCAATGTAGCCTATCACAAGAGCCTCTGATATCTCCCAGGCCCCTTGACGGCCCGGCAACGGCGGGATCGGTGTCAGGAGCCGCAACGCGCCAGCAGTTCGCGCACCAGCCGGGCATAAATCTCCACCGCCTCGAGCAGCTCTCGCTTCGCTACTTTCTCGTTTTCGGTGTGCGCCTCGTGGATGCTGCCCGGACCGATCAGCAGCGGGCGGCCCCAGTTTCCGAGCGACGGCAGGTCGGTGGTGAACGAGACCACTTGCGTTTCGAAACCCTCGATGGCTTCCATCCTCAGCGGCGGCGTCTCGCGCAGGAATTGGACGCGGGCGCGTCCGCGCAGCAGATCTTCCAGGGTGGCCTTCAGGGAAGGGTCGGGGGAAGATTCGGGCACGGTGCGATACATGATATCGGCCGAGGCTTCGTCCGGAACCACGTTGGGCGCGCGCCCGCCGGAGATGAGGCCGACGTTCATGCTGGCGGAGCCGAACACAGGATCGCGCGGAAGCGGCAGGCGCCGGACCTCGGCGAGAATATCGAGCAGTTTCTCGATGGCGGATTCTCCGAGCTCGCTGTAGGCCGAATGCGCCATCCGGCCGCGGGTCTCGATCCGCAGCCACATGTTGCCCTTGGTGCCGATCACCAGGCGATTCTCGGTGGGCTCGCCGTTGATCAGATACTGTGAGCCGCGCGGCGTGAGATTGGCCGTACGAGCGCCGTCGCTGCCCGTCTCCTCGCCGACGAGGAACAACAGCCCAAAGTCGCGCTGCCCCTCGGCCGTCAGTTTCTCCGCCGCCGCGACCTGGGCGGCGATGATGCCCTTGGCGTCGCAAGCGCCACGGCCGTAGAGGTAGCTCTCATCTTCGCGCGCCTCGAGAAACGGCGGGACGGTATCGATGTGCGTGCTCAACACCACCTTCGGCTCGCCGCGCGCCGCGAAGACGTTCGAGCGCTCTCCGGAAACGCGCTGCATCTCGGCCTGGAAGCCCGCGCCGGCGAGGTAGTCGCACAGGAATTGCGAGCACGCGCCCTCGCTGCCGGTCACCGAATTGATGTTCACCAGGGCCCGGGTGAGTTCGAAAAGCTCCATAATGGTTGACCGTCGACAGTTGACAGTCTGTCAACTAGTTCAAATCACGTTCAACACCGCCAGCGTCATATCGTCATGCTGCGGCGCGCCGGACGCGAACGCGTCCGCGCCAGCCATCACGTACTCGATGGTGCGGGCGGCGTTCAGCCCCCGGCAGCGCTCGAGGACTTGCATCATACGCTCTTCGCCCCATTCCTCATCTTCGGGATTCATGGCCTCGCTTACGCCGTCGGTGTAGGCCACGAGCATGTCGCCGCGGTCAAGGGTCACGGTCGCCTGGTGGAAGGGAAAGCTCTCCATTAGACCGATTACCGTGCCGCCGACGTCGAGCCGCTCGACGCCCGCACCGTCACCGCCGGCGCGGAAGAGCATGGGCGGGTTGTGGCCGGCGTTCACGTAGCTCAACTCGCGGCGCTCGGAATCGTACTCGGCATAGAAGAAGGTGGCATAACGATTGGCCGTCGAGGCGTCGAAAACCAGCCGGTTCACTCCCGCGATCATGCGCCCGAGATTCTCCGAGCCGCGCATCGCCTCGCCGCGGAGCGACGCCTGCAGCGTGGCCATCATCAGCGCCGCGGCGATCCCTTTGCCGGAGACGTCACCCACGGCGACGCCGAGGCGTCCGCCGGGGAGCGCCAGAAAATCGTAGTAGTCGCCGCCAACCCCGAGCGCCGGCCGGCAGGCGCCCGAGTAATCGAGGCCGGGAATGGGCGGAAGCTTTTGAGGGAACAGCCGCTGCTGCACTTCGCGCGCGATCTCGACCTCGCGATTCAGCTTCTCGCGCTGGGCAGCCTCGCGAGCCACGGCCGCGGTCAGGCGGGTGTTTTCGAGAGCGAAGCCCGTCTGCACGGCCACGGACTTCAGCAGGCGCAGGTCGCTCGCCGTGTAAGGAGCTTCACTTCTCTTCGGCCCCAGGCTGATGAATCCGAGCAGGTGGTCTTTGGCGGGCAGAGGCAGCAGCAACTCGGCGCCGAGTTGCTCGAGCTGGCGGCGCTCCTCTTCCGTAAGGTCCTGGCGCCGGTAGAGCCAGGAATCGGGATCATCCACATAGACGCGGGCGGGCTCGCCGGCTTCGACGAGCTGGCGGATGGTGGCGGCGTTCTCCGGAAAGATCACCTTGGGAGTCTCGGGATAGCCCAAAGCGTAGGCCGGACGATAAGGCCCGCTGCCATCGATCAGTGCCGCCACCCGCGGAACGTGCAGCGATTCTGCGATGCGATGCGAGACCGTGGCCAGCAGCGGCTGCACCTCGACTATCGTGCGCACCTTGTCACCGAGTTCGCTGAGGATCTGCTCGGCGTTGTAGGCGTCGCGGAAGAACCGCCGGTCCGTCCAGCCGCGCAGCCAGTCCGCCCCGCGTTTCGTCCACAGAACCGCGGCCATTCCCAGGGCGACGGCTTCGAGTTTCTGCGGCAGGCGGATTCGGGGATCGGAGGCCAGGAAAGTGGCGGCCAGCACGACCGCCACCATCAGGACGAACTGTAAAACCTTGACGCCGCTGCGGGCGAGAGCGTACTGCAGCCCCTGGCGAATCACCACGCTCACATCCATGGCGCGCTGCACCACAATGGTGTAAGCGAGCGTAAGGGGAAAGAGAAACAGCAACACCAGCACGGTGAAGAGCAGCCATCCCGGAATCACTTTGCCGATCTCACCGCCCGCCCCCTTCGCCATGCTGAAGACAACCACGACGCAGACGGGAATGAGACTGATCGCGGAACCGGCGTAGAGGAGACGCAGCCGCCGCTTGGCGTCTGAGGAGACGGCCATGCTGCCCTTCATGAAGATGGCCGCGAAAAAGATGCTCACGGCCAGGAAGTTCAGCATCGAGTTCGCGATCTCGAAGGGGCCCTCGATCGGTCTCAGCCACTCCACGGCGGAAAAGGCTTCCATGTCCACCGTCTTCACAATCACTTCCGGCAGCGCGGAGACCGCGAGCACCGCAATCAGGCCCCATTTCACCCATTTCCAGATACCCCGGCCTCCATTCGGGAACGGCTCCGGGAAATATAGGCCGAAGAGCAGCATGGCGATTCCCCAGAGGTTGCCCGCAAGAAGGTGATAGAACCTGGCAACATCGCGGATCCCGGGGCCCCAGGCTCCGGTGGGGGTGCCGAGGATCTGACTGAAGCTGAGCATGAGGGCGAGGAGCAGCCACGCCAGGCGGTCGCGCGGCCGCACGGCGGCCACCCAGAAGCCGAGGACGAGGCAAAACCAGGGCATAAGAAGGTAGATCACAGAGCGCAACACCAGAGACGACCGGGTGTTGTCGCCGCCTGCCTGAAACGTGGTGAGCGGGATTTGCAGGGTGCGGGTGTCACCGCCGTTCGGAGAGCGGACGGTTACCGTCAGCTTGCGGCCGGGTTGCGGTCCGGCAAGCGCCTGATCGAGAAGATGGGCGCCGGTGTACGGCACGCCCTCCACGGCGAGCAGAGAATCGCCCTTGCGCAGTCCCACGGCGGCGCCGGCTCCAGGGTCGTCGACCTTCCCCACGCTCACGTCAAACGGCTGTTCGTAAACGCTTCCGGAGTGAAACATGCCCCGGAAGATGTCGCGGGCGACGAGTACCTGGTATCCTGCCGCGATCGTCAGCAGCCCGGCGAGGGCGGCATAAGCGGAAATCGGGCGGCTCGCGGGCCGTACGTTGAGGCCGGGTTTGGCCAGACCTTCCATGGTGACAGATTCCATCAGAGAGCCGCCCGATTGTCCAGCAGCGGCAGCTTGCCCATTATCGCCGGCGCCTTCCGCGGGGATGGTCCGCGGCATAGAATGGGAACATGCCAACGAAAGCCAAGAAAGTGCTGGTGATCGACGTCGGCGGCACGCACGTCAAGGTGATGGCCACCGGCCGCAAGGATGAAATCAAGATCGATTCCGGACCGAAGATGACGGCGGCCGACATGGTGCGCGCGGTCAAGCGGGCCACGGTGGGTTGGGAATACGACGCCGTTTCCATCGGCTATCCGGGACCCGTGGTTCATGGACGGCCGCTGCTCGAGCCGCACAACCTGGGCGGCGGCTGGGTGAAGTTCAGGTTCGAGCGCGCCTTCGGACATCCGGTAAAGCTTGTCAACGATGCCATCATGCAGGCCGTGGGAAGCTACGAGCGCGGACGTATGCTCTTCCTGGGACTTGGTACCGGGCTCGGATCGGCCATGGTCGTGGACGGCATGGCGGAACCGATGGAGCTGGCTCATCTTCCTTACAAGAAAGGCCGGACCTACGAGGATTACGTCGGCGAGCGCGCGCTCGAGAAGTTCGGCAAGAAGAAGTGGCGGCGCGAGGTTGCCGAGGTCATCGAGCGGCTCAAGGCCGCGCTCGAACCCGACTACGTGGTTCTGGGCGGCGGCAATGCGCGCTTGCTGAAGAAGCTGCCTCCCGGATGCCGGTTGGGCGACAATCGAAACGCCTTCCGCGGTGGATTCCGCTTGTGGCATGGCAAGACCCGCGCCCACTGATTGTCCGGGCATGGCGGCCGCATGAAAACCGATGGTCGCGGCCACCGGCCGCGGACTGTCCCCTGTTTAAGCGGCGCGGCTCAATAGAGCACCACAAAGCCGCCATCCGGCTTCGCGAATGCCGCGCCGAAGCTCCACGCCGGCAGTCCGGGCGCCGGGACGCGGCCCGTTTCGCCCAGGGGACGTCCTTGGCGATCGAAGACCCTCCAGGCGAGCGATCCGCGCGCGCCCCAGCCGGTTCCGTCGGTCCATTCGAGAAGCGTGTCGCCGGTCGAATTGACGGCAAGCGCCGGATACTTCCTCAGCTTCCCCGACCCGGGCGCCGCGATCGGCTTTGACGCGTCCAGGGTGCCGTCCGGAACCGATGCGAAGTACACCTGGGATTTGGTCTGCCAGGCCACACGCACGCTGTGGCCGGCCTGGGCGAAAGCCACGCTGGTCATAGGACAGGCGCCGATCGTCCACTTGTCGAGTAACCGGTCTTCGAAGGTTCGTCCGCGATCCCTGGAGACCAGCAGGTGGATGTCACGGTGAACGGTGCCGGTCGCGGTGCGATAGAGGACATAGATCGTGCCCTGCCGATCCACAAAGATTCCGAGTGCACAGCAGCCGCAGGCGCCGGTGGACTGCACGTTGACCGCGTGCTCGAGCGCGAAGCCGGCGCCCTGGTCGCGGGAGCGCGCCACCCACACTCGCCGATGGCCCTCATCGAGCGCAAGGCCTCGACGGTTGCCGTGCCAGGCCACATACACATCTCCGTGCCCGCCCGCGGCGACGGAACCGCCGCCGTCGAGCCCGTAGGTAAGCCGCATCAGGTTGCGTTCAGGTTCGAACGCGGTCCCGGAAGCATTGAGCTTCGCAAAGAGCATCGGCATGTGATCGAAGGCATCGCTGCCGCCGGCCGCCGGCGTTACGCCGCCGGAGTCCGGCCGGGAACCGTTCCAGGCCACGTAGACCTGGCCGTCTTTCGTGACGGCGAGACGCGCGCCGCGAATCGAGCCGATGGCGATGGCGCTGCCCTGAACGCTGTTCACCCGGATGGGCGTCGAGAACGTGGCGCCCCAGTCGCTCGAGCGCACGTAGTAAACATCGCTGTGTGCGGGATCGCCTTTGAGATAAACAAGGTGGACGGTGCCACGGCTATCGACCGCGACTTCCGGCTGGATGCCGCCGTCAGGCACGCGCATCAGCCGCACCCGGTCTTGTGCGGAGCAGCTCAGGGCCGCGCCGGCAAGGGTGACAAGAGAGAGAGCAATCCGAAGAAGTCTGCGCACGGACCTGGATCCTTCCCCAAGGAGTTTTGATGCGCCCGCCCCTGACCCCTGGCACCTGATTCCCGGCCCCTATCCCGTGAACATGCCGCCATTCGGCGACAGCCACTGGCCGGTGAAGTAAGAGCTGTCATCGGAGGCGAGGAACACGGCTGTGCCCGCGATCTCATCGGGCTCCGCCCAGCGGCGCATGGGGATCTGCGCGACGGTGAAGACGCGCAGCAGGGGTGAGAATCCTCCGGTCATGCCGGTTTCCACCCACCCCGGACAGATGGCGTTCACGCGGATGTTGCGCGAGGCCACTTCGCGAGCGAGCGAACGCGTGAAGGAGAGAATGCCGCCCTTGGCCGCGCCGTAATGGGGCGCCACTTCGATGCCGTGCAAGGCCGCCACGCTCGAGATGTTGATGATGGCGCCGCGGCCGCGCGCGTTCATCAGCTTCAGGGCCTCGCGCGTGCAGAAGAAGGTGCCGTTCAGGTGCA
>DASYZG010000058.1:0-61811 GCA_035946575.1 Terriglobia bacterium | reverse complement strand
GAGTTCCAGCAGAGGGCGGTGGACCGGATGCACAGCTGTGAAAGTGTGGCGGCGCTGGCTCGGGAGCTGGGGGTAAGTCGAAGGTCTCTGTACTTCTGGCAGCGGATTCTGGAGCCGGTGAAGGGGGAGGAAGAAGCCCAGCCGCCGGCGTACGAGGAAGCGTCGCTGCGCAGGCAGGTGCATCAGTTAAAGCGTTTGCTGGCGGACAAGACGCTGGAGGTGGATTTTTTCAGAGGTGCCTTGCAAAAAGTCGAGGCTCGACGCCAGCGGAGCGGCAAGTCTGGCGGGACGGCATCTACGAGCAGATCCGGGGAGTGATGCCGAGGCAAGGCAGCCTGAAGATCGAGCGGATGTGCCGGCTGACGGGAGTGAGCCGGGCGGGATACTACCGGTGGCAGCAGGAGCAGGTGCCGGAGCAGGAGGAGATGGAGGTGAGGTCGGCCATTCAGCAACTGGCGCTGAAGCATCGACGGCGGTACGGCTACCGGCGCATCACGGCGGAGTTGCGGCGGCAGGGGATGCGGGTGAATCACAAGCGAGTATGGCGGCTGATGCGCAGCGACAACCTGCTGGCGGTGCAGCCCAAGTCTTTTGTGGCGACCACGAACTCGAAGCACCCGCTGGAGGTTTATCTGAACCTGGCGGGACGGATGAAGCTGACGGGAATCAACCAGCTCTGGCTGGCCGATATCACCTACATCCGGCTGCAGCGCGAGTTTGTTTATCTGGCGGTGGTGCTGGACGCCTTTTCGCGTCGGGTGGTGGGATGGAAGCTGGAGCGCACGCTGATGACGCGGTTGTCGCGGTCAGCGTTAGAGAAAGCCCTCGCCGAGCGCCAGCCGCCGCCCGGGCTGGTGCATCACTCCGATCGGGGCATCCAGTACGCCTGCGCGGAATACGTGCAGGTGCTGGAGAAGCACGGGATCATTCCCAGCATGAGTCGGCCGGCGAATCCTTATGACAACGCCAGTTGCGAGAGCTTTATCAAGACACTGAAACGGGAGGAGGTTAACGGCACCGCTTACCGGGACTTGGAGCACTTACGCAGCAACCTGGAGGCTTTCCTGGAGCAGTACTACAATCACGAACGGCTGCATTCGTCGCTGGGCTACGTGCCGCCGGCGGAGTTCGAGCAAAGCATCGAGTCGGCGAGTTCTTCGCGGGGGGCGAGCTTGAGTTTTTTCAGGCATGAGGAGATCTATCGCACCGATGGGGGTGCCGGAGAAGCCAGCCGACTCCAAGCCAGCTCTTCCAGCGCCGGAAAAGAGACGGGGAGCGACCCGCAGACCGCCCCCCGAACCATCGGCTGCGATGAGTCTCCGGCTGGCTATTCCTCGGCGAGTTGCTCTCCAGCAGAGCTCGCCTCCGCTTCACCAGCCGTCGCCCAGTCTGAGCCCAGGGAGGAGATTTGAGAAGGAAAATTCATCGAATGGCAAAGTGTGCAAATACCGACTGTCTCAGCCGAGGGGTTCACCCCAATTTGGGGTGATAGGCTCAGAATAGAGGCTAGGGATCAGGGGTCAGGGGCCCGGCTCGAAGGGAGCCCGTGCAGATCAGGGCGACACAACCGGCTAGAGATGAGGCGCCCAAAGCCAACCAAACCCATTGGGGTTAAGAGCTGCAGAATGATAAGGATACCTCAAAATCAGCCTTCGCCAAACCCATTGAGGCTATCTCATCTCTTTTCAGTGCCTTACGTCGCGAAAAGGGCCTGTTTTTCGCCCAAGGATGGTTCCGCGAGCTTCCCGCTCTGGAAACTGAGTCAAGAGAGGGCTGCCAAAGCCAGCAAACCCATTTGGCTTAAGCGCCACAGAATGGGCATGTTAAGCCAAGATCGAAGCTGCCCAAAGCCATTGGGTTTATCTTGCTTGTTTTCAGGAGCTTACCCATCAAAAAGGCCGTGTTTTCTCGAACAAACGAATCGCACGGTCAGTCTCTCCCCCTTCCGGAAACCTGGTGCGGTGTCCGCCCAATGGCTGGCCCGCGCTGCGAGTCGCTGCAGGGCGCGCAGGTGCTGCGGGAGCGAAAATCATCCCTACGAATCAAGCTGGAAAGTTCCACGTTTTCAATCAGATGCCTGGCAGAGTTTGCCGAGGCCCAAGGCGATCTTCCGCGGCTGGCCGGTCGGCACCCCGCCCGGAGCCCCGCATCAATGCAGGATCGAAAAGAAGTGGTCGGAGCGAAGCTGGAATGTGGTCTGGAATCAACAGAATCTTCCGCAAAGTTCGACGGGCATTCCGCCGCCAGGTTTGCGCCTGTCACAGGCAAGGCAGGTAAAGACGCTCACGCTCGAACCGGGCGACGAGCGGCCAGGGATGTACGCGCTCCAGATGACGCCACTGCCCGAAATTGGCCGGTTTTCGACCCAAGAACTGAAATACTATGGAAGCCGCGGTGTAGTCCCTGATGGCTCAAATCGCCGACCAACTCGCATCTGAGCGGACGACCGCGCGTGCGCCCATGCCCGTCCGGCCAATGGCAGGGGTGGGTCTCGCGAGCTTCGCCGCCTTGCTCCTGGAACTCTCGCTGACCCGCCTCTTCTCCGTGATCCTCTTCTATCATTTCGCGTTCCTGGCCATCTCGATCGCGCTTCTGGGACTCGGGGCCGGCGGCGTTTTTTCCTACCTGCGGCGCGATTGGCTGGCGCGCTACAGCACGCGGTCGCTCGGCGCGGGCTGCTCGATCATCAACGCGCTGGTGACCCTGGTGATGCTGGAAGTGGTGCTCCACACCCCGGTGTCGCTCGATCTGAGCGGCGCAAACCTCGTCCGGCTGACGATCATCTACCTCGCGCCGCTGGTCTCCTTCTTTTTCACCGGGCTGCTGCTCTCGGCGGTCTTCGCGCGCGAGGCGCAGCAGATTCCGCTGCTCTATGGCGCCGATCTCGCCGGAGGCGCCCTCGCCTGCCTGGCGCTCGTTCCCCTGCTCGACGAACTGGGCGCGCCGGGGGCGGTGCTCTTTGTGAGCCTGGCGATGGCCCTGGCGGGCGCCGTCTGGGCCCTGAAGCCGGCGCACCGCAAGCTTGCGTTCACGATCGCCGCCGGGATCGCCCTGCTGGTGATCGCCAATCGCCTCTGGAACTTTGTGGACGTGGTTTACGCCAAAGGGATTCGCGTGGGCAGCACGTCAAAAGTGGAGTTTGCGCGCTGGAATGCGCTTTCGCGCGTCGAGGTGGATGCCAGCCCGAACGGCTCCAAAACCGTGGTAATCGATGCCGACGCCAGCACCGCCATCGTGAACACGGATCCGCTCCGCTGGGACGGGGCCTGGCGGCACGACTTGATGGCGGCGCCGGCCAGCGTGGCCAACATTCTTCGACCCCGGGGCGAATACGCCATCATCGGACCGGGCGGCGGAGTGGACGTCCTGCGCGCCGTGGCCAACGGCAGCCCGAGCGTCACCGGCATCGAAATCAATCCCATTATCGCCACCACCATTATGCGCGGCCGCTACGCGGCTTACAGCTTTGACATTTACAGGCTGCCGCAGGTGCACATTGTGGTGAGCGACGGCCGGTCCTTCATTCGCGGCGCCCGCGAGCGCTACGACGTGGTCGAGATGACCCTGGTCGACACCTGGGCTTCGACGGCGGCCGGTGCCTTCGCCCTCAGCGAGGGTTATCTCTACACCACGGAAGCTTTCGAACAGTATTTCGAGCACCTCAAGGATGACGGGTTTGTGGCTGTCACGCGCTGGGAGTTCAAGCAGCCGCGCGAAGCCTTGCGCGTGGTCTCCGTGGCGCTCGAAGCCCTGCGCCGCCTGGGGGCGACCGGGCTCTCGCGGAACTTCATCGTAGTCTCGGACGGGCCTTTGGACCAGGATGGGCGCGCCGTGACGGTGCTCGCCAGGAAGTCCGGCTTCACTCCGGCGGAAGAACAACAGGTGGTCGATCATCTGCGGAAGAACCCGAACCTGGCGGTCATCTACAGGCCTTCGGCGCCGGGCCAGAGTCCCTTCAGCCGCCTGATCGCCTCCGGGGATCCGGCCGGGTTCGCCGCGAGCTATCCCTACAACGTGGCGCCGGTCAGCGATGACGCGCCCTTCTTCTTCTTCACGCAGAAAGCGGGCACGTTGCTGGGCGCGAACTTCTTCGCTCGCGGCGCAACCCGCAGCATCGACTGGAAGGTCGGATTGGGCGTGGTGATCCTGGACGCAGTGCTCGGGATCTCGCTGGTGGCGGTGCTGGCTCTGCTGGTGCTTCCCCTGCTGCTCGGCCAAGGCGGCCGGCCGGTCCCGCCGGGCCGCTTGATCTATTTTGTGGCCATCGGGCTTGGTTACATCCTGGTTGAGATAACCTTCGTGCAGCGCCTGGTGCTGTTCCTCGGCCATCCCACCTACGCCATCACCGTGGTCATCTTCCTGTTGCTGGCCTCGAGCGGCGCCGGCAGCCTGACGTCACGGCGCTGGCCCGCCGGCGCTCGTGCGCTTCATCCGCCGCTGGCGGCGATCGCAGTGGCGCTCCTGGTCTACACATTCGTGCTGCCGCGCCTGCTGACGGCTGCCGTCGGCCTCGAGTTTGGAATCAAGCTGCTCATCAGCGCCGCTCTCCTGATTCCCCTCGGATTTGTGATGGGAGTGCCTTTCCCCGCCGGCCTGCGCATCCTAGCCGGGCCGCCCGGGTCGGGTGAGACTGACGCCAAGCTGACCCGCGAGGCGCCGCTCGCGAACGACAGCGCCATCGAATGGGCCTGGGCCCTGAATGCATCGGCTAGCGTTCTAGGCTCTGTACTGGCAATGTTCATCGCCGTCAACCTGGGCCTCACCACCACACTCGCCTGCGGGCTCGGCGCGTATCTGGCGGCGTGGGCGGTGGGCGGCACCTGGCGGCGCGTCAGCTGAGTTAAGTCAGGGGGTTGGTATGTCGTATGTCAGCTTGTCAGTGACTCGGCTGGGGCGCGGGGTGGGCGGATCCCGCCGGTTCGCTGGCGGGCGGCGGGCCGACGTTCTGATCCTGCGCCGAACCGTGCGAGTCGCCGCCCTGGCCGCTCATGGGCGTACTCGAAACCACTTCCCACTTGCCGTTTTGTCTCTGCAGGCCGTAGCGCACTTCCACAAACAGCGCGGACGACTGCGTGCTCTCAAACCGCACTACCGCGTCGGCATTGTCACCCTTGAAATTCACGCTCTCAATCCTGGTCCTGAAGCTGCCCGACTTCAGGTTGCGATTCTGCGCCAGGTGGTCGTTGACGGCCTGCTCGACCGCTCCCTTGGAGTGTCCGCTGAACCACGAGCAGGCGCAGGTGAGCACGAGCGCCGCCCCGATGGTCATCGTCACCTTGAGCAATTTCATTTTTGCCTCTCGTTTGGGAAAACCCGCGACGGTCGCGGGATTCACTTCGATGTTAGCAGATCGAGGTATGTCAGCATGTCAGGGCGTTAGCTTTTCGGTCGCCGGGTTGCCGACTGACAGACGCGCTGACGGATTGACGAACTTACAGATTGACGGACTGAAACATTGACCAACTCACTGCCCCAGGTATTCCTGCTCGGCTGCCTTCGCCTTGCGCGCCCGCTCGATACGGCTGCGAAGCAATTCATTCCGGGGATGATCTTTCAACGGACCCTCATACGTCTGGATGGCGAGGTCGTACTGGCCCGTCTGGTAGAAGACATCGCCCGCCGCGACCGCGTTTCGGATTTCGACCGCGGCTTCGTCGGAAGGGGCGTTGGAGTGAGCTTGAACGGGCGGCTTGACCTCGTTTTGCAGGGGACTGGGCGGAGCCGTGTCGCCTGGCGCTGCCGCCGCCACGCGAGCTGAATTGGATCCTATCGAGGAAGACTCTGGTGAATTCTGCGCAGGGGAACCGGGCGGCCTCGAAGGCGTCCCTGTCCCCGCCGTGCTTCCGAGCGCCGGGGTTGCCGTCGTTGAGGGCGCCGACTGCGGCGGCGCGACGGGCGGTGGAATGTCAGGGTTCGCGTCCGGCCGGCTCAAGCTGTGCTCCTGGTCCACCTTGGTCGGCGTCAGCGAACCCCACTGCAGCTTTTTCGATTCGCCGATGAAGAACAGGGCTGCGGCCCCGACCAGGACCGCCGCGAGCGCAGCCAGGGCCCGCCGGCCCCAACCAGCCGGCGGCTGGGCTGACTGGGTTTTGAAAAGAACCGAGTTCGGGTTGCCGAACGGCGCCATGTCCGGCGCTGCTGGTCCCGGAATCACCACAGGATCCGGCACAGAAGTTGGGGGAAGCGGCGCCTGAGTGATGACCCGGCCGCCCGGGCGCAGGACGATCGGAGCGGGTAGGATGCCCGCGTCCCCAGGCTCCGCGGGTCCGGACGGAGGTGGAGCTTCGAGGGGGAGCTCCGCGAAAGAGTCTGCGGCTTTGCCGGCGGGCTCGGCCTCGGCTTTTGAATCGACAGCAAAGGCAGCAGGAGGAGCCAGAGCGAGAGCAGGCTCCGGCGGCGGGGCGGTGACGCTCTCCGCCACAGACTCGGCGCGAGGTACTGGCATCGACCCGCGCGCCTGGTCGAGTGTCGGCTCAACAATCGCCTGGGGGACCGGCGCTGTTGACTGACCGCTGAGAGGCGCCCGTAAAGGCTCCGGCTTCGGCGTTGCCCTTTGAGAGCCAGCCGCAATCGCGGCCTCGCTCGCGTCCAGTACGCCGGCCGGCTTGCGGTCAGTCAGGGAGAGGGTCTGAAAAGCAGTCCGGGAAACCGCAGGCGATGGCTTTTCCCGCGAAGCCGCGGGAGCTTGCGATTTCCTTGCCGGCACGCCTGCCGTCCGAAGGCGGCGGGCAACGAGATCAAACCACTGCTTCACCACCTTGGCCGTCGATGGCCGCAATTCGCGGCGGCTTTCGAGCAACTGCCGCACCAGGCGGACCAACTGCTCGGGGACGCCTTCATCGAACACCAGGAGCGAAGCGGGCGGGTCAGCCTGCTCCGCCAGCACCCCCAAGCCGTTATCTTCGGCGTCTTCGGGCGGCGCGGCTGCCGGCAGGCGTCCCATGAGCAAGCGATAGGTCAGTACACCCAGCGAGTAAAGATCGGCCCGGCCATCCAACGCCTCGGGCGACCGCGCCACCGCCGCCTCCGGTGCGCAGTAGGCGGGCGCGACGGGCAGCAGGTCGTCGAGAGACAGACTGCGGCCCGGGCGGCTCGCTCCCGACAGGCAACGGCGGATCCGGCTCATGCGAACCTGAGCGCCGCCTATTCCCTGCAGGGTCACGCGTTCATCACCCGCAGCGCCGCTGACGATCACGTATTGCGGATTGAGACCGAGGTGCAGTACGCCCAGGCGATGGATGGTCTCGAGCGCCGCCGCGATCTGGCGCCCGATGAAGCAGACGCGTGCGGGATCCAGTCGTTCCCCGTCGCCTATCAATTCTTCGAGCCTGCGTCCTTCGGCAGGCCTGGTCACCAGAAACGGGCGTCCTTCGGCTTCTCCGGCGGCTTCGATGGCAGGCAGATTGGGCTGATTGACGTTACGGAGGAGTTCGATTATCTCTCTGAACTCGTGCGCGAGCGCAGGATCATCGGCCAGGCTGGCGTCAAGAGCGCGAACGATGCGAGCTTCGGCCCCGGAGGTTCCGGCGCTGTAGAGGGCAACCACGCCCTCTTCGCCGAGCTTTTCCACGAGGATGTACTTTTCGCCGACAACCTTCCCGGGAGGCCATTCCCTGGCATCGACGTCTTGGAGAGCGGACTGTTCCATCTGGCGTGCAGCCTTCCGGCCGGGCCCCTGGTCAATTATAGCAGTCCGGCGGGTTGTCAAAGAAGTTGACAGTCAACGGCCAAGAGTCGACCGGAAAGCAGTCAGCGGTTGGCCCTCGGCAGCGAGAGCTAAAAGGAGCGAGCCTAAGCCCCGGAAGGTGAGCTATCGACTCTATACTTGTTCGCGACTTCTTGGTACTTGGCCGGGATTGGCGTCGTATCCGGTCCCATCCGGTGCACCCGGGCCAGGGCCACACTCGCTTTGACAAATGCCCAGCAGTACTGCTACAGTCGGCCCGGATGAGAACCCGTGTCCGGTTTGCCTTTTACGGGCTCTAACAGGCTGCCGGATTTGGCTTTTTCGACGGTGCGAGGTGCACAATGCAGGGGACAATCAAGAGGGTTGTTCGAGACCGGGGGTTCGGGTTCATCAAAACACCGGATGGCCAGGAAGTTTTTTTCCATCGCAGCGGGCTTCGCGGCTTGAATTTTGACAGCCTCCACGAAGGCCAGTCGGTGGAATTCGAGCTGAGGCAGGGCGATAAAGGCCCGCGGGCGGAGAACGTCCGCGGCTCGGGCGAGTAAGCCTACCTGAGTAGTCCCGGACAGTCCCGGGGCCAAGCCGGTTGCGCCTTATGGCGGCCGGAAATCGGAACGGCGGCACGTGCTTCATCGAGAGACAAGAGGCCTCGGCCGGGGAGGCGCAGGCTCGCGTGTGGCCGTTGAAGGGGGCAACACGATGAGAAATCTCAAGCCCGGTACGACATCAGCGTCGGGTGCGCCCGGTGTGCGCTGCTTCCTTCTTCTGGCTGTGATGCTGGCAGTTTTCGGCATCGAGCCTGCGTCCGCGGCCGAAAATTCCTCGATCACCTCGCTCCAGCAAGGCTGGACGATCCAATCCTCAGCCAAGGTAACGGCGTCCGGCCAGACGATCTCCACCGCACAGTTCAAGCCCGACGGCTGGTACCCCGCAACCGTCCCGAGCACCGTGCTCGCGGCGCTGGTGGCGGACCATGTTTATCCCGATCCTTATTACGGCGCCAATCTGCGCTCGATTCCTGGCGCGGATTATCCGGTGGGCGCGAATTTCGCCAATCTGCCCATGCCGGACGACAGTCCGTTCAAGGTGCCGTGGTGGTATCGCACGGAGTTCCAGCTGCCAGGGTCTTACAAGGGCAAAAACCTCTGGCTCGATTTCAACGGTATCAATTACCGCGCCAACGTGTGGCTGAACGGCGTCGAGATCGCCGATCAGGGCAAGATGGCCGGCATGTGGCGGCTGTTCGAGTTCAACGTGACCGCGACGGCGCGGCCCGGCGAGACGAACACGCTGGCTGTCGAAGTGTTTCCGCCCACGCCCGATTCGCTCTCGATCACCTGGGTGGACTGGAATCCGATGCCGCCCGACAAGGATATGGGCGTCTGGCGCGAGGTTTATATCTCCACCAGCGGCCCCATGGCGCTGCGCGATTCCCAGGTCTCGAGCAAACTCGATTTGCCATCGCTTGACGCCGCGCACCTGACGGTTTCTGCGAGACTTGTGAATCCCGGCACAGAACCTGTGAAAGGAGTGCTGAAAGCGCGGCTTGCCGGAATCAATGTGTCTCAGGACGTCGAGCTCGGCGCCGGCGAATCAAAGCCGTTCAGCTTTACGCCTGACAAATTTCCGGAGCTGAATCTCAGGCACCCCCGGATCTGGTGGCCGGCGCAGATGGGCACGCCGAACCTTTACAGCTTGGAGATCGAGGTGGAGTCGGGCGGCAAGCTCTCGGACGCGCAGTCGCTCCAGTTCGGAGTCCGCGAGATCACCTCCGAGCTCGATCAGGACCGGCACCGTCTGTTCTCGGTGAACGGCAAGCGGATCCTGATCCGCGGCGGCGGCTGGGCGCCTGACATGATGCTGCGCTACGATCCCGCGCGCGAAAGGGAAGAGATAGACTACACGCGCGACATGGGTCTGAACACTATCAGGCTGGAAGGCAAGCTCGGTGACGATCATCTTTTCGAACTTGCGGATCGATACGGAATCCTGGTGATGGCCGGCTGGTGCTGTTGCGATCATTGGGAGCGCTGGCGCACGTGGAAGGACGAAGACTACGACATCGCCGGCGAGTCGCTGCGCAGCCAATTGCTGCGACTCCGCAGCCATGCGAGTCTGCTGGCTTTTTTCTACGGCAGTGACAATGCGCCGCCGAAGCGTGTGGAGGACATGTATCTCCAGGTGATCAAAGAGACTGGCTGGCCAAATCCTTACGTTGCCTCGGCCGCCGCGCGGTCGACGGAGGTCGGTCCGAGCGGTGTCAAGATGAGCGGGCCTTACGACTATGTGGCGCCGTCCTACTGGCTGGAGGACACCGGGCACGGCGGCGCGTTCGGATTCTCCACCGAGATCAGCCCGGGTCCTGCCATTCCGGTGATCGAGAGCGTCCGCGAGATGTTGCCCGAGGATAAGCTCTGGCCGATCAACGAAGTCTGGGAGCTGCACGCCGGCGGCGGCCAGTTCAAGAGACTCGATCCCTTCAACCGGGCGCTTGAGGCCCGCTACGGCCCGCCGACCGGGCTCGACGACTACGTCGAGAGGAGCCAGCTCATGACCTACGCCGGCGAGCGCGCCATGTTTGAGGCGTACAGCCAGAACAAGTACAAGTCCACAGGCGTAATCCAGTGGATGGAGAACAACGCCTGGCCATCGATGATCTGGCACCTTTACGATTGGTATTTGCGGCCGGGCGGCGGGTACTTCGGGACCAAGAAAGCCTGCGAACCCGTCCACATCCAGTATTCCGACAGCAACAACGCGGTGGTCGTTGTGAACTCTACTTACCAGGCAGTGTCCAGCCTCAAGGCGAAGATCGAGGTGCTCAACCTCGACATGACCTCGAAATTCTCGCACGAGGCCACGCTCGACGCCGCGCCGGACTCGAGCCATACGCTCCTGACCCTGCCGAAGATCGACGGCTTGAGCACAACCTACTTTCTCAAGCTCGAACTCGGCGACAGCACCGGCCGCGTGCTCAGCCGCAATTTCTACTGGCTCTCTACGCACTCCGACGTAAACGACTTTGCGAACTCGACCTGGTACATGACGCCCCTCAGCTCATACGCCGACTACAAGGGCCTGAGCACACTGCCCAAGGTTCGCGTTGATTTGAGCGCCACCAGCAACAGCCACGGCGGGGAAGAAGTCAGCGAGGTAACGTTGAAGAATCCGAGTTCAAGTCTCGCATTCTTCGTTCACCTGGAGGTTCACAAGGGGAAAAATGGCGGTGACGTGCACCCCATCGAGTGGCAAGACAATTACGTGTCGCTCGTGCCCGGCGAATCGCGCAAGATCACGGCCACGTACAGCGTGTCCGAACTCGGCGGTGCGAACCCGGTGGTCACGGCCGATGGCTGGAACGTCGAAGCGGCGTCGGCAGAATAATACGGAGATCCGTCGTCGCCTGCGGCTCCGCAGGATGACAGGCTAGTTCACCCAGCCGCCCGGCGGGCCCTGGCGCTCGTCGTGCTTCCGCATGTAGCTTTCGAATTTTCGACGCAGGCGCGCCCGGCGCCATTCGTCATAGCGCCCGCGCAGATTCAGGCTGGGGCCGCCGCGGCCACGAGTCCCCCGGACCGAACGCACGTAGAAGAATCCGAAGAGCATTCCGCCCAAGTGGGCGAGGTGAGCGACGCCGGACCCCGTTTGAGTGAGGGATGCCCAGAACTCGATCAGGCCCATGACGAGCACAAACCACTTGGCCTTGATGGGAACCACGAACCACAGGAAGATCGGGCGATCGGGGAAGAGCATCCCGAACGCCAGCAGAATCCCGTAGACCGCGGCGGAGTTGCCGATCACCGGAATCGGGCTGTTCGGCTCGAGCAGAACATTGAAGAGCGCGCCGCCAATGCCGGTCATGAAGAAGTAGAAGAGGAAGCGCTTCGTCCCCCAGACCTGCTCCAGGTCGTAACCGAACATCCAGAGCGCGAACAGATTGAAGATGATGTGGAACCAGCCGCCGTGCAGGAAGAGATAGGTGGCAAGCTGCCAGATAGCGCCGTGCACGACCATCGCCGGCACCAAACCGAGCAGGTGGCTGCCAAAGGGAACCTCCATCGAGCCCAGGAGCGCCGCCGGCACGTAGGTTACGAGGAAGACCGCCGAGGTGATGATGCAGAGCGTCCTCACCATCCCGGTGAAGGGCGGTCCAAAAGAGATTTGCGGTCCTCCGTAAGAGCGCGGCATGGCTCAAGGTTAGCAGTCGCGTACCCTACTTGTCACTTGCACTCGTCGCTTGCCACGGCTTCTACATAATGGCCGCCGGCGGCGCGGGTTCGTCAGGACTACCGGCGTTGGCGAGCGGCAGGCGGATCATCACGGTGATCAGCACCGCCAATGCGACCAGCGCCGCCAGATAGGGCGGCGTCCACTTGAAGAGCGTCACGTCGTAGCCCGATCCCACCAATCCCGCGATGACAAGTCCACAAAGCGCCTCGCCGGCAATCAGTCCGGACGCGGTCAGCACGCCGGCGTTGTCGACGCGAGCCTTCTGAGCGTCGTTGAGGCCGCGCCGATCGCGCAGCCTGTCGGTGACCCAGCGAATGATTCCGCCGGCGAAGATGGCGAAGGTGGTTCCCAGGGGCAGATACATACCGACCGAAAAGAGCATCACGCTGCGCACTTCGATCATGATCATGGCGATGCCCAGCAGGATCCCGACGATCACCAGCGGCCACGCCATGTTGCCGCCCACGATGCCCTGGGCGAGCATGGCCATCAGCCCGGCCTGCGGCGCGGGCAGGGCGGCGCTGCCGAAGTGGTACGCCTTGTCGAGAACGGCCAGCGGGAAGAAAAGAACCAGCGAAGCTATCACGATGCCGAACAGATCGCCGACCTGCATCTTGGCGGGCGTGCCCCCGAGGATGTGTCCGACTTTGAGGTCCTGCAGCATCTCGCCGGCCACCGCAGAGGAAACGCAGACCACCGCCGCTACGCCGAGCACCGCCGCTACCCCGCCGGTTCCGGAGACGCCCAGCGCGACCATGAGCAGGGCGGCGATCACCAGCGTGCAGAGCGTCAGGCCGGACACGGGATTGTTCGAGGAGCCGATCAAGCCGACCAGATTGCCGGAGACCGCGGCGAAAAAGAACCCGAGGACAACCATCACCAGCGCCGCGATCACCGCGCCGGTAACGACCTTCGAGGTGGTAAGACTGCCCGCACCGCCGATGAAGAAATAGTAGAGCGCAATCATCGCCACCAGCACCACCGCCACGCCCGCGAATACCGCTTTGGCATTCAGATCACGGTCCGTGCGGCTGCCGCCGGCCTGTGCCACGGCGGATTTCTTGAGATCGGAAACGGCCCGGCCCATGCCGGAAGCCAGTTGCTTGCGCATCTTGAACAAGGTGTAGGTGGCGCCCACCAGCATGCCGCCGACGGCGATGGGCCGCACGATGGAGAAATAGATCGCATTCGAAAGCAGCGTCCAGGAGAGTTCGTGCCCCGCGGGCTGCGAGGCCTGGATCGACGGGCCGAGCGCCCAGGTCAGCAGCGGCACGAGCAGGCCCCAGGCGAGCACGCCGCCGGCGAAGTTCAGGGAGGCGAGCCTGGGTCCAATGATGTAGCCGACGCCGAGGTATGCCGGGCTGATGTCGGGCGGGGTCAGGATGGTGGCGCCGCCCGTTATCGTGGTGGCAACGCTCGGGTTTGTGCTGGTGCGCAGCAGCAGCCGCTTGCCCACCGCGCTGATGCTCACCGGAAACGTGTTGCTGGCGCGAAAGACGTTAATGGCGCCCAGCAGGTAAATCAATCCGCCGAAGCCCATGTTGGCGAAGAGGATTTTGGCGGCTTTCGCGCCCTGCTGGCCCGCCTTGTGAATCTGCGATGCCGCCACAGATTCGGGAAAGGGCAGCTCGGGATCTTCCACCATCACGCGGCGCAGCAGGGTGACAAAGAGGATGCCGAGCGTCCCGCCGATCACCATCAGCGCCACCGAGTTCCAATATTTGTCGCGGCTGAGTCCCGGCCAGAGTCCGGCCATGATGAATGCCGGGATCGTGAAGACGGCACCCGCCGCCACCGACTCGCCGATCGAGCCCACCGTCCGGGCGATGTTCTCCTCGAGCAGCGATCCCTTCATCAAGCGGAGCAGCGCCATGCCGATCACAGCCGCGGGGTAGGTGGCGGCGATCGTCATTCCGGCTTTCAGGCCGAGATAAGCGTTCGCCGAGCCCAGGATGGCCGTCATCACCAGGCCGATCAGCAGGGCGCGGATGGTGAACTCCTTCATCTCCATGGTCTCGGGGACGTAAGGGACGTGCTTCTTCTTCGTTTCGGACGGGCCGATCACTTGGGTACTCATCGTCGCTCCTGGTCGGGCGCCGGGACGCCCAGGTTGTCGGCCATATTGTATTTCCTGACGTCCCGTATTGGAAGCCTCATGACTTTGGTCGTCCGTTGTCCTTGGTCCCTAGTCCTTCGTCCTGGTCCCTTTGTCGTTTGCGCTTTGTCCCAGCCGTGCCGGCCTACCTCGCACATCGGTGTCAAAAAGACTCCTCTGCAGGCCGCCAAACAACGCAAACTGTCATCCTGAGCGGAGCGAAGGATCTCTGCAATCTCCGAAAACCAAGCTTTTTTGGCCGAAATTCACCTCGAAAAATCCCGGCCGGAAATAGGCCAGTTTCAGGCCTAACTCCTTCTTCACCTTAGTCATCCCTGATTGGGTTCGTTTGTGAAAAATCTCGAGGCGTAAAGGCCCGCAAACGGGGTTAACCCCAATGTTCGTAGGATGATACAAGGATGGGTTCGTTGCATCACAAGATCCTACCCACTTTTTTGTGCTTTTTTCCACCTTGACGAAGCTGCCGGGCCGCGCTTCGATTGCCTGGCGCAGCTTCATGATATCGGCGCGACCTTCGCCGCCGGGTTCGCTCCCGGTCATGTAACGGCACCTCTGATTACGCAGGCGAGCGAGACTCAACACCTCGGTGCGCGCGGAATCGAAACTGAAGGCGGCCATGGGACGGCCTCGGCGCAAACCGGGGATTTGCGGGATATTACGACTCATTTATATACCATGCGGTTAGCGATGTCAATCGAAAGAGCCTCGCGGTGTTGCCCAATCAAGCGTGTTCCGGAGTTCGAAGTTCGGAGCTCCAGGCTCGGCGTTCAGGGGAGGAAGAGAGAAGCGGATGCGCCGCCGGCCCCACAAACTGGCCGATGTTCTATTCCGTCTCACCGGAATTGGCGGCCAAGTAGCCGTGGTGGAGTGCTCGCCTTGAGCCTTGCCGCCCGAGGACATGGGCCTCGTGACGACGACATGAAAAGCAATGTCGTCGCCACCCGCGTTTTTCAAGAACTGTTGACTTGAAGTCCTGAGACGCGACCGCCTGCGGAGGCACGCACGCCGCGACTGACTCGTGCCAGCCTGCGGAACGTCAGAATCGCGAGCCCGGCGAACACAATCGCCTGCGCCACGTGAATCCAGAACCAGGCGTCGGCGCCAGTGTCCCAAACCAGCCGGCGGGCGGCGTCGCGCGGCCATATGAAGATGAAGAACGTCAGGTCGCCCAGGACGTGGACCGGAATGCTGGCCAGGATCGAGTTCGCCAGACAGGCGATGGCGCCGAAAGTCACGCCCACGAGGTAAAAGACCAGCAGCTTGGGCCACTCGAGGCCCTGGTTCACGTGAAAGAGCATGAAGAAGAGCGACGAGAACGCCACGGCGACTGGCGCGCGAAACTCACGCTCCAGCCAGGTCTGGCAGTAGCCGCGGAATCCGGCCTCTTCGGTAAGCGGTGAGTTGACAGACCCCATCACGACCACCGAGACGGCCATCAGGACCGGGTACCGGGAGTAATCCGAGAAGGGATTGGGGGCCATCTTCACGAGCTGCGATAGAGCGACCCAGAGTCCGGCCAGGGCCGCGACTGCGAGCATGCCGGCGAGCAATGCCCAACCGAGAATCCGCGCCGGGACGGGGTTGGCCCGCCGCGAGCATCGTCGCGACTCCGAGGTGCCGCGGGGCCAGCCGCTACCCCCGAGATACCGCCACAGGAGCCACAGGTATCCTGCCATGGGCAGCGTCCACCACGGGACGCGCGGGCTCGTCTTGAGATTGATCGTGAGCAGCGCGCCCAGGACAACGGAGCCTGCCAGGGCAATGAGGAATCCCAGGATGCCCGCCCAGAGAGAGCGCAGGATTCGACGAAACCTCTGCATGCCTCGCCGCCCGTTTAGGAATTGACCCAGTTTGACCTAGCACGGGCGCACCGCCCGTGCGGCTCGCGGCCAAGCTGGCCGTGGTACTTTCCTTTGCAGCCAGTCACCCACCGTTCCGCGACTCGAGCCAGCGGCGCCTCGTCACTTACACCACGCTGCGAGCCCGGACGTCCTTCAGCTCAATTCCCGAAATACTCATGCCATTCCTTGAGCGCCGTCGGGAACGTACTGAGTCTGCATGCTTGGCCAACAGGCTTCCGGTGGCTTCATACCGCCACGGATGGCGGGGTAAACCCGCCGCTACGGTCAAACTGACCCACTATCGGGCCCTCGGGTGGCTGCGGCCGGGTATCTGCCTGTGAGCTTGAAGAAGAAGCGATGGACGCGATGAAAGGCCGGAGTGTCTTCCAGGAACATATACGGGCAATAGCCCTCGATAACACTGAGGCCGTGATCATGGCAGAACTCCACCGCGCCGCGCGACACCGCGCCCGTTCCCACGCCGCGATGCAGCCAGACGCGCTTGATGCCCGCTTCGGCGCAGTCGCGCACCACCTGCTCGCTCCGGGTAGGCGCGGTCATCACCAGGGCGCCCGCGACCGGCGGCGCCACGTCCTGCAGGCAGTCGAAGCACAGGACTCCCTCCAGGTCGGTGAGATTGGGATTCACCGGCACCATGTCGTATCCGCGCCGGGTGAGTTCGCGGAACATCTCGCGGCTGAAGTCCTTCGGGTCGTGCGAGACCCCGACCAGCGCCAGGCGCTTCTGGGCCAGAAAGTCGTCGATCAATTCCCGCGTGGTGTCTGTCATGGGTGAGCCTCCCGGGTCAAGCGACCCCTCATGCGTGAGCTCTCATTACAGGAAGGCACGGTCGGGGGCCGAAACGCAGTGATAGGGGTCACACCGCGCGTCCGGCATACAACGGGCGGCCCGCCGAAGGCTTTTGAGCTTGCTCCCGCTTTCAATCAGGCCAGATTGCCGGCCGGATTACAGGGAATCGCCGCGAGCAAGCTCGCTGGACAAAAGCGGCAGCAAGCTGCCGCACTCAAAAGCTGTCGCACTCAAAAACTGCCGCAGCCCAGACGAGTCAGCACGCCGGGTCGCAGTCCTTCTACTCCGCCCGCAGGGCTTCCACCGGATCGACCGTAGCGGCGCGCCGCGACGGGACGTAGCTCGCCAGCATCGCCGTGGCGACCAGACCGAGCGCGACGCCGCCGTAAGTGACAGGATCGACCGGGCTCACGTGGAACAGCAGCGACGACATCAGGCGCATCACGGCGAACGCAGCCCCAAGCCCGCAGGCCACGCCGACGCCGGTCAGCAGCAGCCCGTGACGGATGAACATTCCCGTCAGCTCCTGCCGCTGCGCGCCCAGCGCCATGCGGATGCCGATCTCGCGCCGGCGCTGCAAAACCGAATAGGCGATCACGCCATACAGGCCGACGATCCCGAGCAGCAGCGCCATGGCGCCGGCCACCGCCAGCATCACCAGCGTGAACGAAGTGCGCGCCATCGACCGGCCATAATAGTACTGCAGCGTATGCACGTCCGCGAGCGGCAGGTTGGGATCCACGGACCACACCGCCTGCCGAACTTCGCTCATAAAGCTCTCGGCGCCGGCCCGCGGACTTCGGACGGCGAAGGCCATGTCGCGCTGGATCTGGACATCCTCGCCGTACAGATGAGCGGTCATAATGGGCCAATAAACTGTGCTCGACGGATCCTTGTTGACGCCGTCGTCGTAGATGTCGCCGATGACGCCGATCACCTGTTTCCACTCGTCGTTCGAGCCCACGCGGATCCGCTTGCCGAGCGCCTGCGCCGGGCTGTGCCACGTGTCGCGCGCCATCTTTTCCGACACCAGCACAACGGGAACTTTATTGTAAACGTCGCTCCAGGTCAGATCGCGGCCGGCGACGAGCGGCGTGCCCAAAGTCTGGCGGAATTCCGGTGAGACGTACTTGAAGCGTTCGACGGGAGGAAGCTGACCCTCGGCGTAAGTATGATCCTCGGCGAACACAGGATCCCAGCCGCCGTTGCCGTCCATGGGAACGGTTCTTGAGAGTCCGACAGAAGCGACGCCCGGGATTCCAGCGATCTTTTGCGCGATCTCCTGCTCCATGCGGACGACCTGCACGTTGTCCTTCACCTCGGCCTCGGGGAACGACAGGCGGAAGGTCTGAAGCTCAGCGGGTGCGCTGAATCCGGGCTGCACTCGGGTGAGCGCGCGGAAGGTGCGAATCATCAATCCTGAGCAGACCAGGAGCACTAGCGCCAGCGCCACCTGGACGATCACCAGAACGCTGCGCGCGCGATGCTGCTCCCGGCTCTGGCTCAGCGATCGCCCGCCTTCCCGCAATCCGGTTCCAAGGTGCGCCTTGGCGTATTTGAAGACCGGCACGGCGCCGAACAGGAGGCTGGCGAGAATCGCGACGCCCAGGGTGAACAGCAGGACGTTGGCGTCGATGCCGATTTCGCCGAGGCGCGGCAGTCCGGACGGGGCCATGGCGACGAGAGCGCGCAGGGCTGCATAGGCGAGTCCGAGCCCGAGCAGGCTGCCCATCAAGCCGAGGACCAGGCTTTCGAGGAGCAGTTCCGCCGCGATCCGGCCCCAGCCCGCGCCGAGCGCGGCGCGAATCGCCAATTCCTGTTGGCGTCCCTCGGCGCGCACCAGCAGGAGATTGGCCACGTTCGCACAGGCGATCAGCAACACCAGGCCGATGCTGCCCATCAGCACCCAAAGCGTGCCGCCCACGTCGCCTACCACGTCCTGCTTCAGCGGCCGGAGGTTGGCGCCAATATGCGCGGCTTCGAACAGCTTCACGCTGAAACCCTTGGGCGCAGGAAAGCTGCGATTGACGATGGGCAGCATGCGATCCACGTCCGCGCTCGCCTGCTCCAGGGTCACCCCCGGCTTGAGGCGGGCAATCGCCCGGTAGCTGAAATTGCCGAGGGTCAGCTTGCTGCGGTCGAACTTGAAGGGGAGAATAAGCGGCGGGGTGTCTTGATCCATGAAGTTGAAGCGCTGAGGCATCACCCCGATGACCATACGCGGTTTGCCGTCGATGGTGATGCTTCGCCCGACGATCGAGGCATCGCCGCCGAACTTGTGGCGCCAGTAGCCGTAGGTCAGCATCACGGTGTCCGGGCTGTTCGGAGAGTCGTCCTGGCGGCTGAACCAGCGTCCAAGCATCGGCGGGATGCCGAGCAGCGGCAGAGTGCCATCGGTCACGTCCAGCGCCGTCACGTGCTCGGGTTGGCCGGAGCCCGTCACGTTGGCCGCGTCGCCCGTGTAGAGCCCGATGTCCTGCAAGGTGCGGTTCTGCTCGCGGTAGATGAAGTAGTTGGATGGAGCGGCGGTGAGCTCGCTGATATTGATTCCCGGAGCCTTGTGCCACACGCCGATCAGCTCGGCGGGCCGCGGATAGGGCAGCGGCTTGAGCAGCACGCCTTCGAGCACGCTGAAGACGGCGGTGTTCGCGCCCACGCCCGCCCCGAGCGTGATCAGCGTGACCGCAGTAAACATCGGCGCGCGCCGCAGGCGACGAAAAACCTGTTTGATCTGACCTGTAAGCGATCCCATCTGCGCCTCCTGCCCGGAAGCCCCGCGTGGCTCTGCCTCCGGCCGGACACTCGCCTGCCTCCAGGCGAACGACGTCCTAGACACCAATACGTTTACGAGGAGCAGTAGTTCCCGGAAATTCGCACCTGGTGGGGCACATGGATTGACACCTGCGGCTGCCCAAGACTATTCTTCTGGCCGCGGAGCAAACGGTTGATCAAGCGACCTTCTATTGGGGCTCTCCTGCTGGCCCTGATTCCCTTCGTCAGCATGTGCTTCTCGATCTCTCTCTGGGACCGCGTGGAGCCCAGGGTCCTCGGCATTCCTTTCAATATGTTCTGGCTGATCGGCTGGATCGTGATGACCACACTGTGCATGTGGGCGGCGTACCGGCTCGAATCCGCGCGCAATAAGGGGGACGGTGGCCGCCGATGAGCCCGAGCAGCGTCGCGCTGGCGATTATCTTCGGCATCGTTGGCGTCGGAGCTTCTCTCGGATTCCTTGCGGGCGCCCATCGCAAGCTCGACCTCGAACAGTGGACCGTCGGCGGCCGCGGATTCGGCGTGCTGCTGGTTTACCTGCTGATGGCAGGCGAGGTCTACACCACCTTCTCCTTCCTCGGGGCCAGCGGCTGGGCGTATTCGCGCGGCGGTCCGGCGCTGTACATCATGGCCTACCTCACGCTCGCTTACGTGGTGTCGTTCTTCATTCTGCCGCCGATCTGGGACCTGGGACGCCGTCACGGGCTGCAGACCGAATCCGACTTCTTTGCCGAGCGCTACGGCAGCAAGCATCTGGCGGCCTTCGTATGCCTCACGGGCGCGGCCTTCCTGGTGCCGTACGTCCAACTGCAGATCACCGGCCTCGGGATCATTGTCGAGATCGCGAGCTTCGACGGCATCCATCGCGGGCCGGCCATGGCGATCGCCGTGGCAGTGGTGGCGGCGTTCGTGCTGGCCAGCGGCGTGCGGGCCGTCGCCTGGGTGAGCGTCCTCAAGGACGCGCTGATGGTGCTCGCTGCGCTTGCCATCGGCATCGGCGTGCCTTACTTCCACTTCGGCGGCATCGGCAAGATGTTCGCGGCGCTCGAGCACGCGCATCCTGCACATCTGACCATGCCGGGGGCAACGCACAACCTTGGACACCCCTGGTACATTTCGACTGTCCTTCTGACCTCGCTCGGCTTCTACATGTGGCCGCACTCCTTTGCCTCCACGTTCACGGCGCGCAGCGGCGACATCATTCGCCGCAATGCCGTGGTGATGCCCCTTTACACGCTCACACTCGCGTTCATCTTTTTCGCCGGGTTCGCAGCCGTGGTGGCCCTGCCCGGTCTGGCGGACGGCGATATGGCTCTGCTCGCGATTGTCCGGAAGACGTTTCCGCCGTGGTTCCTGGGCGTGATCGGAGGCGCCGGCGCGCTCACCGCCATGGTGCCCGCGGCGATCTTCACGCTGACGGCCGCCACTCTGCTAGCCAAGAATTTCTATCGACCGATCTTCGCGCCCGGCATGAGCGACGATCAGGTGGCGAAACTCGCGCGCATCCTGGTTGTGGTGCTGAGCGTGATCGCCCTGTTCCTGGCAATCTACAGTTCGACCACGCTGGTTTCTCTTTTGCTGCTGGGATACGCGGGCGTCACGCAGTTCTTTCCCGGCGTGGTGCTGGGGCTGTTCTGGAAACGCGTCACGCGGCGAGGCGTGTTTATCGGAATGGTCGCCGGAGTGTTTACGGTCGTGCTTTTGTCGCTGAGCAAACGCGATCCGCTTTTCGGACTCAACGCGGGCTTCGTCGCGCTCTGCCTGAATTTCGCGCTGGCGATTGGGGTGAGCATCGCCGCCGGGAACCGCAAGGCTGAATCGAGAATGGCGTAGGGCCGCAGTGAACTCAGGATGAAGATCCACTCGCAGATCCACGGACCTTCTCCGCGAACGCGAGCAATCCATCCAATTCAGGTTGTGGTGATCCAGTTGGAACCACGAGTCTCGCGGGAAGGCCTGCGCCAGGAGCCCGGCTACGTCTGCTGTGCCACGAGATGCGCCAGCCGATTGAGCCCGTCGAGATACGCACGCGCACTGGCTTCGATCACATCCGTGGACGCGCCCCGGCCCACCACGCGGCGATCGCCCTTTTCGAGCTGCACCGTGACCTCGCCCATGGCGCCGGTGCCGCCGGTGACGGCGTGAATGTCGTAGCGCACCAGGCACGCCGAATCTCCCGCGAGCGCCGTGATCGCCTTGTAGACGGCGTCCACCGGGCCGTTGCCGATGGCGGCGCCCTGGCGCGTTTCGTCATGGACACGCAGGCGGATGGTGGCGGTCGGAATCGCCGCAGTGCCGCTCGAGACCTGCAGATATTCGAGTTGCCAGACTTCAGGCACGGGATGCAGCTCGTCGTGCAGGATGGCGATCAGGTCCTCGTCGAAGACCTCCGTCTTTTTGTCGGCCACCGCCAGAAAGCGCTGATAGACGGCGTTGAGATCCTCCTTCGAGAGCTTGTGCCCCAGATTCTCCAGGCGCGCGCGCAAGCCGGCGCGCCCGGTGCGCGCCGTGAGCACCACGTGGCTTTCGGCGAGGCCGACGTCTTCCGGGCGCATGATCTCGTAAGTCTCGCGAGCTTTCAAAAATCCGTCCACGTGGATACCCGAGCTGTGCGAGAAGGCGTTGCCGCCGACCACGGCTTTGTTGGGCGGAACCACGATGCCGAGCAGATCAGAGACAAGCCGGCTGGTGCGATAGAGTTCCTTCGTGTCGATGCCCGTCGTCAGGCCGAAGTAGTCGGCGCGGGTGCGCAGGGCCATGATGATCTCTTCGAGCGAGGCATTGCCGGCGCGCTCGCCGACGCCGTTGATGGTGCCTTCCACCTGGCGCGCGCCGTTGCGGATGCCGGCGAGCGAGTTGGCCGCCGCCATTCCCAGGTCGTCGTGGCAGTGGACGCTAATGGTGGTGCGCTGGATGTTGGGGACGTTCACGGCCACGCCGCGGATCAACGCGCCGTACTGTTCCGGCACTGCGTAGCCGGTGGTGTCGGGAATATTCACCACGGTGGCGCCGGCGTCGATGGCCGCTTCGAGAACTTCGTAGAGATACGCCGGATCGGCGCGGCCGGAGTCTTCGGCGTAGAATTCCACATCGTCGGCATAACCGCGGGCGCGCTTGACCGCGTCCACGGCCATGCGCACCATCTTCACCTTCTTCTCGGCCAGCGTGCGGCCGTATTTCTCGTCGCGGAACTTGCCCATCACGTGAATGTCGGAGACGCCGATGCCGGTATGAATCCGCGGCCGCTTCGCCCGGGCGAGCGCCTTGCCGCAGGCGTCGATGTCTTCCGGGACGGCACGCGAGAGTCCGCAGATCGCCGGACCTTCAACCTCCTCCGCGATCTGCCTGACTGCCCCGAAGTCCTCGGGGGACGACGCGGGGTAGCCCGCCTCGATCACGTCGACTTTGAGTCGCGCGAGCTGCAACGCGAGCGCGAGCTTGTCGCGACTGCCAAGACGCGTTCCGGCCGCCTGCTCGCCGTCCCGCAAGGTGGTGTCAAATACGGCGACCTTTTGAGCCCTGTTCATTCTCTCGCCCCCTGCAGCCGAACCGTCACAGCTTAAAGGGTACACCCCCAAAAAGGGACAATGGAGAAAACTGAGAAAAGTGGCAAATAATTTCGCTAATGGATTGAATAAATTACGATCAACCGAGCAGGCGAGGGGTGGAAATCAAGGTCGCGGGAGGGGCACTGGCGCCGGCCCCAGAAACAAACGGGCCGTCCCTCACTTTGATGAGAGGCGGCCCGTATTTCACGTTTGAAATTCAATCGAGCGCAGCGGATCGAGCCTAGCTGCAGCCGGGGAATTTGAACGAGTTGATGCGTGTGTGCCAGTTGAAGCTACCCGTCGTCTTTTCGTACTCCGTCGTATACCAGAAAGTGCAGTCATCCGTAGGATCGACGGTCATATCGGAATAGTCGCCCCAGCGGTTGCTGGTGCTCTGCTGAACGCCGGTGCCATGAATCACAAGCTGCGGAGACTCCATTTTTCCGCGCGGGTCGGTGGAAGCGTGCACGTAAAAGAGCACGCTGGGATCGAGAGTGGTGCCAGACCCGCTGACGCCCAGGGCAATGTCGCCGTTCTTGTCTTGAGCAATGCTCCCCATCCAGATGCTGAAGTTGCCGGCCTGGGTGGTTGCCTGCTGAAAGACGGTGGGGCTGGAACCGGGGCTGCGAATCTCGTACCAGCGGGCGGCGCCAACTGCTGTCGATCCGGCACTCGGCGTCACCGTGTGGGTTACCAGCAAAGATTCGTAGGTGCCAAAGTTCCGATAGCTGAGGCGATACATCAGGCGGTCGCTCAGACCCTCCAGCTTCTCGCCCCCTGAGGGTTGTACGATGCACGCATTGCGCGTAGTAGTCGGGCATATCTCATTGAATCCCGCCGTGGTGATGAGCGTCGGCCCGGTGAAGGTGGAGTTGGTGGGCGTGACGAAATCACTGTGGAACTGGTAGATGTTCAGGTTGGCGGTCGATGTGGCAATGCCCACGTAATAGTTGGGCGCGCCCGTCGGCGGGGCGGTGTTTCCATCCAGGTCAGCCGGAAGCACGTTCGACTGAATGTTGGTGGTGGACCCGGTCGGAGTGGTGAAGCAGATGAAGTTCGGAGCGGAGTTGCCGGCGATCATGTCATTACGGTCGGCGGCGCAGACCTCGGAGCCCGACAGAGTGATGCCGTTCTTGAAGTTGTTGAACGACTGGTAGTAACCGTCCGGCCAAACTCCCCACTTCGGGTAATCCGGGAAGTTGGTGCTGCCGAGGCTGTAGGAGTAGCGATTGTAGCTGCCCGTGGCGTCGCTCGTGGTCGATACCGCGATGCAAACGGTATAGGGAGTCACGAACACGTTCTGGGCGAATACCCAGCGCTGGGCGGCCTTGTCGTACATCACGATCGGGTCGCCGTCATCGTTGTTCTGGCACTGGCCCCCGAAACCGCTCCAGAAGCTGTTGCCGGCCAGCGGACCCAGCACGGAAGCGCCGGTCGTTTTGTCGTAAACCTCATAGGCGGTGTTGACGTACTGTACGAACTGCGTGGCGCCAACTGCGCCGTTGGTGTCGGGCGGAGCGCAGTTGCAGATCGACTGCGATTGCGAGATGCCCTCGAAGTTTAGGAGATTCTGAGTTGCGGACAGAGGTTGGCCCTCGGCGACAGGATCGTTGCCAACCGGATCGCGAACCAACGGGGGCGCGACAAGCACGTCGGCGCCCCGGTTTTCGGGGATTAGAATGTTGACCTCGGGGTGTCCGGCTTTCGGCTTCTGCGCCATGACCCATAACGGCAGGGATACGTCGTGCTTTATCTGCTGAAACACGAGCGGCCCCGACTTCTGCGCGTCTTGCGCAGGCGCCGGAGCTGCTGCCCATAGCATCGCAGCGCCAATCAACAGCGGCGCTCCAACTCTCACTGCTGCCTTTCTCATTCAGTGTCCTCCCTGATCTTTATCTGTTTCTGCTTGCGCCCGTAACGGCGAAAAAGCGCGTTCGGAGCTTATCACGGGAAGCCTTTTTGTGAGAAACCAGCGCCTGTCAAAATTTTGTAATGTTTTTATATGCAAATTCTCGGCTATCAGGACGACGAGTCGGTTCGGCGGCGTCGAGAAGTCTGGCGGGGCGTCACCAAAGCCGCACACCGGTAGCCGCTCATTGCGACCTTCCTGAGCGGCTGGCGCGTGATCGGTGATTGTCGTCGCCGACTCGAAGTCCCCAAAGTCCAAAAGACGATAGGGCAGCATTAGCGGCCAGGCGCAGGGTTCTGCTATGGCCTGGCGGAAAGCTCAGGACGTAGTTCGTTCCTGATAACACCATTAGACCCCTAGACTTAGCAAGTCGGCTGGCAACTCTTGATCGAACCTGTCCGACTAATGGCGGCAGCGTAGCCTTGCAGGGTGGCAGGCTGCCGGGATGAGCGGCGGAAGCCGGTGTGGGATCTGGCAAAAGAGATGCACAGTCGAGAGCGCATCGCAAACCTTTGGGGCACCAGCGGGACTCGATCCCCAAGCCACACTCAAAAACCTGGTGCCCCTGATTTTTTCTGTCTCTCAACTTCCGGGTCCACGCTGAGGCGAGCTGGTGTCATTTGGCGCCCGGGCATAGCTTTTCATGTCAGGCCACGTCAGGGCCGCAGATTTCAAATCACACGTGACAGCTGAAACCAAGAGCGCCGCAGAGCTCAGCGAGGTGCAGGAAATGATCGGACTGGCGGAGAGGCAGGGATTCGAACCCTGGGTACAGGTTTTGGCCCGTACAACGGTTTAGCAATTCTCAGTGCTGGTGTGCTGCCGCGCATTCTCAACAGTTTGCAGGCGTTCTCGATCACGAAACGAGGCGGCAGGTCACCGCAGTAGTCAGTTAGGGGACACCAGTCGGGACACCAAGGAGCACGCCTCCCGAGTAAGAGTTCGCAGCCCTGAGGATCGGCTCGATGGACAGGATCACGACCACGATCAGACGGGAATGGCTGAAGGAAATCGCTGCCGGAAGAAAGCGCGTCGAGAATCGGCAGATAAAGCCGTATTGGGTGCGCCGTCTCTCGCGGGTCCAGGTTCCTTTCTTGCTGCGCCTGATCAACGGTATGCACCCGAAAGCGCCGGAGGTCACCGTCATCGTGGAGGGGATCAGGACCGACGAGCAGTCCGGCAACTTCGAGCTTGCACTTGGGGAAGTCGTCGAGATCAAGCACTGGAGCGTTAGTGAGGAGCGGCCCGAAAGGGCAACGTGAATAAGAAATGCTAGTCATCAAGAACAAGCAGGGCAAATCGGTCGGCGTTCACATCTTCGCGGACGAGTTTGAGGAAGCGTACCAGAAGGCCGTACAGATGGAGCGAGCGGCCAAGAAACGAGTGAGAGCGAAAGTCAAGCGGCAAAAGAAAGCCAGATGAAACTTGGTGTCCATATTGAAGCTTATGCCAGCAAGGGCTCAGCTTGGCTGGATAAATCCCGACGCAACTGGTATCGCGTCCCGACGCTATCGAATTATCCCACGGCGACGGCGAGACAAGGCCGTCAATCTTGTCGATCGCGTAGAAGAAGTGATCCGCATCAGAATTGCATTCGGTGCCGGTGAGATGTATGCTGGCGCGGTTCGCGAAATATGTTTTCAACGATGCAACGGACTGGCTGGCGAGCATAGGTGTGAACGTAGCCGACTCTGAGAGGAGGGACGAGAGTGATGGAACACAGACTTCGAAAACCTTGTCACACGCTCATGATACTTATCACGATGACCGCCGTGCTGGAGGCCCGGAACAAGAAAGTGGACACGACCTTCGACTCTGCACCCGAAACGACCTTCGACGCGGTATATCGATACGTTCAGCATAACGGACGAATCACGCTGATGGACGAGAAGCGCTACACGATCACCGCAGTGATCTTCCTGCGCGCCACCAAGACAACCTGGAGGAAAGACTACGACTGCACAATCTCGGTGGAGCCCGTGGAAGGTGGGAAGTCGGCAGTCAACATTGTTGGAACGTATCCTCGCGCCCAGACCAGTCTGATTGGCATGTACAAGGTCCATCCAGCCGAAACGGTTCTTCAGGGTATTCGGGAGGAGTGGGACAAAGGGCACCAGCCGGGAGATGCGCAGAAACATTGAAGTAGCTTTCTCCGACTTCACAAATCGCCCAAGACCCTGGGCGGGGTTATGTTCGATCAACCGATCATCGATCGCCGCATTCAAGTACCGCGCGTAGGGTTGTCACGGCCAAACGAATCGTATTCTTGGCCAGACCCCGTTCCCTGAGATCGGAGATGAACCGCCTCACGCCTTCTCGTTGAATGCCGTCGAGTCTTGAATCACCGAACCTGGGCAGTACGTAAAGGCGGAGAAACTAGCCGTAAAAGCCCGCTGTGCTCGGCTTGCGTTCGTGCTCAATGTTCTTGAGCCTACCCGTTGCATACTGGGCTAGAGTGGGTCGTTCGGCTTGTTCCGGTTCCACTAGGTCCACACCGCCGAGGGCAAGCCTAGCCTCGACCTCACGTCTCACTCGCTCTGCGGCCTGACGGCTGCCGGCAGCTATGGTCTTTCGCTTTCCTTGATGGTCGATGACAACGCACCAAGATGTATGGTCTTTCGGTTTTCGAACCTTAACGCCCATGCGCTACCGCTTGCAAAGCGTCTCTCACGATACCATCAAGATCAATGGCCGCCAATGGAGTACGGGGGATAGAGGACGAGGTTCTGTGCATTTACGCTCTTCTCAGACGGAGACAAGTATGAGAGTCGCAGCTCTAATTGGTCTCGCGGTTGTTCTTACCGCGGCGCAGTCTGCGCCACCCCGGAAAGACATCCCCACAATAGCAAAAGCTGCGGACGGTGCTGTCGTGTCAATCATCATGTCGGACAAGGATGGTCGCCCAATAGCGCAGGGCAGCGGCTTCGTCGTCAGCAAAGACGGCCGCATTGTCACCAACTATCACGTCATCAAAAGCGGAAGTTCCGCTGTCGTTAAGCTCCCTGGTGGCGCTTTCTTCCTTGTGGACGGAGTGCTTGCCTTTGACAAAGATCGAGACATCGCAATCATCAAGGCTCACGGCGAGAGCTTCCGCACCGTGACTCTTGGAGACTCCAGTCGAGTGCAGGTTGGAGACGAGGTTGTCGTGATCGGTAATCCACTATCCCTCGAATCAACTGTCTCTAACGGCATTGTTAGCGGAACCAGAAGTATCGAAGAGGGGGGCGGCAACCTTCTGCAGATTACCGCACCGATCTCACCCGGAAGCAGCGGAGGGCCGCTCTTCAACATGGCGGGAGAGGTCATAGGCATAACGACTTATGGCATCAAAGGTGGGGAGAACCTAAATTTCGCGATCCCCGTTAACGATACGAAGCACCTGCTCCTGACCAGATTCTCGAAGATACAGGGCTTGCCAAACGAAGCTGAAGGGGTCAAACGGCAGAAGCACGACGGCGATGCAACTTCTTCGGGCAACCTGGGCGCTCGTGATTACTACCAGCAACTTTATGATGCTGGCGGCTTCTCCTCTTCCATCGCCACAACTTCTCATGGGGAGCCTGAGATTTCTACAGTGCCATCGGCCACACATGTTTGCTTCGAGGATGATAGTGGTGCTTTGGATTTTTTCACTTTTCTTGCGATGGGGTATGACGAAGCATATGCGAAGGCCTCGGCCAAGTCAAAAGAGATCATTTTGCAAAAGGACTGGAAACAAAATCCCGACAAGGTCAAGGAGTTCATGGGAGCCGTGAATACGTACGAGGTAATCCAGGAGCGAGCGCCGTACGTTGGTTTTCTGCCCGACGAAGTGATGAACGTTCTTGGCGCCGCGACGCCGGAACTCGAAAAGTATCTTCGGCAAGGCGGACGACTCCTTGAGATGCATCTTTACAGCAAGGGCGTGAAAACCGGGACCCTTCAACTTCACTGGAATGGGAACAAGGACGTCTGGGAGGCCCTCCCACAAGGAACACTTTCAATTGAACCCGCCACGCTGCGCTATGAAGAGGATCTGTACCTCCCCGGCTTCACAATACCAGTTACCTATCATGGCAGTTGCGAGAAAATCGCGGGGAAGCCGTGAAAACAAGCCAGACAACTTGTCGCGGACTGCCTGCCCTTCACGGCGCACAGCGGAGGGGCGGGGAATCTTGCCAGTCCATGGCATCGGAGGAACCTATGGCGACGATTTGGTACATGTGGCCCACAAAAGACGGAAAAGGCTGGATTGTCGCGACCAGGATCGAAGGAGATATGAACGCCGCCTTGAACGAGGGTGATGCCATGGGGCTGCCGAAGCCAGTCCCTTGTTGGTGGAGTGCCGCCTGGATGGGAGGGAGTCTCAGACCGGAGCAAGTGAGGGGCCGGTCGGCTGATCGCTCACTGACCCGACCGAGATTTCGCTGGATTGGAGGTCGGATTATGGTGAACTTCCGGTTCGCAGTCGGGCAGCCTCTCTAGATTCCGGGACCCAGACTTGAGACAGCCGCCGCCAAGGGTCGCCAAATTTTCGTCATCAGTAGGCTACCGCAACTGCGCGAGAATCGTGTTCCTTCCTTTCGACAGCATGGCCCGCAAAAAACTCTTGACATGCGTAAGTCGCTGTGGTTCAATTCGCCGCTTCAGGTAGCAAGTGCACGACAAACAATTTGATCGTTAGTTCCGTGGAGGTGGCATATGCCTTCGGGACGCAATACATCGGGCGCGCGGCTCCTGCTTGTAGCCGCGATGGCGGCGGTGTGGCTTCAAGCTGTCCCCGCGCGTGCGCAGGCGACGCAGGACCCGACCGCCTTAGCGCTTATCAACCAAGGTTTGGCCTTGCTCGATGGCGGCACCAGCCTGTCCGACGTGACGCTTCAGGCTACCGTCACTTACACGTCCGGCTCGGATATAGAAACCGGCACGGGTACCCTCCAAGCGCTTGGGGATGGCAATAGCCTCGTGGTCCTCAACCTGACCGGTGGCCAGCGACAATACATTCTGAAGAATCAGAGCGGGTTACCTGCGGGGGCTTGGGTCGGGACGGACGGCTCTGTGAACTTGTACAGCTTTCAGAATTGCTGGAGTGATGGCGCGTGGTTTTTTCCGGGCCTGGTATTCACTTCCTTGCCGGGGAACCCTCAGGTCGGCCTGGTGAATCTGGGCTCTGGAACGTGGAACGGACAGTCAGTGAACCAGGTTCAGCTTTACCAGTCGCCGCAAAATCAGGCGGCAGGCGTATCAACGCTTGTTCAGGCCTACAGCACCGAAAACACCTACCTCGACCCAACATCTGGGCTGCCGCTGGCGATCGATTTCAACCTATACGCCGACGCCAATCCCTTGATTCAACTCACCGGTGAGGTCCAGTTTAGCAATTACCAGAGCACGAACGGAATGAGCGTACCATTCCATGTGCAAAGGATGATCAACGGCGCCGTTGTGCTCGACATCGTCGTAACCAGCGTCACCGTAAATTCTGGTTTGTCACCGAACCTGTTCAACATTCCATAAGGAGGGCGACCCGTGACCCGAATCCTGCTAAGAGCGCCTCTGGCGATAATCGTCGTGTGGTGCGGCGTGGGCGTTGGTCTCGCGCAGGTGACCACGGGCCTGCCGCCGTTCGGAAGCTTTGGCGGCGGGCCGTTCGACACGGTAAACCTCGCCAACTTGAACGTCCATCTCCAGATACCCATCATAAACAAGCCCGGCCGTGGTTTGCCGTTTTACTATTCGCTGGCATATGATAGCGCCATTTGGTACCCCGCCGGCTCACAAGGTTCGCAAACCTGGACATATATTAACCCGACATGGGGCTGGAGCAGGCTCAGTGATGGATCAACCGGCTATATCGGTTACAGCGCCACGACCACAAATGGAACTTGCTCAGTCGATCACCAGTTCTATTCGTATACGACGTACGTTTACGGCCCCTACACCGACGCTGCCGGCACGAACCACGGAATGTTTGCTCAAACCGTCTACTCCACAGATCAGAACTGCAAGGCTTCAGTCCCCACGGCGACATATGTTTCCTCAGACGGATCTGGGTACACGCTAAACGTCACTAATACGGTTATCTTTGCCGTCTACACGGCCTCAGGCACCAAGATTATTCCGACCGAGTATGCTTCGACCCGTCCTTCCGGCGAGGTTACTGATACCAACGGTAACTCAATAACGGTTAGCACAACCAATGGAGTGACCACCTATCAAGACACCCTGGGCGACACGGCCCTCACGGTCTCCGGTCCCAGCAACACAAGCAGTCCAGTGTATCTGTGCTACCCCGGAGGCTCGGGAAATGGCACCTGCTACTCCGGCGGACCGACGAATACGGTTCACGCGACCCTCAATTACGCTGAAAAGACGGTCCAGACGGCATTTGGATGAGCACAGTCAATGACTTTGCCGCGACTCCGGAGTACCTCCTGACCAGCATCGATTTGCCTGATGGCACGTCATACTCGTTCGAATACGAAACGACACCGGGCAATGCCCCTAACGTCACGGGGCGGATTGCCAAAGTGACGCTGCCGGGGACGGGCAGCATCAGTTACGGATATTCGGGTGGAAACGAGGGCATCAACTGCGCCGATGGCACGACTCCCATCTTGAAGCGCACGGTCAACACCGACAGCAGCAATCCCTGGACCTATACCCACACGGAGAACGGAAACTCTTGGACCACCACACTAGCAGACCCATACGGCAGCTTTACCACGACGTATCAGTTCCTCGACGGCTATGAGATCGAACGGCAGGTCGTGCCCACGGGTGGGAACGCCCTTTCTACCGTGTATACGTGTTATAACGGAACGCAGCCAAGTCCTTCAAATCCGTGCGGCCTGGCCAGTATAACTATGCCCATCAACGAGGTGACCACGCTAACGCAAGTACCGGTCACCGCCTCCTCAAACCTGTATTCGGAGGTGGACACGAAGTACCAAACGCAAGGATCGGTAAACTATGCTTATTACGGCCAGCCGACCGACATTTACGAGTACGCCTACAGCACGACGGCGCCCCCGGCAACGAAGCTGCGGCACACCAACGTCACCTACTACCAGAGTCTGACCGGCAGCTTTGTCTACAGCCCTCCCCAGACGGTGCTGATTGAGGACGGAAGCAATAACACCGTCGCTGAAACTCAGTACGCTTATGACTCGAACGCGAATGTCTCGAAGATTACGAAGACCACGAACGTCAGTACGAGCGCCACGATCAGCGCCTCCTTTACTTATGACACGAATGTGCACAAGAATGGGGCGCTTTTAACTGCGACGGACTTCAACGGGAACACGACCAATTACACAAATGGCGGGTGCAATTATGCCTTCCCGACAACCATTCAAGGACCGTCAGCGGGCTCATATACACCCGACTACAGTGTGAGCTACGACACGGCCTGTGCGGGCGCCGTGGTCACGCAGGTGACGGATACGGTGAACAGCTTCTCGACCAGTTACGCGTATGCCGATCCGTTCTGGCGGCTCACGGAGGTGACTCACCCCTCAGGCAGCAACGCATGGATCGAGGCTGCCTACACGGGCGCCACTGAGGTCGACACCTACACCGGGATGACCGCGACATCCCCAACCACAAACTGTCCAGCAGCGGCGAGCGATGCGACCTGCCGCCACGACCAATCGATCCTCGACAACCTGGGCCGCCCATCAAGCGTTTCGCTCGTTAACGACCCGGCCAACGGGCACACATCAACCCTGAGCTATGGGGCCGACGGCCGCATGGTCCTCGCCTCGTATCCCGGCGGGGCTTCGGACTCGTACGCATACGATGCCCTCAATCGGGTGACGAGTGTGACCCACGCCGACAGCAACGTGGCGTACACATATTATGGTGCCGGAATTCCCACCGGCGGCACTAATGGAGGCATTACCAATCAATTGTGTCCGAGCGGCTACGGCGTGGGCTATCCATCCTTGACCCAAGACGAATCCGGAAACTCGTATCAACGGCGACAGTACTGGACCGACGCGCTCGGGCGCCTGATCGAAGTCGACGATGTCTTTACTGGAGACGAGAAGAACGGTGACCAGAGTCTGAGCAAAGCAACCTGCTACCTGTATGATGCTCTGAACGACCTCAAGCAAGCCTACATGAACTCAGGCGCCCAGATAAGGAACTACGGATATGACGCCCTCGGCAGGTTAACATCCTCTGCGACTCCCGAGGCCGGCACAACAAGCTACTCCTACACCAACTCCGCAGGGCGGCCCTGCAGTGGTGACCCGAGCGCCGTTTGCAGTCGGACTGCTCCCGAGGAAAACCAGCCAAGTACTTCCACGGCCGTAACGGTTACGACCTACACCTATGACAACTTGAACCGTCTCACCTCGAAGACCTACTGTACAAAACCAAATGCACAGTCACAAACCTGTACAACGGATAGCAGCACTTCGACCGTCAATTTCTTCTACGATCAGGCCCCAAGCGCATGGCCGGCGTGGTCGGGGGTTAGTTTTGGCTCCTACGCCAAGGGAAAACTGGTGTTAACCTGCACCGGCACCTCAACCGGAAGCTGCGGATCGTCCACCAGCCCGCCACAAGCCGCGACCGCCTATGAGTATGACCCGCTCGGCAATATCCTGAGTCTTTGGCAATGTACCCCGTACAACTGCGGCAGCTCGTCGATTTGGTCGACGCCTTACACCTATGATTTGGCGGGCGATGTCAGCAGTTGGACGCACCCTTCCGGCTTTACTGCCACAAACTCCATTAACACGGCTCAGGAGATAACCCAGATCGGGCAGTCGCCCAGTGACGGCACTCACCCGGGGAATTTCGTCGCCAACGCCACTTACACGCCCTGGGGCGCACTGGAGCAGGTGGAGAACGGGTGCTCGGGGACAAGCTGCAACCACATTTACGAAACGTACGCCTACAACAACCGCTTGCAGCCCGTGCAGCTTGAGCTAGGAACTACTTCTCTCGGGTCACAGTATTACTGCCAGGTCTACAACTATTATAGCGGCACCAGCAATCCCTCTACATGTACTGGCAGCCCAACGCAAAGCACAATTGGTAACAATGGGAACATTCAAGGTTATTATTTCAACGATCCCATCACCACGAACCCTCCGTTCACTCATAGCGCGACCTTCACATACGACCCGCTCAACCGCCTCTACGAGGCCAGCTCGTCCACCAGCTCGATCTACTATGGATACCAATTCCTCTATGATCTGTACGGGAACCTCAACACTGCGAACGTGACGCAGGGTTCCGGCGACGCGCTGAGCATAACGGTAGACAACAATAGCCACATCACGAGTTCCGGTTACACCTACGATGCGGCCGGAAATCTGATCGATGACGGCAGTCACTCGTACCAGTGGGACGCGGAGGGACGCCTGATCTCTGAGGACAACGGCACTACGGAAAGCAACATTTACAACGCGCTTGGGGAGGAGGTGGAAATCAAGCTGTCGCAATATCAGGTCGAACAGGTGTTTGATGCCTCGGGGCAAACGCTGGGAGAATATAATAGCACCGGGTGGAACAATAACGGGGTGCCGTACTGGTGGCCGCGATGGGTGCGGATCGGCAGTCACATTGTGGGCTACAATGTCTGCTGTCCGGAGCAGACCATTTTCGTGCACAAGGACGCTTTGGACTCGACACACATGGCGACCGATCATGCCGGGAACGTGCTGGAGGACCGGCTGTTTTATCCTTGGGGTCAGGTGTGGGAGCTGTCGGGTACGTTCGAGGAGCAAAGCTTTGCCGGGCTGGACAGCGCTGACGGAGGAACTTGGTTTTATCCGGCGATGTTCCGTCAGTACAACTCGACGCTCGGGCGCTGGATGAGCCCCGACCCGGCAGATTTGGCAGCGGTGGCTTTGACGAACCCGCAGTCCCTCAACCGTTATGCGTATGTGATGAATAATCCTACCACGCTGATTGATCCGCGGGGTTTAGGACCGCAGCAGCAAACCTGTGGCCGGCCTGGGACGACCGTGCCGCAAAACTATAGCCCGTCCGTGTGGTGCTATAACCACATGGGCATCGCCGGCGGGAGCTCTCCGGGCGCTTTCTTTACAAATCCCTTCAGTGCCATGGATTACTACGGCATCCCGGTGATCGCAGTCGTGAACACCGGCATTTTTATACCGGGATTCTCCGCAAATCAACCGCAGCAGATTGATACCACGTTATGGTCCGGCGACGACTTGATCGGAGGGAGTACCAGTAACCTGCTAGGTGTCAACGGCTCGTCCGGCTATCCCCTCTACGCCGAGGTCCAGGTCGGTGACGCTTCTTCGTTCCTCAATGGGCTTCCGTCTGGCTTTCAGACTGCTAACAGCGCGCCAAGGATCGGACCCGCACCTGTCCCGCAGAACAGCGGTCAACAGCAAAAACGGCAGCCCCAATATAAGATGAGTTGCGGCGGTTCCCTCGCCGTGCTGGGCATTGGAGCGGTAACAACGGGCGCTCTGGTCGCAGGGCTCTTTTATGCGCCTGAGTTGGAGCCAGAGATCTACAACGGCATCGAGGGGGTGCTGACAATTCAGCACCTCAGCCTTCTCCTTGGGGCCCCGACGGCCGTCTTGGGTGAAGGCGCTATAGCGACTTGGCAAAATTGCCACCCTTGATTGCCGTCTTTTGTTTGAGTTGTGTTTCGGGTGGAATTCGCACTTGCAGAGCGACGCTCAGCCGGTCGACTAACACTGGAAGCAACCGGCCATGAAAGTGTCCTGCTTTTCTTAGGAGGTAAAGGATGCCGGAGTTTAGGATTGGGGATGATGCCTTAAAACGCCAGGCAAGATTCCGGATGTTCTCTTGGGGCACGGTATTGCTGTTGGTAGCGGTCGCAACCCTTCTCCTCGTGTTTCGTGCTTCCGGCTATATAGGGGACAGCTCAGATCTTGGCAGTCTGTTTGTGCTGATCGTCCTTAGCGCGGCTATCATCGCCATTATATTGGCCCCTCGGGAGGGCCTGCGCCGGGCCGAACGTAAAATGGTTTTCGTCCTCGATGACACTAGAATTGTCAGAAAGAGAATCGGATACCCCGATGTGGAGATTGCCTTTTCTGAAATAGAGATTTTAAGGGAGGAACTGAGGTGGTTGGTGATAACCAGTACTGAGCCCCGAAGGAAAATTGCGGTTCCGACAGATGTTAGCGGATATGAACTGATTCGTACTGAACTCGCCAAGCGCCATTCTCTTGCTGCTCGCGCAGCGTTTCCGTTGAAGAGTACCGCCTTAGTCGTGACCGCTGTCCTAGGCTGGGCCGCAGTGCTGTGGTTTCGTGACATGAGGGCCATCATCGCTGGCGGAGCCGTTGCGCTGGCCACTCTTGCGTTTGGATCGTACCGTTTATGGATCGTGTTGCATCGGAGTGTGAAGCGTCCTCTTCTGTGGGCTTGCCTTGGTCTTGCTTGGTTAGCGGCGCTCTTGGTAATCTACCTCTGTGTAGTGCATCCCTAACACGGCTGACCGCAGGCCGTCCTTCGGGGCGGCGGATTTGGCGAATCCGCAGTCCCTGAACCGCTACGCCTATGTGTTGAATAATCCCACGACGATGGTCGATCCCTCTGGGTTAGGCGGATTCGCGCCCGTCGACGCGTGCCTAGTCTCCTGTCCCAGTGGTTCGTGATGTAAGTCCCTCGGCCGGAGAGGGACATGCACGCTGGGCGAAACGGGCGATGCTCTCCAGGATCTGGTCGGCGGTTCGGGTCCAAACGAAGGGCTTGGGAGTTTCGTTGTGCACTTCGATGTATTCACGGATGGCGGCTTCCAGTTCTTTCACGCTGCGGAAGACGCCTCGTCGAATTCGCTTATTGGTGATCTCGGCAAACCAGCGCTCCACCAGGTTGATCCAGGAGGCGTAGGTGGGCGTGAAGTGGAGATGAAATCGAGGACGCTTGGCGAACCAATTCCGGATGAGCGCCGTCTTATGGGTCCCGTAGTTATCCAGGACGATGTGCGCATCCAGTCCGGCGGGCACCTGGGCCTCAATCAGATCCAAGAACTGGCGAAATTCCGAGGAGCGATGGCGGTGGTGCAGTTGACCAATCACGCGGCTGGTCTTCAATTCCAAGGCAGCGAACAGCGAGGTCGTGCCGTGACGCTTGTAGTCATGGGTGCGCCGTTCGGCCTGGCCCGCGAGCTAAACAGGGAGCAAGAACAGGCGATCACCCCAGTCGAGCCTGCATTCAGAGAAACCGGTGAGGAGCCCATGTGGCTGCCTGTCTTCGGCTACGATTACGACCTGTCACGTGTGGGGTGGAAGCCCGTGCAGACGTGGTTCGTGCGTGAACTCGACTCGCTCATCAAGCAACATGCCGGTCTACGCTCACCGCTCCATTCTCCGAAGGTTCGGAGAGAGCTGATCAGTACAGTTCTGAAGGTCGCATTCGACGAACATAAAAGTGATCACGCGATCAGGATGGATCTCAGTCGCTCCGCGAAATCCGCAGCGGAGAGGCGGCAGGAGTAAGTTGTGCCGTCCGGCCCTCGTGCCGTCCCTCAAGACCCCGCACCACAGTTGCCATGCCGAGCTACTTCCGCTGAGAGTTTCAGTTTCCAGCACCATAGCCAGCTAAAACTGACAAACTGCTTCAGTTTGCTGAGGGTGGCCCAAGTCTTGATGCTGACAAGTTGATACTGCCTGTGGCGATGGCGATCCTGATCCTGAGAGCTTGTTAGATCAGATTGTCAGTATTTTAAGAGCTATAATATCGATAACTGACAATCTGAAAGCTCGCTTCTAATCAGTTGCCAGCATGTACACGCCACTCCTCAGGATGACAGCGACCTAACTCCGGCCGCTAAGTACCATACCTACTCAGACTCCAGCGAAGCGCGCGTCTTGTAGCCGCTATCGGCCACTTCAAGGGCAATAAGTACAAAACGTTTTACAAATAACCGGAACAATATATCTCCAGATTGTGGGGACCGCCTCGGTAGAATACAGTAGCAGCGCTCTTGCTGGCTTGCAGATGGGACCAATGCGGTGGCTCAAGGTAACCGCATTATGCGATCCTGCGGCCGAAGAGTGACGCGGCACCTTTCATCTTGGCTGAGCTTTGGGGTGCTGGCTGTGTGCAGGCACAAAAGAGTTGCGTCATACAGCAATGGCCGGACCTTTTTGTGACTGGACACACCGAACTAACTATTCGTATCGTGAGCCTAGCACCTAGGGCTGAGCTAGTCATGGTCAGCCGAATTCAAACTGGTGCTGATAAGGAAAAAAGAGAATGAGATCAGAAATAACATTGTTTGGAGGAGCGGACGGGCCAGCGCCGGAGAAGCGCTGGTATACCGTTCCGGAGTTCGCGGCAGAGTTGAGGCTCAGCATCGCATGTGTTCGAGCCTGGACAAGAAAGCGGAGAATCGCTGTTTTGAGAGCCGGACGGCCGGTGCGTATCCCGGTTGAGGAGGCGGAGCGGATCGTTCAGGAGGGGTTCCGGCCTGCAGTCAATAAGAAGGACGGTGGTCGGTAATGAACTATTTTGACGATGAGAAGTTTCAGGACTCCCTAGTGGCAGCATTATGCCGGGACAAAGGCGTGCTGGAACGCGTGGGTGGAACGCTTACCTCAGATGATTTCAAGCCAGGAAGGGACGGGGTCGGCTGGGCACGCTGGGTCGTATCCGGCATCGCACTCGATTTCTGGAACAACTACGGTGCGCCGGTCGATCAGTTACTCGGCTGCAAGGTAAAGCTCTATGTTAGGGGTAACTCTGCAGGCCAGAAGCAGGCTGATGAGCTGCTGGCTTTCGTTAGCAAGGTTTCTAAAGTCAGGCTGTCGACGCCAGAGGCAATCGTCGACAGTGTGGTTGGATACAAAAAAGACAGGGCGATCTACGAATGTCTTGAGGAGGCGATTAACCTGCGCGAACGAGGATTGACTCTCGAAAAGTTCGCGGAAATGACTCAGGCCGTCGTCAACCGGGAGTTCGGCAACGAGTCTGTACTTGCGCGCGTGCCCGACATCTGGGAGCAACGCGCTCTCGAAGTCGAGTGGGCTGTTCCGGGCCTCATTCCGATGGGGTCAGTGACGCTCATCGCTGGCATTCCCGGCGGGTGCAAGAGCTGGCTTGTACTCGCGCTGTCCAAGGCGATCACTCATGGCGAGGAAGTCTTGGGGCGAAAAGCTACTGTTAGGCCGGTGGTGTATTGCGACCTTGAAAATCCGCCCGGGGAGATTCGCAAACGGCTCGATGAGCTGAAGTTCCGCAAGACGGACCGCTTCACATATTGGGGGTTACACTGCAAACCCCTGCCCCCGCTAATAGAGAATGGCTTCGCATACCGGGAAGCAGCTAAGCGGCTCGATCCGAAGCCGGTGTTCATTTTCGATTCTTTCGTACGCTTCAACAGCGCCGAAAGCGAAAACGACGCACGAGATATGGCGGCCGTAATGGCCCGATTTCGGAGTCTTGCGGCTGCAGGGGCTGCGGTCGTGATCCTGCATCACGTTGGGAAGAGCAACGGCTCGACCTACCGCGGCTCAAGCGACATTCTCGCGGGGGTCGATATGGCTTACACGCTATCGGAGAAGGACGCCATTCACGTGCTGCAAACAACGAAAAACCGACTGGGTAAAGGGTTCGCCGTTAGTATGCGCTTCGACCTTGAGGCAGGCGGATTTTTTGCTTCTGAAGACCCGCGCCTCGATGAACAGCGTGACGAAGTCAGGCGAGTCCGGGCTTTCATCAGCGAGCACCCCGGCTCGTGCCAGAAAGACATCATTAAAGGGATCGAGGACGAAGTCACGGCGGCACGGGTCCGCGAGATCCTGAAGAAAGGCCAGGGCACGGATTGGCTCGTCCGCCTGAGGCCACACAACAAACACGTCTACGTGTTGATCCCACGAGCCCAAGCTGCCTGCGCGGATGACGCGAAAGATGGAGCCCTCGCACTAAAGGCTGAGGAACCACGCGGACGAAAGCCACCGAAAGGCCGAGTCGGCAGCCGCAGCCCGAGAGCGGGCGGTGCAAAGCCCGAAACTTCTCGATCTCAGGTGAAGAAAGCAGCCGCGTGACCGAGTGGCGGCGTATGTCGAGATCGCCGCCGTCGGGGACCAGGTAAACAAGGGCTGAACCATGAGGCACCTCCCTCAAGGTATGCGACAACACGGCTGCTGTCCGGGTCCGAGTGCGCCGCGTCGATTTCGGTCATCCATAGCGGACGGCTAGGATAACTAGCGCGGTGGGCACCCGACACATCCTGGCCGATCCTGGCGCGAACCGTAACGATTCCACGGGCTCTCGCGGCTGACTGAGAGCCCGTTTTTCGAGTCGGATGAGCGGAGCGGAACGGCCATCTGTGAGGATCGCGCCGCCAGGTTTTAACTCTAGCCAGACCACTTTATTGCAAAACGAAGTGAAAGTCCGAAAAAGTAGAGCCCGACACAAGGGACTAAGCGAATGGCAGCTCAGCCAGAACAACTGAGTCCGGCTGCTTGTCCGACCGCCCCGCTCAGCGCTCGGCACCGATGCCGTGGTTTCAAGCGGGAGAGCCGGGTCGCTACTCGGATAGCGGTGGGACGTTTTGACGCGCGGGGTGCCGCCCTCAGCGCGGGAAAGCGTATACCAGGCGTCTTCACCCGGCCGAACGAACGTGATCGTGAGCCGGGAACGGTGCGGTAGGCTCTTCGCAAGCTCGTCAGAGAGAGGGCGAAGTCAGGCGCTGCGGCGAAAGGAAGCGCGGCCCTTCCGACCCGATACAGTTCCGGTTTTTGTGCTTGACCGGAACAAAGAACAAGCTTCAGGAAAAGCGGTTAGTGTAACCGCTGTACAACCGTAGGTGATTGAAAACATGAGTGTTGAAACAACAGATGTCCGATTGATGTCCCCAGAAGACGAAACCACATCGTCGGACTTGATTGACGCGGCCGAGCTGGCGGCACGATGGCGAGTGCCGGAGTCGTGGATTCGCAATCGCACACGTGGGCGGACGCCAAGGGATGAGCGGATTCCGTGCGTCCGGCTCGGGCGGTATGTCCGGTTTGAGTGGGGCTCGTCGCGGCTCTCCGACTGGCTCGAAAAGCAACGTCACTAGGGTTTTTCCCTTGACATCTTTCTTAGGGCTAAGTATAATCTACAGCATGCGTAGAAAGAAGAACCCACACGCTCAGGCGCTAGGGAGTCTCGGCGGCAAGGCTCGGGCGAAGAGCCTCTCGCAGTCCGAACGCGCCGAGATCGCCAGGGCCGGTGGGAAGGCAAGAGCCGCCAAGCTAACCGCTGCCGAGCGCAAGCGGATTGCGAGGGCCGCTGTTGCTGCCCGAGAGCGGAAAAGGGAGGACAAAGTTGATGCGTAACAGAAAACAGAACGGCCAGATTATCAAGATCGGAGGCCGCTGGTACGTGCGCTATTGGGAGCGCAGAAACACTGGCGGGCAGATCGAACGAAAGCGCGTGACGCATCAGCTTGGACCCGTGACGACTCGGGGAAAGCGTCCTCCGGCCGACATCGAGAATGAAGCTGAGCGCCACATGGGTACCATCAACAGTGGCGCAATTCCTGCCGAGCGCATCGTGACCGTGGGCGATTTTGTGCAGCGCGTCTACTTGCCCTGGATTCAACAACACAACCGGCCCTCCACGGCAAAAGGGTACCGCGACATTTGGGAAGATCATCTGAAACCGCTTTGCGGGAATGTTTGGATTCGCGACGTGCGGACATATCACGTTCAAGGCTGGCTGAATCAGATCGGCGCGGGCAATTTGAGCCGGAACACGCTCAAGCACGTCAAGAGCGTCATCAGCGCGATTTTCACGTTGGCTAAGCAACAGGACTATTTCCAAGGGGAGAACCCCGCGCGAGACAGTCGCGTTAATCCTGAAGCCGCTGAGCCGCAAGAAACCTACGCCTACACGCTTGACGAGATAAATCAGATTCTCGCACGTCTGCCCGAGCCCGCTGCTACAGCCTTCGCGGTTGCGGCATACACCGGACTTCGGCACGGGGAGATTCAGGGTTTGCTGTGGGAGAACTACGCGGACGGCCAGCTCTTCGTCAAGCGTTCGATTTGGAATGGCCGTGTAACCGAGCCGAAGACCCGCAAGGGACGTGCGCCGGTCCCCGTGATTCGCCAACTGGCAGACCTACTAGAACTGCATCGGTTGCGAGCGGGCAATCCAGCTACAGGCCCGATCTTTGCGAACGCTACGGGCAAGCCGCTGTCACTTGGCAGTCTGGTTAACCGCGTAATTCTCCCCGCTCTGAATCGTTGCGGAATCTGCGGGAAGGCCGAGACGGAGCATCAAAAGGCAGACCATGAGTTTTCGCGCAACAGCAACATTCCCCATTGGCACGGCTGGCACGCTGCCCGTCGCGGGCTCGGGAGCAACCTCTATCGCCTCGGAGTCCCAGAAAAGGTCATCCAGCAAATCCTGCGGCACGCGAACGTCAGCACAACCGCGACGTACTACATCAAGACCGCAGCCGATGACGTGCGGGACGCGATGACCGTTCTCGAAAATCAAATCGCGGCTCAAAAGCAATCGGACACTCTCGGGACAGTAGACGGGGACCGAGCCTTCGCAACATCGAAGATTCAGTAGCAGTTAAATGATTGAATCTTTGTGAACTGGCGGAGAGGCAGGGATTCGAACCCTGGGTACAGGTTTTGGCCCGTACAACGGTTTAGCAAACCGCCGCCTTCAGCCACTCGGCCACCTCTCCGCGGGGTGAGGACGCCGGCAGGCGGCGCCGACGCTGTGCTGACTCTCAAAGTCTAACCGAAAACCGACCGCGCCACCAAGCGAATCGATGACGCCGATTCCTGGGACTTGGTTCCCCAGGTCGCGGTTCATTCCCCTGATATACCGTCACGCTGACGTGACCAGGAAATCGTGCTTTCCGATTCGCGAGCTTTTGTTCTATTCTGCGGCTTCTGGACTATTTGGAGGCGCAACGATGTCGAAGTTCGAAAGACGCAGGTTTCTGAAGGCAGCAGGCGCATCAGCAGCGGGTGTATCAGCGGCGCTGGGAGCGCCCGGAGTGCTGGGCGCCAATCTCAGCCGGGAGGGAGCGCGGGCGGTGCGGACGGCGGGACCAGTGCCGGAAGCTCCCGGACCGACTCCCTATCCCAAGCTCTCGATTATTACGCCCTATACGCCGGAGAAGCTGCGCTTCGCGGCCTCGGCCGGATACGAAGGCGTGGTCATTCCCCTTGATGAGAAATTCAAGCCCGAGCTCAGCGACAGCCAGATCGATCAGGTGCTGGCCACGGCGCGCGATGCCGGCGTGCGCATCATCAGCATCGAGTGCATGTGGGGCTACAACCACATCGCCAAGGACCCCGCGCACCGTCGCGACAACCAGGCGCGATTCATCCGCTGCCTCGAATTCGGACACCGCCTCGGGTGCAAATTCGTGGGCACGTTCAGCGGCGGCACGTCCGGGGCTTCGATGGAGGATCAGGCCAAGGCGCTGGGGGATGTCTTCAACGAGCAGTACCTTCCGGTTTGCGAGAAGCTCGATCTGAACATGGGATGGGAGAACTTTCCGACCGCCACGAACTTCGCCACCGTCCCGGCGGCATGGAATGCGGTCTTTGCGCGGGTTCAGAGTCTGCGGCTGGGCCTCGAATTCGACCCTTCGCACCTGGTGCGGCAGTATATCGACTACGCCCGCGCGGCCTGGGAGGTGCAGCCCCGCATTCACGCCGTCCACGCCAAGGACACCGAGATTACCAAGGCGGTTCTGCAAGAAGTCGGCATCCACGGCGAAGGCTGGTGGCGCTACCGCATTCCCGGCCAAGGATTGATCGACTGGCCGAAATTCATCACCGTGCTGCTGCAAGCCAAATTCGCGGGCGGGATCGCCGTGGAGCACGAGGACGAGTTCTGGGACAAGCCTCACACGGAGAATGAGCCCGATTTTCCGCAGGAGCGCAAGGACGGGTTCATCCTGGCGCATCGCTTTCTCAGCATGTATCTGCCGGGCCGGATGCCGCAAATGACCTAAGAGGGTTAGAGACTATTGTATCTGCTGTAGCGGCGGCCTATGGCCGCCGGCTTCTCCGTCGAAGAAGGGGCGGCGGTCGTAGACCGCCGCTACAGCGCGTTTACCGGGAGGGCCATGCATGGACCCCGCTATCGATCGGACTACCGACTCGGGCCGGCAACTCCTCAGGCATACCGTGGCGACGCTCGCTTATCGCGGCGGCAAGGCTCTGCGCGGCGCGCCCTCCAGCTTCGCGGATTTCCAGGTGCGCGAGGGAACGCGCACACCGGCGCAGGTCCTGGCGCACCTCGGGGACCTGATGGATTGGGCCTATTCGCAAGCCGCGGGCGCGGAGGCGTGGCACAACTCGGATCCGCTGCCGTGGCCCCAGGAAGTGGAGCGTTTCTTCACGGCGCTGAAGAAGTTCGACGAGTACCTGGCTTCGCAAGCGCCCTTGAACACGTCCGCCGGGCAGCTATTCCAAGGCGCCGTAGCCGACGCGCTGACCCACGTGGGGCAGATCGCCATGCTGCGTCGCCTCGCCGGGTCTCCGATTAAGGGCGAGAATTACTCGAGAGCCAACATTGAGGCAGGGCGCGTGGGAGCAGAGCAAAGCGCGGCGCGGCGGGAGTTTGACTAGCCTGAATGGAGCGCGGCGAATCGAGGAAGCAAATGGTGAACGGTAAATTGTGAAGGGTGAATGACCACCCTCTACGATTCGTCATTGCTTCACAATTCAGAATCCCACTCCGTACTGCTGCCTGTCTCCATGCGACCAGTTCTTTCCATGATCGACGGGGTCATCGACCCACGCTTCCATCGCGCTCGGATTGAGATGCATCTTCATCACCACGGCGTCGGAGGTCTCGAGGGTGAGCAGAAGCATCTCGTAGCCGGACTTGGCCGCGCGTACGTAGATGTACGTCTGTTCGCCGTCGCGATTCGATCGCACGCGCACCATGGGCCGATAATCGGGGCCTGCAACGCGCTGCACAAAAGCGTCGAAATCGGCGGGATCGGGGCGGAGCGCGGGATCAACGCCGTCGAAGATGGCCATTTTCAGCCCGCTGACGCCTTCCGGTTGCGCGAAGCGCGCCGCGAACGAGACCAGTCCCATAAAGGGCATCGGCTTCTTCTGGTAAGCGGCGGAGAGCCGGTCCACGATCTGGTGAAACTCGCGGTCGCCCGCCGCCGCCGGCGGCACGCTCACCGCGACCATGAAGGCAACCGCGAAAAGGCAGGACCTAGTGCGCATGGTGGCCCCCTTTGTCGCCTTTCAGGTCCAGGTCGCTCGGGATGCCGAGCTTACCTTCGAGGTCAGCCAGGTGGTCCATGTCAATCGGACCGACGATATTGACGACGGTCAGCTGGTCGCGCTCGGCAGAGATCACCGCCAGGCCCAGATTCTTGCCTGAGGGACCGGTCATGAGGTAGACCTCGTCGAGCTCGTGGTCCTTCTTGCTGTGCACGTCCACCAGCTTCGACCAGCCCGGCGCCTTGAGCTGCTCCCGGATCGCGTCCACATCGGCGTCGGAATACTGGTCAGGCTTGTCGAATTCGAAGCTCTTGACGTACACGCCGGTCAGGTTCCTGATGATCTTCAGGGCCTCGGCGTCGTCTTTTTCATTCTCGTCGCTCTCGATGAACTTCTGGGCGAATTTGAGCGTGGGGCCGTCGAGGGTTACGTCGACGACCTCGTCGGCCTTGTCCGCCAGCTTGCCGAGATTTCCCAGGTTCAGCTTGGGATTCTGCGCCCAGGCCGGCAATCCGGCGCAGAGCACAAGAACGCCGGCGGCGGCCAGGACCTCTGCAAGGTGCTTGAATTTCGGTTTCATAATCGGCTCCTAATCTCCGGCTGCGCTACAGGTCCGGCATTGCCGGCCCACTTGAGGCGCTGAGGACAGCGCCGCTCCAGCTCATGCTGCCGGCAAAGCTCCCGGATCGGTCCCGTCGAAGACCGGCTCGGAACTGGTCCGATGCCGGCCCGGCCTGGGGATCGAATTGTCGTCTACCGTGACCGCTCGAACCTTGCTACGCACGTGATTCAACTTGGCGCTGGTTACGCGCAACGCTTCGATCAGCTGCGCCCGCGCCGCCTCGCCTGCCCTGCGCTCCTGCTCGATGCGATGCTGCTGCCACAGGGCCAAGCCGACTGCCAGCAGCACCACGGCGGCCAGGGCGGCGATGGCACCGAAGCTCATGGACATCCTGCGCCCGAACCATGACCATGGCGACCATGGACTCCACGCACGCGCCGGCTTCGCCGCGGCCCGCGCGCGCTCCTCAGCCAGTTGCTCCACCCGAGCCATGACTCGCCCCGCGAATCCCGGCGGCGGCTCGACCCGTTTCAAAGCGTTCCGCAACTCGTCCTCAAGCGGTTTCATAGTTCACGTCTCCGAGCACTCGATTCAGTTTCTGGCGGAGCACACCGACTGCCCTCGCCAGCCCGCTCTTCACGGTGTTCAACGGCACATCCATCGCCCTCGCGATCTCCGCCAGGTCCAGGTCTTCCTGGTAGCGGAGGATGACCATCATCCGGGCGCGCGGCGGGAGCGAGGCCACCAGTTTCTGCAACCGGCCTTCCAGCAGCAGGTCTCCCGGCGGATCGTCCGTCACCGGCTCCGGCGCTTCCGCGAGCGGCGTCTCCTTGCCGCGTCCCGCGCGGCGCAATTCGTCGATGGCGCAGCGCCAGGTGACCTTCCTCAGCCACTGGACCAGGTGGGCCGACGACTCGATCCGGTTCAGGTTCTGGTAGAGCCGCAGGAAAGCCTCCTGGGCGATTTCTTCGGCCCGCCCGGGATCGCGCAGGAAATGGCACGCCACGCTGAACACCATCGACTGGTGCGCGCGGACAATCTCCTCGAAGGCTGCGCTGTCGCCCGCCATCGCCCGGCCGAGCACCGCGTCTCCGGTCTCCACTGTCTGGTCCCTCACGCTGTCGCCTCAACCGGTGCTTCGAGACCCTTCACTCATCATTACGGACCCAGCCTTCCGGCGGGTGCAAATTTTCTTTGGGGATGTGGGACCGGACCCGGGGGGCCCGGGTCCGAAGGGGGGGATTAGGGCTAGCCAGGCGCCCTCGTCAGACAAAAAGGAGCGAAGAGAGCGCTGAAAAAAGCGGCTTTTTTTGGCTTCGCTTTTGCCCTTTCTCAGGGCAGCTGTGTTGATTCTAAGTGAGTTGTTGGCTTCGTTTTGCGAAATTTTAGAATCTTTTTTTGCACCGTTTCGCCACTTTAGAGCCTAGATGTGTATACCTATCCGGCCTTCGGGCCAGGCGGGCGGGACGCGGCGCGGTTGCGCGTATCAAGCTCCTGATTCCGGCCTGGATGGTAAGCGCAAGCACGAAATAACTCCTCGAACGACCGAAAATCATTTGGTAATACGCTTATATACCAGTTGATAACAAAAGTCAAGCAAATTCATTATTGGGATTATTGGGTGGTAGTTGGTGCAATTCGAGCTTTGCACCTCTCGCCCTCCACGGTCATTCCCGCGCAAGCGGGAACCCAATAAATGAATACCCGCCTGCACGGGGGTGACGACTACTTGAAAGCCGCTCTCGAATTCAAACTGCACCACCGCCCAATCCTGACCCGGGCCGTAAGGCCGGCTTCCAGCCGGCACGGGAGTCGTTAAGATGGCGGCTCTACGCCAAATCAGAGCGCCATTCAGCGGGTCACGACATCCACGGTGAGCACGGAGGGGTGCACGGGGTCGTGATAGATCGTATTGTCCGCCTTGACGTAGCTGGATGACTCGCCGGCGGGCTGGCCGGTGTTCAGATTGCGGTCAAAGCGCGGAAAGTTGCTGCTCGCGACCTCCAGGCGCATCTTGTGTCCGGCCAGGAACACGTTGCCGGTGGCCCACAGGTCGATATGAAATTCGTAGGTCTTCCCCGGCTGCAGCGGCTCGGGATGCTCCTGCGAATCCCGATAGCGGGCCCGGATGATCCCCTCCGTCAGGTTGCGCGCAAATCCGTCCGGACCGACATCCACCAGTTTGGCCGTGAAATCGGTGTCGACGGCGCTTGAGGCGGCATAGAGGTCCAGAGTGACCGGGCCTGTCACTTCATAGTCGTGGTCGAAGGCAGGAGTCGTATAGACAAGCACATCGGTGCGCGATTCCACCTTCTTGCTCTGGTCGAATGCTCCCGGCGCCAGATGAGCGCCGTCGCAGCACAGCGGACCGCCCACGGTCGGCACGGGATTCGCGGGGTCGTAGGTGAAGTGATCGGCCGTGGCGGCTCCCGAGGCCGACGTGCTGAGCGTGCCGTCGCCATCCAGCGAGTTGGCATGTCCGGAGGAGTGCAGGTAATAGGCCGTCCGATGCGCGTCCGGCGGCGGCCAGGCCGATTCCTGCTGCCAGGTGTTGCGTCCCATGAGGAAGAGTTTCACCGGCTTCTCATGCGCCAGCTCGTTGTCCTCACCCTTGAAGAGCATGTCGTACCAGTTGAGCATCAACGCATTCTCGTCCACGACGGACGGACTGCCGAAGTCCACCGCGCCGATCCTGGGACCGTTGCCGGCGTGTCCGCCGATCATAACCAGCAGACGCGACTTGGTGCGCGCGGCTTCACTACCGCCGTGGGTGCTGATGCCAAGGTAATTCCGCAGTGAGCCGCCCTGGAAGATGTCGTACCACGCAGCCACCACGTAGGCCGGCACCTGAATGTCGGGATAATGCTCCTCGATCGACCAGCGCTTCCAGTAATCGTCGTAACCCGGATGGCGGAGCCAATCGAGGAAGTAGGGCGCAAGATTCTCAAGGCTGGTTGCCTGCGCGGCGTCGAGGTTGAACAGGGGATAGCCGGTGAGTGGCAAGCGCTCGATGCCCTGGAGGGCGTTGGTCGACGCCTCCACTTTGCGGTTGAGCGTATCCTGCGCCAGGCCGGACGTCCAGGATTCGTTGAACCATTGCTCGAACGCACCGCCCTGATAGGTCCAGCCGTCATGATAGTTCGAGGCGGTCACCACCGGGAAGATGCCGGCGAGATGCGGCGGATGCGCTATGGCGGTGAGCATCTGGGTTGCGCCTACATACGATCCGCCGAACATGCCGACCCTGCCGTTCGAGTACGGCAGCCCTGCGGCCCACTCCACCGTGTCATAGCCATCATCCGACTCGTGCTTGAAGGTGTACCACTCGCCCCCGGAGGTGTAGCGGCCGCGGACGTCCTGAATGATCACCACGTAGCCGCGCGCCGCCGCCACCCGCCCGAAGTCCACTTCACCGTTCTTGTTATACGGCGTGCGCTCGAGCAGCACGGGAAACTTGCCATCTTTGTCCGGGCGGTAGACGTCCGCCCGCAGGATCACACCGTCGCGCATTCGCGCTTCCAGGTTGCGCTGTACGACCACAGGATAGGGACCGTCGGCAAAGGCGCGCGCGGCCACGGCGCTCAGTGCGATCAAAGATAATGCGATGACACCAGAAGCTTTTCGGAAGCGGGACATCCGGATCCTCCCTTAGCCAGTGGAGTTTACCAGATAGCTTCAGTTTGGTCGCGGGATTCGGGCGCCGGACGACGCCACAGGGCCAGGAGCGCGGGCGTCCTTGCCCGCGGGTGGTCGCGCCTGGGACAGGCGCGCTCCGGGCAGCGTGGGGCGGGCTTGCAAGGCACGGGAGAGATCGAGAGGGGGGAAGAGATCTCATCGGGCCGCAAGCCTGCCCCCACTGAGTGGTCAGAGGCCTTCATGGTGTCGTACCCGAACGGTGAAAGCAAATTAATTTTTGTTCATATTGCCGGAACCGATGCAATGGTTATCGAAGAACGACCCGGCTGGTACCTCGACGCCGCCTGTGCTGATTTCGATGTAGGGGCGGCCCCCGGTGGCCGCCCCAAACGTCGAAATTAGGCGCAGATGCCCGCAGGGTGAGATCGTGAAGTTGGGACAGGATTGGTCTTTCGACTATAATGGCCGCGTGGCGGTTGGCGTGTCGCCAACGCCCCTGGTAGACCCCAGTTTTGCCGAAGGAGACTGTGCAACTTGACTGAGTCTGCGACACCCGACTCCGCGCGAGCGGGCGTTTTCAACATCATCGATATTCTGAAAATCCTGCCGCATCGCTATCCGTTTCTGCTGGTGGATCGGGTGCTCGAACTCGAGCCCGAGAAGCGCATTGTGGGCCTGAAGAATGTCACCATCAATGAGCCCTTCTTTCAGGGACATTTCCCGGGCGCTCCCGTCATGCCCGGAGTGCTGATCATCGAAGCCATGGCGCAGGTGGCGGGCATCATGACTTTCCTCGACATGCCCGATCGGCACCAAAAGCTCGTCTACTTCACGGGGATCGAGAATGCAAAATTCCGGAGGCCGGTCATTCCCGGCGACCAGTTGCGCCTGGAAATGGTGTTGGTGAACCGCAAGAACCACTTTGGGACCATGAGCGGCAAGGCGACCGTGGATGGCCGCCTGGTTGCTGAGGCCACGGTGCGGTTCGCCATCGTGGATCGCCCGGAAAAATGAACGTACATCCCACTGCCATCATCCATCCGCAAGCGAAGCTGGCGTCAAGCGTCACGGTAGGGCCTTACGCCATCGTCGGCGAAGGCGTCGAACTCGGCGAAGACTGCGAGGTGATGACGCACGCCGTTCTCGCCGGACCCCTGCGCATGGGTCGCGGTAACCGTATTTTCCCCTTCGCCACCATCGGGCACGATCCCCAGGACCTGAAGTATCACGGTGAAACCACCCGGATTGAAATCGGCGATTTCAACACGATCCGCGAGTATGTCACCATCCATCGAGGGACAGGACTCGGCGGAGGCGTCACCCGCATCGGCAGCCACAATCTGTTGATGGCGTATGCGCACATCGCCCACGATTGCCACATCGGCGACCACGTCATTATGGTGAATGCCGCGTCGCTCGCCGGTCACGTCGAGGTGGGCGACCACGCGACCGTGGGAGTGTTCTGTGGGGTTCAGCAGTTCTGCCGGGTTGGAGCGTACAGCTTCCTGGGCGGCTTCACGATCGTGACCCAGGATGTGCTGCCCTACTCGAAGACCACCGCTCCGCGGCCCATCGAGGTGCTCGGCGCCAACGGGATCGGCCTGGAACGCCGCCGTCTCAGCCGGCAGGACATCGACGAAGTCGACGACGCGCTTCGCCTGATCTGCCGTTCAGGCCTGAACACCACCCAGGCGCTCGAAGCCATCGAGACCCGCGGCTTCGGCTCGCCTCACGTCAAGGTGCTGGTCGACTTCGTGCGCTCCTCCCGGCAAGGCGTGCTGAAGGGGTCGGGAAGGCGGCGCAGGAAGGTTGCCGCGGGATAATCCTTCAGGTCAGAGAAGACTCCTTGGCAGCGGAATCTCCAATCGAAACGGCCGCACCGGTTTCGCGCGAGCGCATGGCGGTCATCGCCGGCAACGGACGCTTTCCGTTCCTGGTGCTTGGGGCGGCGCGTGAGCAGGGCCTGGACCCCGTCGTGTTCGCCATTCGCGAGGAAGCGTCCTCCGAACTCGCGAAGGAAGCCTCCACCGTCCACTGGCTGAGCCTCGGCGAGGCGGCCCGATTCTTCGAGTTGCTCGACTCCGAGCGCGTGGGACGCGTGACCCTGGCCGGCCAGGTGAAGCACGTCCAGCTTTATAGCTCCATCCCGCCGGACGCGGTGATGAAGGACACCCTCGACAGTCTCGAGCGCCGCAATACCGATGCGCTGATCGGCGTCTTCGTCAAAATGATGGAGGCGCGTGGCATCGAGGTGGTTGATTCCACGCTGTTCCTCAAGCCCCTGCTGCCCGAAGCCGGTGTGCTGACCGCGCGCCGCCCCGACGAAACAGAGTCTGCCGACATCGAGTATGGCCGCGAGATCGCGCGCCGGATCGCCGCGCTCGATATCGGCCAGACGGTTGTGGTCGCCGAACGCGCCTGCGTGGCCGTGGAAGCGATGGAGGGCACCGACGCCGCCATCGAGCGCGCCGGCCGGCTCGGTAACGGGCGCCGATTGACGGTGGTCAAAGTCAGCAAGGGGGACATGCGATTTGACGTTCCCGTGGTCGGCCTGGCGACTATCCGAATGATGGATCAGGCCAATGCGCGCTCGCTCGCTATCGACGCTCGCAGGACGCTGCTTTTCGACCGTCAGCACCTGATCGAGGAGGCTGACCGTTGCGGAATTGCGATAGTGGCTCTCGCCGTCAGCTCCACTGAAACCCTCTGAATTTCGATGAATGAGTCGCAGCCAATTCCAGTCGCGGTCATCGGCGCCGGCGAGCATGGACGCCATCACGCCCGTGCCTTCCGGGACCTGCCTCAGGCGGACCTGGTGGGAGTATACGATTCGCGCCCGGAGCGAGCCGAATCTCTGGCCACCGAACTCGGGTGCCGGGCCTTTCCGAGCCTCGATGAGACGCTTGCGGCCGCGAAGGCAGTCAGCGTCGTAATCCCGACCACCGTCCACGCCGAAGTCGTCCATAGGGCGTTCGACGCAGGAGTTGACGTCCTGGTGGAGAAGCCCATCAGCCGCACGGTGGCCGAAGCCGCTGAATTGGTGGAACGATCCGAGCGCGAGCAGAGAATCCTGCAGACAGGCCACCTGGAGCGATTCAATCCGGGCGTGGTGGCGGCCAAAAAGGTGACGCACGACCCGATGTTTTTCGAAGTGCACCGCCTGGGCGTATTCAGCAGCCGCAGCCTCGACGTGGATGTGGTATTCGACCTTATGATCCACGATCTCGACCTGTTGCTGTGGATGGTCGAGTCCGAGGTTAGCGACGTGCGCGCCGTGGGCCTGCCGGTCCTGTCCGACAAGGTCGACATCGCCAACGCCCGAGTGGAGTTCGCGAATGGCGCCGTCGCCAACCTGACGGCCAGCCGCGCGAGCACCGAGAGAGTCCGCAAATTCCGCTACTTCCAGCCGAGCGAGTACATCTCCATCGACTTCACGCGGCGTGACGCCCTGGTGATCAGCGTCGACCGCAGTGGCGCTACGCCTGCGATCGGTTTCCGGAAGCTTGATACCGACCCCGCAGACCCGTTGCGCTCCGAACTCGACGCCTTCCTCGAATCGGTCCGGACCCGCCGTCCTCCCCCGGTCAGCGCTCGGGAGGGAATGGCGGCCCTGGCATTGGCCGAGAGGGTCATGAATTGCATCGAACTACATGCGGCACGGGTCCAGGTGCGCCTCGGGTCAAGGGCTGCCGGCCAGCCGGGTGAAAGCTAAGCACTGCACTTCGTCGGGATGGCTCCGAGGAGTCGGGCCGAACGGCCCTTCGCGCTCAGTGTACACAGCCAGTCACAGGCAGCAATGGTAAGATGGGTGCGAGACGCTCAACGATGAAATGGGTGCGCAAACGGCCGAGTTGGGGGCAAGGCTTGAATCTCCTTGACTTAAAGGAACTTGCAGCGCCCGGGTCTCGACCAGATGCAGAGTCGGAGCGCCGGTCCGCCGCAAGCGATTCGCCGCACAAACAACTCAATCTGTTGTTGGCGCTTGAGCCGGATGCAGATTCGGAGGGCCTGTTCGTCAGCAGGGCGTTGAGAAGCGACTCGCAGGATGATCTCAATCTGCTGGTCGAGCTCGAGCCGGATTCGGCGCGCTGGCGGTTCCTCGCCATTTACCAGCTCTGCCTTCTGGGGCATGTGGCCCTTCTGGGTCTGATCCTCCTGCTCAGCAGCATGATCACCCGCCACGAAAAGCTGATCGCTCTTGCGACGGCCGAGGAAAAGCCTCCCCAGCCGACGTTCCTGGTTCTGCCCCGTGACCTTCAGGCGGAGTTGGAGAAAGAGCGGCGGGCGAAGCTACAGTCGGATCAGGATCGCCTGGCTCGAAGCAAGCCGCCGATTGTCAACCCCCAAGCGCCGCACGAAGCTTATTCCAAGGGAAATACGAAGCTGCCCGAGATCGCCGGCGGCCAACCCAAGCCGCCTGCGCCGCCGCCCCAACCTCAGCCTCAGCCCGCCGCCCCGAAGCAGCAGGCCGCGGCCGCCCCGCCGCCACCGCCGCCGCAGCATGACGATACCTTGAAACTCGAGGATGTTCCCAAGCCGGCGCAGTCTCCCGGCCATCTGGCCATGGCGACACCCCAGGAGATGCTCGATCAGGCAGCGCAGGCTGCGGCGCGGGGGCGCGCCCACGGCCGGGTCGTCGGACCCGGGGACTCGATCGGACAGTTCAATAATCCCAGCTCTAACTTCTCGCTGGAAGGCCCGATGATTCTGTCGGACACCCAAGGCGTGGACTTCGGGCCGTACCTGGCGCGCATCGTACGCGTAGTGCGCGAGAACTGGTACGCCGTTATGCCGGAGTCGGCTCGTCTCGGAGAGAAAGGCCGCGTTGCAATTCAGTTCGCGATATTGCGGGATGGCCGCGTGCCGGAGCTCGATCTGGTGTTGACTTCAGGGTCGCAGGCTCTCGACGGCGCGGCGGGCGCAGCCCTTCACGCCTCGATACCCTTCCCGCCGCTGCCCAACGAGTACAGAGGCAACGATCTGAAACTGCGATTCATCTTTCTGTATAACTTGGGCTATGGTGCTCAGTGATATCGAATGCGGACAGGAAGCAGACGCCGCCGCGCGCGGGCGTGGGCCGGCTAGCGCAGCCTTGAGTTCTGAGTCCGATGCAACCATCGCGTCAACAAGTCCTGGGGGCGATGATTGTGCTGGCCCTCATACTGTGCCTGCTGCTGTTCCGCTATCTGCGCATAGCCTGGTGGAGCGGCTAGACCCGAACGCCCCAGACTACCCGCTGATTGTTGTCGTCGGTCCGACGGCTTCGGGAAAGTCAGCGCTCGCGGTCCGGCTGGCGCTGGCCTTCGGCGGTGAAGTCATCAACTTCGACTCGGTGCAGGTCTACCGCGGGTTTGATATCGGGTCGGGCAAGCTGGGCCTGGAGGAACGCCGCGGCGTCCCCCACCACCTGCTGGATGTCGCCGAGCCCGGCGCCCGATATACGGCAGGCGAATACCGGCGCCAGGCGCTGAAGGTGCTCGAGGACCTGCGCAGCCGCCGCAAGCTGCCGGTGATGACCGGCGGTACTGGACTCTATCTGCGGGCGCTGCTCCTCGGGCTTTTTGAGGGTCCGGCGCGTTCGGACGAGTTGCGCCGGCGCTTGAGCGGATTCGCGGAGCGGCGCGGGCGAGAGTTTCTGCATCGCATGCTCGCCCGTAAAGACCGGGAGACTGCGGCGCGCATTCATCCGCGCGACGCTCAGAAAGTCATTCGCGCCCTGGAGGTCTGCCTGGTAGAGCGCCGGCGCTTTTCAGACTTGCTCCGCGAGGGCCGGGAAGGCGTGCAGGGCTTTCGTGCCTTAAAGATTGGCCTGTCGCCGCCGCGCGCGGAGCTGGCGCGGCGAATCAATGTCCGCACCGAACGGATGTTCGCGGGCGGCATTATGGAGGAGGTCCGGGAGGCTCTCGGGTGCGCGGGGGCCGCTTCGATTCCACTCGAGGCGCTGGGTTACCGCCAGGCTCGCGCTTGCGTCGAAGGTACCATGACGCACGAGGAGGCGATTCGAGACACCCAGGCGCAGACGCGCCAGTACGCCAAGCGGCAGATGACGTGGTTCCGCCGCGAGGCGGAGGTGCAGTGGTTTGGCGGCTTCGGTGACGACCCGGTCATCGAGCAGCAGGTCTTTCGCTGGCTTGCCAGCGCTGTAGCCGGCCCATCGTACGAGGTGCGGGGGCCGGTCTTTTCCTCACTTTAGAGCTCAGGATGTGATTATGAACACTGCTGCGGTCGAACGTAGAGAACATAGTGAGAAGCAGGCCCAGAATATCCAGGATGGCTTTCTGAATTCCGCTCGCAAGGAAAGAGCCCTGGTAACCATCTACCTGGTGAGCGGAGTTAAGCTGACGGGCAGAATTCGAAGTTTCGATAAGTTCTCCCTCATCCTTGAAAGCAACCACCAGGAGCAGTTGATTTTCAAGCACGCCATCTCCACGGTGGTAATGCCGCGGCCCGGCGCGGTGCCGCCGGCGCCGGTGGTGGCACCGCCGGCGGAGGGCTGATCGATTCGTTCCGCACAGCCGCTCGAAAAGGTGCATCTGGTGGGCTGGACGCAGAGCCGCCGGCCCGGCCTGCCGCCGCGCGCCGGCGCAGAGGGCGAGGAGTCCCTTCAGGAACTCGCTGAACTTTCGCGCAGCGCCGGTGGTGCCGTGCTCGGCGTCACCCTGCAGCGTTCGCCGCGGCCTGATCCCGCCACCCTCATCGGCCGCGGCAAGATCGGCGAAGTCCAGGCGCTGGCCCGCGGCGAAAGCGCCGGGTGCGTGATTTTCGATAACGACCTCTCGCCGACCCAACTTCGCAATCTGGAGCAGGCACTCGGACTGAAAGTCCTGGATCGCACCCAGCTCATCCTCGACATTTTTGCGCGCCGCGCGCGCAGCCGCGAAGGACAGCTCCAGGTGGAGCTCGCGCAGTTGAACTATCTGCTGCCGCGGCTCTCCGGCAAAGGGACCCTGTTGTCGCGCCTGGGCGGCGGAATCGGCACGCGCGGACCGGGCGAGCAGCAGCTCGAATTCGACCGTCGCCGCATCCGCGCCCGTATCCGCAAACTGCGCGAGGGAATTGAACGGGTCCGGTCGCAGCGCGCCCTGCATCGGGAGCATCGCCGCGAGCAGCGCTGGCAGACGGCTGCTCTGGTCGGCTATACCAACGCCGGCAAATCGACCTTGTTCAACGCGCTCACCGAAGCGAAGGTTGAAGCCTCCTCCCGGTTGTTCGCCACCCTCGATCCGACGGTGAGGTCGGTGAAGCTCGGTGCTCATCGGCAGGTGCTGCTCTCCGACACCGTGGGCTTCATCCGCCGCCTGCCCCCGCACCTGGTGGCATCCTTCCGCGCCACGCTCGAGGAGCTGGAGGACGCGGCGCTGCTGCTGCACGTCACGGACGCGGCTCACACCGATCGCGAGTCACAGGACGCCGCCGTGGAGAGTCTGCTGGAGAGCATGGGTCTGGCCTCGGCTCCGAGGCTCAAGGTCTGGAACAAGATCGACCTGCTTACACCCGCGGAGCGCGATCACCTGCCGCACAGTCCGCGGGACGCCGGCGTGTCAGCGCGGACCGGCGAGGGCCTCGACGAGCTGCGCCGCCGGATTGCTGAGCTGATTCCGAGTCCCCGGATGGCAGGCGGAGAAGCAAGCAGGGGCGGACGCCCGCTCGAACCGGAACCGCAGCCGGCGCCCTGAAATCGCTGGCCTGGAGCCTGTGGAAATCGCTGTGGAAAAGCCGCCTGCGGGCCGGTAACGCCCGGTCTTAGTACTTTGCTATTAGATCAGATCGACAATGCCCGCCCCGCGCCTTCCCCTCTTGTTTTCAGCGGGTTATGAGTCTCTTCTTGTACCACAGCAACCTTCCCGAGCGGACGATAGAAGGTTACAAGCCGGTTACGAGAGCCTGGAGTTATTCACAGCGGGGCTAGGCGATTATGCTTCGTCCGGCTGACCGGCCATGCGCGCCGCACCCGCATGAAATCAGGCTCAATTGCGACTTGACTACAGGAATTGACTAGCACCATAGTCGGGTTTTCCTGTACTCCAAACTCAACACCGGCGCCGAGCGATCTGCGGCAGCGCGGCGCGCGGGGCGCTGTTTGACACTCGAAAACGGCCCGGTTATATTTGGCGCTGGAGTGAGAGTCTGCTGCTGCCTGGCGTCTGACCGGAATCCGCTTCCCGTCTCCCGCTCAGGGATGCAGTGAAATCCATGAGCCTGCCGAATTCGCTCACCATCCTCCGGATCTTCTTTGTTCCGCTGCTCGTGGTGCTTTTGTTGACCACGCAGCCGAACATGGACCTCTGGGCCGTCGGGGTCTTTCTGGCGGCGGCGACCACCGACCTGCTCGACGGATACTTCGCGCGGCGGCGCGCCCAGATCTCGCGGCTCGGGACACTTCTCGATCCCATTGCCGACAAGCTGCTGACCTCGGCGGCCTTTATCTCCCTGGTCGAACTGCACCGCGTGCCGGCCTGGATCGTGGTGATCATCGTGGGCCGCGAGTTCGCTGTCTCCGGTCTGCGCGCGATTGCCTCAAGCGAGGGTTTCATTATTCAGGCCTCCGACATCGGCAAGACCAAGATGGTTCTGCAGGTGGCGGCCATCACCGCGCTGATGCTCGAGCCTCGGTTCGCCGCCATGAAATTGCCGGAACCGGCCTTACATTTACTGGTCATTCTGACCTGGCTGCTGCTGGTGTTGGTGGTCGTCTCGGCCCTGGTATCGGCGGCACACTACTTCTGGCGGTTCTGGCACAAGCTCGACCCGAGCGTCCGCCAGCCGGTGCGGCATCGCGTCGTTGTGTTGCCGGACGTGGAGGCGAACCTGGAAGACGAGCGCAAGGAGAAGGATGTCGCCGCTCACTGAAGAGGAAGGGCGAACGCTCCTCGTGATCGCGCGGCAGGCGATCGAGGCTGCGGTTCTCGAGCGCCGCCCGCCGGACGTTCAGGGCTACTCAGGGAACCTGGCAGAGCCCGGAGGCGCATTCGTAACCCTGCGGCGCGAGGGTGAACTGCGCGGATGCATCGGTCACGTGGAGGCCGACGAGGCGCTCACGCTTACGGTGGCCAACTGCGCGGCCTCCGCCGCCCTCTACGATCCGCGCTTCCCGGCTGTCCTGCCCGCCGAGCTTCCCCACCTGGACATCGAGATCAGCGTACTCTCTCCCCTGACCGACATTGCGCCGGAGGCGATTGAGATCGGCCGCCATGGCCTGATGATCTCCAGCGGATTCCGGCGCGGACTGCTGTTGCCGCAGGTCCCGCTCGAATGGGGTTGGGACCGCGAGTCGTTTCTGGAACAGACTTGCGCGAAAGCCGGATTGCCCACCAACGCCTGGCGGCGCGGCGCCAGGATTCAGGGCTTCACCACCCAGATCATCGCCGGGCGCGATGACGCTTCCGTGGCGTCGTCAAACCCGGCCGCGCATTCCTCAAGTCTCCGATAGCCGCGATCAGCGCGCTTCCTTCAGCAACTCTTCGGCATTGAGGGCGCCGTCGGGCGTTTCCTCGTGTTTGAAGAACGTGAACACGTCCTGGTTTCGCGCCATGATCGCCCGGACAGTCTTGAGGATCAGCTGACGTTCCTCAGGCGGGTATTCCGGCTTGCGCAGCCGCAGGTAGGCGAAGTCCGCGGTTGTGATCTCGGGAATCTCCATCTTCTCGGACTCGGCCCAGCAGAGGGCGACGTTGTGCCGCCGGAGCAGCGCGTACACGTCCTCGGTAAGCCACGAATCGTGCCGGAACTCGAACGAGTAGCGAAGGTCGTCGGGAAGGGACTTCAGGAAATCGCCGAGCACGGCGTCGTCGCGCCGGAAATTAGGCGGAAGCTGGAAGAGGATGGGCCCCAGGCGATGTGTGGCGCGCAGCGGATCAATGGAACGCAGGAAGACGCTGGTGAAGTCCACGGCGCCGCGCAGCCGCTCGAAATGGGTGATGCGCTGGTGCGCCTTGGGAGAGAAGCGGAACCCTTCCGGCGTGGCCTTGATCCAGTTTTCGAGTGTGCTCTCGGCCGCGAGGCGGCGGAAGGTGTAGTTGATCTCCACGCTGTTGAGCCGCGTGGCGTAGTACTCCAGGAACTTCTTCGAGTTGAGATCGGCGGGATAAAATCGCGGCTTCCAGGCGGGATAGGCGAAGCCCGACGTTCCTGCGTAGAGCATGATCGAGACCTCACTTGACGGCTGCGGGATCCGGCCGGGCCTGGGCGGTTGTGCAGACGAAACGACCCATGTGCATCACTGGCGTGGCCGGACGGACGAACCGGGCGACTGGGCGGCCGGCTGATTCGGCAGCTCAGGAGCAGCGGGAGCCGGCGTTTCCGCATTCGGCATTTTCACCGGCTTCACGTGTTCCTCCGTGCCCGTGTTGAAAAGCCTGAAATCCGAGTACCGGTGCATGTTGCGGAACGTCTTGCCCGCCCATTCCACGGTGACCGCGACCTCGCTTGGCAACCACACGGTGGACGCCACCTGCTTGAACTGCACCGGGTCGTAAGTGATCTCGGTGGTCTGCCGCTCGAGGCGGATCTTGCTTTCCGGCTTCAGCAGATCGGTCCTCAGCCGGACGATCTTGTACGAATCGGCATCAATCCAGGCCAGGCCCTGAAAGACCACCAGGACGGAGGCGTCGTGGGTATTGAAACGCTCGATCATCTCGGCCTTGTCCGGTATTTCGGCAAAGGCGACCACGTCGAGGGTTTTGCCATTCACGTTCTGCCGGCCGAGATAACGGAACCGGGCCCCCGATTGATAAGCCGGATGAAAGAGCAGCGAAGCCGAGGCAAATCCCGAGGTCAGCATGAAACCGGAATCGAGGCCGGTGGGCGCGGTGGGGTAGCCATGCTCGTCGGTCCGATACTCCTGAAGCTCCATCCTGCCCTGCTGCGGCTGGCTGACCAGCAGGTACTGAAACTTGAGATTTTGAAAATCCCTGACCTTGCCGTTCTTGCCAAGGCGCTCTTCCCGCACCTGTTCCACGGAGACGGTATTCTGAAACCCGGTAAAGAACTCGCGCACGTTCCCGCCGGTTTTTTGCAGGATGGACCCGAGCTCGTCCTGGTTTGCTGCGGGCTCAAGACCCTTGAGCTCGGGAACGGCCGCGATCAGTTCCGGCAGCGGCTGGGTGACCACGGATTGGACCTGGGTGGCATTTTGAAGGCTGAGCCGCGCTTCCACCTGCGAGTTGAGACTCCGCACGTTTGGCGGGAGCCCGCTCACGCTGCCCTTGCCGATATACGCCTTCATGACGGCCGCCGCGGTGCTGGGATCGCCCTCTTCGAGCAGGGCGCGAACGCGCAGCAGGAGCGACTCCTTGGGCGCGCCGGCGTGCGTAGCCTCGTCCAGGTACTGATCCGCTGCCTCCCAATTCTTCTGGAAAATCAGGGTGCGCCCGAGCTCTTGCAGGATGAAGGCGTTCTTGGGGTCGAGGTCTTTGGCCTGCATCAGGAATCCGGCGGCCTTGTCGTATTCGCCCTTCCAGTTCGCCATCTCGGCAACGATCAGGAAGGACTCAGCCTTGTCGGCACTGCTGCCTTTGCTTTGGGCGAGCTTGTCCGCCTGGAGGAACTGTTGTTCGGCGCTGTTCCAACTTCCGGCGTCAAGGAAGACCAAGCCCAGAAGGGTCCTGCAGTGACCGCAGTCGGGGTTCCGATCGACGACCTTCTGCAGATTCGGGACCGCCGCCACCGCATGGCCGGCGAGGAAGGCAGTTGCCCCGCGGTCCAGGTCCTTTTTGACCCGTGCCAGAGCCGGGTCTTTCTGAAGGTTCGAAGCCAGCGGAGGCGCCAAAGTCTCGACGAGCGATTCCACGTTCAGGTCGCCAGCGCCTTCGGTCGCCGGGCGCATGGTGATATCGATTTCCCAGGTCTTATCGCCGGCGCCGAAGTTAACGAACTCGTAGGCGTCGTGATATCCCGGCGCGCGCACCGCTACCCGTACTCCGAGGTCCTTCATCGTACTCGCGTCTACCCTGTAGTCGGTCCGGAATTCTCCCTGAAAGTCGGTCGTCAGGCTTCTTTTGTAGGTAGTTCCAAGACCGAGGTCGGTAACCACCGAGGCGTCGCGGACGGTGTCGCCCTTGATGTCGGTAACCTTGCCGAAAACGTGCCAAATGGTCTTCTCGATGTTCAGTTCGGCCCGGTTGGCGGGGTTCATTCCGCCGGGAGCCCCATAGCTTCCACCCGGCGCCTGACACCACAGCGCGCCGGGTATGAACAGAACGCTGACCAAAAAACAGAGCGTCTTATACATTAGGATCTCCGCGCCATGGCGCCGCCCCTACTGCGACGCCGTCACAACCCTCCACCGGCTGTGCCGGCGACCGAGTCTGTCCTGCAATTTCCGCATCTTCCAATAAACGTAGTGCTTGATTCCAAATGAGATTCGGGCTTTGTGCAAATTCTTCCCCTAGCCTTTTTCTGTTGATTCCTTCGAAAATTCGTGTATGTCGTTGATTCTGCAATATGGTTCTCTATGCCTTCGGGGTTTGGGCGAGGTCCAGCGAGCGGACGCGAATACCCAGCCTGCCGAGCCGCCGGACATGGTGATGAATCAGTCGGG
>DASYZG010000057.1:0-12689 GCA_035946575.1 Terriglobia bacterium | reverse complement strand
ATCAGAACGAGGATCGAACTCCCCTCCTCGTTGAGGAGGGGTGGCCGGAGGCCGGGGTGGTCGGGCGGGGTGATCGGCCGGGGTGGCCGATGTCGAAATCAAACCCGGGCGTGATCCCGACCTGTTTGCCGCGGTCGCCTCAAGCGTCTGGGGCCGTCCCGAACCCGTCGCCCAAGCCGCATCCGTACAGCAGGTGAAACAGGATCATGGCGGACTGGCGCGGATAAGAGCGCTTGTCGCCAAGGAATCCGTAATCACCCGTCGAGAACGCGAAACTGCCGTCGGAACGCTGGCGCTCCAGCACCCGGCCGTAGCACTTGTCCGCAACCTCACGAGCGTTCAAAAGCCCCAGGCCGTCAGCCTCCGAAAGAGCAGCCGCCAGAACCGCAGTGTAGAAATCGACCTCGGGCCCGGAGGCGACGCGGAAGCAGTTCGTGGCGGCGCCGCCGTTCGCTCGGACGCCCCGGGCAAGGAAGCGAGCGAGTCCGGGGAGGATGCGTCGCAGGGTGGCGGTTGGCCGCAGCCGCTCGCTCCAGGCCAGCTTCAGGAACTGAAACGCGTTGTACTGGAAGCAGAGATAGTGATCGCGCCCTGGTTCGTAGGGCCCGTTCACGATGTAGGGCAACTCGCCGCTGGGGAGTTGTTCGGCAGCCACAAACTCCAGCATCGCATCCACGTCTTCCAGAAGACTCGAGTCGCGGCTCGTCTTCCATAGGCGAAGGAAGAGCCAGGCAGCCTCCACAGAATTATTGGGAATCCTGCCGCGCGGGCGGTCGAAATAGTTGATCGCCCTGCCGGACGAGTGTTGCTGGAACCCGATGGTTTTAACGAGGTAATGGTGCCAGCGTTGTGCTCCCGCCAACCACTCCGGCCGCGGCTCACGGGCGAAACTGGCGAGGAGCCCAGCGGCGCCCCAGTTCCCCTCCACGGTGGCCACAAGGTGCCGGCGCTCAGGGAGCGGATATCGCCAGAATCCCTCCGCGGTCTGGAGGCGGAGAACGCCCTCGGTAGCCCGCTCCGCGAGACTGCGGAAGCCCCGCTCAGCGGTCGATTCATAGAGCACCCAGTTGGCGAGAATCCAATAGCCTTGCGCCTGCATGAAGATGTAGTCATCGCGCCAGGGGAGCGATGCCAGCGCGCTCTTGGCGAAGCGCCAGAAGCGAAGATTCAGCCGGACGCCGGGATCGGGTCCGCGAAGCAATCCGTCCGCGAGGTGATGCGCGGACAAATGCGCATGCAAACGTTCGGCGGCGCGGAAAAGCGCGTTGCGATCGGGCATGAAGGACGGTTGTCAGTTGCCGGTGGCCGGTCTCCGGTTAACGGTCCGTGGTGCAGAGCGCAACCGACCCCCGGGATCCAAGCGAGAAGTATAACCCGGCGCTTCGCAATCCAGGCTGGTTAGTGACGGTCGAAGAGGCGCCGTTTCGGATTCAGCATTCATTATTCGGCATTCATCATGCGACAGTCCGACTACAATGCGTATATTCCCGCGCCGCAATCCGAGGCTGCTGGAATGAGCTATGTGCGGCGTAGCGGGATTCGTTCAATTCCGGCCGGCTGAACGTCAGGAGCTCGAAGACCGCGCGCGCCGCATGGCCGGCCAGCTCGCGCATCGAGGTCCCGACGATGCGGGCTCCTGGGCGGAGCCTGAGGCGGGCGCCGGCCTGGGATTCCGTCGCCTGTCCATCATCGATCTCTCGCCGGCCGGGCATCAGCCCATGTGCTCGGCGTCCGGGCGCTACGTGATCGTCTTCAACGGCGAGGTCTACAACTTCGCCGATTTGCGCGCGGAGTTGGAACCCTTGGGCCATCGATTCCGCGGACACTCCGACACCGAGGTGATGCTGGCTGCGATCGAGCACTGGGGCCTGGAGACAGCCGTCCGGCGCTTCCGCGGCATGTTCGCCTTCGCGCTCTGGGACGGACGCGACCGCGTCCTTCACCTCGTCCGGGATCGCCTCGGCATCAAGCCGCTCTACTACGGCTTTGCCGATGCCGCCGGCCGGCCTAGCGGGCAAGGTGCCCGGGCTGCGAAGCGCGTGCTGCTGTTTGCGTCCGAGCTGAAGGCCATGCGGGCCTATCCGGGATTTGCGCCCGAGATCGATCGCGACGCTCTCGCCGTCTTCTTGCGTCACACCTATATTCCCAGCCCGTACTCGATCTATCGCGGCGTCGCCAAGCTGCCGCCCGGTTGCATCATCAGTTTCCCTTGCGGCGGCGCGAGTGACCCGGGGGCGGCCCAACCCCGCGCCTGGTGGTCGTTCCGCCAGGTGGCCGAGGAGGGCGAAAATGAGCCATTCGTCGGGCCGATGGAGGAGGCGCAGCTTGAGCTTGAACAGTTGTTGCGGGAATCGATCCGGCTGCGGATGATCGCCGACGTACCCCTCGGTGCCTTCCTCTCCGGCGGAATCGACTCGTCCATCGTCGTCGCGCTGATGCAGGCCGAGAGTACGCGTCCGGTGCAGACGTTCACGGTCGGATTTGGGGAAGCTGAATTCAATGAGGCCGCTCACGCGCGACGCGTGGCCGAGCATTTGCACACCGACCACCACGAAATTGTGGTCACACCCGAGCAAGCGCGCGCCGTGATTCCCAAGCTGGCCACGATGTACGACGAGCCCTTCGCCGACTCGTCGCAGATCCCGACCCATCTCGTCTCAACCCTGGCCCGGAGCAGGGTCACGGTCAGCCTCTCCGGCGACGGCGCCGACGAACTCTTCGGAGGCTACAACTACTTTTCCGCTGCGCCGCCGCTCTGGAACCGGCTCCGCAGCTTCCCCTGGTCCCTGCGACGCCTGGCCGCCGCCGGCGCCGAGAGCCTGTCCCCCGGCGCGTATAATCGCCTGCTGCGCGGAAGGCGAGTCGCACCCACGTTCACCGGCAAAGGAACCGGCGGGCAGAGAATCCACAAAGCGGCGCAGGCGCTGCGCGCGCGGGACATCTGCGAACTCCACCGGGCGTTCGCCACGCATTGGGATCGCCCGGAGACGGTGGTGATCAATGCGCGCGAGCCGTCCACGGTATTCGTCAACCCGTCGCTGCAGCCGATGCTCTCCGATGCTTCGGCCCGCATGATGGCCAATGACGCGCTCATGTACCTGCCGGACGATATTCTCACCAAAGTGGATCGGGCCAGCATGGCCGTCAGCCTGGAGGCGCGCGTGCCCGTCCTGGACCATCGTGTGGTGGAATTCGCGGCACGCCTGCCCATCGAGCTCAAGATCCGCGAGGGCAAGGGCAAATGGCTGCTGCGGCAGATTCTCTACCGCCATGTGCCGGCGAGCATCGTGGAACGCCCCAAGATGGGATTCGGGGTTCCGGTCGGAGTCTGGATCCGCGGACCGCTGCGCGAATGGGCCGAGTCGCTGCTCGACGCGAGCCGGTTGAAGCGCGAAGGCGTCCTGCGCCCCAAGCCCGTTCGCCGCTTGTGGAAGGAGCACCTCAACGGCGAGGTCAATGCTCCGGACGCTCTGTGGGCGGTGCTGATGTTTCAGTCGTGGCTGGAGCGCTGGAAGCAGGTCTGATCGAGCTGTCCGTGTTCAGCGGCCAACGGTCAGTTGGCGCTGACGCTCGCATATACCCCGAGAATCCGTTTCGCAATCGCCGGTTCGCTGTAATGCTCCGCGATTCGGTCCCGCCCATCAGTGCGCGAGCCGCGGCGGCAGACCTCGATGATCCGTGCCGCGATGGCGTCCGCGCGGGGTGGCACGATGAAGCACCCCTCGGTCCGTCCGATCACCTCCGCCACGTCGCCCACGTCCACCGAGATCACGGGAAGGTTCACCGCCATCGCTTCCTTGACGGCGTTCGGCGAGCCCTCGGTGTACGAGGCCAGCACGAGCACATCCGCGGCATTCAGGTAGAGCCGCATGCGCTCCCGCGGCTCACCCGCAACCTGCAGGATCTCGAGGCCGGCGCCTGTCGCGCGGGCCATCCGGACCGCTTCCTCGATCAGATCGAAGCGCTTCACGGGAAGGGTGGGGCTGTAGGGGAAAATCACATACTTGCGCGTGGGATCGAGCCCCAGGGCGCTGCGCGCCGCGAGGCGATCCAGGGGAGCGAAGAGGTGCAGGTCAACGCCGTTCGGAATCACGTGGACTGCGTCAAGGCCGAGCCGCTCTTTCATCTGCCGACTCTTGACGATCACAGCGTCCGCCCGCCGCGCGAGCATGCGAGCGGAGACTTGAAAGAGTCGCCCGACCCCGGTGATACGGCCTCGCCTGTCGGATCGGCCGAGCACGTCGTCACCCATGAACGAAACCACCAGCGGCAGGCGGCGCTGGAATCGCGCCACCCACCCCGACAAACCGAAGTGGGCATGGATCAAGTCGTACCGCTGCACCTGCAGGCGCCGCCGGACTTCGAACACGCCGCGCAGATAATTGAGCGGCGACTCGCGTCCTTGCACGTACAGAACGTCATAATCCACGCCCAGCGCACGGAGCGACTCCATCTGCGCCTGGACGAAGCTGCCATATCCGGGATCGGCTTCCGTAGGCCAGAGATTCGTGACCACCAGGACGCGGTACGACCGCACCGCCGAATCAGGTGTGACTGAAGCCGCCGCAATGTCGGGGATTTCCATGGCCGGCAGGGATCGGTGATCTCACGGCAGCGCTTTCACGAAAGCAAACTCGTTCACAAGCCCGCGCCTGGTTTTGGCAAGCCGGAATCCGCGGCGCGCGTAGAAGCCAACAACTCGCTCCGGCGCCGCCACCTCAAAGGGATACCCGCCCAGCCAGTCCAGCCAATCGTGAATGATCGACATCCCGCGGCGCCGGCGATATTCACGGTAACGCGCGACAGGATTCCGTCCCGAAACGAGGTCAATGAGGAGCCCTTTGACAACGAAACCCGGCACGAAGGTGGCGGCAACCAGCGCCGCGCCCAATCGACTGCTCACGTAAAAGCGCTTCACGGGAACCCAGGCACGCGACGACCAGCCGCGATCGTCATAGATAGCGATCAGGAGCTTGCCTCCCGGAGCGACCGCGGCGCAGGCGATCTCCATGGCGCGGGCCAGATTGCCCGTGTGATGGAGCACGCCCCACGAATACACCACATCATATACTCCGAGCTTCGCGACATAGCTTTCGTCCAGGGCGCTGCCCTGTTCGATGGTCCATCGTGCGGAATCAGGTGCGTAACGCCTCTTCACTTCCTCGGTACAAGCGACGCTCCCGGAATCATAATCGAAGGAGTGGACTCTCTCCGCACCCAGCCGCACGGCCGCCAGGGAGAACAGCCCGCTGCCCGAGCCAACGTCCAGAAACGTCTTGCCACTCAGGCTGCCGGTCTCCAACAGTTCCTTGAGCGACAACTCCGCCTGCCGGACGCGGTCCTCATCCAGGACACTCAGAAATCTGCGCCAGTTGCGGCCGAAGGCGAATCGCGCCTCCCTCACCGGCATGGCGGCTGTGGTAGTAGCTATCATCGGTGCAGCAAGCAGCCCAGGGCCTTTTTCAATGCCTCGCGATGAGTCATCTGTTCGAGAAGACAACCCTTTCTTGGCGAGTCCGAGCCATCGCCTTGTGAGGCCCGAGGTTCTCGCCAAGCCAGCCCGCGCGCCGGATGAACCCGAACAGGCAAATGATCAGGGGCACGGCAGATTCACGACGACACCCGATTAGTCCAACAAAACCGGCAGGGCTTGGGTAATCTAATAAGTTCACGAGGCAACCGTAAGTTGCCCGCGGATTCTCCCGCCGGTCCGGGCGGCGGGGACAGTTCTCGCATGAAAGGAACCCTCCAGACCCCGCCCAGTTCCTCGCCGGGACGGCGGCCCGCTGGCGAGCCGATTCGAACCCTTGCCGCGCGTCACCCGGCTGCGATCGTCTCGCTCGTCGCCGCCGCCCTATCGGCCGCGCGGTGGCTGAAATACGCTCCGATCTTCACCGACGACAGCCGGGAGTATCTCAAGATCGGAAACGCCATTCTCCACGGGCGTTTTCTCGCGGTGGACAACGGCTTCCGCACGCCGCTATTCCCGCTTTACCTCGCTCTCCTGGGAGATCGGCCCAGGCTTGTGTTCGCAGGGCATCTCGTCTTGGGAATTGCGGTCTGCCTGCTCCTTTACGGCATCTTTCGCAGCCTGAGCGGCCGCTCGGGGATTGGAATAGCCGCGGCGCTGCTCTACTTGCTGGTCCCCTCGACGCCCTATTACCAGGCCTCGGTCCTCACGGAGACCTTGGCGGCCGTGTGTCTGGCGCTCGGGGCCTATTTTACCGTACGAGCCATGCGCGCGCCGGCGAAAGCGCTCCGCGACGTCGCGCTGGCCAGTCTCGCATTTTCCCTCGCCAGCCTTGACCGGCCTGAGTATCAGTTGCTTGCTCCCATCATTGTGTGCGCCACGGTCTTCTTTCGCGCCCAGGCTGGTTCGTTCTCTTGGCGCCTGGCAAGCCGTGCCATCCTCGCCGGGCTGGCGCCGTGGGTGCTCCTGGTGCTCGGCTGGTCATCGGTGAATTACGCCAGGTTCGGATGGTTCACACTCTCGACCTTGACGGGCTATCATTTGACGCAGTATTCGGGACCCTACCTCAATGAGGCGCCGCCCGCCGACAGGGCTGTAGCGGAGGTCTTCCTCCAGCAAGAGCAAGCCTTCATCAAGGCGCACCACGGCAGGCATGTCGACGCATTCTGGGCCGCCAGACCTCGCCTGCTGGCGTCAACAGGTCTTTCGGACGCTCAACTCTCCCGGGCTTTCCTGCGCGTGTCGGTCCGGCTCATCCTCGCACACCCCAAGGCATACCTTTCGGCTGTGGCGTGGTCCTGGCAGGTCTTCTGGCGGCCGCCCCTTTACTCCCATGGGTTGAATCTGCCGACGCTGCGCCGGGACTTCCGCGGCGTTTTCGCCGGCCGCATGTCCTGGTGGGATGGGTTCTACGCCTACCTCTATCTGCCCATCGAGCTTGCTTACGCCGCAGCCCTCGTCGGGCCCTTTTTCCGTAAGCGATGGCGGCCGATCCTTTGGTCGCCGGGCATGCTGTCTCTTGACATCGTCGTCTTGTACACAGCCGTCGTCACCTCGCTTTTCGAGCCCGAAGACAACAACCGGTTCAAAGTGCCCGTCGAGGGCCTGATTCTCGGAATAGCCTTGACCGCCATGTGGCTGATGGCCAGCGATTGGCGAAAGAGGCGGGGCAAGGTCAGACCGCGACAGGCGGAGTCGCCTGGCTTCGTCGAATGAGCAGGTGAATGGCTGTGAAGATCAGCACGGAACAGACGAAGAGCACGATCGCTGTCGAGAGGGCGATGCCTGCTACTCCGTAAGTCCGCATCAGGAGCAGGTTTAAAATCACGTTCAACGCGCTCGTGACCGCGGCGATCCCCATGATGACGCCATTGCGCTTGAGCGCGCTGATCAGCCGCAGTCCCAGACTGCACAGCAGGTAGAACGGAATCTCCAGTGCGAGCCAGGCTTCCACATGGCTCACCACGTCTGTGTCGTGCGGCAGGAACGCGCCGCGCTGGAAAAGGATCCGGACCAGCGGGTGCGCGAACACGACCAGAAGCAGCGTGATAGGAATGGTAGCCAGCAAAACCACGCCGCCCACGGTGCGCAGCGTGCGCCGGCAGGTGTCCCAGGCGCGCCGGGCCACCATATCAGAGAAATAGGGCAGCGATGCCGAGGCGAGCGGTATGGCCCCCAATACCACGAGCACGCTGACAATCTTGCGCGCGTAGCCCAGGGCCGCCACGCTTCCTCCGGGCAGCATCGCGGCCATGGCCTGGTCCACCACGTCGGTACTGCCCAGGAGGAGAGCCCCCGCCATCATGGGTACGTATTGGCGGATCACGCGGCGCAGGGCCGGATCGGAGCCGGACCAGCGCGGCATGAGATCGATCCCGTGCGACCGCGCGACCCAGGCAAGCGCGGCGACCTGCAGCGCCGTTCCGGCCACCGTTCCCCCTGCCAGCGAGTAAACGCTCCACGAGTTTCCCAGCAGCAGCAGGAAGGACAGGGCGCCGAGGGGAGGCAAGACGGCCAGCGCACCGGGCAGCGCAAACCGCTCGCCGGCGTTCAGGACCGCCGTGCCGTTCGAGGTGACGCCGGTGAGGGCAATCAGAGGCAGCAGAACGTAAAGCAGGTGGCGCGTCAGAACCAGCTTCGACGCGGTGTACCCGGAGCCCAGAAGCGGCAGGTACAGGGGGGCGGTGACGGCCAGCAACAGCACGACTCCCACCAGCAGCCCCAAGCTCCAGACCATGGCTCCCGAGAACAGGCGCTGGGCGGCGCCGCGCCCATCCCGCTGCCGCACCTCCACGAAGACCGGGATCAGGGCGAGGTTAAACGAATAGGCAACGACGTTCACCACAAACGACGGAAGCAGATAAGCGGTCAGATAGGCATCGAGCGCATCGCTGCGTCCGAAGTACTTCGCGGTGGCCAACTCACGGGCAACCGTCGCCGCGAGAACGACGCCCGAGAATCCGGTCAGAACTCCGGTCGCGCGCAGGATCTTCCAGCTCGCGGACGACATCCAGGAACGCCTCGCAGCTAGCGCGGCCACGCCTTGAATAGGCTGTTTTTCAGTGAATGATGGCTCGGGCACAGATCGAGTCTCGACGAGTCAGTCATGCTGAGCGAAGCGAAGCATCCTTGCATTCTGATGCCGTCCTCGCTCAACCCTGCCTTCGGTCTTCAGGATGACAGGGTTGAAGGTTTTTCGGCAACCCGTCTAAACCCATCGACGGCATAAGGAACCGAGATCACAAACAGGAACACCATCAATACGGGTGAAGTGCCGAAATTGAACTCGAAGACACCCTCCACCACGAAAGCGAGCCAGGCGGCAAGCGATGCGTCGGCGATCCAGACCGGCCGGCCTTCCACTTTCAGACGGCGCCGGATCCCAAGAATCTGCCAGGCCAGGGTGCCCATGAACCAGAGCCAAACGGCCAGGCACGGCAGTCCGCGCTCGGCCGCGAGTTGCAGATAGTCGTCGTGCAAATGCTCGTGCCAGCTCGGCTCATAAGTTCCAGGCCGGAGATACGTGAGGTAGACCTCGTTCACGTTGTTCGGGCCCACGCCCACGAAAGGATGAGCCCGAATCATCGCCACACCGACCTGCCACATCTCGAATCGAGCCGTGACCGAAGGATCGGCGGAGGGATGCACTAGTGACTCGAGGCGGTCACGGACCAGCGACGGGCCGCCAAGATAGGCCGCGAGTGCCAGTACCGGCAAGGCCCACAGCAGCCGCGCCCGCCAGCGCGCCACCAGATAGACCAGGGCTGCGCCACAGGCGATCCAAACCCCACGCGTGAAGTTCAACACAATCGAAAGCACGACGATGGCGGCGATCAGCCACCAGAACATCTCAACCGGGCGGCCGGACGGCGGGTGGTTCGCCGCCACATTCACCGCCGAACCATCCCCTGCTCCAACCCCTGGGTCCCGCCTCGCGAGCAGCATGTAGGCGGCGAGCGCTGCGAACACCAGCATTTGCTGCCCGCCAAAGGTCATCCAGTGGCCCATGAAACCGTGAATCCGGGTAAGGGTCATATAGTAATAGATCCGGCCCGGATGCTCGGCGCGAGTTTGGCGATACTGCTCGACGAACTGCGCCGCCGCCACCAGCCCCGCCACGGCTGACTCAATGAAAAGCGCGCGCCAAATCCACACCAGGTGCCGGTAGCTCGCGATCAGGTTCACTGCCAGCAGGATGATGAGGAAGAGCGTGAGCTTTCGGACGACATCGCCGCCGGCCGCCGGATTCGTCGCGAAAAACATGGAGACTATGGTGAATACGCAGTAGAGGGCGAGCGCCAGCTTGACGGGAGGAAAGGACGGCACTCGGGGGCGGCGCAGGAGGTCTACAGCGTAGCAGACGCCGGCGAGCGTCAGAAACGCCTGGCAGGCCGCGATCGAAATCAACAGGGTAAGAACGAAGAGCGTAAAGAACAGGGACGACCAGCGCAACAGTTGCGGCTCGGGAAGCTGCTGCCAGAGATCTCTAAACCAAGCTTTGATGCTGACCAATCCCAGGCTCCAGCGGTCTACAGGCGGGCGGCTGAACGGTCGATGATCGCGCGCGCAAGATGCGAGACGTCGTTGGCGAGCATCGCAAGAAACGCCGGGCCCGTGACCACCACGTTGCGATTATAGGCCAGCGCCTGCTGCATCTGGCCGTGAAAGAAAGCCGCCAGCGCCCGCGTGGATCCACAGGAGGGGCAGGCCGCGAGGTGGAAGAGGTGGCGCCAGAGGCAAAGGTTGGGACCGCGATCCAGCAGTTGGGGCGGGATCAGGCAGAAGCCCAGCACGGCACAGAAGATGATCGCCAGCCGCGGTACGCCCTTGGCGAAGCCCGGCATGATCAGGAAATCCTCGGCGCGCGGCCCTGGGCGTCCGGAAGCTTGTTGAGCGAGATCAGCACGATATCGACGATGGCCCAGATGCCGCAGCCTCCGACGGTGATCAGCTTTACGATGCCCAGACCCGTGTAGCCCAGGTAAAAGCGGTCGATGCCCAGGAAGCCGAGAAAGTAGGAGAGCAGCACGGCCGTACTCCACTCCTTGTCTCCCACCACCGGTGCGGGCGGCGGCGGCAGGCGCAGCGGCCTGCCCTCGGCGTCGGTCAGTTTCCTGAGCGCGAGGAGTATCACGTCGACAGCTACCCAGATGCCGCAGCCTCCGAGCGTGATCAACTTCAGGATTCCAAGCCCGATGTAGCCAAGATAGAAGCGGTCAACGCCGAAGGGCCCCAGGAACTTGGCGAGCAGCAAGGCGGTGGAGAGGTCCTTCTGCGCGCCGGAACTGAGCGCAGCGCCGCACTTCACGCAGACCTGCGCGCCCTGCAGCGTTTCCGCGCCACAGTTCGGGCAGCGCGTGCCCACGTTCACACCTTGACCACAGGTGCTGCAGAACTCGGCTTGGTCCGGTACCTGATTCCCGCAATTGCGGCAGTACATGCAGCCGTTTCCCCCGTCGGCTCGAAGATGTAAACCCGCTTCATCTAATCAGGGATGAGCGGGTAATGTCAACAAATCCCCGGTTCGGACAGCCTGCCATGGACGTAGCACGGGCATCTTGCCCGTGCTTGGGGCCGGAACGAGCTTCGGCCTTACGCCCCGAGGCGAAGCCTTGGGCTGGGTTGGCTAGTTTGGATCAAGTTAGTTCCGGCTGGGCTGGCGGCTATTCTTGCGATTGGTCAACAACGCATTCCGCCGTCATTCCGGGGAGCCGCAGGCGACGAGGAATCGCTTTTCCGCACCAGCACGCTCGTCGCGCCGGTAAAACACCGGCCCTCGGAATGACGGCATCGCAGGTGTACCTTGTTTACCGGATCGTTAGTGCGCCCTTCCCACAGCCTCGCCGACCGGCTCCGCTACGGGCTCTACGTGCCGCTCACCCTCAGGACGCGCGGTCTCCACGGATTCCCGCTCGAGGGCCTGGTCCACAACTTCGTGGATGCTGCGCATGAAGTGTAGATCGAGGCCTTCCAGCAACTCCGCGTTCAGGTCTTCGCGCACATTGGGCTCATTTTCGGCCGGCAGGAAAATCTCAGTCACGCCCGCCCGCTTCGCCGCCAGCACTTTCTCCTTGATGCCGCCCACGGGGAGCACCTGGCCGCTCAGCATGATCTCACCGGTCATGGCCACCCGGGGACGCAACGGCCGCCGGGTGAGCGCCGAAACCAATGAAGTCACCATGGTCACGCCCGCCGACGGGCCGTCCTTGGGAACAGCTCCGGCGGGCACGTGGATATGAACGTCGTTGTCTTTGAAAAAATCGGGATCAATGCCGTAATCGAGCGCATGCGTGCGCACCCAGGCCAGCGCGGCCTGCATGGATTCCTGCATCACGCGCTCGACGTGTCCCGTCATGGTGAAACTCTTGCCGCCCTTCATGATGGTCGTCTCGATGAACAGCACGTCGCCGCCGGTCGGAGTCCAGGCGAGGCCAACGGCCACGCCCGGCTGCCGTGTGCGCTCGATGAGTTCGACGTCGAGCCGGAACCTGGGCACGCCGAGGTCCGGCGGCAGCGTCTCCGGCGTCACCACCAGCTTTTCCTTCGATCCTTCCGCAAACCGGCGCGCCTGCTTGCGGCAGACCGTGGCAATTTCCCGCTCCAGATTGCGGACGCCGGCCTCGCGCGTGTAACTGCGGATAATTTCGGAGACGGCCGGGCGGGTGAATTCGATCTGCTCCGGACCCACGCCGTTCTCGGCCGTCTGTTTGGGAATCAGGTGGCGGAACGCGATTTCGATCTTCTCCTCTTCCGTGTACCCCTGCAGTTCCAGCACCTCCATGCGGTCAAGCAGTGGAGGCGGGATGGTATCGAGCACGTTGGCGGTGCAGATAAAGAGCACGCGCGACAGGTCGAACTGTACGTCGAGGTAGTTGTCGCGGAAGTGCGAGTTCTGCTCGGGATCGAGCACCTCCAGCAGCGCCGAGGTCGGATCGCCGCGGAAGTCGCGCCCCACCTTGTCCACTTCGTCGAGCACGAACACGGGATCGCGCGTCTCCACGCGCCGGATGCCCTGGATCACCTGGCCGGGCAGCGCTCCGATGTAGGTACGCCGGTGTCCCCGGATCTCCGCTTCGTCGTGGATGCCGCCCAGCGAAATGCGGACGAATTTGCGGTCCAAGGCGCGCGCCACGGACTTGGCGAGCGAGGTCTTGCCCACTCCGGGCGGTCCCACCAGACACAGGATCGGCCCCTTCAGACCCGGCTTCAGCTTGAGCAC
>DASYZG010000056.1:0-33485 GCA_035946575.1 Terriglobia bacterium | reverse complement strand
CCCAATTTCTAGTCCCTCGAAAAGCACCTAAGTGCCTTCCCTTTAGTAACCTGATGGCTTTCACAAGGTAACTCATTTGCTTTCATACACCTGATGGCTTTCGAGGCCTATGAAAAACAGTAAGTAGTTGTGTTTTCAAGTAACTGATGGCTTTGTTTGGCGCAAAATCGATTCCCCTTCGCCCCCTTTTCCCCAAAATCCGTCGGCCTCGAAAGGCCGACATGATTATTGTGCTCCCGGAATTTGGGACAATGGAGAAAAGTGAGAAAAGTGAGAAAATTGAGAAACTTTTTTTTATCTTTATTTTCTATGGGTTGTGAGTAATTTGGCGAAAACCGGACTCTGGAGGCCTCGATGCCGGCCCTGCCGTGCCAATTTCGCAGTTCATTCGGCCATAATCCGCACGTTGCGCCGGAGCCCGGGTTCATTTACCATCGGAACCAGCACATTGGTCGCGCGAGTGCAACGGGGAGGCGCTTATGGCAAAGAACATGGATCGCCGTCAATTCATTCAGGGTTTGGGCGGAGCCGCCGCCGGACTGTCGGTGGCCTCGCGATTCGGCTGGCCGACGCGCAGCTTGCTGGCTGCTTCTCCCGCCCGCACCTTGCCGACCGCGCCTGTGGCTGTGGCGAAATGCGCGGATTACGGCTCGGCAGTGAGGCCTACGCTCGCCACGTTGTTCGACCAGTTGGGCGGCGTCGAGCGCCTCGTCAAAGGCAAGACGGTTGCGATCAAATTGAATCTGACAGGTGGCGCCGGCGACTCGTTGCGCGGGCTGCCCAAGGGCGAAACCTACTGGGTCCATCCCGAGGTGGTGGGATCCACCATCAGCCTGCTGAACTCGGCGGGCGCGCGGCGGATTCGCCTGGTGGAAAGCTCGCTCGGCCGGTCCAGTTCGCTCCAGGAATTCATGCAGAAGGCCGGGTGGAACTACCGTGATTTCGCCGGCGCCGCGTCCGACGTGGAGTTCGAAGACACCAACTACGCCGGGCCGAGCGGCAAGTACGTCCGGCTCAGCGTGCCGGGCGGCGGATTATTGTTCCCGGCCTATGACGTGAATCACTCCTATCACGACTGCGACGTCTACGTGTCGCTTGCCAAGTTGAAGGAACATGCCACGGCCGGCGTGACGCTTTCCATGAAGAACTCGTTCGGCGTCCCGCCGGTGACGATCTACGGCGCCGACGCGGGAATCGACGAGCCGGCGCGCGTGGCCGGCGGATCGCGATCGATGCTGCACGACGGGGATCGCCAGCCGTCGAAGAGCGCGCTGCCGGAGAAGGATCCTTCTTCGCCGCGCGATCCCGGATATCGCGTGCCGCGCGTGACGGTGGACGTCGCGCTGGCGCGCCCGATTCATCTCGCCATCATCGACGGTGTCTCAACGGTTGCGGGCGGGGAAGGGCCCTGGATCCGCCGTTGCCGGCCCGTCCACGCGGGGGTGCTGATCGCGGGCACGAATCCGGTCACCACGGATGCTGTCGGCGCGGCGCTGATGGGCTTCGATCCCATGGCGGATCACGGCACGGCGCCGTTCGAAGGCTGCGACAGCACTCTGAAACTGGCCGAGCAAGCCGGCATCGGGACGCGGGACCTGAAGAAGATCGAAGTGATTGGAATGCCCATCGGCAAGGCCAGGACGGACTTCAGGGCGGCCTGAACCAGCCGTGAACAGCCCAGGCGCGCCCTGTGGACACAAGCTAAGCACTGACCGTTCTTGGTATTACGGACACCTGACCCCCTGCTGCTGCGCAGATGGTGGATTGGGTGTTTCCGTGATAGCATACAAAGGTTGTGCAATCATCGAGAATTTGAGTGGAGGAAGTAAGAGATGCGAGAAAAACATCAGTGTGCCTGGAGACTGTCTCTGCTTGGCGGAGCCCTGATCGCGCTGGCCGTGCCGGCAGCCTGGGCGCAAAATCCGAATCCGCCGGCGCCAAGCCAGGCAAAACCCGTCGCGGAGCCGTCGTTGACCCCCAACGTCCCTCCGAACAAGGTGGTGATGAAGGTCGGCGACAAACAGATTACGGCCGGCGAATTTGAAACCCTCATGAAGACGCTGCCACCCCAGGTGCAGCGTGCTGCCATGACGCAGGGCCTGAAGGACGTGGGAGACCAGTACGCCAAGCTGGTAGCGATCGCTGAAAAGGCGACGGCGGATGGCATCGATCAAAGACCGGACGTCAAAACGAAGATCGAACTGCAGCGCATGCAACTGCTGGCGCAGGGTGAGTACGCGAAGATCAACGAGGACATCAAGGTCACGCCGGACGACGTCAGCCAGTACTACAAGGACCATATGAAGGATTTCGAGCAGGTTGAGATCCGCCAGGTCAGCATCCGCAAAAAGGCGTCGAACGCCAAGGCGGATGCTCCGGGACTGCCCGAGGCTGACGCCAAGGCCAAGGCCGAGGCCATGCGCGCCGCCCTGGCATCAGGCGAGGAAGCGACCAAGGTGCGCGATCAATTCAAGATGGACAACGTGGTCTTCTTCGATCCCACCCCGCGCCCGGTGCGTCACGGCCAGTTGGCCGGACCGATGGACCAGGCCGCCTGGAGTCTGAAAGATGGCGAGGTCTCCGAAATCCAGAACAATCCCATCAATTTCTATTTCCTGCAGGTCGTGAAGCACGACACTCCGCCTCTCACTGACCTCTCCAAGGAGATCGAGGGCAAGCTCAAGGAGGAGAAATCGCAGGCGGCACTGAACAGCGTGGAAAGCGGGGCCAAGATCTGGATGGATCCGACCTACTTCGCGGCCGGCAAGCACGAGCAAGAGGGTGAGAACGAGAAGCCGGCGGCGCCCAAGGCGAACGCTGCTGCTCCCCAAACGCAACAGTCGAGCAACGCCAAGCCGTAACGATTGCGCCGGCTCAGGCCGGGTTTGCTTTTTGACAGTTTCGTGTTGAAAAGTTTGTGGAAAATCCGGCCCGAATTCGGCGTAAGCGTTCAGATCTCAGTAACTTTTAGCAGATTGCACCATTATTGAAGCAGCCGCTGCCACAGCTCAAAGCAGGGGTTGCGGCGGCTTCAATTTAACTTCCAAAGTGCTGTGATGCTTGTCCACGGCGAACTGCTTGCCGAAAGTCTGGTGGTGCTCGTCGGTCACCATGAGGGTGACGGTTCCGGAAGGTATGTACGGAAACCGGTACCGGCCCTGAGCGTCGGTCTTGGCGCTGAATGAGAGGGTATGGGCGCGGCTGAACTGCCCCTCTTTGGGTCGCCGGAAGGTCAAGGTCAGCCGGGCCTGACCGATGGGCTTGCTCGTCTGCGCGTCTGTGACCACGACGGTGAGGGTGATCGGCTCGGACGGCGGGGCCTCACTTTGTACTGCCTGGAGGGCGCATGGGATCGCCACTGAAGCGGCCAGGCTTAGCACCGCCCATCGCCTCCAGCTGCGCTTCGTCATCTCTTGCCTCCTTGAAAACACGGTCTTGAAAGCATGGCTTTCGCTCGCCGCATCCGCTATGCAAATTCTCAGCGTGCCCTTATGATATCGCAACCGCGGCATGCGGGCACAGACGAGTTCCGTCGGCTGTAGAGCGCCTGTCGCAGGCGGGTAAATCGCGGGCGAAGCCTACCGCGGACGTTACTCGAGAGGTTCCTATGGGATTCTCCACGGACGCAATCCACGCCGGGCAGGAGCCCGATCCCGCCACCGGCGCCATCATTGTGCCGATCTATCAAACGTCGACCTATGTGCAGGAGGAGCTCGGAAAGAACAAAGGCTACGAATACGCGCGCACGGCGAACCCCACGCGTTCAGCTCTCGAGCGTAACCTCGCCTGCCTCGAAGCCGGACGTTACGCTTATGCGTTTGCCTCCGGCATGGCGGCCATCAACGCGCTCATGACGCTGCTCAAGTCCGGCGACCACGTGGTAGCCAGTCACAATCTCTACGGCGGATCGTTCCGGCTGTTTGAGCGCGTCCTGAGGGACTTCGGCCTCAGCTTCAGCTATGCGAACACCAGCCGGCTGGCAGACGTCGAAAAGGCGATCCGGCCCGAGACTCGCCTGCTCTACGTCGAGACGCCGACCAATCCCGTAATGGAGATTACCGACATCGCCGCCGCGGCATCTCTCGCTCATGCCCGGGGGCTGCTCCTGGCCGTGGACAACACCTTCATGAGCCCGTACTTTCAGCGGCCGCTGGAGCTGGGCGCGGACCTGGTGCTGCACAGCACCACGAAGTACCTGAACGGCCACTCCGACGGCGTGGGCGGCGTGATCGCCTTGAACGACCAGGGGCTTGCCGAGCGTCTGAAGTTCCTGCAGAACGCGGCCGGCGCGATTCTCGGCCCGTTCGATAGCTGGCTGATCCTGCGCGGCGTCAAGACTCTGGCGGTCCGCATGCGCCAGCACGACGCGAACGGCCGGGCAGTCGCCAGCTTTCTGGCCTCGCACCCCAGGGTGAGAAAAGTCTATTATCCCGGCCTGCCGTCGCATCCCCAGCATGAGCTGGCGTGCCGGCAGATGAAGGGATTTGGCGGGATGATCGCCTTTGAGACCGGATCCCTGGAGAATGCCAAGGCCGTGCTGCGCAGCGTCCGGTTATGCTCGCTCGCGGAAAGTCTGGGCGGCGTGGAAACCCTCATCTCGCATCCCGCCACCATGACTCATGCCAGTGTGCCGGCCGAAGACCGCGAACGGCTGGGCATCACCGGCGGGCTGGTGCGAATTTCCGTGGGCATCGAGGACGTCGAGGATCTTATCGCGGACCTGGATCAGGCCCTGGGCCACACCGCGTGAGGCGCCGGGCGGCGGCGACGCGGCGTTTCATGTCGCGGTCATGCGAGGTCAGGCGGACTCATCGCCGTCGCCGGCTTCGACCAGTCGCGGCGGCTTGATCGAATCGGCCAGCCAGTCGAGGTAGTCGCGCGATCCGTCGATGATGGGCAGGCAGACCATTTCCGGCGTCGCATAGCTGTGCAGTTGGCGGATGGCGTCCTGCAGCTCGGGAAAGAGCTCGCGCGAACTCTTGATCATCAGCAGGCGTTCGCGGCCCCTCTCGACCTTCCCCTTCCACTCGTACACGGACTCTACCGGCGCCGTCACGTTCACGCAGGCAGCGAGCCGGTTCTTTACCAGCTCGGTGGCAATCTTGCGGGCCTCCTTCAGATTGGCCGTGGTCACCAGCACCACCACTTTGTCAGTCACGATTCCTCCTTGCTGAAGCGCGGCCGAGAATGAGGCCGAAATGACACCGACACCCCGTCCACGATCGTCCCTCAGAGTTGAATCGATGGGGTGGCTGAGAGCGCGCGCATCCTCGCCGTGGTATGGAGGCGGGCAGGATGCCCGCGCTCGCCGCCGACCGCGGTCGAAATCCGGGCACTAAGCGCGCGCCGGGAAAATTGCCACTCGCATGCCTCCACGATACAATGACGGTGTGAACTCTGACAATCCGATCAAGTTCGGCACCTCCGGCTGGCGCGGCATCATCGCCGAGGATTTCACCTTCGCCAACGTAAGACTGGCCGCGTCGGCCATCGCGCATCATCTGCTTGCCGAATCGGCCTCCCCTCAGGTTGTGGTCGGCTACGACACCCGCTTTCTCTCGGATCGTTTCGCCCAGGTGGCCGCGGACACGCTCTGTTCGCATGGCGTCACCACCTACTTGTGCTCCCGCGCCGAGGCTACGCCGGCCATCGCCCACGACATCATTCATTCGCAGCGCCAGGGCGGCGTGAATATCACTGCCAGCCACAATCCGGCGGAGTACAACGGGCTGAAATTCTCCGGAGCCGACGGCGGCCCCGCGCTACCCGAGGTGACGCATGACATCGAGAGGCTGGCGGGCGAGATCAAGAGCGATTCTTTCCCGCTTCGGCAGGCGCAGGACCCCCAGGCGCTGCGCCACAGCGCGGATCCGCGTCCGGCGTATCTCGAAGCCTTGCGCGGCCTGGTCGATTTTAAGGTTCTCGAGAAGGCGCGCCTCAAAGTGGCCTACCACCCGCTGTATGGCGCCGGCCGCGGCTATCTCGACCAGATGCTGAGGGAACACGGCACGCCTGTCTTCACGGTTGACGATTTTCGCGATCCACTGTTTGGCGGATCCGGCCCTGACCCGAACGAGGCCAATCTCGCGCGCCTCTCCCGGCTGGTGAAGGAAAAAGAATGCGCCGTCGGACTGGCTACCGATGGCGACGCCGACCGCTTCGGCGTGGTCGATAGCGACGGCACCTGGATTCATCCCAACTATGTTCTGGGGGTGCTGGCGGATTACCTGATCGAACAGCGCAAGTTCCCGGGCGGCCTCGGCCGCAGTGTAGCCACCACGCACCTGATCGACGCCGTGGCGCGGTATCACAACGTGCCGCTCTACGAGACGCCGGTCGGCTTCAAGTACGTCGGTGAGCTGATCCGGCAGGACAAGATCGCCATGGGCGGCGAGGAAAGCGCGGGCATGAGCGTGCGCGGCCACGTGCCGGAAAAGGATGGCATCCTCGCCTGCCTGCTGGTGGCCGAGGCCGTGGCACGCACCGGCCTTTCCGTGCGCCAGCAGATCGATCGGCTTTTCGACAAGACCGGGCCCGTTTACTCGATACGCATCAACGTGCGGCTCACGCCGGAGGTCAGCCGCACCCTGCCGGAGAAGCTCAAACTCGACCTGGAGCGCGTCGAAAAGCGAAAAGTGGCGCGCGTCGACCGCACCGACGGCCTCAAGCTGACTTTTGAGGACGGGTCCTGGATGCTGGTGCGGCTCTCGGGCACCGAACCCGTGGCGCGGATCTATTGCGAGGCGCCCTCCCATATCGAACTCGACGCACTTGTTAACGCTTCAAAGGTATTTGTGGTAGGCTAGTTGCCAGGATGAAGGTTCGTATTCGGGATCGCCGCGTGTCCCTGGTTATCATGCTCGCCGGACTGGTTCTGGCGACGGCGCTCGGCTATCACGTGGTCTACGGCGCGCACGGCTATCTGGCCTACCGCAGCGAGCGACGGCAATATCTTGAACTCCGGAAAAAAGCGGACACCCTGAAGAACACAAACGACGGCCTCCAGACGGAAGTGGACGCCCTCAGGCGGCATGACCCCGCCGCGATCGAGAAGGCGGCGCGGGACCAGCACTATGCGCGGCCCGGCGAGAAAATCTACACCTATACGCCGGCGGATTCTCGATCGAACGGAACCACCGCCCAACCGGTGAATCCGCCCGCCCCAAGTTCGCCTCCCGCTTCTCCCGGCCGCCGCTGAGTGGTACCCGTGGGAATTCGTCAGTCCCGTTTTCTCCGGGATGACGAAGCGCCGGCTACTCGCCGACTTTGAGCACAGCCAGAAATGCCTCCTGCGGGATGTCCACCCGGCCCACGCGCTTCATGCGCTTTTTGCCTTCCTTCTGTTTCTCCAGCAGCTTGCGTTTGCGCGTGATGTCTCCGCCGTAGCATTTGGCGAGGACGTTCTTGCGGATGGGCGCCACATTCTCGCGCGCGATCACCTTGGCTCCGATAGCGGCCTGGATGGCGACTTCGAACATCTGGCGCGGAATCAGTTTGCGCATCTTCTCGCAGAGCGTCCGCGCGCGCGGCTGGGCGTGCTCGCGGTGGCAGATGAAGGAGAGCGCGTCCACCGCTTCGCCTGCCACCAGCAAGTCGACCTTCACCAGGTCCGATTCCCAATAGCCGGCCAGGTGGTAATCGAGCGACGCGTAGCCGCGCGACACCGATTTCAGCCGGTCGTAGAAGTCGAGCACGATCTCGTTCAGCGGCAGGTCATACGTAAGCAGCACGCGCAGCGCGGAGACGAATTCGAAGCCCTTTTGCACGCCGCGCTTCTCTTCGACCAGCGCCAGGATGCCGCCCAGAAACTCCTCGCGAGTCATGATCAGCGCCGTGATCACCGGCTCCTCGATCCTGGCGATGTCGCCGGCCGGCGGAAACTTCGAGGGATTATCCACGTACGTGACTTCGCCCGGCTTGGTGGTGATGCGGTATCGAACGCTCGGCGCCGTCGTAATGAGGTCGAGACCATATTCGCGCTCCAGGCGTTCCTGAATGATCTCCATGTGCAGCAGGCCCAGGAAGCCGCAGCGGAAACCGAAACCCAGAGCGAGCGAATTCTCCGGCTCATAGAAAAACGAGGAATCGTTCAGGCGCAGCTTTTCGAGCGCGTCGCGCAGCACTTCGTAGGCGTTCGCTTCCACCGGATAGAGCCCGGCGAAGACCATGGGCTTCGTGTCCTCGAAACCGGGCAGGGGATCGAAGGCGGGGCGGTCGTGGTCGGTGATGGTGTCGCCGATACGCGTGTCGGCGACGCGCTTGATGTTGGCGATCACGAATCCCACTTCGCCGGTTTCGAGCGAGGGCACGCGGACCGGCTTGGGCGTCAGGATACCCAGTTCCTCCACGCTATAGACCTCGCCGTTCGACCACAGCCGGATGCGCATGCCGGTGGCCAGGCGGCCGTCGACTACGCGCGTCAGCACCACCACGCCGCGATAGCTGTCGTACCAGGAATCGAAGATGAGGGCGCGCAGGGGAGCGTCCGCCGAGCCCCGCGGCGGCGGGATGCGGGTGACGATGGCTTCCAGCACCTCCGCGACGCCGGTGCCGACCTTGGCGCTGATCAGCAGCGCGTCGGCGGGATCGATGGCCAGGGCGTTTTCGATCTGCTGACGGGCCATCTCGAGGTCGGCGCCCGGCAAATCGATCTTGTTGATCACCGGAATGATCTCGAGCCGGTTGTTCATGGCGAGCTGGGCGTTGGCCAGCGTTTGCGCCTCCACGCCCTGCGAGGCGTCAACCACCAGCAGCGCGCCTTCGCAGGCCGCGAGGCTGCGCGAAACCTCGTAGGAAAAATCCACGTGGCCGGGCGTATCAATCAGGTTGAGCTGGTACTCGCGCCCGTCGCGGGCCTGGTAGTGCAGGCGGACGCTGTGGGCCTTGATGGTGATGCCGCGCTCGCGCTCCAGGTCCATGGAGTCGAGCACCTGGGCCGACATCTCGCGCTTGGAGAGCGCCCCGGTGATCTCGAGCAGGCGATCGGCAAGCGTCGACTTGCCGTGGTCGATGTGGGCCACGATGGAGAAATTGCGAATGTGCGAGGCATCGCTCATGAAAGTGCCGGATTCCCACCCTGCCGCAGATCCCGGCGCGTGTCTTTCCCGTGATGGCAGCCGCCCCGATCGCCCTCCGCTGTTTACAGAATCGGATGCTGGCGCGAGAGGCAGATACTGCCTCTCATTCTCCACTGCCGCGGCCGGGATGTCAAGCGCGTTGATCTATGTAGCCTAGAACAAGCCGTCATGGGAAGGCGCCACTTCGAGGATTGCCAGCCCGTTTACGGGCAGTTGCAGGTCCAGGCGGCCATCAGTGAGGCGCCTTAGCTCGCGCGGGCCGGGATCGGCGGCGCGGTTCAGTTCGTCGATCTGGGCGCGAGTGGGGTAGCGCGGTCTGCCCATGGCGGCGTAGGCGGCGAGCGTGTTGACGTGCTCGGCGTCCGCGCGACGAAGCTCCACCGTGCTTCCAGGCGGTACTCCCTTGAAGCGGAGTAGAAGCGATCGCGGCGTTGCCGATTGATCGGGATCCACCAGATTCCAGGCGGCCACGACGAGCGTTCCGTCCTCGCGCCTCGTCACGAGAATGCCGGGCGCGGCGTTGGCAATCCGCTCGTGTCCCAGCCGGTGCAGCAGCGCGAAGGCATCGTAGCTGGGCTTCTTGATGCCGCCCGCGGCGATGAGTCCGAAGCCGCCGCTAAAAGGTTCCTGGACCACACCCGTCTCTTCGAAGACGTCATCGAACGTCCAGAACGACATCATCTGCACGAGGCCGTCGCACTGCCGGATATCGTCGGCGAGCGCCGGACCCACGTAGACCGTGTCGCGCGCCTGCAATGGGCCGAAGGAAGGAACGTTCCACTCGGTCCAGAACAAAGGCAGGGTAGGGCGCGCCGAGGCGGCGATCTGGCCGTGAACCTTGGCGATGGCGCGGCAGACGCGCTGGTCCATGGGGATGTCCTCGTGCGTGTGGAACAGGTTCTCGACCGTGTCGTCCGCGTAGCCGTGGCTCGAGATGAAATCGGCGGAAACGTTCTCGCTCGCCAGATGCGCGATGAACGCGTCCACCCAATCGGCGGCGGCGGTGGCGGGGCCGCCCACGCGCAACCGCGTATCAACCGACTTCAGCGCGCGGGCCGTGTGGTCGTACAGCTCGAAGTAAGTCTGCTGCTTGGGGTTTCCGGTCCAAAAGTCGATGTTGGGCTCATTCCAGACCTCGAAATACCACTGCGAGACCTCGTCGATTCCGTACCGCTCGATGAGGTGCCGGGCGAAGCTGCGGATCAAGTCGTCCCACCTGGCGTAATCTTTGGGCGGAGCCACGATCTGCTTGTACCAGAAGGCATGGATGTCGGGCCTCGCGGCCAGCTTCCGGGGCATGAAGCTGATCTCGACGAACGGCCGAACGCCATTTTCGAGCAACCCGTCATAGATCTGGTCGACGTAGGAGAAGTTGTAGATCGGGTGGCCGCTCGCGTCTTCGTCGTAAACGCCGTTCTCGTCATGGAAAATCGCGTGGAACCTCACATAACGGAACTCCGTCACCTTCTTGACTTCGCGCAGATCGTTCCGGTAGCTCTCCCGCAGACTGAGATTGGCGCGCCCCGAGCCGAACATCTGCTCCCAGAAGTGCGGGAATGGGGTGCGCGGCGCGGCCGTGTCGATGACGGTCTCTTGAGTCTGACTGCTTTGCCCGGCGCAGGGGATCGCGATCAGGCAGAGCGCCAGCACGGCCATGAGAGCCGAACGCCGAAATTTCGGCACCAGGCGCCCGGCCATTTCGAGAGCGCGACGCGCGTTACGTGCGCTGGTCTGGTCAGAGATCGGGCTATTCTCAGAGCGGATGCGAGGTCTTCCCGGTATGTTGCTGACATCAAAGCACATTCCAGCTTGAATCGTAGGGATGTTTTCGCTGCCCCCTCGCTGACGCGTCACAAAAGGTCGTGATGGCACGCACGACACCTCGCGACGGTTGCACGAGAAGCAGCGAATTCCAGAGCATTCATCTATCTTTTTGCCGAAAACCGGGCTTTCTTCGAGGCTAACCCGCTGGAAACAAGCAAGATAAGCAAAATGGGTTTGGCGGCGGCCATTTATGAGATAAGTCACTGATGACGCGAGGGTTAAACGCAATGGGTTTGGTTGGCTTTGGCGTGTCAGGCGAAGACCGCTCGACGGGCTTGTCGAAGGAATCGACTCACAGCGCGTCCGGACGGTTAATAGAATCGGTAACATCAGTCCATTTACCACATTGTACACCCGAATGGCTCAAAGTCAAGGGGTTTTTAGTACTGCGCGGCCGTGGGATTGCTCGGCCAGCCGGACCGCCCTCTTTTGCTCAACTGTGATATAAGCAAAGCAGGGAGTCAAAGCATGCTTGATTGGTCCCACTGTGCCAGCATCGAAAGTGTCCCCGGAAAACGGAGCGGCGCATGGGTATTCCGCGATACGCGAACGCCGGTCTCTGTTGTCTTCGACAATTTGGAAGCGGGCGCTTCGATCGACGAGATTGTGGAATGGTTTCACTTGTCCCGTGAACAGGTGATCGCGGTGATCGAATTTGCGGCGCGGAGCCTTGACACCCCGCCCACGCCGCCTATCGACGCGATGCAGAATGCTCATCCTCTTTGATAACGGCGTCCCGGCTCCCCTCCGGCATGCGCTCGAAGGACACGTGGTGGTCGAGGCCATTCAACGAGGGTGGGACCGGCTGGCGGATCTGTTCAAAGGGCGCGCCAGAGGGAAGTGTTTTGCGTTTCGCGCCCGCGCTGTAGAATCGAGTAGTTGCGAGGACGCCGGCATGACCTTTGTACTCAGCGACTACGTCCGAGCCGCTCTGACGGAAGCGGAGTACGACAGGCTCGATGATGGCTCTTATGCCGGCCGTATCCCATCCTGTGAGGGCGTGCTTGCCTTTTCAGGCTCGCTTCTCGCCTGTGAGGACGAGTTACGATCCACTCTCAAGATTGGATTCTGCTTGGCCTGCGCCTTGGCCATCCGCTGCCCGTAATCGCCCGTATCGACCTCAACAGGGAACCCTCCCGTGAGCCGCTGGACGCCGTGTAAAGCGCGGGGAATTCGGACTTCGACGCCTTGGTTTCGACGGGGCATTTTCCGGTACCCGGCGCCAGTTCAGAGTCCTTGGTCAGAAACGGTTGGCTATTCCTTCAAATTCCGAGTACTGGGTCGCTCAGCTACGTATGCTGATGCGGGAGGTCGGCAGTATCGCCGGGCGTGAAGTGGGCCTTGATGATTGGCAGAGGCTCTGACCCTGCTGCGGCGAGGCACTTTCGCGGGTTGCGCCGACATGAGAAAGCGATGTCGGCGCCACGGGGTGAGAAATTGAGATTGGTCTGGAAGGCCCACGATAGGTACAGCCCGGTTTGGGTTTTAATCGGTATCGTCTGGGTGCTCGGAGGCGGATACATGCTGTTGATGATCGGAATATCCGGCCCTCCCATACTTTGGCTGCTCCGAGGAGTCCCGCTCATCTTTGTCGCTATGGGGGTGCTCATCCTCCTGAATCAGCATCGCCACTGGCCGAAACGCTCAAAATAGCCCACTACCAGATTCCACACAGTCTAGGCAACGACGCGCAAACCGGATATGCTGTTGCTTCGCACACAGTCCTGAGTGCAGTGCGGGCAGGCGTGATGTCGGCCGCGCTCCGATGTGTGACAACCAAAGGAGAATTCATGGAGATCAGGAAAGTAGGCGTGGTGGGCTGCGGCCTGATGGGTTCAGGCATCGCCCAGGTGTCGGCGATGGCCGGGTTCCCGACGGTGGTGCGCGAGGTTTCGGACGATCTGCTGAAGAAGGGCCGGGGGATCATCGAGAAGTCGCTCGCGAAGTTCGTCGAGAAGGGAACGATCACCGCGGAGCAGAAGGCGGAGACCACGGCGCGGCTGCATCCGACTTTGGAATTGCGAGACCTGGCGGACTGTGACCTGGTGATCGAGGCCATTATCGAGAACCTCGATCGCAAGCGGGAGCTGTTCGCCACTCTCGACAGTATCGTGAAGCCGGAGGCGCTCTTCGCCAGCAACACCTCGTCGCTTTCAGTGACCGAGATGATGACGGCGACGAAGCGCGCGCCACAATTTCTCGGCCTGCACTTCTTCAACCCCGTCCCGCTGATGAAGCTGGTCGAGGTGGTGAAGACCGTGGTCACGGATCCGGCGGCGCTCGAAGCCGGGCTGAACTTCACCAAGGCCGTCGGCAAGACGCCCATCCTCACCTCGGACCGCGGCGGATTCATTGTCAACCGGCTGCTCGTGCCCTACCTGCTCGACTCCATCCGGGCGCTTGAAGAAGGCGCCGGCAGCATCGTGGACATCGACAACGGCATGAAGCTCGGCTGCGGGCATCCCATGGGTCCGCTGACACTCAACGACTTTGTCGGCATCGATACCACTTACTACATCTCGGAAATCATGTTCAATGAATACCGTGAGAAGCGCTTCGCGGCGCCGCCGCTGATGAAGCGCATGGTGGCCGCGGGCATGCTCGGGCGCAAAAGCGGCAAAGGCTTCTACGATTACAGCGATCCGAAGAATCCGAAACCGAACAACTCGTTGATAGGATAACGACCTTGCGCAGACTTCCTGAGCATTCGGCTCTCCACTTCGCATGAGAATGGCGTTTTAGCGACTCTCTGTGCACTCTGTGTTAAAGCTTCCAACACAGAGGTCACGGAGGACACAGAGGATTCGGTGGAACCTGGTGCCGCTTATCGCGAAACGGCAATGATCGCAAACGGGAAGTCGAAGCTGAGGAGTGAAGCGAGGAGCTGAGCAACGATGCCCACCCTTGAAAGCCGGTCCGGAGTTGAGGGCGTTTGGAACCCGGGGCAGTATGAGCGCTCTTATTCGTTTGTGTGGAAACACGGCCAAGACCTGATTGAACTGCTCGCTCCCCAATCCGGCGAACGCGTTCTTGACGTCGGATGCGGCACGGGTCAACTGACGGCGGAGATCGCGAAACGCGGCGCGCAGGTGCTGGGCGTCGATAGCTCGCCGGACATGGTGGGGCAAGCGCGCGCGAATTATCCCGACTTGCGGTTCGAGGTTGCGGACGCCGCGCGGTTTCAATCGCCGGAGCCGTTCGACGCCGTCTTTTCGAATGCCGCTCTGCACTGGATGACCAAACGCGAGGCCGTGGCAGCGGCGATCGCGGGGGCTTTGAAGCCAGGCGGTCGGTTCGTGGCGGAACTCGGCGGGAAGGGAAACGTGGGGCGGCTGTCGCGAGCCGCCGTTGCGGTGGTTGAGGAGTTGACTCAGGCGCCTGTCGGCGACCATCTTGGGCTGTGGTACTTCCCGAGCGTCGCCGAGTACGCGGCCGTGCTCGAGCGCCAGGGTCTGGAGGTTCGGTACGCAGTTCTCTTCGACCGTCCTACGCCGCTGGAAGGTGGCGAGAACGGGCTGCGAGACTGGCTGCAGATGTTCTTGGGGCGGGTCACGCAGAACCTGCCCGCCGACGCAGGTACGAAGTTCATTGCGCGCCTGGAAGAGCGGCTGCGACCGGACTTGTTTCGCGACGGCGCCTGGGTAATCGACTACCGGCGGCTGCGCGTGGTGGCGGTAAAGAACGACTGAGGAGAATTGCCAAATACGCTGAGGCCCTGCTGTAGCGGCGGCGGATGACCGCCGGGCGTTTTTCTTCGAAAGGCCGGCGGTCATCCGCCGCCGCTACAGCAAGGGAACACTGGAGAAGAACGATGGCTTACCAGACTCTGCTCGAGGAGCGCCGGGACGGGATCGCTTGCGTCACCATCAACCGTCCTGAGAAGCTGAATGCCCTCAATGATCAGGTGATGGCGGATCTCAAGGTTTGCTTTGAGGACATCCAGCAGGACGCGGCCGTGCGCGCCGTCATCCTGACCGGTTCCGGCGAGAAGGCCTTCGTGGCCGGCGCAGACATCGGTGTGCTCGCTTTGCAGACGCCCGTCGAGGGCAAGGAACGATCGATTCGCGGGCAGCGGGTGCTCGACCTGATCGAGAATCTTGGCAAGCCCGTAATTGCCGCCATCAACGGCTATGCCCTGGGCGGCGGCTGCGAGCTGGCGATGGCCTGCACGATTCGAATCGCGGCGGAGAACGCCAAGCTCGGCCAGCCCGAAGTGAAGCTCGGTATCGTCCCGGGTTACGCAGGAACGCAACGATTGCCGCGCCTCGTGGGCAAGGGCCGGGCGATGGAGCTGGTTCTCTCCGCCGAGCCGATCAACGCTGCGGAAGCCTGGCGAATCGGCCTGGTGAATCAGGTTGTCCCCGCCAGGGACCTGATCGGCGCGTGCGAGGCCCTGGCGCGTAAGATCATGGCCAACGGCCCGCTGGCGGTCCGCTTCGCCATGGAGGCCGTGAATCGCGGCATGGAAATGACCGAGGAGCAGGGACAATTCCTCGAGGCCACGTTGTTCGGGCTTTGCTGCACGACCGCCGACATGAAGGAAGGCACGCGAGCCTTCCTCGAAAAGCGCCCGCCCAAGTTCACCGGACAATAAAGGCACGCATGCCATCACGCCGCAAGAGCCGCGAACTCGCCCTGCAGATGCTCTTCCAGTGGGAGGTGGGGCAGCACACGCCCGGCAAGGTGTTGGCGGCTTTTCTGCCCGCGCACAAAGCGGACGACGAGGTGAAGGAGTTCGCGCGCAGGCTTTTCGAGGGCACCGTGGCGGAGATTGAGAGCATCGACCCGCTGGTGCGCCGCCATGCTGAACACTGGAAGCTCGAACGCATGGCGGCCGTTGACCGCAACGTGCTTCGCCTCGCCATCTACGAAATGCTGCACCATCCTGAGACCCCTCCGGCGGTAGTCATCAACGAGGCGCTGGAACTCGCGCGCCGCTTCTCCACTCCGGACGCGGTGGAATTCGCCAACGGAGTCCTCGACGCCGTCCGCAAGTCCCTGGCTTCGCCGGCTGCCAGCGGCAAAGAGTAGATTTCAACCGAAACGCACCCCTGGTTGTGGGTCGATTTCCGACCGTTTCGACCACCCCGGCCTCCGGCCACTTCTCCTCATCGAGGAGGGGTGCTCGATCTCCGATTGCCGCGCGTTCCCCAACCAGGACTCGCAAGTGTTCAGTGCAAACACCCCTCCTCGACGAGGAAGGGTGGCCGGAGGCCGGGGTGGTCGGCTAATTCCAAACTGACCCCCTATCGTGGCATTTGCGACTGGATGTCGGCATGGGGCGCGTGCCTCTGGATGAATTCAATCCGCCGGGCAATCGAGGGGTGGCTGTAGAAGACGAATTCGACCCATCGGTGCGGTTTGCGCTCGGCCAGGTTTATGACAGCCAGGCGCTCGAGCGCCGAGGCGAAGACGGCGGGGTGGCCCACGGACCGAATCGCGAAGAGATCGGCCGCACGCTCCGCACGTCGTGAGAAGCCGTTAACCACCGGGAGAAGCAGGAGCGAGACGCCCAGCGTGACCAAAGCCAGCAGGGGCAGATTGGCGAAGTCCGAGGCGCCGCGAAACCCGAGGGGCACGCTCCAGCGGCCCAGAACGAGGTGGATGGCGTAGAGGCCGAGGAAGGTTGCTGCGGTTTGCACCGCAAGACCGCGCCACATATCGGCATGAACGTGATGACCGAGTTCATGGGCGAGGACGGACTCAATCTCGTCCTCGCTGAAGTTCTCGAGCAGCGTATCCGCCAGTAGAATTCGTCGAGTGTTCCCAAGGCCTGTGAGCGCGGCATTCGCTTTGCGGGTCTTCTCGCCAAGCTTCCACTCATAAACGCCCTTGACGCGCGCGCCCGCGGACTCGGCGAGGCGCCGGAGGCGCTCCTCCAGGCCGTGGTTATTCAGCGGCTGGAGCTTGAAGAAAGCGGGCAGCAGCAGTACCGGCGCGACATTGGCCAGCAGGACAAAGAATCCGGCAAAGACGGCCGCGGTGATCACCCACCAGTGCCGCGGCCAGGCGTGAAGGGCACCGTAAATCAGCTCAAGGGCCAGCGCTCCAAGCAGGCCGGCGAGCAGCAACCCCTTGAGTTCGTCCTTCAGCCAGGCGCCGAGCGTCAGCTTAGAGAGCCCGTGACGATGCTCCAGCCAGAATCCGTCGAGATAGCTGAGAGGCAGGCTGACGGTCTTCAGGATCAGCCCGAGGATGGCCGCGTAGATAAGCAGGGCCAACGGCCAGGGTCGCGCCAGCCCAGACGCGAACGAGCGCAGTGCGGCGCTCCAGCCGGTGAAAAGCAAAATGGCAAGGACGAGCACGTCGGCGAGATATCCGGCAACGGCGAGAATTCTCTGCGTGCGATGGTAACGCCCGGCTTGAGCGTCAGAGGATGCCGGCTGAGCCGGCGCTCCCGGGGACCTCACCGGCCCGGCCGGCGACGACGTCAATGGGGAATCCTCGGGCAAGCGTTCCTCTCTACGCTTTCGACGCCGACTCCTCCGCTTCGCGCGCCAATGCCTCCGCGGCGCCGAGCAACTGGTCAACCTCATCGCGGGTAGGCGCCTCAGCGTAGAGACGAAGGAGATTCTCGGTGCCCGAAGGACGCACTAATAGCCAGCCGGAGGGCTTGAACAACATCTTGAAGCCGTCCAACGATTCGGTGGACGCAATGCGGCGTCCGGCAATCTTTTGAAACGTGTGGTGACGAAGATGCGCGAGCAGGCGCATCATGCCCGGCCGGCTGGCTTCGAGGTCGGTCCTGCTGTAGACGTGCGGTCCGAATTCTCCCGAGAGGTCGTTTACCAGTTCGCGCAACGTGCGGTCGCGGCGGGCCATGACCTCGGCGAGGAGAAGGGAATTGAGGATGCCGTCACGCTCCGGAGGATTGCCCTTGGTGGCAATGCCGCCGCTTTCCTCGCCGCCGATCAGGACGTCGCGCTTCAGCATGAGTTCGCAGATGTACTTGAAGCCGATGGGTGTAACGGTAAGCGGCAGACGATGCTTTGCCGCTAGGCGGTCAATCATGTCCGTCGTCGAGAATGTCTTTACGACCTCGCCCGAGAGCTTCAAGTCTTCCGCGAGGTGCAGGAGAAGGATGGAGAATATCTTGTGGGAGTCGATGAACGAGCCGTCGCGGTCCACCGCGCCCACCCGGTCAGCGTCACCGTCGGTCGCGAAGCCGGCGTCATAGGCGCCGTCCTTCACGGCACGCTGCAAGTCGCCGACGTGGGGCTCGATCGGCTCCGGATTGAGCCCCGGGAAGAGCGGATTATGCTCGGCGTGAATCTCGGTGAAGGGAATGTGGGCCTCGTCGAGGAGTCCCGCAATCAAACCGCGCGCCGCGCCAAACATGGGATCGATCACGAAGCGCCGGCCGGAGCGCTGAATAGATTTGAAATCGATGATGGATTTCAACCGCGCAAGATAGGGGGCAACAAGGTCCGCGGTCTCGCGATGCGCTCGATGTCCGCGCAGCCCGGGGGCGCCGGCGCCGCCCCGTTCATTGAGGTGATACTCGATGCGCTGCATGATTGAAGGCAGCGCTGAGCCGCCGTAAGGCGCCTTGAACTTGATCCCGTTCCAGCGGCTGGGATTGTGGCTGGCGGTGACAATCAATGCGCCGGCGGACTTGCGCTCGACCACCGCATAACTCACGGCCGGCGTCGGCGTGGCCCGGTCTGCCAGGGTGACGGGCACACCGCGCTGCGCGATGGCTTCGGCGGCAACGCCGGCGGCGTCCGGCGACAGAAATCGCATGTCATAGCCCACCAGCAGGCCACGGCTGGAATCGCCCTCTTCACGCACGTAGTCCGCGACGGCGGCGGCGACGCGGCGCACGTTGTCGAAGGTGAAACCTTCGCCGATTTCGGCGCGCCAGCCATCGGTGCCGAACTGGATGGAGGGTTTGACCTTGCCCGGCTTCGTCATGACCACTTTCGAGCCTAGAGGATTTCCTGCCAGCCCCGCTTCTCCATTTGGGCGACGGCCTTGCCGACATCCTGAGCGCGATTCCGATTCGCCACCAGGATGGCGTCCGGGGTTTCGATAATCACCAGGTCCTGAACACCGACCGCGGCCACGAACTTGCGGGCCATGATGAGATTCCTACGTGCATCGTAGCAGAGGCTGCCGGGCGGACGCACGTTGCCATCGGCATCCTTGCGGCGGAGCGCGTACACCTCGGACCAGCTTCCCACGTCGCTCCAGCCCATATCAGCCGGAATCACGCAGACTTGATCGGCGTGCTCCGCGACGGCGTAATCGACCGAAATCTTCTCGATCCTGGGATAAATGCGCGCCAGGGTGGATGGGGAGTCTGCTCCGCCGGCAGCGGCAATGCGGTCGAGGGCGCGCGCGATGCCGGGTTTGAAGCGCGCGAGATTCGCCAGCAGTGTCGAGGCGCGCCACACAAACATCCCGCCGTTCCAGAGATACTCGCCAGAGGCAACGCAGCGCGCAGCCGTCTCGAGCGAAGGCTTCTCGAGGAAGCTTCGCACGCTGTACATACGGTGCCCGCGTACGGCGGGGAGTTCGCCGCCCTGCCGGATGTATCCGAAGCCGCTGTGCGCCGATGACGGCCTGATCCCGACGAGGATCGATCGGCCCTCGACGCTGCCCGCCTCGATCGCCGCCCGGATTACGCTGCGAAACACCGCGGCTTTCCTGATGAGATGGTCGGATGGGAGCACCACCATGATGCCTTCGGGATCGCGGCGCAGAATCTCGTGCGCTGCCAGGCCAAGGCTGGGCGCCGTGTTGCGGGCTGCCGGCTCGGCAACGATCTGGCGGGACGGAATTCGTGGAAGGAGCCTCGTGATCGAACGTTGCAAAAGCGCATTCGTGAAGATGTAAGTGCGGCCGGCGGGGATGTCAGGATTGATGCGCTTGACCGTGCGTTCGAGCAGTGTACCGGGCCCGAAGATGCCTTCGAGGAGGTGCTTGGGACGGCGCCGCCGGCTCGCCGGCCAGAAGCGGGTCCCGCTTCCGCCCGCCAGAATGACGGCGTAGGCATGGTTGAAAACCGAATCGCGAGGCATCAGTTCTCGAATACTACTTTGCGGATCAGGTCGGGTGCAACGCCCAACTTCGCCAACGGCCGTCGGAAGTCGCGGTCGAGGTCGGGGACGTAAAAACGAATCAGGGTTGAGTCTTCCTCGGGCACCAGCCGGCAGGGCTCCGCGCCGGGCGGGATCAGCCAGCTCTGGCCAGTAGCGTAGGCCAGCCATCCGCGCGAGGTCTCCACGCGGCCTTCGCCGCGGATCACCGCCAGACCTTCGACCCGATCCTCCGGCGCGGCGAAGGAGCAGCGGTCCTCCAGGCTGAGAACTTCGATGGCAAAATACCGGCAGGCGACCACGTAGCGCCGGCTGCCGAAATCCTCCTTGAACTCCAGGCGCGGCAGATCGCGGTACCCGGGCGCCTCCAGACGCACGGTTTCGAGGCCGCGCTCCAAGTGCAGCGGGCGCGGCCGACGGCGTTTGTCGAGACGGCCGTAGTCGTCCAGGCGATAGGTCACGTCGCTGGTCTCGGAAAGCTCGAAGATCACAAGGCCCGGTCCGAGCGCATGGAGGCTGCCGGAGGGCACAAAGACCCCTTCCGCCGGTTTCGGCGAGAAGCTGACCGCGAGTTCGCGCGATCGCCCCTGGCGGCAGGCGGATTCGAGGGCCTGCCGTGTCGTGCCGGTGTGCACTCCGAGGGCAATCTCGGCGTTATCATCACTTGTGATGACGTACCACGCCTCCGTCTTGCCGCGGCTGCTCTCATGGCGCAGCGCGTAGTCGTCGTCGGGATGCACCTGCATCGAGAGCCAATCGCTGGTGAAAAGAAACTTCGCCAGAAAAGGGAAGTAGTCCGCGTTCCAATTTCGGCCGCAGAGCTCCACGGGCGAGCGCGCGAACACTTCGCCGAGAGTCAACCCTGCCACCGGTCCGGTCATGAATCTCGCTTCGTCGCCGGTCAGCCATGCCTCCCCGATGCGGCGCGCCGGGCGGGCTGCTGCCTTCGCGGGGTGAGGCGAAGGCGAACGCCCGGGTTCACCACCGTTGCCGGCGCCATTATAGAGTGGGTCGAGCTGCTCGCGTCCCCAGATCTTCTCTTTGAGGGCCGGCACCAGGAGCAAGGGTTGATCAAGCGCGGGCATGGCTGGAGGCATGGGTGGAACGAAGCTTGGCGAGAAAGGCGCCGAACCTCGTCAGTCCCTCTTCGATATGTTCGAGCGACGCCGCGTAGGAGAACCGGACGTGGTCGTCGGTGCCGAAGGCGGGTCCGGGCACCACGGCCACCAAGGCCTCGTCGAGCAGCCGAGACGCCAGAGCGTTCACGTTCAGCTCAGGATTGAGGTACTGCTTCACATTGGGATAGACGTAGAACGCGCCGCCCGGCAGCGCGCAGGTCACACCCGGCAGGGCCTTGAGGCCTTCCACGATGCGGTTGCGGCGCCGTTCGTATTCCGCCCGCATTGCTTCCACGGAGTCCTGCGGACCCGAGAGCGCCTCGACCGCGCCGCGCTGCACGAACGAGGTCACGTTCGAAGTGGAGTGGCTCTGCAGCTTGACCATGTTCGAGACCAATTCCCTGGCCCCGAGCGCGAATCCGACGCGCCAGCCGGTCATGGCATAGGTTTTCGAAAGCGAGCCCGTCACGATCAGGTTGTCGCGATTTCCGGAAGCCGCCAGCGAGAACGGCGCGCGGCCGTCGTAGAGGAACCGGCAATAACATTCGTCGGTCAGCAGCCAGATGTTGTGGCGTATGGCCAACGCCAGCAATTTCTCCATTTCATCGTTCGATACTACGGCGCCCGTGGGATTGCCGGGCGAGTTGACAATGATCATGCGCGTCTTGGGTGTGATCATGCGTTCGACATCGGCCGCCCACAGCGTGAAGCCTTCGCGCTCGTGGGTGTGAACCAGCACGGGCTGGCCGTCGGAGTAGCGGATGATGTCAAGGTAAGACGTCCAGTAGGGAACAGGCAGAATCACCTCGTCACCCGGATTCACAGTCGCGGCCACAGCTTCGAAAATCGCCTGTTTGCCTCCCACCGTGACCAGGCATTCTTCGGGCTTGTAGCCGGACCCGAGGTCGCGGCGGTGCCGCTCCACAATGGCCTTCTTGAGATCACCGATGCCGCCCGTGGGCGTGTAGCGGGTAAAGTTGCTGTCGAGCGCGTGAGCCGCCGCCCGCTTGATGTGCTCCGGGGTGGGGAAGTCCGGCTCGCCGGCGCCGAAATCCACCAGATTGGCGCCCGATGCCTTGAGCTGATCGGCCCGTGCCACCACGGCAGCGGTCGATGAGACGGTGATTCGAGAAATGCCTTCTGAAAAGTGCATGGCCCTATCCATTGGCGGCGCGCCGCGCCGCGAGTTTTTCCTTCATGCGCCGCTCCACGAAGGGCGGAACCAGATTCTTGGGATTCCCTCCGTGCAGCAATACTTCCTTCACCAGCCGGGAGCTGACGTAGGTGTAAGCTTCCGCCGGCATCATGAAGACCGTTTCCAGGCCGGGTTCGAGCTTGCGGTTCATCAGAGCCATCTGGAACTCGTACTCATAATCCGAGAAAGCACGGATGCCGCGCAGAATCGCCCGGGCCTTCTTGCGCTTCGCATAATCCACCAGCAGTCCGCTGAACGTATCCACTGATACGTTGGACATTCCCCTGGTCACCTCGCGCAGCATGTCGACCCGTTCGTGAACGGTGAAGAATGGCCGCTTCTCGATATTGGTGAGAATGGCCACCACCAGATGGTCGAACATACGCGCCCCGCGCTCAATCAGGTCCAGATGCCCGTTCGTGATGGGATCGAAGGAGCCGGGATAAATGACCAGGTTGTCAGCCATGCGGGAATCCGAGTCCTTTTGCTGCGAGGCCCAGCCAAGCAACATTTTAGCAGAAAGCTTGCTGGCAGCGAGCCGAGCCTAGCGCCTTAACGCTGAAACCTGCTGTAATACCCTCATGGACGCCAGGCGCGCCGCGGCGCGAGCTATTGTCGATCGCCTGCGCGGCGCAGGATTTCAGGCGCTGTGGGCCGGGGGCTGCGTGCGTGACCTCGTCATGGGCCGCGACCCCAAAGATTTCGACGTGGCCACTGACGCCACGCCGCCGCAGGTGGTCGAGCTTTTTCCCAAGGGCTTGATGATCGGCGCGCAATTTGGCGTAATCGCAGTGCCTGGCGACGGGTTCATCACCGAAGTCGCGACGTTCCGCTCTGACGGCGTCTATGCCGATGGGCGCCACCCCGTCCAGGTCCGCTACGCGCGCACGCCGCAGGAGGATGTTCAGCGGCGCGACTTCACCATCAACGGCCTGCTCTACGACCCTGTAACTAATCGTGTGCTGGACTTTGTCGGCGGGCAGGCAGACATCCGCGCGCGGCGTTTGCGGACCATTGGCGCCCCGCGGGCTCGCTTCGCCGAGGATCGATTGCGCATGCTGCGTGCGGTACGCTTCGCAGCCCGGTTCAAGTTCGTGATTGAACGGGGGACCTTCGAAGCGATCCAGGGCCTTGCGCCCGCGATCCGCGAGGTCAGCGCCGAGCGTGTCCGTGACGAGATTCTGAAGATCCTCACCGAGGGGGGCGCTCGCCGGGGCTTTGAGTTGCTCGACGAGACGCTGCTGCTCGCCGAGGCCTTGCCCGAGGTCAAGCGGCTGCAGGGTGTGGCACAGCCGCCGGAGTTTCACCCTGAGGGCGATGTCTGGATTCACACGCTAATGATGCTGGAGGATCTCGGCACCGGGCCCGTGGCGGTGACTTCCACACTGGCTCTCGGCGTTCTTTTGCACGATATCGGGAAGCCCGCGACTTTTGCCGTCCGCGAGCGCATCCGGTTCGACGGTCATGTGGAAGTCGGGGCCAAGATCGCACAGGAGGTCTGCCGCCGTTTGAGGATTTCGTCGCATGAGACCCAGCGTGTGCTCGACCTGATCGCGCAACATATGCGATTCAAAGACTTCCTCAACATGCGGCGCTCGACTCAGCTCAAGTTTCTCGCACTCGCCGGGTTTGAGGAGCACCTGGAGCTTCATCGCCTGGATTGCCTGGCCAGCCACGGCGATCTCACCCTCTACGAAGCCGCCCGCAAGATGCGCGAAGAGACGCCGGCCGAGGTCATCCGCCCGCAGCCGCTGGTGACCGGCCACGATCTGATCGCAGTCGGGTACAAGCCCGGTCCTGCCTTCAAACCGATGCTCGACGCGGTCCGCGACGCCCAGCTCGAGGGGCGGGTTTCCTCGCCCGCCGAAGGGCTCGCGTTGGTACGGGAAAGCTTCGGCTCGCCCTCCGCTCCCGCCGGTTCGAAATCCTGAGCGTCCGCGCTAACGCCGTCGCAATTCCACGATTTTCCCCCCGCGTGCGAAACGGCTGGGCGCGGCACGTCACTACGCTACTGGAGTCAAAAATTACCCGGGAGGAAACCGATGGGCAACTTTCAATTCAAAGTTCCGGAGTTGGTTGTAACCAATCCGATACTGCTGTGGCTATTCAATCATGGCTGGGAGGATCCGGAGTGGGGCAAGTCGGAGGCCAACCAGCTCACACTGGCGCTAGCGATCAATCAGCTGGCTGCACGCTTCACTGATGCGGGCACCCGTGCGGCCATTCAAGGCGCAACGGCCAAAGCGGTTGCAGGCCTGTCGCAGAAGATCGTAGCCGGCGGTGTGGCGGCGCGGGCCTGATACCGGCACCGGCGCCTCGGACGGGTCTGAGCGCAGATGCCAGACCCGCCGAGCGCCATCCGAGATGGTTGCTTTTGCCCCATTTTGTGGCTTTTGATGGCTCAATTGGTGCATTGTGCTCAGCACGAAATACACTTGCGGGTCCTTCCTCCCGCGTGTCCATGAACTTAGCCGATTCCGGGATTTGGTCACACGCTTGCCCCTATCCGGGCAGGAGGTGAAGAGCCATGGTACGTCTCGGAATTCTCCTTCTTGCCCTTATCACTGTAGCGATCATTCCCACTGCACTTTCGGCACGGCCCATTCCTGCTCCGTCCTACGCTTGGGTATTCCCCGACCGCGACGCTGGATGGTATCGTGACCGAGACGGCTACCACCGGCACCGTCACTATCGTCATCGTGACCGCGATGCTTGGCGCTGGCACCATCGTCATGATCGGCGCTGGCGGCATCGCGACGATGATGACCACTACTGGCGGTAGCTTTTGTCACTGACAAGCTCCGTCTCGAGAAGCTCGGGACGGAGCTTGCCGGGCGACCCTCTAGTGGCCTTCAGCGATCTCAATGGCCCGCAGCAGAGCGCGCGCTTTGTTTATGCTCTCCTGATACTCGCGCGCCGGTGCCGAGTCTGCGACGATCCCGGCGCCGGCCTGCAGGTAAGCCATGCCGTCACGCACCACGATGGTGCGGATGGCGATGCAGGCGTTCAAATTCCCCGAAAAATCCGCATAGAGCACCGCGCCACCGTAAAGACCCCGCCGCGTGGGCTCGAGTTCGTCGATGATCTCCATGGCGCGAATCTTGGGCGCACCGGACAGCGTTCCGGCGGGGAAGCAGGCGGCGAGCGCGCCGTAGCTGTCGGCGTCCGGGCGCAGCCGCGCCTCGAGCCGGGACACCAAATGCATCACGTGTGAGTAGCGCTCCACGAACATCAACTCGCGCGGGCGCACGCTGCCGGTTTCGGCGACCCGTCCGAGATCGTTGCGGCCGAGGTCAACCAGCATCAGGTGCTCGGCGCGTTCCTTCTCATCCGCAAGCAGTTTCTGCTCGAGCGCCGCGTCTTCTTCCTCGGTGCGTCCCCGCGGATGCGTCCCCGCGATGGGGCGATACTCGAGCGCGCGTCCGCTGGCTTTCACCAGCATTTCCGGCGACGATCCGAGGACTGTCACGGGGCCGGTGCGAAGGAAATAGAGATAGGGCGACGGATTGACGATGCGCAGCGCACGATAGACGTCGAACGCCGGCGTGCGCAACGGCGCTGCGAGGCGCTGTGAAAGCACGACCTGGAAGATGTCACCGGCCCGGATGTATTCCTTCGCGCGGTCGACAATTTGTTCGTACTTGCGGCGCGTTAGATTGGATTTGAGCAGCAGCCGAGCCCTTGGTCTCGGGCGGCGCTTATGGGCCAGGGCTCCGTCCGGTGCTTCCAACACCCGGCGCATGCGCTCCAGTTCACGAACGGCCGCCCGGTACTTGCCTTCGAGTCCGCCCCGATCATCGTTGGCGAACACGTTCGAGATGATCAGCATCCGGTGGCCGACGTGATCGAAGGCTACCAGGTTGCGGTAGTACATGAAGAAGGCGTCGTCGAGTTCCACGTCGGGCTGGACGCGGGGCGGCAGATTCTCGAGCTGGCGCACGGCTTCGTACGCCACATAGCCGACCGCTCCGGCCGAAAATGGCGGCATGCCCGGCGCGACCGCGGCCTGATAGTGGCGCCCGGTCTCGCGCAGGTAGTCGAAGATTCCGCCCGATTCTTCGCGGCGACGCCCACCCCTCTCCACAACGATCCGGCGTCCACGGCAGGCGGCGGTCTGAAAAGGATCAGCACCGAAGTAGGTGTAGCGGCCCACGTGTTCGCCGCCCTCGACGCTCTCCAGCAGGAAGCTGTACGGATGCGCGCGACCGTGCGCGCTGTCGGAATAGGGTTGAGCGAGCTTCAGATAGGCGGCGACCGGACTCGCGAGATCGGCCACCACCGACGTGGCTACCGGAATCACGTTGCCGCGACGCGCCAGGCGCTTGAATTCAGCGAAACTGGGGAAGACTTCGAGCATAGAAACGGTTCTCAGTTGCCGGGCGGTCGCCGGTTTTGCGTTCGCCTATTTCAATTCGCAGTCTGCAAACCGCTCACCGATAACCGTCTAATCTCTCTCCACCGGATGCCCCAACGCCTGCAGCACTGCCTGTTCCATCAGCGCGCGCGGTGCCGATTGGCCGGTCCAGATTTCGAACTGCCGCGCGCCTTGAGCTACCAGCATTTCCAGCCCCGAGATTGCCGTAAGGCCGCGGCGGCGCGCGTCCGCCAGCAGACGTGTCTCGTAAGGATGATAGACCATGTCGAACACTACGCGCGTCCGGAGCCGCGCCAAGTCCGTGGGCAGTGCTTCGACGTGCGGCGACATGCCAACCGGCGTAGCATTGATCACAATGTCGACGTCGAGGCCGTCGGTCTCGCCCCAGGGAATCACGCGCGCCGAGATGCCCTGAGCTAGACGGCGTGCTACGGGCTCGCGACGAGCGGAGATCATGACTTCGGCGCCTTCGGCGCGCAGGGCATAGGCTGCCGCGCGCGCCGCGCCGCCGGCACCGAGCACCAGGACACGGCTGCCGGCAAGGCGCAGCCGTTTGGCGAGCACATCGACGACGGCGGCGGCGTCGGTGTTCCAGCCCGTCCACTTCCCTCGCTGCACGGCCACCGTGTTGCAAGCACGGATTTCTCCCGCCAGCGGCTCCACCCAGTCGAGCTCGCGGATGATCGATGTCTTGAATGGCATCGTGATGCTGAACCCTGAAAAATTCAGGCGGCGTGCGAGCTTGAGAAAATCGCCAAGATTGCCGGTTTCGCAGGGCAAATAGATGGCATTGACGTGCTTGGCGTGCATCGCGGAGTTCTGCATGGCCGGCGAGAGCGAGATCGAGGCCCGCGAGCCCACGACGCCATAGATCTGGGTGCGCGCGTCGAGCCGGTCAGCGCGATAGACGGAGCGCATCACCTGGGCGGGCAACTGGCCGGACGCCACCGCCAGGTGCTGGCCCGCCGACCCGTAGGTGAACGCCGAGCCCCACTTGAGCGCCATGAGGCGCGACGGCAGTCCCGAGGGGCCGAGCGCATGCGCTACCAGCCTGCTGCCTGCGCGGTGGGCACGGAGCAGGTCGGCGTAGCGCAAATTATCTTCGAGAGTCCGGGCGTGGGTGGCAATCTTGAGGAAGGCCGCCGGAAAGCGAGCTAGCTTCCGGTAAATGGGGCCGAGTGGCGGCGTGCGGCGGTAGTCGTGGTGCGAAACAATGACCCTGGCCGGCCGCAGGCGCTCGAGGATCCGGGTACCGGAGCGCTCGATCGATTCAACCTCCACATCGGCGCGATGGCAGCCCGCGCCGACCGCGGCTTCCAACTGTTCGATTTGTTCCTCGACCGAGCCCGGAAAGAGTCCGCCGGCCTCGGCGCGGCGGCAGGTGGCGATCGTCAGAGGAGCCCGCAAGCGCATCAGCATCTGGTGCAGTTCGGCAGGGAAGTTGTTCCAACTCTGAAGGTAGTCGAGGCGCAGCTCAAACCCAGTGTGCACGCCCGCAGAACTCGCCGCCTGATCTTCCATGGCCGCGAGCGTGGGGGCGGCCAGGGTGACGAAAATCCGCGGAACGGCTGCTTTTGACACCGGCTCGTCTCCAACACACGAAGGTCAAGGCTCAATATAGGTGTGATTGCGGGAAAAAGGCAACGGGTTTGGGATAAAATGCAGACATATGATCCAAGAAGTGATTCCGGTGGGGATGTTGCAGTGCAATTGCTACGTCCTGGGCGACGAAGCCACGCGCGAGGCGGTCGTGATCGACCCCGGTGACGAAATCGAGCGTATCCAGGAAGTGCTTTTGCGACATGGTCTTACGCCGAAGTACCTGGTTGCGACGCACGCCCACATCGACCACGTCGGCGGCCTCGAAAAGCTGGCCCGCGCCAGCGGTGCCCCAGCGCTCATGCATCATGCGGATCTCCCGATGTATCAGCAGCTTGCGGCGCAGGCGGCGTGGCTCGGCATGCGGCCGCCAAAGACCATCGAAATCGATCAATTCCTGCGCGAGGGCGATACCCTCCCGTGGGGTCCCCAGGCGCTCCAAGTGCTTCATACCCCGGGACATTCACCCGGGAGCCTGTCTCTTTATCTTCCTGGGGCTGAACACCGGCTTTTCAGCGGCGATACGCTGTTCCAAGCCAGCATCGGTCGCACCGATCTGTGGGGTGGGTCATACGACAAAATCCTGCGGTCAATCTCGTCCAAGATTTTGACCCTGGACGACTTAACGCCAGTTTTTCCAGGTCATGGACCCGCCACCACTGTCGGTGACGAGCGCCAATTTAATCCGTTCTTGCGGTAACGCCAGTCGCGATGCCCGCGCTCTTTGGCTGCTGCCTGCTCTCCACTCCCTGCGGACCAAAAGGGTGCCCGAGGTCCCGAATTATTTATCGCCAAGCTGCGATCCGCGGCTGGCGACGTACTGCTTGGAACGTTCGAGCAGCGCGGCCGCCTGCGGCAGGCTTTCGATGGCCTTGCCGACCAGCGGATCATTCTCTTTTTCGATCTTCAAGGCCTCGTCGGTGCCGTAGATCATCCCGACCAGTTGCACCCGGATGCGATGCTTCAGCCAGTCTGTATTGTCATTCAGGTCGGCCGAGGTAACGTTCAGGTGCTCATCGCCCAGGTACTTGGCGAATTCGTCGAGCACGTCGGGAGTGACCTGGAAGTCGCGCGGGATGGTCTTGTGGACGCCCAGATAGTGCTCCGAGAAGTCGTAGATGGCGTCATGATCGACGAGCTTCTGCTGAACGTCGTTCAGCTTCGGCGGAGGGACTTCCAGATCCGGCGTGATCCCGCCGCCGCCGTAGACCTCGCGCCCGCCGTCGGTCAGCCTGACCTGGCTCTTCGGTGTGGGCGCGTCTTCATTGCGATTGTAGTAGTCGTAGAGCGAGACGTCGGTGTAATTGCGCTGGATCAGCCGGCCGCTCGGCGTGTAGTAGTGCGCCGTGGTAAGCGCGAGGCCAGCATGATCGCTCAGCGGGTAAACCGTCTGTACCAGGCCCTTGCCGAAGCTCGGCTCGCCCAAAATCAAGGCGCGGTCGTGATCCTGCAGCGCGCCGCTCACGATCTCCGCGGCACTCGCGGTGTAGCGGTTGATCAGGACCACCATCGGGTACTCTTCGCCGTGGTTGCCGTTATGCACGAAATACCGCTTTTCGCTGGAAGCGCGTCCGTAGTGGTAAACGATCAACTGGTCCTTGGCCAGGAAGTGATCGGAAACGTCCACAGCTTCCTCCAGCAAGCCGCCGGGATTGTCGCGCATATCGAGGATCAGTCCCTTCATGTTGCTCATGTTGGGCCCGCCCAGTTTCTGCAACGCGGCGCTGAGTTCGTCGTCAGTGGTCTCGTCGAATCCGTTCACGTGGATGTAAGCCACCCCAGGCTTCACTTCGAAAGCACTGTCCACCGTCGGCCGCTCGATCTGATCGCGGGTGATGGTGAAGTCCACGGGCTGGTCGTAGCCCTCGCGCTGGACTTCGACGTGCACGACGGTGCCCTTGGGCCCCTTCAGCATGTCGGCCACTTGGTTGGTGTTCAGGCCCTCGGCCGCCTTGCCGTCAACTTTCCAGATGATGTCGCCCGGCCGCAGCCCAGCCTTGAATGCCGGAGATCCGGGAATGGGCTCCTGCACGAATGTCGCGAGCTTGCCGGCTTTGTCGAGGCGCGCCGAAATTGTCATGCCCACCCCGTAGTACTTGCCTTCCTGCTCTTCGCGCAATTGCGCGAAGGTATGGGGATCAAAGAAGTTGGAGTGCGGGTCAAGCGTGCGCAGCATGCCCGGAATAGCGCCGATCGCGGACGCGTTCTCCGGCCCGTAGATCGCCTTGTTGGGATCCACCGGGTCAGAGTACTCGCGCTGGACGATCTCGTAAATCCGGGTGAAGTCCTGGAGACTGCTCTGGACAGAGCCGTCGTTGTTTCCGGCGCCGCCGACGGTGGTAGCCTGCACTTTCGGGCCATAAAGGCCTCCGGCCACGGTTCCTGCCGCGACCGCCACAGTAACCAGCCAGGTGAGTCTGCGAGTGGGCTTCATAGAACTCCTTTGTCTGTCGACAAGTATAGCATGCTCCCCCGCCTCTTCCCTCATTGGTTCTGATGCAACAGCGGGCGTGAAGTTTGTTCGTCGGAGGAGTGTCTTCGCGTCCAGCCCCCAAGCCCCGAACTCGGTTGCTTCCGCATCCGCTTTGCGCCATGCTCCATGGGTGGGACTTGACCTTCGCCCAGCCCTGGTTGCCGCTCTGTCGGTCGCGCTGCTCCCGGCAAACCGGCTGGCGGCCGCGCGGTCATCCGATCCTGACCAGCCATTCATCGATGCCTACCGCGGCGCGGAGCCCGTCACCACCTGGCCATTGAAGCGAATCCTTCATGAAGTTCCTGGTCTCAAGGGCCTGAAACCGGCACCCGATCAGTCGGCTCTGCCAGTGGCGCTGGCCAAGGTGGCCGCAAGGCTGGAGAGCTTTTGGCACAATTTTCAAAACACGACTTCGATCGAAACCATCGAGGAGTCGCGGGAACTGACCAACAGCCCGGCGGCCGAGAACGAGCGCGCGGTTCAGCGTTTCCGCTACCTTATGCTGACTGATCCAGCTAATCCGCTTCAGATCAAGGAATACCGTACCGACCTGCAGGGAAGGGCGCGAAATTCCCAGCCCGCCGCCTCCGGATTCGTGCGAACCAGCGGCTTTACATCCCTGCCTCTGGTCTTCGGCCCGAACGAACAGCTCATTACCGACTACCGGGATCTCGGTTCCCAGGTGCTGCGCGAGCGCCAATGCCGCGTACTGGCTTTCGCGCAGCATATTGACCCGGCAGGGATGTCCCATTGGAACATCGCAGGGCAAGAGATTCCTATTCTGGTTCAAGGCGTTGCGTGGATCGATGCGGCTGGCGGACAAGTGGTCCAGATGCGCACCGATCTGCTGGCGCCGCAACCCCGGGCAGGGCTCCACCGCGCGACCACGGTTGTGACCTTCGCGCCCGTCCAGTTTCACCGTTTGCCTGCCACGTTCTGGCTCCCGCATGAAGTGAGTGTCAGCATCGACCTTGACAGATACACCTATACAAATCGTCACTACTATACAGATTATCGGCTGTTTGCTGTACTGACTTCCAAACTCGACCTGCCGATACTTTCGGACGGCCTCGGAATCGATGTCCCGGGACCAGCTCCGGCGTGGAATGAAAGCACCGGAACTGGCACTTGGCTGGCTGACGGGCCTGGGCTGGTCACCGTGGGATTCCGGAGGAAAGAGCTACTCTCGGGAATTCCGGGTTAAAGCATCTCGACTCTCTCCTGCCTTTTCCTTTGCTGGGCGGCGGCCTTCACGAGAAGGCACGCCGCCAGCGTTTTCCTCAATCGTCCGCAGATCCGCTGCCCAGAATCGTGGGTCAAGTTGCCCGCTAGTCAGCCGAGGCTCGCTTGACCATGATGCGGAAGGAGGCAACTTACGGGTCCCCCTTTACTCCTCCCGCAGAGCAATGATCGGATCCACGTTTGTCGCGCGCCGTGCCGGGACGTAGGTCGCGAAGACAGCCACCGCGATCAGGATCAGTATGACAGCGACGAATGTCAGGGGGTCCTGGGGCCGCACGCCGAAAAGCACCTTCGACATCAACCACGTCAGGCTTAGCGCCGCGGCCAATCCCATACCCACGCCGATGGCCGCCAGCTTCGCACCTTGACCAACCACAAGGCCCAGAACGTCGCTCCGATCGGCGCCCAACGCGATCCGAATGCCGATCTCGTGCACGCGCTGGCCGACCGAGTAGGACATTACCCCGTAGATGCCGACTGCCGCCAGCATCAGCGCCAGTCCGGCGAACAGGACCAGCAGAACCATGGGAAACCGACTTCCCGCCCGCGCCTGCGTGACGATCTCGTCGAGCGTTGCGATGTCCCCAATGGGTTGCGCCGGGTCCAGCGCCTCCACCTGGCTGCGGATCGCCGAGACGAGCGACCCAGATTCCACCGACGATTTCACCAGGAGCATCCTCGGCACGGAATAGGTGGGTTCCTGGGTGTAGAGCACGTAGACTTCTTCGTCGGGCTGAACTTCCAGGCCACGGTTCTTCACGTTCTTCACGACCCCGACGATGGTGAAGCGTACAGCTGATTCCGTTCTCGTTCTGCTGTCCGGGGCCATTTCGATGTAGGGAAAAGTAAGTTGGCTGCCGATCGGGTCATCTTCAGGCCAGTAGTCGCGCGCCATTCTCTCATTGATGACCGCCACGTTGGGTGAACCTGCATCATCGGATTCGGTAAAAAGGCGGCCGCGGAGAAGCTGGATGCCCATCGTCCGGAAATAATCGCGGCTGATCACTCGATTCACGGCGTCTGGGTACTCGCTCGCTGGCGGCGTCGGGCGCCCAGCGATGAGAAAGCTGTAACCGTTCCCGCCATCGGGCGGAAGTCCACCTCCATCGAGGACCGCAGCCGAGGTCACGCCAGGCAGCGCTTCCACCTTCTTCAAGAGCTCCTTGAAGAACTCCACCTCACGGGCCCGCTTCGCATACTGCGGACTCGACAGGGAAACCCACATCGTCAAGACGTTGCGCGGGTCGATTCCCATGTCGACGTGGGTCAGAGCGACGAAGGTCTTGATCAGCAGCCCGGCGCCCGCAAGCAGGACGACTGCCAGCGCGAGTTCCCAACTCACCAGCAGCCCCAGCCGGCCGCGAGTCCTCGCGCTGGCGGTCGAACTGCGGCCGGTTTCCTTGAGCGAATGATTGATGTCCACCCGCGACGCGGTGAGCGCCGGGACCAGCCCAAAGGTGATCCCGGTCAACAGGGAGAGGAGGAGCGTGAATCCCAGGACTCCGCTGTTCAGGTGCGCCGAAGAGAGACCCGGCGTATCC